>NZ_JBEYUF010000005.1:45449-348336 GCF_040643355.1 Micromonospora sp. NPDC047187
CGCGCGGGGCGGTGGCGGCCCCCCCCGGGGGGGCGGGGGGGCCGCCCCCTCCCGCGGGGCGGTGGGGCCGTGGGGCGGGGCGGGGCGCGCACGCCACCCCCCCCCCCCCCGCTCCGGGTCCCCCCTTGGAGAAGGTACGGTGGGGCCGGTACAACCCCCGCACAACTCACGCACAGAGCATGTACTCGCCCGATTGTCCGGGTGTGGTACGCGTGGCGGAACACGGCAGCGTCCACATGTGAGGTGCCTGGTTGCGTTTCGAACTCCTTGGCCCGTTCCGGGTGTACCGCGACGACCGGCCGGTTCCGCTGGGCTCGGTGAAGCAGCGTCTCCTGCTGGCGACCCTGCTGCTGCGCCCGAATGAGGTCGTCGGCACCGACGAGTTGGCCGCGATGCTGTGGGGCGACGACGAGCCGGCGTCGGCCGCGGCGAACCTGCGCACCTATGTGCGCGGGCTGCGGCGGTCGCTGGGCGGTGGGGCGACCTGGGACGGGATAACCGCTGCGGCCGGCGGCTACCTGCTTCGGGTGGGCCCAGGCGAACGGGACGTGGACCTGTTCGACGCCGCGGCGGCGCGTGGCCGTGAGGCGTTCGCCACTTCCGATCTGGACCGGGCCGAGGCTGAACTGTCCGCCGCGGTGCGCCTGTGGCGTGGTGCACCGCTGTCCGACCTGCCGCTGCGCTCGACGCTGGCTCGGCGGGTGGCGCAGTTGGAGGAGCGTCGGCTGCTCGTCGAGGAGGACTACGCCGAGGCGGTGCTGGCCCTCGGCGCGTCGGCCGACGTCGTGCACCGGTTGCGCGGCCTGCTCGACCGGCACCCGCTGCGGCAGCGGGCGTGGGGCCAGCTGATGGTGGGCCTGTACCGCATCGGGGACGTAGCCGGCGCACTTGATGCTTTCCGGCAGGCCCGACAGACGCTGGCGGAGGAGACGGGCCTCGACCCCGCACCTGAGCTTGTCACGCTGTACGACGACATCCTGCATCACCGTCCGGGACTGGCGGCGCAACCGCCGACGGGGTCGGACCGGCCGGCGCCGGACACGGGAGTGGGGCCGCTCATTCAGCGCCCCGAGCAGCTGCCGCGTGCGGTGCCGGAGTTCGTCGGACGCAGCGCCGAGTTGGCCAGCCTCGACGGGCTTCTGCGTGGCGGGGCTGGGGCCCCGACGAGCGGCGCCATCTCTGTGGTGTCCGGAATGGCCGGGGTCGGCAAGACGGCCCTGGCGTTGCACTGGGCGCACCTGGTTGCCGACCGCTTCCCGGACGGGCAGCTCTATGTGAACCTTCGCGGCTACGACGAGGCCGGCGTGGTGTCCCCGCCCGACGCCCTGTCCGGCTTCCTCGAAGCGCTCGGCGTGCCCCACGCCCGGATACCCTCCGACATGGAGGCCCGGACTGGTCTCTACCGCAGTCTGCTGGCCTCGCGGCGGATGCTCCTGGTGCTCGACAACGCTCGCGACTCCGCCCAGGTGCGCGCACTGCTGCCCGGTGCGGGCCGCTGCATGGTCGTGGTCACCAGCCGTGACCGGCTCGGCGGCCTGATCGCCGCCGAGTGTGCCACGCCGTTGACACTGGACGTGCTCACGGCGGAGGAGTCGAGGAGCCTGCTCGCCAGACGTCTCGGGATCAGCCGGATCGCCTCCGAGGCGGTGGCGGTGGCGGACATCATCGAGGCCTCGGGCCGGCTTCCGTTGGCGTTGTCGATAGTGGCGGCGCGCGTCGCGACCCATCCCACCTTTCCGCTCAGCGCGATAGCCGCCGAACTGTACGCGGCCGAGGCGAGGCTGGACGCGTTGGCCGACGGCGACGTCCGGCGCGTCTTCTCGTGGTCGTTCCTGGCCCTGGGGGCGGACGCGGCCCGGCTGTTCACCCTGCTGGGGCTGCATCCGGGCCCGGACCTGACCAGCACTGCGGCCTCGGCGCTCGCCGGTGTGTCTGCCGCTGCCGTCACGCCGATCTTGCGGGAGCTGACCCGGCTCCACCTGCTGGCGGAGCATGCGCCCGGCCGGTTCGCGTTCCACGATCTTCTGCGGGCCTACGCGGCCGAGCTCGCACAGTCGTCGGAGCGCGGCGACGAACATGTCGCAGCCCGGCAGCGTCTGTACGACCACTACCTGCACGCCGCCTATCCGGCCGCCCGGCTACTCCAGCCGCAGTGGCCCCCGATCGAGCCGGTGCCGCCGCTGCCGGCACCCGCCAGGCGGTCGGTGACCGATCACGACGGCGCGCTCGCCTGGTTCACGGCGGAGCATCGGGTGCTGGTCCGGGTGGTCCGACAGGCCGCCGAGAACGGCTTCGAAACCTACGCCTGGCAGATCGCGTGGGCGCTGACCACCTTCGTGGCGCCGCGCGGCCTCTGGCAGGACCAGCTCGCCATTCAAGAGGTCGCGCTGGGGGCCGCAGAGAAGATCGACGACCTCGCCGGTCAGGCCGTCGCCAACCGGCTGGTCTCCCGCGCGCTGACCCGACTGGGCGACCGCACCACTGCCGAGTATCGGCTCAGGCGCGCGCTTGAGCTGCACGAACGTCTCGGCGACCCGATCGGCCAGGCCCAGACGCTGCACAACTACTGCGAACTCTGCTATCTGGACGGCCGGCTCGACGAGGCGCTCGCACACGGTCGCGAGGCGCTACGGCTCTACCGGCAGGTCGGCAATCACGCGGGCGAAGCCCGGACGCTCAACGCGATCGGTTGGCTGCTCGCCACCACCGGCGACTATGTCCAGGCCATCGCCAGCTGCACAGAGGCCCTGGACCAGCAACGACGGACCGACGACCGCAACGGTCAGGCCGCGACGCTGGACAGCCTCGGTTTCGCCTACGACCGCCTCGGTGAACGCGACCGCGCGGCCGACTGCTACGAGCAGGCGATCAAACTTTTCCGCGACTCTGCGGACCGGTATCACGAGGCGGAGACCCTCATCCGACTCGGGGACACCCGGGAAGGGATGGGCGACCGGAACGCTGCCGCTGCCGCGTGGCGCCTGGCTGCGCGGATCTACGAGGACGTGGGCGACCCCGCAGCCGAGGAGGTCCGCCACCGCCTTGAACGTCTGTAGTACGGGGCGAGAGTCAGGCGACGTTGTGGGGGCGGAACTGGACGCTCACCCGGGGGCCCACGGGGCGGGTGGTCTTGGGGATGGCATGTTCCCAGGTGCGTTGGCAGGAGCCGCCCATCACGATCAGGTCGCCGTGGCCCACCGGGAAGCGCAGGCTCTCGCCGCCGCCGCGTGGGCGCAACAGCAGCGGTCGGGGTGCTCCGAAGGAGACGATCGCGACGATCGTGTCGGTGTGCGCCGATCGGCCGATGGTGTCGCCATGCCAGGCCACGCTGTCGCGCCCGGACCGGTAGAGGCACATGCCGGCCGTGACGAAGGGCTCGCCCAGCTCGGGCGCGTAGTGCTCGGTGAGTGCGGCCCGCGCGGAGGTGAGGACGGGGTGGGGGAGGTGCCTCGCGCCGTCGTACCAGCAGAGCAGACGGGGCACGTCGACCTCGGCGTCATACATGGTGCGCCGTTCGGCACGCCAGGGCACCTCGGTGAGCAGGGTGTCGAGGACCGTGTCGGAGCCGCGCACCCAGCCGGGGAGGTGGTCGACCCATGCGCCCCGGCTGAGCTGGTGCCGGCGGATCTGGCCGGGCAGTGGCCTCAGGGTCGGCCCGGAGTCGGCCAGGTCGAGCATCGACGGCTGGTAGGCGGCAGGCGTCATGCAGCCACCCTAGCAGCACTTTCGTACACCCGTGCTAGCCCTGGACCGTGGCCTGGCCTGCTGCGGTCAGCCGGGGACGGTGGCGGCGCGCACGGCGTCGAACACCGCGTCAACCACCCGCGCCCGGCCCTGCCCGTCGACGGTGGACCAGGCGCGCGTGGCGAGCGCCGCGCGTCGCTGCGGCGAGCTGAGCAGCCCGTGCAGGGTCCGTGCCGCCGCCGCACGGGCGGCTCGTCCGGCGACGCCGCCGGCGGTCAGCTCCGGCAGTTCGCCGAGGCCGGCGGCCAGGCCGTGCCGCACCACCCGGGTGTACGACTCACGTTGGTTGTCGACCACGCAGACCAGTGCGCTGGGTGCGCCGAGGCAGCAGAGTTCCCAGGTGGAGGTACCGGCGGCGCTGACCACGAGGTCGGCTTCGGTGATCAGTGCCGGCAGCGAGGTGGTGGGCGGGACCGGTCGGATGGTCTGACCACGGCCGGGGGCGACATCGTCGACCTCCGCCTCGATCTCGGGTCGCCCGACGATGACAGTGAGGTCCATCGGGTGACCGGTGGCCACCAGCACCCGGGTGAGGACCGGCGCCGCGCCGACCGCGTCGGTGCCGCCGAAGAAGGCCAGCACCCGGGGGCGGCTGACCGCCGTGGCGGGCGGGGCGACCGGCGGCCGGGCGCTGATCACGGTGTCGCGCAGCAGGGCGTACCCGCTCCCGGCCAGCAGCCGACCGGGCAGTTCCGTCCCAGGCCCCGGCCTTTGCAGCTCCGCTCCGAAGTTCTGGTCGAGGTAGAGGTCCGCGACCTGGCCCCGGCTGTCGCCGTCGATGATGGCGAGGGTGTAGACGCCGGCGGCGCGCAGGGCGCCGGCTGCGGCCGGGTCCAGTTCGTAGGAGTCGAGGACCAGTGCGTCCAGGTGGTGTCGGCGGGCCGCCTCGACCAGTTCGGCCGCCGAGTCGGGGCCGGGGAGCAGCGGGATGCCCCGCGCGGCCAGCTCCGCGGTTGCCCAGTCGAGCCGTTCGACGGTGCCGAACACGGTGACGGCGGCGCCTCGGGCGAGGAACTCCTCGGCGAGAGCCAGGCAGCGGACGAGGTGGCCGACGCCGCGCCGTGGCCCGGCGTCGCAGCGCAACCCGACCCTCAGGGTGCTCAGGACTCCTCCAGGTGCTTCTGTCGTACGTCGGCGTTGAGCGCGCGCAGCCGGGGTTGACCGTCGAGCCAGTCGGCGAGCTTGGCCAGCGGCACGCTGACGTCACCGAAGTGGTCGATGATCGCGCTGACCAGCGTCCAGTCCTGCTCGGTGTCGAGGGTGAGCCGCAGCGCGGAGCGGTCCGGGGTGAGCGTCACCCCGAGCACCCGGAACAGCTGCGGGTGGGTGTACGCGTACGAGGTGACGTGCACCCGGTGGTGGTCGGTGGCGAGCCGGCCCAGGGTGCGCAGCGTCGCCGCTCGGATGATCTCGACGTCCAGCCCTCGGGGCAGGGTCCGGGCGATCGACGTGCTGGCGTAGTCCAGCCCGGGAACCGCCCGGTACACCGACGCGACCAGGGTGATGATCTCCGGGTCGAGCAGGGGACAGTCGGCGGTGAACCGCATGACGGCGTCTCCCGGGTGCGCCGCGAGGGCGCCCACGAACCGGTCCAGCACGTCGTCGACCGGCCCGCGGTGGCACGGCACGTCGAGGCGGGCGCACTCGGCGGCCACCGCGTCGTCGACCGCGTCGGTGCTGGTGGCGACGACCAGGTCGGCCAGGACGCCACTGTCCCGGGCGGCGCGTACGACCCGGCCCAGCACGGACCGTCCGGCGAGCGGGCGGAGCACCTTGCCGGGCAGCCGGGACGAACCCATGCGAGCCTGCACGATGCCGACGATCCGTGGCCCCGCGTCGTCCGTGTCGACCCCGGGCACCGGTACGGCGGTCACTGCTGCTCCTCCTGCTTGGGGGCCAGCACAGCGGTGGCCCGCCGTTTGGCGGCGCGGGCACCCCGCTTGGCCAGCCGGGCCGGGGTGATGGCGAGCCGGCCCACCCGGTAGCTGATTGATCCG
Source organism: Micromonospora sp. NPDC047187 (assembly GCF_040643355.1). Classification (NCBI taxonomy): domain Bacteria; kingdom Bacillati; phylum Actinomycetota; class Actinomycetes; order Micromonosporales; family Micromonosporaceae; genus Micromonospora; species Micromonospora sp. NPDC047187. The sequence continues at coordinate 51,191 of NZ_JBEYUF010000005.1, forward strand.
CTGAGCAGGCCGATCGTCGTCTCGGCCCGGCGTAGCGCCCGTTCCCGCGAGGTGAGCAACTCCTCGGTCCACGCGGTCAGCGCGGCCAACCGGGTGAGTTCCTCGCGCTGGCGCAGCCACGCCTCGCGCAGCTGCTGGTAGCTGTGCCCGCCGACCGGCGGGTCGGTCGGCGCGACGGCCTGCAGTTCGGTGGCGAGGCCGACAGCGGCGCCGACGTCCAGCCCGTGCAGCGCGGCGGTGATGGCCGCCTCGACCTCGACCGCCTCGCTGACTGTCGCGCGGTCGATCTCGTGGCCGGCGAGTCCGCCGAGCACCACGGTCAGGCCCTCGACGTCGAGAGTGGACGACCACGGGTGGGCGTACCCGCCGGTGAGCAGGCCCGCGGCGAAGCGCCACAGCCCGCGGGCGAGCACCACGTCGCCGGGCAGCGCGGCGGTGGCCCGCCAGCTGGGGTCGAGCACCGCGTACCGCTCGCCGTCGACCACCACGTTGTCGGTGCCGGCCAGCGCCGCCGCGCCGGCGATCCGGCCGTCGGTGTCGGCCTGGTCGGCGAGCCAACCCGCGTACCCGCGCAGCAGCGCGCGCAGGGTGGCCAGGTCGCGGCGCAGGGCCGCGTCGAGCAGCAGGGTACGCAGCAGCCGGCCGGACGGCACCGGTCCGGACAGCGCGTCCGCGTCCCGGTACGCGGCCTCGCGGCTGGCGAACGGCGCGACGGCCGGCGTCGTCGGGTCGGCGGTCGGCATGAGCCCCCAGCGCCAACCGGAGGGGCCGTGCAGCACCTCCAGCACGCCGATCCCGGGGCGACCGTTCTGCACGAGAGCCACCGGCAGGTCCCGGTCGAGGGTCGGCGTGGTCGGGTCCGTGGGGTCGGCGGGCCGGTGGGCGAGGGTCAGCCAGCCCGGTGCGAGGTCGGCGGCGCGTCCGGCGTGCAGCGCGTCCACCGCGAGCCGGGCCGGGTCCTGGAGCACTGTGGCGCTGGTGAAACCCCCGGCGCAGGCGCCGTGCAGCACCGCGTCGAACAGGCCGGAGCCCGCGTCCCGGTCGAGGTGGTCGGCGTCCAGCAGCGCCGTCGGGGCGTTGACATCGGGGTACGTGGCCCAGCACGCGGCCGGCCGCAGTCCCGCCGCGCCGAGACGCTCGCGCAGTTGGTCCCGGTTGGCGGGGTGGGCGCGGTCCAGCACGCCGCCGATCACCCAGGCGGAGTCGTCGCGGCTGGCGTACCAGGGGGTGGTGTCGACCAGCCGGTGCAGGCCCAGCGGGTTGTCCAGGCGCAGCAGCAACGAGCCACCCGGTCGTACCGCGGCGACGAGTCGCGCCAGCACACCGTCCCAGCCGAGCCGGGTGCCCTCCACCGACTCCACCGGGTCCAGCCCGGCAGCCGCGATCACCACGTCGTACGTCTCGTCGTCGGGCAGCCCGGCCGGGCCACCCACCACCACGCGGCCGGCCCGGTGTGCCAGCGCCACCGCGTCCGGGTGGCTGCGCAGCAGGCAGGTCACCTCGGCGTGGGTGAGCTGGTCGAGCAGTGCCGGGTCGTGTGGACCGGCCACCAGGACCCGGGCGCCGGGCGGCACCAACCGGGCGGCCAGCGCGGCGAGCGGCCCACCGTTGGCCAGCCGTTCCTGCGGCAGGTCCGACCAGGCCAGCATCTCGCCGCCCGGCAGGGTGATCCGGTCGGCGGGTGCCGTCTCAGTCGTCACGGTCTTCCTCTTCCTCCTGGAGGTTCGCCCAACCGAGCAGCTCGCGAAGCTCGGCCGGCGTGCAGCGGTGGTCGGTGCCCAGCTCGGCGCGGGCGATCTCGACCGCGGTGGGCAGGTCGACAGTGGCGCCGTGCAGCTGCGGCCACTGCCGTCGGATCCGGGCGGTGCCGCCGAAGGTGGGGTCCTCGTTGGACAGGATCATCGGGTCGCCGTAGACGGCCGGCTCGCACCCGGCCGCGATGCCGTAGAAGATCGCGCTGGTCAGCCGGTTGGATGCTACCCGGCGGTGACGGCGCAGCTCGGTGAGCTGCCGGTCGAGGAACTCCGGATCGGTGTCCTTCCACCAGTGTCCCCGGTAGCCGTGGCAGATCACCCGGAACCCGGCGCGCTCGTAGAGCCGGCGCACGTTGCGCATCCGGTACTCGTGCCAGTAGAGGCAGACCGTGACCGGGCCGGGCTCGGTGTCCTTGATGAGGGCGATCAGTTTGCGGTGGTCGCCCTTGACGTGTTGACCCTCCCAGCCGTGGAACGGGTACCAGATGGTGCCCTCCCGCTCCTCGGCCGGTGGTTGCTCGGGGCGCATGGCCAACAGGTAGCTGAACGGCGCGCCGATGACGACAACGTTGCGTCGCCCCACCGACCAGGCCCGGCGGCGGGTCTGCTCCGACCAGAGCAGGCTGGGGGTGCGGTCGGCGTACGGGTGGCCGGGGGCCAGGCCGTCGCCGATGTTCCAGCCGTGCTGCACGTACCCGTTGATCCGGGGTGGGTGCCGGTCGCCGAGGCCGGCGTACCGGGCCAGTACGTGCGCGTGGCCGTAGAAGTGGTTGGCGTGGTGCATCAGGTTCCCATCAGGCGGCGGAACGCACCGAGCCGCCCCGCACCGCGGCGGTCAGCGCGTCGATGACGCGGTCCTGGTCGGCGTCGCTGAGCCCCGGGTAGAGCGGCAGCGACAGCTGCTGGGAGTAGAACGACTCGGCCACCGGGCAGGACCCGCGCCGGTAGCCCAGGTCGGCGAAGACCGGGTGCCAGTGCACCGGGATGTAGTTGACCTGGACGCCGATGCCGGCGGCCCGCATCCGGTCGTACACCTCGCGGCGACGTCCGTCGAGCACCCGGATCGGGTAGAGGTGCCAGGCCGGGTCGGCCCACGACCTGCGGTTTGGCAGCAGCACGCCGTCCAGGTCGGCCAGCGCCTCGTCGTAGCGGGCGACCAGGGCGCTGCGGCGGGCCGTGAACTCGCCGAGCCGACGCAGTTGGCTGCGGCCGAGGGCGCAGAGCACGTCCGGCAGCCGGTAGTTCAGCCCGAACTCGTGCACCTCCTGGTGCCAGCGGCCCTCGTCCGGGAAACGCAGGTCGTCGCGTTCGCGGACCACGCCGACGCCACGGAACCGGCGGGCCCGCTTCAGGATCTCCGGGTCCAGCGCGGCGACGGCGCCGCCCTCGGCGGTGGTCAGGTTCTTCGTGGGGAAGAACGAGAACGTGGTCAGGTCGGCGAGCGAACCGACCGGCCGACCGTGGTACGTCCCGCCGATCGAGTGCGCCGCGTCGGCGAGCAGCAGCGCGCCGCTGCCCTCGACCGACGTGCGCAGCGCGTCGTAGTCGGCGGGGTGGCCGGCGTAGTCGACAGCGGCGACGACCTTCGTCCGCGAGGTGAGCGCGGCGGCGGCTGCCGCCGGGTCGAGGCAGAACGTCTCGTCGTCGACGTCGGCGAACACGATCTTCGCGCCGAGGGCGACCGCGCTGCTGGCGGTCGCCACGAACGTCATCGGCGGGACGACCACCTCGTCGCCCGGCCCCACCCCGGCCGCCGCGTACGCCACGTGCAGCGCCGCGGTGCCGTTGGAGACGGCGGCGACACCGACTCCGCCGGTCCACCGGGCGAGGTCGGCCTCGAAGGCGTCGACCTGCGGACCGGTGGTGAGCCAGTCGCCGCGCAGCACGTCGGCGACGGCCGCGACGTCGTCCTCGCTGATGGACTGCCGGCCGTACGGGAGCATCCCCGTCATCCGTTGATGCCGAGCATGTCGCGCAACTGCTCGACGGTGAGCCACTCGTCGTTGGTGTCCGACTGGTAGGCGAAGCCGTCCGGCACCGGGTCGCAGTCGACCGGCGCCTGGTAGCCCCAGGTGGCGATGGTCGGCTGGACGATGAACCGGCCGTCGGCGCGCAGCGTCCGCCGGCTGTCGTCGGGCGCGATCATCTCCTCGTGCAGCTTCTCGCCGGGCCGGATCCCGATCTCGTGGGTGGTGGCGTCCGGGGCCACGGCCTCGACCAGGTCGAGGATGCGCATGCTCGGGATGCGCGGCACGAACAGCTCGCCGCCCTGCATCTGGCCGAACGAGTCCATGACGAACTGCACGGCCCGGTCCAGGGTGATCCAGAAGCGGGTCATCCGCTTGTCGGTGATCGGCAGGCTCTTGCCCTCGGCGGCCAACCGGCGGAACAGCGGAACCACCGAGCCGCGGCTGCCCACCACGTTGCCGTAGCGCACCACCGAGAACCGGGTGGGGTGCTGGGCGGCGTAGTGGTTGGCCGAGACGAACAGCTTGTCACCGACCAGCTTCGTCGCCCCGTACAGGTTGATCGGGCTGGACGCCTTGTCGGTGGAGAGCGCGATGACCTTCTTGACGCCGGCCTCGATCGCCGCGTCGACGACGTGCTGCGAGCCGGTGATGTTGGTGGCGATGTACTCCGAGGGGTTGTACTCCGCGGTGTCCACCTGCTTCAGCGCGGCCGCGTGCACCACGTGGTCGACGCCGTGCATGGCCCGGGTGAGGCGGTGCCGGTCCCGGATGTCGCCGATGAACCAGCGCAGCCGCGGGTCGTCGCCGAGTTGCTGGCGCAGCTCGTACTGCTTGAGCTCGTCGCGGGAGAACACCACCACGCGGGCGGGGTCGGCCTCGTTGAGGATGTGCCGGAGGAACGTCCTGCCGAAGGAACCAGTTCCGCCGGTGATCAGAATGGACGATCCATTCAACTCACTCAATGTGGTGCTCCCGTGTTCGTGGATGAACGAGCGGCCCTGGGCCGGCCGACCGGGGTGACACGCTAGCCATGCCGGGTTAACTCCTCGGCGCTCGCGGGTGAACCACAACCCCTGCTCCCGTGAATGCCGAACACCGCTTAGGCGAACACTTCCGACCGGCCCGGATGTGGGCTGACCTGGTCGGACCGGGCCGTTACAGTGACCGCGCGAACGACCCGGCGGCCCGACGCGCAGCCGGGTCCCACGTTCACCCGACATCCACACCGCCTCGGTGCGAGCGGGCCACCCCGGGCGTCACCGACGCCGGCCGGTGGCCCGTCGGATCAGCGCGGGCCCGGTCCGGCCGGCAACTCTGGAGGCGTTCATGGCACCCGGTAGTGACGTGATCGAACGGCCGGTGGTGGTGGCCGAGACGCCGAGCGGCCCGCCGGCCCGACGTTGGCTGGTGCCGCTGCTGCTGGTCGTCGGTTGGGTGCTCAGCGTGGCCTGGCGGATGTGGTGGTCCCGGCACGTCGTGCTGCCCATCGCCCACACCGACGAGGACAGCTACCTGAACACCGCCCGCGCGTTGGCCGGCGGCCCGGGAGGCTTCAGCAGCGAGAACGACCTGCTGCGCCGGGTCGGCTACCCGATGCTGATCTCGCCGGCGTTCCTCGGGGACCGGCACTTCACCGACAGTTACCGGATCGTCCAGCTGATCAACGCGATGGTGAACTCGACGCTGCTGCCGCTGGCGTACCTGTTCGGTCGTCGCCTGTTCCAGCTGCGCCGCTCGTACGCGCTGCTCGGCGCGGTGGTTGCGGCGACCCTGCCGGCCACCGCCTTCTACGCGGGCGTCGCCATGATCGACGCGGTGATGGCGCCGCTCGTGGTCGCCTGGCTGCTCGCCGTGCACCGTTGGATCACCCGGCCCGGCCCGCTCGCCGCCGCCACGGTGGGCCTGCTGGTCGGCGGGTTCCACCTGCTGCACTCCCGTGGCCTGGTGATCGTGGCCGTGCACGCCGGGCTGGTCCTGCTGCTGTTCGTTCGCCGCCGGATCAGCCCGCCCGTGGTGCTCGCGGCGCTGCTGCCGGTGCTCGCCATGGCGCTGGTCAACGAAGCCGCCATCCGCTACCTCGGCGGCAAGGTCTACCTGCTCGGCAGCACTCCCGGCGGCAGCACGCTCGACGCGATCGCCTCCGCCCAGGGCGTGGTCCGGGTGAGCGCCGCGGTCACCACCCAGCTCTGGTACCTCGTGGTGATCACGTTCGGACTGGCCGGGGTGGCCTGGGCCGGGGCGGTCCGCGAGCTGTGGCGTCCACGGCACGGCGACGCGGCCCGCTGGACGATGGGCGTGGCGCTGGTGGTGACCGTCGGGGTGGCCGGGGGAGCGTCGGTGATCCTGTCCGGCATCACCGGCAAGCCGCTGGACGCGATCTACGGCCGGTACGTGCAGATGCTCGCGCCGTTCTGGCTGCTGGTCGGGCTGGGGGTGCTGTTCACCGCCGGGTGGCGGGTGGTGCTGCGCCGGGCGGCCGTCGCGGTGGCGCTGCTGGTCGGTGGCGGTGCGCTGATCGCGGCCCGACTCGCGTACGTGGCCAGCCAGGGCCACCAGCTGCGCTACGGCGGTTTCAGCGCGCCGGACCTGGTGGCGTTGACCGGGGGCTGGCGTGAGCTGCGACCGGTGGTCGGGTCGCTGGTCGGCATCGCCGGCTGTGTGCTGCTCGTCGCCGCGGCCCGGGTGCCCCGCCTGCGGCTGCCGATCCTCGGCGCCCTCGTGGTGGTCAACCTCGTCACGATGCAGGTGATCGACGAACGGATCGTGCGACCGGCCGCCGAGAGCACCGCCCCGACGCCCCGGGTGGCCGACGTCGGCGTACGCCCCGGTGAGCGGGTGTGGGCCTCGACCGGCGTGCACTACGTCCTCCGGTTCAACCTCAGCCACCAGGTGACCTGGACCGACGTCCGGTGGTTCGGCGACAAGCAGCCGCCGGCCGCGGCGCAGGTCGTGTTCGCCCGCTGGGCACCCGGGCAGATCGACGACTGGAACGGCACGGCTTACGGCTTCGTCCGGCTCGGTGGCAACCCGGAGCAGCGCTGGGCGGCCTGGCGGCGGGGCTGACCCACCGCGCCCGGTGGACACCGCTGTTCGTTAACGGCGGATGTCCACCGGGAGCACTGTCGGTTAATGGTTCCCGTCCATCGCGGAAAAGGTCCGACAATCAGCGTTGGCGACGGTCCGCCCGAGCCAGGGAAATCGGGATGACGGTGATTTCCCGGCCGTCGGACAGCTCCTGTCGCGGGGTGCCCTCGACGAATCGGAAACGTCGGTTCATCTGCCGTACGACGGTATTGTGGCCGAGCACCTCGCCGTCGAGTCGGTCCAGGTGCAACCCGTCGAAGGCGTACTCGACGGCCTCCCGCATGACCCCCAGCCAGGCCGGCAGTGTCTCGCCCCGCCCGTCCAGCCCATCGGCGTCGAGGTAGAAGCCCCAGGCGCCGGTGCGGGGGCCGTCCAACCGCAGGTCGAAGAAGGTGACCACACCGCAGGGCAGGTCGTCGCGGACGTACACCAGCACCCGCCGGGACGGATCGTCGCGGACCGCCGACCACCACCGGGCGTGCTCCTCGGCGGTGATCTCGTGACTGGTCTTGCTGACCTGTCGATTGGTTTCCTGATTACGCCAGGACAACATCAGATGAACGTCGTCCGTCGTCGCTTCGCGCAGCACGTGCGTCTCGCTTTCCTAGCCGTTCACGTCGGGTTCCGGCACCTTACCCGGGCCTACCGGGAAATCAGATATGCATTCGTTGGGTTGTAGACTGCGGCGCATGAACGAATTGAGTCGCGCGCAGATCCGCGACCTCATGGCTCAGGTGTTGAAGAATCAGGACAAGGAGCTGCCCGCGGACGACGCGGCGCAGTTGCGGGAGATCGGCTTCCGGTCGCTCGACTTCTCCGAGCTGGCCCTGCGGGTGGAGGACGAGACGGGGGAGGAGCTCAACTTCGACGCCCCCGGGCTGCGTCGCATCGCCACCGTCGGGGACGTCCTCGACTTCCTCGTCGAGCTTCAACACCAGTGACCGTCGCGACGTCGCGCCACCCCGTCCCCGCCAGCCCGGAGCCGGCCGGTGTCGACAACCGGCTCGTCGTCGGTGGCACCGCGCTCACCTGGCGTTCGCTGCCGACGCCCACCCTGCCCGACCCGGCGGCGGTGCTCGCCCGCTCGGCCGTGCACGCGCTCACCGCGGCGCGGCAGCACGCCGTGCACGGCACCGAGCTGCTGCTCAGCACCGCGAGTCGAGTCGACGCGGTGATGCGCGCCGAGCTGCTGGAGGCCGGGTTCACCGTCGGCGTCCTCGACGGCGACGGCGTGCACCCGAGCGCACCGGCCCGGCCGCGAGCCGCCGAGCCGGGCCGGCTCTGGCTGCTGACCTCGGGCTCCACCGGGCGTCCGAAGCGGGTCGGGCACACCCTCGACACGCTGACCACAGTGCGGGCCGACCAGCCCGACCGGACCTGGCTCTGCCCGTACGCCCCCGGGACGTACGCCTGGTGGCAGGTCGTCACCCTGTCGCTGACCCAGCCCGGTCAGCACCTGGTGGTGGTCGAGCCCGACGAGTTGGACGACTGGCCCACTGTCGCGGCCGCCCACCGTGTGGACGCGGCCTCCGGCACCCCGACCTTCTGGCGGCGCACCCTCTACCGCGACGCCGAGGCGCTGGGCCGGGTGCCGCTGCGCCAGATCACCCTCGGTGGGGAACCGGTGGACCAGGCGATCCTGGACCAGCTGCGGGAGGTCTTCCCGGCGGCACGGATCTCCTGGATCTACGCGTCCTCCGAGGTGGGGGCGTCCATTGTGGTGCACGACGGGCGGGCCGGGTTCCCGGTCGACTGGCTGGACCGGGAAACCCCGGGCCGGCCGACGCTCTCCGTCCGCGACGACGAGCTGGTGGTCACCTCCCCGTACCACGGGGCCGGTCTCGCCGGCCCGATCCGCACCGGGGACCGGGTGCAGGTGCTCGACGGCCGGGTGCTGATCACCGGCCGACTGGACTCCGACGAGATCAACGTCGGTGGTAGCAAGGTTTCCGCCGGTGTGGTCCGCGGCGTGCTCGCCGGTCATCCGGCGGTGGCCTGGGCCAGGGTGACCGGCCGCCGCGCCCCGGTGCTCGGGCGGATGGTGGTCGCCGAGGTGGTCCTCGCCGCTGCCGACCCGTCCGGCGTGGACACCGGTGTGCCGGACGAGGCCGCGCTGGTCCGCTGGTGCGCCGACCGGCTCCCCGAGCACGCGGTGCCGCGCCGCATTCGCGTCCTGACCGACATTCCCGTCAAGGAGACCCTGAAGAGCGATGTCTGAGCCCGTCGACACCCAGCTCGTCCCGCCCAGCTCCGTGGTCCTCGTCTCCGGCGGTTCCCGTGGCCTGGGCCTGGCCATCGTCACCGACCTGCTCGACGCGGGCGTACGCGTGGCCGCGTTCGCCCGCACCATCACCCCGGAGTTGGAGAAGCTCGCCGCCGAGCACCCCGACCGGGTGCACGTCGGCTCGGTGGACGTCACCGACCTGCGCGCCGCGCAGAGCTTCGTCCGCGAGGTGGAGCAGCGCCTCGGCCCGATCGACGGCATCGTCAACAACGCCGCCATGGGGCAGGACTCCCTGCACGCGCACACCGCCACCGACGACATCGCCCGGATCATCGAGACCAACCTGACGGCCCCGCTACAGCTGACCCGGCTGGTGATCCGCCGGATGCTCGCCAAGGGGCTGCGCGGGCGGATCGTCAACATCACCTCGATCTGCGGGCAGCGCGGTTTCCCCGGCCTTGTCGCGTACTCGGCCACCAAGGGCGGCATGGACGCCGCCACCCGCTCGCTCGCCCGCGAACTGGGCGGCCGGATGCTTGTCAACTCGGTGGCGCCCGGGTTCTTCGCCTCGGAGATGTCCGCGGTGCTCGGTCCGACCCAGCTCGACCAGATCGTGCGCCGCACCCCGACCGGTCACCTGACCGAGCCGGTGGAGGTCACCCCGGTCGTGCGGATGCTGTTGCGGGAGCACACCAACATCAACGGCCAGGTGATCGTGGTGGACGGTGCCGCCGCCATCTGACCTGCGGCCGGTTCCCCTGCCGGTGCGACCAGCACGACACGGCGGGGCGGCCGTGCCGCGTCCGGTGCCGGGGCTGCTCGCCGCCGCCGAGCAGCATCTGCGCATCGGGTCGCCGACCGCGACGGCCGACGCGGTCACCCGCAGTCACCTCGATGATGGACGGTGCGTCGGCTGGTACGGCTCACCGGCGCCCGGCTGGCGGGTGGCCGTCGACGCGGAGCGCGCCGACGCCCCGGTGCCCCCGGCGCTGGCCCGCCGGTTCGGTACGGCGGACTTCTGGGCCCGCTGGACCCGGGCCGAATGCTGGTGCAAGTTGGCCGATGTGTCGGTGGCGGTCTGGTGGCGGCGCCATGGTCTGGGTACGCCGGCCGACGGATCGGCGGTCTGGCGGACCCTCCGGGTGGCCGACCTGGTGGTCACCGTCGGCTTCGCCCCGACCCTCCCGTCCCGCGATCTTGCACTTTCTGACGCCGAATCGCGGCTTTCGCGCCTTCAATCGGGGCAGTAAGTGCAAGATCGCCGGGGCGGGGGTTAGATCTGATTCCAGCTCAGGGGGGTGCCTCGGGGGACGTCGGTGGTGAAGGTGCGGCCCAGGACCCGGTCGATCTCCACGGGCGCCAGCCCGCCGGCCGGCCGGATCGAGCGGACGTTGTGCGCGGTCACCGGATCGCCGGCCCGGACGTCCTCGACCACGAAGAGCGACCGGCGAAACCGTAGCCCCTCCCGCTCCGCGGGGGTCGGCCCGATCGCGGTGCCGCCCAGCGCCTCGAACGCGCGCCCGGACTCGGCGACCAGGGCCGTGAGTTCCGCCGGGTTCAGGGAGAAGTCCGAGTCCACGCCGCCGTCGGCCCGGTCCAGCGTCACGTGCTTCTCGATGAAGCAGGCGCCGAGCGCCACCGAGGCGACCGCCACCCCGATGCCGGGGGTGTGGTCGGAGAGCCCGACCGGCACGTCGAACGCGCCGGCCAGCACCGGCAACCGGCGCAGGTTGCTGTCGGCCGGCGGGGCCGGGTAGGACGCGGTGCAGGCCAGCAGGACGATGCTCGCCGCGCCGCCGGCCCGGGCGGTGCGCACGGCGGCGTCGATCTCGGCGACCGTCGCCATCCCGGTGGAGATCACCATCGGCTTGCCGGTGCTGGCCACCAGTCGGATCAGCGGCAGGTCGACCAGCTCCGACGAGGCAATCTTGTACGCGGGCGCGTCCAGCGACTCCAACAGCTCCACGGCGGTCGCGTCGAACGGCGACGAGAAGACGGTCAGGCCACGCTCGCGGGCCCGCTCGAAGATCGGGGCGTGCCATTCGTACGGGGTGTGCGCCCGTTCGTAGAGGCGGTACAGGTTCTCCCCGCCCCACAGCTCGTGCCCGCTGGAGATTCGGAACGCCGGGGTGTCGACGTCGATGGTGATGGTGTCCGGCCGGTACGTCTGGAGCTTGAGCGCGTGCGCCCCGCTCGCGGCCACCGCGTCGACGATGGCCAGCGCCCGGTTCAGATCGCCGTTGTGGTTGCCGGACATCTCGGCGACCACGAACGGTCGCTCCCCGGCACCGACCGCGTGCGGTCCGATCTTGATTGTCGCTGTCATTCCGGCCTCTGCTCAGGTACGCCCGCACCGGGGTGCGGTGGTGCTGTCGTCGTCCACCCGGCGGGCGGACGACCTGGGAAATCAGGGCACCGGGAGCCGCCCCGGCTCCCGGCGTGCTCCGCGGTGGGGTCGATCACGGCAGCCGGCCGACGGCCAGCGTGTCGCGCCGCTCCGGCGCGAGCCCACCGTCGCGGGTAGGCCCGGCGCTCGCCCCTCGCCCCGGGTCCTCGTCGGCGGCGACCGAACCGCCCTCGGCGCCGCCCACCGGGCCGGACCGACGCAGGCGACCAGCGACCCGGTGGGCCTGGCGCAGCGCCGAGTACGCCACCCAGTCACCCCGCCCGACGAGGCGGTGCTTGAGCCCGGCCACGCCCGGGGGCAGCGGGTAGCCGCCGGTGGGCAGGTACCGACGGTAGTGCGCGGCGGCCCGGTGGAAGAAGTCGCGCCGCAGGTGTGGGTGCAGCCGGCCGTCGTTGCCCACCACCACCAGGTAGTGGCTGATCATCAGCTCGAACAGCTCGGCCTGCAACCGCTCGTCCGGGTGCTTCCGGGCGACCCAGTCCATCAGCCGCTCGTACTGGGCGAAGGCGTCGAAGTGCCGGCCGCTGCGGGTGGAGGTGATCGCGCCCTGACGGCCCTGGCGGTACAGGTAGCAGACCCGGTCCAGCACGGAGATCTTCTCGGCCCCGATCAACAGGGGGTGGCTGAACGGGATGTCCTCGTACCAGCCGGGGAAGAACCGCAGCTCCAGTTCGTCCATGAAGTCGCGGCGGACCACCTTGTTCCAGGCGGTGTGCTGCACCCGCAGCAGCTGCGGCTGGTCGGTCAACCGGGTCACGCCGGTGATTCCGCATAGCAGCGGGCTGCTCGCGTCGATCTCCCGCCGACCGTCCTCGTGTACCCGCAGGTGGTCGAGCATCAGCACGTCGGGCTGGTGCTGGCGAAGCCGGTCCAGCACCGCCGCGATCGTGCCCGGTGGCAACCAGTCGTCGCTGTCGACGAACCAGACGTACCGGCCGGTGGCCACGTCGAGCCCGGCGTTGCGGGCCAGCCCCAGACCCACGTTGCTGCTCAGGTGCACGACGCGCACGCCGTCGCGGCTGACCGCGTACGAGCGGAGCATGTCGCCGCAGCCGTCCGGGGAGGCGTCGTCGACGGCGATCAGCTCGACAGTGTCCGACTCGCCCGCCGGGATGTCGGCCCGGATCGACTCGAGGCACTGGTACAGGTACGCCTCGACGCCGTAGACGGGCACGACGATGCTCAGCAGCGGTGCGGGCGTCGGCTCATTGACCACGTCCGCCACCTTCGACGACCCGGGTGGCCGGCCCCGGAACCTGACGTTGCCGCCGATGGTGGACTCTCTGAACTCCAGCCCAGCGGAAGGTTAACGCCGGGCCGGTGGTCGGTTTCCGGCCCGGGGAACGTGGGCTCGCGGGGCGGGTGGGATGCGTCCGGTTCACCCGGGAGTGACCCGGTAGGGTGCCTCGGTGCGGCCCTGCCGGGTCGTCGTGGGCGTCGCCGTCGCGCCGTCCGACGCCGCGACGAGGAGGCTACGACCGTGCTGGTGACCCTGCCGAGCGCCGGGATCCCGGCATGACGAGCGTCGCCGCGACGTCGGCCGCCCGGCCGGCACCGGCCCTGCCCCGGCTGCCCTCGCTGACCGGGCTGCGGTGGATCGCCGCTCTGCTGGTCTTCGGCTTTCACGCCGGCACCATGCGGATCATCGCCGAGCCGGACTACAAGGCCGTCATCGACGCGTTGTTCACCCTCGGTCTCTCCGGGGTGCAGTTCTTCTTCATCCTCAGCGGTTTCGTGCTGGTCTGGTCGGCCCGCGAGGGCGACTCCCGGCGTACCTTCTGGCGGCGACGGATCGCCAAGATCTACCCGAACCACCTGGTGCTGTTCGCGGCGACGCTCGTGGTCGCCTGGTGGTTCGCCGACCCGGTCCTGCCGGCGGCGGCGTTGGAGAACCTGCTGCTGTTGCAGGCGTGGGACCCCCGGCCGGGCTGGTTCTACAGCATCAACACCGTCAGCTGGTCGCTGTCCTGCGAGTTCTTCTTCTACCTCTGTCTGCCGCTGGCGCTGCCGCTGCTGCGCCGGGCCCGACCGAAGCTGCTCTGGACGCTGATCGTCGCGCTGCCGCTGCTGATCCTCGCGCTCTGGCCGGCGCAGGAGTTGGTGCCGGAGGTGAGCCGCTGGTGGTTCACCCAGATCTTCCCGCCGGTACGGTCGCTGGAGTTCTGGCTGGGCGCGGTGGCTGCCGAGTTGATGCGCCGGGGGCTGTGGCGCGGTCCCGGTCTGACAGTGGCCAGCGGGATCTTCCTGGTCACCTGGGTGGCGGCCGCGCAGTGGATCCGCGCCGAGCTGTGGACCACGCTGCTCGCGGTCGCGTACCTGTTGGTGATCACCGCGGCCGCGGACGCGGACGTGCGGGGTCGGCGCTCGCCGTGGCGGTCCCGGCCGCTGGTCTGGCTCGGTGAGGTCTCGTTCGCCTTCTACCTGGTGCACGTGCTGGTGATGACGAGCGTGCTGCGCTGGAGCGGGACCTGGGGGATCGGCTTCGCGGGCTGGCGTGGCCCGGCCGTGGTGCTCGGCTTCCTGGCGGCGAACCTGATCCTCGCCGGGCTGTTGCACCGCTTCGTCGAAACCCCGATGATGCGCCGGCTCGCGCCGCGCCGTGCGGCCCGTCCGGCGCCCGTCCCCCGACAACGCGCGGCCGGCGACGACGACGCACGGGACCCCGCAAGCAGCGCCCGCGGCAAGGTCGACGGACCTGCCGACGAGGTCGGTCAGGCCGGCGGGCGATCACCGTACGTCGACCTGCGCTGACAACGTCCACCCTGGTCAACGGGTCGGCGCGGCGCGATCCGACACGCCCGTGGTCGGTGCGCCCGGCTCGGCGCGACGGTAGCGTTGGGGCGTGCTTCCGGTCGCGTTCACCTGTCCGCTGTGGTGGGTGGCGCGCTGGGCGACTCGGGTGCTGACCAGCCTCGCCGTCGTCGCGGCCCTGGCGCTCGGCGCAGGCCCGGCCACGGCCACCACGGCAACACCCGGCCCGGTGCCGACGTCGAGCGCGGTGCCGGCCTCTGTCGCCGCCGGCCCGCTGGCGGCCTCCTGCCGGCACTCCGCGGCACCCGGTGCTGCCCGCCCGGCCGCGGCGATACCGCCGGAGGCCGCCGAGGAGTCCGTCCCGACATGGTCGGTCGACACGCCGGTGGCGCTCCCCGATGATCAGGGCGCCATCGCGGCCGGCGTGCTGCCGGTCCGCGCGGCCGAATTCGGCCGGCTGCCCCTCCTCGACGGTACGAGCGGTCGGGCTTCCCGGGCCCCACCCGGGCGCTGAGCCACCGGGACGACCGTCCCGCCACCGTGCCCTGTCGACCCACCCGCTCCCTGACCCGCCGACCCGTGGCCCACAGTGGCCCGCTGATCGGCGCGGCTCCCCATCGCACTGCTCATCCTCCCCGAGGTGCCGACCATGGAGACAGTCGTCTTCTACCAGTTCGTGACCGAGGTGCCGCGGGCCGCCGCCATCTGGTCGACGCTGTTCCTGCTGACCCTGGGCCTGCTCTCCGTGCTGGCCGCCCGCCCCGAACGGGACCGGCCCACTGACGACCCGCTCCCGGCCGGGCCCACTCCTCGGGAGGTGGCCGCCGCCGAGGCCGTGGACCTGCGCCGCTACGCCGAGGAGGTGGCCGTCGCCGCGGCCGGCGCGGCCACCACCGCCAAGCGGCGGCGTGCCGCCTGGCTGACTGCTCAGGAGCAGCTGGAGCGGGCCTGGATCGGGTACGACGAGGCGGACACCGCAGCGCGTCGCTTCGCTGGCGCCGGTGCGCTGCCCACCCCGCAGACCCCGCACACCCCCGCCGAGTACGCCGCCCGGGAGCGCTATCTGCACCGGGCGGTGATGGCTGCGTACTGGCGGGGGGAGCTGACCATGGCGCAGCTCGGCGACGTGTTCGGGCACCGGCGCGGCTGGGATCCCCGGCGGCACCCGGTCGAGCAGGAGGTGCTGATCAGCCGGGTGGTCCGGGATGCGCGGCTGGCCGACTACCAGGTGGCCGCCGGCCGTGAGCGGGCCGCCTGGCGTGACGCGGAGTTGGCCGCCGAGTCGGCTCGTGCCCTCGCCGAGGAGGCGTACGCGGCGGCGGCCCGGCTCCGCCCGACCCTGGTACCCGCGCGCCGCACGGTGGCCGGGGCGTTGCGTCCCGCCGTCGTGGCACTGTGGCGCCCGGCCCGGGTGGGTTGAGCCCAATCCGTGATGTGAGGCCGGTCACCCAATCGGGAAATCGGACGTCCGACGCGATCGGCGGCATTGATCCCGCGATTGTGGCCGCGTTCTTTGCGGCCTGTCCGGTTGTCGCCCGCAGGCGTCGCCGTAACCGGTTGTCCCATCGAGTCACATCATCGGCAATACGCGCAGAAATTGTCGCGCCAATTGGGGTTTACGCAGGTGAACCTGGCTTGGCAGGGCGTTGAGACGCCAGTAGTGTCGTCCCGTCCGGTGCGGTAACCGATCGCAAGACGCGACGCCGCACCGACCCGCTTAATCGTGATCAACGAACCGGGGACCCACCAGTAAGTCCGGGGTGAATCCGCGAGCCACGGCCCGCGGTAGGGCGTCTTCCCGCCCGAATCCGTCAGCTAACCCGGTAGGCGGTGTCGGAAGGAGTCCCATCCTCGTGCAGCACCTTTCCACCCCTCGGTTGTTCCCTCGCCTCCACGGCGCGGCGGTGCACCCGCTCATCCGTCCAGTGACGGTGAGCTGACCCCCGGGTCATCGCCTTCCCCGCCCGGCCACGCCGGGCGTTCCCCTGAGCGGTTCACCATCCGCGGACCACGGTCCGCGCGCTGGCGCCTGCCCGGATACCGGTCCGGCCCCGGTGTGCCGCTCTCCCCCCGATCCGTGGAGGACCCCGTGAAGCACACCCTGCAGCGTCAGCTCCGCCGCCTCGCCACCGAGCGCCCGTACCAGATCGTCGCCGCCTCCGCCGCGGCCCTCGCGATCGCCACCACCACCGGCGCCCTGCTCACCACTGCCGACGACGCCCCGGCCGGCCAGCGCACCGCGACCACTGTCGCCGAGATGCGCAGCGACGTCGCCGCCTCCCGCGGCGAGGCTCGGGAGGCTTCCCCCTCGGCCAGCGCCGCACCGACCACTGCCGCCCCGGCCACCAGCGCCGCGTCGCCCGCCGCCAAGGCCAGCAGCAACCCGGACCTCACCCGGAAGCCGGAGCGGCCGAAGCCGCCCGCGACCAAGGTGCTCGACTACGACTACGAGGCGCAGAACACCTACTACAACTGCGGCCCGGCGGCCACCCGGAACGCGCTCAGCGCCGCCGGCATCGACCGCACCCAGGAGGAGCTCGGCGCCGAGCTGGGCACCACCGAGATGGGCACCAACTCGGCCGAGGACACCACCCGAGTGCTCAACGCCGAGGTGAAGGGCTCCCCGTACCGGACCCGGATGTTCCCCGGCGCGCCCAGCCCGGCCCAGATGGACCGGCTCCAGGCCGACGTGGTGAAGGCCATCACCGACGGCCGGGGCGTGGTGGCCAACGTCGTCGGCGACGCCACCGACACCGACGGCGGCTGGCACTCCTACGGCGGCGGGCACTACATCGCCGTCGTGGGCTACAAGGACAACGGCCGCACCGTACGCATCGCCGACTCGGCGAACCCGGCCGACCCGTCGTACTGGATCACCACGATCGACCTGGCCAACTGGATCACCAGCCGGGGCTACTCCGCCTGACCCGGGCACGCTGACCGCCGCGGGCGCCGTCCTCCACAAGGGGCCGGCGCCCGCGGCGTCTGTCCGCGTGGTCCCGTCATCGACGGCTCTCGTACCCGACCGTGAACCGTGGGAGACTGCGGCCGTGGTGGAGAAGACGGGTGGTCACGCCGGCCGCAGGCCGGTCCTGCTGCTGCTGCACGGCATGGGAGCGACCGGGGACGTGTGGTTGCCCTGGGCCCCGTACCTCGAGCAGCACTGGCCCGGGCGGTGGCTGGCACCGGACCTCGCCGGCCACGGCTGGGCGTCGCCGCTGCCGTCGTACTCCTTCCCGGGCTTCGCCCAGCAGGTCGCGCAGGCGCTCGCCCCCGACGACCGGTTGGTGGTGCTCGGGCACTCGCTGGGCGGGGTGGTCGGTCTCGCGCTTGCCGCCCGCGACGCCGGAACGCCGGTGGACGCGGTCGTCGGGCTGGGCATCAAGGCACTCTGGTCACCCGCTGAGCTGACCCGCGCCGCCGAAGTCGCCGCCCGCCCGGTGAGCTGGTTCGCCAGCCGCACCGAGGCGGCTCGCCGCTACCTGCGGGTCTCCGGGCTGGCCGGCCTGGTCTCGCCGGACCACCCGGTGGTGGACGCCGGGCTGCGCCAGGTCGACGGCCGGTGGCGCCTCGCCATGGACCCGGCCGCCTTCGCCGTCGGCGAGCCCGACCTGGCCGCGCTGCTCGCGGCGACCGACGTGCCGGTGCTGCTGGCACGCGGGGAGAACGACCCGATGGTCACCGACGAACAGCTCAAGGAGTACGGCGTACCGGTCGCCACGCTGCCCGGCCTCGGGCACAACGCGCACGTGGAGGACCCGGCGGCGGTGCTGGCGCTGCTCGACCCGTACCGCTGAGCGGTCAGGCAGGTGTGGACGCGGTCAGTGTCCCAGCCGGTGCCAGCTCCCGGCGGGCGGCGGTCAGGAACGCCTCGGCGTACGCCTCGGCCGGGAAGTCACCCAGGTAGCGGCGGCGGGTGGCCCAGCGGGCCTCGGCCAGCGGGTCGGTGTCCAGCAGGGCGGTCAGTACCTCGTCCACGTTGGACATGTCCCGGCGCAGCACGTAACCCGACCCGGCCAGCGGGAACCGCTCCACGAACCGGTCACCCTCGTCGCCCATGTCGGTGACCGCGTACGGCTTTCCGGAGTAGAGGAAGTCCGAGATCACGCCGGACACGTCGGAGACCAGCGCGTCGGCGGAGTTGACGCACTCGGTCAGGCTCAGCTCCCGAGCCGCCGCGCCGACCACGTGCTGGCGGCCGGTGCGGGCCCGGTCGGCGACGAGCAGCTCGGTCAGGCGGCCCAGTTGGCGGGCCGACGCCGGGTTCTGCCTGGTGTACGGGTGGGCTCGCAGGATCACCGTCGCGCCGCGCTCCAACAGCCGGCGCAGCAGGCTCTCGGCCACCGGCAGCGAGCAGTAGTCGGCGTCGGCGTGGTGCCCGGTCCAGGTCGGCGTGTAGAGCACGGTCGGGTGCGCCAACCCTCGCGCGGGCTCCGGGCGCACCTCGATCGACTCGACCTGTGGGCGACCCACCACCACGAACTTGTCCGCCGGGATCTGCACTCCGGCGCGGGCGTACCGGTCGATCGCCGCCTGCCCGGCCACGAAGATCCGGTCGAAGATCCCCGACACCGGGTTGGCGCTCGGCGCCTTGTCGCTGTCGCCGTGGTGCAGCTGGATGTGGGTGAGCTGGGTGAAGCGGACGCAGTGGCTGTTCTTCGCACCGTGGTTGACGTAGAACGCCGCCCGCAGGCTCGGCACCAACGCCTCGTCCATCGCCCCCAGGGTGGGGCAGTAGACCACCGGCGCGTCGGTGGCCGCCGCGATCGGGGCCAGGAACTCCGGCTCACGCAGCACGACCAGAAACGGCCGGCCGATCCGTTCCAGGTACGGCAGCCACATGGTGACCTGGTATTCCGAGCCGGGAGGCGCGGAGAAGTAGAGCAGGAACTCCGGCTGGTGCCGGCGCAGCGCGGCGGCCACCGACCCGCCGCCGGACCGTGGCCGGAACCGTCGCCGGGCCAGGTCCAGCGCGACCGCACCGGCGCCCGCGCCGACCAGCAGGCTGGCGGCCAGCGCCACACCGGCCGGCAGGGCGAGCGCGGCGGCGAGCGCCAGGGCGGCGAGCAGCCCGAGCAGGGCCGTGCCGAGCCGGTCGGCGATCATCGGCGTGCGGGCGCGTACCGGCAGGTTGGCCGCCCGGATCTCCAGACTGCCGGCGGTGCGCAGCGGCCCCACCAGCAGCACCAGCCCCAGCAGGACCAGCCCGGTGGCGACCAGCGCGAGGCTGAGCCCGTCGTCCAGTCGCCGGGAGTAACCGACCAGGATCGCCGCGGCGATCAACGCGGTCTCCGCCACCAGGTCGGCGCTGGGCCGGATCCGCTGCTCAGCGGCCGAGGCGGCCAGCGCGGCGACGGCCAACGCCAGCCCCCAGCCGGTGGCGCCGGTCAGCGCCAGCACGACAAAGGCCAGCACGGCCAACCCGGTGGTCAGGCACCGGGCGGCCAGCTTTCGGACCAGGTCGCCGCGCATGTCGCTCCGTTCGTGGTTCCGCAGCCGTCGGCGTCAGTTGGCCGACGTCGCGCCGGCCGGTGCCTCGACCCGACCCGACCCGGACTGCGCCGGCACGCTCGGCGTGGGCCCGTCGCCGGGTGCCCGGCGTACGTCGATCACCTGACCGGTCAGGTCGGAGATCAGCACGTCCAGCGACGACTGGGCGACGGCCTCCGCGGCGAGCAGGGTGTGCTCCGGCTCCTCGCCGAAGGCCCGCGTCCGCATCGGGGTGGCGGTGCGCTCCGGGTTGATGCAGTTGACGCGGACACCCACGTCGGCCCACTCGTCGGCGAGCGCCTGGGTGAGGTTGACCAGGGCGGCCTTGGTGGCCGAGTAGAGCGCGTAGCGGGCCCGGCCCCGGGTGTAGGAGCTGGAGGTGTAGAGCAGCAACTGGCCCTTGGTCTGCTGCAGGTACGGGAGGGCCTGGCGGGCGATGGTCACCGGGCCGACGAAGTTGACCTGGAGCAGCCGGTCCATGGTCTCCTCGTCCATCTCGGCGAGGGCGCCCTTCTCCAGGATGCCGGCGGTGACCACCACGTGGTCGATCCGGCCGGTGGCCTCGAAGGCGGTCGTCAGCGCGGCCTCGACGTCCTCGGCCCGCTCCACGTGGGTGCCGGTGCTGGAACGGCTGAACGGGAAGACCTGGGCGCCGTAGCGCCGGGCCAGCTCGGTCAACTCGTGACCGATGCCGTAGCTGCCGCCGAACACCACGATGGTCCGGCCGGTCAGCTCCTCGCTGTAGCTGCGGTGGTCGGTCAGTCGGGGTGCCTGCGCGGCGGCGAGCTGGAAGAGCTTGTCCGCCAGGTGCACGTCGACCGGGTGGGTGACCTTGATGTTCTCGTCCGAACCGTCGATCACCTTGATCGGGGTGCCGGGAAGGTAGCGCAGCACCACGCCACAGTCGTCGGTGGCGGCGAAGTCCGGGTCGTCCTCGGCGATCTGGTACGCCGCCCGGATCGTGGGGGAGCGGAACGCCTGCGGGGTCTGGCCACGGCGCAGCCGGGAGCGCACCGGGATGTCGGTGATGCAGTCGTTCTCGTCGACCTGGATGATCGTGTCCGCGGAGGGGATGGCCACGTCCACGGCGTCGTAGCTCCAGAGCGCGTTGACGCACTCGCGCACGATCCGGCCGCTGAGCAGCGGGCGTACCGCGTCGTGGAAGAGGATGTTGCAGTCTTCCGGGCCGACCGCGTCCAGCGCGATCCGGGTGGTGGCGTTGCGGGTGTCACCGCCCTCGATCACCTTGGTGACCTTGCGCAGGCCGGCCTTCTCGACGATCTGCCGGGCGTCCTCGACGTGGCCGGTGGCCATCAGCACGATGATCTCGTCGATCTCCGGTGCCGCCTCGAAGACCGCCAGGGTGTGCTCGATGATCGGCTTACCGGCGATCTTCAGCAGCTGCTTCGGGATGCCGAGGCCCAGCCGGGTCCCGGTGCCGCCGGCCAGAACCACCGCCACTGTCCGCGAGGGCCGCCACGGCGTCGGGGTCTCCGCTTCGGCGTCCGGGCCAGGGGTCTGGTCCTGCGTCATTGCCGGATCCTCACTCTCAGGGATGCGTTAACGGAAGGTTCCGCCCGAGCGGCGACGGAATGAACCTTAACGCGCGGACCGCGTCGCCCCAACGCGGGCGACGCGGTCCTCAGGTGCCGTGTCGATGCCGGACGTTCGCCGGAACTCTACTTGCTGTTCGCGTACGCCTCGTAGGCCCGGATGACCTCGTCGGTGGGACCGTCCATCCGGATGAGGCCCGATTCCAGCCAGATCGTCCGTTCGCAGGTGTCCCGTACGGAGGAGAGCTGGTGGCTGACCAGGAACACCGTCCCCGCGCCCTCCCGCAACTCCCGCACCCGCTGCTCGCTGCGCTTGCGGAAGCCCTTGTCGCCGGTGGCGAGCGCCTCGTCGATGAGCAGCACGTCGTGCTTCTTGGCGGCGGCGATGGAGAACCGCAGCCGGGCCGCCATGCCGGACGAGTACGTCCGCATTGGCAGGCTGGCGAAGTCACCCCGCTCGTTGATCCCGGAGAAGTCGATGATCCCCGCGGCCTGCTTGGCCACGTCATCGGGGTGCATGCCCATGGCCAGGCAGCCGAGGGTGACGTTGCGCTCCCCGGATAGGTCGTTGAGCAGGGCGGCGTTCACGCCGAGCAGGGACGGCTGCCCCTGGGTGTGGATGGCGCCCCGGTTGACCGGCAGCAGGCCGGCGATGGCCCGCAGGATGGTGGACTTGCCGGAGCCGTTGCTGCCGATCAGCCCGATCGCCTCGCCCCGGTACGCGGTGAAGGAGACGCCCTTGACGGCGTGCACCTCCCGCACGTTCGGCGCGTGGGTGCGCTTCACCAGCCGGCGCAGCGCGGCCACCGGCGTGGTGCCACCGGCGGCGCCCTGGTGCACCCGGTAGATGATGTGCGCGTCGTCCACGACCACTGTCGGGATGCGCTCCTGGGTTCGGGTCATCGTCGCGCTCGCCTCAACGGGGGCGTCGAAGTGATCAACCACGGCCGTACTCCTGTTCGCCGCGCCAGAAGTAGATGAAACCGCCGATGCCGGCGACCAGCGCCCACCCGGCGCCGACCAGCCAGAGCTGGGTCAGCGACTCGTTGAGCAGCGGCGCCTCCTCGAGCAGCGCGTACCGGGCCAGCTCGATGTAGACCAGCAGCGGGTTGTACTGCACAAGCGTCGTCGCCCAGCCGGGCAGCCGGTCGAAGAGGCTGACGCTGTAGAGGACGCCGGAGCCGTACATCCAGGTCCGCATGATGAACGGCATGACCTGCTTCAGGTCGCTCGCCTTGGCGCCCAGCCGGGCGACGAACAGCACCACGCCGGCGTTGAACACCGCCTGCAGCAGCAGCGCGGGCAGCAGCATCAGCCACTTCCAGGTGAGCGGCTCACCGGTGACCAGCACGATGCCGACCAGCACCACCATCGAGGCCAGCAGTTGCTGGAACTGGGTGATCGTGGTGGACAGCGGCAGGCTGGCCCGGGGGAAGTGCAGTGCCCGGATCAACCCCAGGTTGCTGCTGATCGACTGGGTGCCGGCCAGGATCGCGCTCTGGGTGAAGTTGAAGATGAACAGCCCGGTGGTCAGGTAGGCGATGAAGTTCGGGATGTTGTCGTTCTGCGCCAGCACCACCCCGAAGATCAGGTAGTAGACCGCCGCGTTGGTCAGCGGGGTGAGCACCTGCCAGAGCTGACCCAGCTTGGCGTTGCTGTACGAGGCGACGAGCTTGGCGTTGGCGTACGCGGCGATGAAGTGCCGGTAGGCCCAGAGTCGGCGGCTGTACTCGACGAGGCTGGGTCGCTCACCGGCGACCCGTAGCCCGTGCCGAGCGGCCAGCTGCGCCTGGGTCAGGCCCGTGTCGGGGTCGACCAGCGCGGTGGTGGCCATGGAAATGGCGCTCCGATCTTTCGTGCAGACGGGGGTTGCTCGCGACGATCGAATCCTAGTGGGAAATTTGCGCGGGGCGCCGCCTCGTCGCTGCGAGGACAGTAGTCCGAAACACGTCGGGACGCAACCGTACCGTCGTTGCGCTACGCTGTCCGGCGTGACCTGCGATAAGAGCCCTCGATGACCACCGAGAAGAGGCGGGCGCCGGCCGGCGCGGCGGTGCTGCGCGACGAGATCACCACGGCGATCCGCCGGGCGCTGATGCAGGAGCTCGCCGCGGTCGGCTACGGCAGGCTCTCCATCGAGGCGGTGGCCCGGCGGGCCGGCGTCAGCAAGACGGCGATCTACCGACGGTGGAGCTCGAAGCTCAATCTGGTGCTGGAGGTCGTCGCCGCCGCGGCACACGGCAAGCTCCCCGTACTGGACACCGGCACGCTGCGCGGTGATCTCGCGCTGCTGTTCCAGGCGGTGGCGCACGCGCTGGGCCACCCACTGGCGTCGCAGATCATTCCGGATCTTCTGGCCGAGGCCGCCCGCAACCCCAGCATCGACGCGACCCTGCGTCAGGTGCTGCGCGCCCGGCAGCAGGAGATCGGCGGTCACCTGGTCACCCGGGCCGTGCAGCGTGGCGAACTGCCCGCCGACACGGAGCTGGACGCCGCCGTCGACCTCATCGTGGGGCCGCTCTACTGGCGGCTCGCCATCGCCCGTCTCCCACTCACCGACGGCTACCTCGACAACCTGGTCGAATCCGTGGCCGCCGGGCTCGGCGCCGACAGCGTGCTGCCCCGCCCCCGGGCGGCACCGATGGCGGGTTGACCAGCCCTCCGACACTCGGTCGCCGGCAGCAGCGGCCGCCCTGCCCGATTCCGCTACGCTGCCCCCTTGACACCCGGCCGTCACCGTGCCGATGCCCCTGATCCGTCTGACGAGTAAGGACGCCCGTGGCCAACGTCGACAGCATCGCCGTAGCGCCCGCCGAACCGGATCCGACGCCGCGGCCCGGGCAGGCATCCCGGCCCGCCGCCGCCCGCGCCGGGCTGTCCCGGGTACGCGCGCTGGTGGCCGTCGCCCCGGCGGTGCTCACCGATGGCGCGGTGATCGCGTTCGCGCTCTTCACAGTGCTCTACCACCTGGCCTTCCTGGGTGACCTGCGTCCGTCGGTCACCTTCCGGATCTGGCTGCTGGCCTGTGTGGTGCTCGCTGTCGTGGCCGTGCTGCGCGCCCGCCGCCGCACCCCGGCCGACAGCACCCCGGCCGACAGCGCGCCGGCGGCTCAGGAGCCCGTCAGCGCGCGGCCCGCCGCCGACCGTCGCCTGCTGATCGGTGTGCTGGCCGCCGCCGCCGTTGCCGCCGTCTCCGCCGGTCTGGCCAACACCAGCGTCAACGTCTCCTGGTGGATCCCGGCAGTGTCCGGCCTGCTCGCGGCCGTCGGCGGGATGCTGCTGGTGCGCCAGGCCTGGCTGAGTGGCCCGACGCCCACCCCGGCCGCCCCGGCACCCACCCCGGCGCAGTCGGCGTACGCGCTGGTCGTCTCGGTCCTGGTCGGCATCTCGTCGTTCTTCATGGCTCGCAACACCCCGGACGACGTCTACTACGTCGGCAAGTCGGTGTGGATCGCCGAGCGTGACCTGATCCCGCTCAACGACTTCCTGTTCTCCGAGAACGTGCTGCCGTCGATGGGCTCGCAGCCGCCCATCCCGTCGATCGAGGTGTTCGACGGCGCGTTCGCCAACGTCGTCGGCATCCACGCCAGCTCGGCCCTCTGGTACGTGCTGCTGCCGATCATGGCGGTGCTCGCAGCGCTGGCGTTGTGGCGGCTGACGCACCGGTGGGCCCCGCGCCGTCCGGTGCTCGCCTTCACCGTGGCGATCGCGTACCTCTACCTCGTCGCGGGCGGGGACGCCGCACTGGGCACGTTCCACCTTCCCCGGCTGCACGAGGGCAAGGGCATGTTCGTCTCGGCGGTCATCCCGCTGATGTGGCTCTACCTGACCGAGTGGTTCGACAACCGGTCGCGGCGCAGCCTGCTGCTCATCGTGGCGCTCTCGATCACCGCGATCGGGCTCACCAACACCGCGGCGATCATCCTGCCGATGCTCATCGGCGCCGCCGGGTTCGCCATGCTGCTGGTCGGCCGGTGGAAGGCGGCCGTGGTCGCGGCGGTCGCCGCCCTCGCGTACCCGATCGGCTCGCTGGTGGTCTCCCGCCTGGTGCTCGGCGGGATGAGCGCGACGGGCGCGGACGACGCCTTCTTCGACGCCGCGTACACCTACCGGCGAACCCTGCTGTTCGGCGTGGTCGGGGTGATCAGCGGTCTGGCGCTGTGGTGCGGCGCGTTGCTCGCCCGTCGGCGTACGCCCGCGCTGCTCGCCGCCGGCGCCGCCCTCGCGCTGAGCGTGTTGTTCGTGCCCGGCGTGCTGGAGTTGCTGAGCGCGTTGAGCGGCATCTCGGTGGTGCTCTGGCGCGTGCCGTGGTTGCTCGCCCTGCCGACGTTGATCGGTCTGCTCTGCACGGTGCGCGTGCCGGCACCGACCCGGGCGCTGCGCCGGGCGGCGTCCGGGGGGATCGCGGTGCTGCTGGTCGCCTCGTTCGCGCTGTTCGCCACCCCGATGTGGTCGCCGAAGAGTTGGGTCGACGTGCACGACCGCCCCACCTGGAAGCTTCCGCAGCAGCGTCAGGCGATCGCGTTCTGGATCAAGGACCTGGACCGTCCGCAGGGCCTGCTGCTCGCCCCTAAGACGATCATGCGCACCACGCCGATCGTCACCAGCGAGGTCCGGGTCGTGCTGCCCCGCGACTTCTACCTCGTCGAGTACGACCTCAGCTCCCAGTTCGCCAAGGACCGCCTGCTGCTCGCCGGCTTCGCGGACGGCGCCGCCAGCCCGACGCCGGCCGAGTTGACGCCGGCACTGGACCGCCTCGACGTGGGCACCATCTGCGTCTACAACGGCAACCGCTACGCCCGCGACACCGCGCCGCAGCTGGGTTACCAGGAGTTCGCCAAGCGCAAGGCGCCCGGCGCGATGACCTGCTTCCGGCGGGTCGGCTGAGCGCTTCACCCGCACCGAGCGCCCGGCCCCGTGGTGGGGTCGGGCGCGCCCCGGTTCGGAACTTTGCCCGAAATGGTGCCGGATACCCGAGCGACACCGAGCTGTCCCCTCGCGTTAAGGTCGCAGTCACACGGAGCCGGCCGCGACTGAGCCGCTGCGCGACGGGGGAGTGACGTCGGTCCATCACGGGCACCGCCCGCAACGAAATCTCGTAGGGAGCGAACTCGTTTGTTCGGCACGTTGACAGGACGCCTCGGGGTGGCCGCCCAGAGTGCGCTGCTGGTACTGGCCTACCTGGTCATGCTCGTCGGTGGCGTATTCGGTTGGATCGGCCTGTTCGCCGTCGCCGGGTTGGCCGCCATCATCGGCGAATTCGCCGTCGCCCGCTGGTCACCGCCGTCGCAACTGCTGTTGGAGAAGGTGGGCCTGCACTGGTCGTACCGGCAGCTGACCCGCGACCTCGCCGCCGTGTTGCTGGTCGTCGCCGAGGTGCGGCTCAGCGGCGGCGAGCTGACCCTCCTGCTGGTGCTACCGGCCGTGGTGTGGGTCGTGTCGGTCTTCGCGGGTGCGCTCTCCACAATGATCGAGCGTCGTAACCCGCTCTCCGCCATGGTGCGCAACATCGACCTGGGTCCACTGTCCAGCGCCCCACAGCCGCCCGCCTGGGCGGCGGCGGTTGCCGGTGACCGGATGCCGCTGCTCAACCTGCTGCTGGTGCCGGCCGGCGTGGCCGCCGCGGTGCAGCACGATCCGACGCCGTTCTTCGTGGCCGGCGCGGTGGCGGTCGTGGCGACCGGTCTGGTGGGCGCCATCATCGCGCTGACCTGGCTGCGGGGTCGGGGTGCCGGGCAGGGTCCGTTGCTGCCGGCGGTCCAGCGCTGGCTGGACAACTACCGGCCGGAGGTGGCGCTCTACTTCGCCGGCCCGGCCAAGGACGTCTACCAGGCGAACATGTGGCTCGCCCCGACCGAGGCGCTCGAACAGCGCGCGGTGGTGCTGATGCGCAGCCGGGAGGCGTTCCTGGAGCTGGCCGACACCCGGCTGCCGGTGATCTGCGTACCGGCCGGCGTCGACTTCATGAACCTCGACCTCGGCGGCATCCGCGCGGCGCTCTACTCCGCGAACGTCGGCGCGAACATCCACATGCTCCGCGAGCCGGGTACGAAGCACGTCTTCGTCGGGCACGGCGACAGCGACAAGCAGGCCAGCGTCAACCCCTACAGCAAGGTGTACGACGAGGTCTGGGTCGCCGGCCTGGCCGGCCGGGAGCGCTACGCGCGGGCCGGCGTGGGGGTGCTCGACTCGGACATCGTCGAGATCGGCCGGCCGCAGCTCGCCGGGGTGCACACCTTCGGTGCCGAGTCGGTGGACCGGCCGTTCACGGTGCTGTACGCGCCCACCTGGGAGGGTTGGCTCGACGACGACCCGTACCACACCTCGCTGGTGCTGATGGGTGAGCGGATCGTCAAGGGGCTGCTCGCCACGAATCCCCGGGTCCGCCTGATCTACAAGCCGCACCCGCTCACCGGGTCGCGGTCCAAGGCGGCGAAGGCCGTGCACGACCGGATCGTCACGGCGATCCGCGCGGCCGGCGGCAACCCGGACGCGTCCTCGCTGGACGGCACCGCGCACCTGGTGGTCACCGGCCGCACGCCGGCGCTGTTCGACTGCTTCAACCAGACCGACCTGCTGATCAGCGACGTGTCCAGTGTGGTGTCCGACTTCGTGCAGAGCCAGCGGCCGTACGTGGTGGCCAACCCGGCCGGCCTGTCGGAGGACGACTTCCGCCGCGAGTACCCGACGGCGCGGGCCGCGTACCTGCTCTCCAAGGACTGCGGTGAGCTGGAGAAGATCGTGTCGGTCACCCGGGCCGGTGACGACCCGATGACCGAGGCCCGCCGGGAGCTGAAGACCTACCTGCTCGGCCCGGCCGAGGCGAACCCGATGGACCGGTTCCAGCAGGAGATCGACCGGCTCTGCCACTGAGTTCCGTCCGTACGGCATCGCGCCCGGCCCGACACTGTCGGGTCGGGCGCGTCCGTGTCAGCCAGCAGGGCGACCACGGATCAGGCCAGCAGAGCGGCCACCGGATCACCCCAGCAGAGCGGCCACCGGATCAGGCCAGCAGAGCGGCCACCGCGTCGGCGGCCGGAAGGTCCGCCGGCAACGCCCGCGCCGCCACCACCGCCGCGACCGGCAGCGGGCCGTACACGTGCGGGAAGAGTTGCCCGCCGCGCGACGGCTCCCACCGCAGCGCGTCGCCCAGCCGCTCCTCCTCGACGCTGAGCATTGTCACCCCGGTCGCCCCGGTGAAGTACCGCCGTGCCGTCTCGACCACCTGGTCGGAGCCGGAGAGATGGATGAAGCCGTCCTGCCGGTCCACCGCGGAGCCGGTGAAGGCACCGGCGGCGAGGGCGTCGTCCCATTCGGCGCTCGACAGCAGTTTGTAGATCACCACAGCAGCGTACGGGGCCGTGGTCGGCGCGCCCGCCCGGTTTTCGCCGGTACCGCCGCGCCCGTCGCCTCCCGCCGGGCATGCTCAGGTCAAGGGCCGCGGAGGGATGGGCGATGCAGAGCTACGACGATGACTGGACCGACAGCCAGCGCGCGCTGTACGACGAGTGCTACCAGGCTGGCGGCGAGTGGGCCGACGACCCGGACACGTCGTCCGACGACGTGCAGCACGTGATCAACCTGGCCGAGGCGGACGACGACGCCTTCCAGGACGCCGAGATCGACTATCCGGCCCTGGTCGACGCTGTCACCCAGGCCAGCGGGGTCAGCGTCACCAGCGTGCCGGCCAGCCACGAGGACCCGGGCTTCCGCGGGTTCACCGACGGCGTCCGGGACGCCACCGCCGACGACACCTTCGGCCTGTAGCGGCCGGTAGCCCGCCCGGCGCGGGTGGGCGGCCTCCCGGTCCGCGCGCACTTCTGCCACCATTCGCAGAACAGCGCTGCGAGGGACGGGGGCACGGGTGCGGATCCTGCTGGTGGAGGACGACCGCCGGGTGGCCGCTGCGCTGTCCTCCGCCCTCACCCGCCGGGGGTACGAGGTCGAGCACGCCGCCACCGTTGCCGCCGCGCTCTCCGCCGCACCCTGTGACCTGGTGCTGCTCGACCTGACGCTGCCCGACGGGGACGGCACGGACCTGTGCCGGGAGCTGCGTCGGCGCAGCAGTCAGCTCGGCATCATCGCGGTGACCGCCCGGGGTGAGGAACGTGACCGGGTGCTGGGTCTGCGCCTTGGCGCGGACGACTACGTGGTCAAGCCGTTCTCGATGGTGGAGTTGCAGGCCCGCATCGAGGCGGTGTTGCGCCGTGCCGCGAACGCGGCGCCCGAGCGGCACCTCATCGAGGCCGGGCCGGTCCGCATCGACGTGGCAGCGCGGACGGTGACCGTCGAGGGCCGTGCCGTCACGTTGACCCGCAAGGAGTTCGACGTGCTGCTCTCGCTGGCCCGCCAGCCCGGGGTGGCGGTGCCCCGCGACCGGATCCTGCTCGACGCCTGGGGCACCACCTGGGCCGACCGGCACACCGTGGAGGTGCACGTCGGCTCGCTGCGCGGCAAGCTCGGCGACTCCCGCCTGGTGGAGACCGTACGCGGCGTCGGCTACCGACTGCGCGACGCGTGAGGAGCTGACGTGCGCCGTCGCCTGGTGATCAGCTATCTGCTGCTGATGGTCCTCGTCCTCATCGCGTTGGAGACCCCACTGGCCGCCACCATGGCCAGCCGCGAGACCGAACGGGTCCGCGCCGACCGGCTCGCCGACGCCACCCGGTTCGCCTCGCTGGCCGGTCCGGCGTTGCGTGACGGCGGCCCTGGCCCGATCGAGTCGGAGCTGACCAGCTACGACGACCTGTACGCGATCAGCGCCGCGATCGTCGACCGGGACCGGAACATCCCGGTCTCGTCGCCGAGGTGGCAGGCCAGCCCGGGGACCGCGACGGTGCTGGACGTCGCGCTGTCCGGGCAGCAGACCAGCGCCCCCGAGTCGGTCTGGCCCTGGACGACCGACCCCGTGGTGGTGGCGGTGCCGATAAACGACGGAGGTGAGGTGCTCGGAGCGGTGGTGATCGTGACCCCGGCCGGCCCGATCCGCCGAGCCGTCGTCGCGTGGTGGCTGCTGCTCGCCCTGGCCGGTCTGCTCGCCGTGCTGGCCTGCGTGCTCACCGCGTTCGGGCTGGCCGGTTGGGTGCTGCGACCGGTCACCGAGCTGGACGCGGTCACCCACGAGATCGCCGAGGGCGACCGGGGCGCCCGGGTGCAGCACCGGCTGGGACCGCCGGAGCTGCGCCGCCTCGCGGCCAGCTTCAACCACATGGCCGACGTGGTCTCCGACGTGATGGACCGGCAGCGTGCCTTCGTCGCGCACGCCAGCCACCAACTGCGCAACCCGCTCACCGCGCTGCGGCTGCGGGTGGAGGAGTTGGGGCCCAGCCTGACCGACCCGGACGGTCGGTCCGAGCACCGGCTGGCCCTGGAGGAGACCGACCGGCTCGCGCTGGTGCTCGACGCGCTGCTCACCCTCGCCCGCGCCGAACGGGAGGAGAACGAGCGCGTCACGGTGGACGCCGCCGCGGTGGCCGCCTCCCGGGTGGCCGCGTGGGCGCCGCTGGCCCGGCACCGGTCGGTCGCGTTGCGGCTGGCCACGACCGACGCCCCGGCGTACGCGCAGACCGTGCCGACCGCCGTCGACCAGGCGCTGGACGCGCTCATCGACAACGCGGTGAAGTTCAGCGGGGCGGGCGGGGCGGTGACGGTGACGGTGGCCCGCCGCGACGGCGGGGTGGCGCTGGAGGTTCGCGACTCCGGCCCCGGCATGACCGAGAGTCAGCTCGGTCAGGCGACCGAACGGTTCTGGCGGGCCCCGGACGCGCAGAACGTGGACGGGGCGGGGCTCGGTCTGACCATCGCCGCCGTGCTGGTGGACGCCTCGGACGGGCGGCTCACCATGCGCCCGGGGGAGTCGCGGGGGCTGATCGCCGCCCTGTGGTTCCCGACGCCGACCCTTGCGGTGGAGCCGGCGGAGGAGGAACCGGCCGCCGACCTGCGACCCTCCCCGGCGCGGTGAGGCCCGGCCGTCACGGTTTGGTGGCGCGGTACCAGGACGCCGCGCCCGGGTGCAGCGACAGCGGCGCGGTGACGATCGCCGAGCGGGGGCTCATCCGTCCCGCCGCCGGATGGGCGGCGGCCAGCTCGGCCCGGCGTTCCATCAGCAGCCGGGTCACCTCACGGACCAACGGCTCCGGCAGGTCGGCCCGGACGATCAGGTAGTTCGGGTCGGCCACGGTGGTCACCGCGTCCACCCCGTACACCGAGCGGGGGATGTCCCGGGAGACGTACACCTGGCCGTAGCGCGAGCGCAGCGGCTCGGTCCACTCGCTGAGGTCCACGATCCGAATGGCGCTGGCCTCGGCCAACTCCTCGATGCCCCGGACCGGCAACCCACCGGAGAAGAAGAACGCGTCGATCCGCCCGGACCGCAGCGCCGTCACCGAATCGTCCAGTCCGAGCCGTTCCCGGCGCACCTCGTCACCACCGAGGCGGGCCACCTCCAGCAGCCGGGTCGCGGTGATCTCGGTGCCCGAGCCGGCCGCGCCGACGGAGACTCGCCGGCCCCGCAGGTCGGCGACAGTACGGACCGGGCCGCCGCTCGTGGTGACGAGGTGCAGTTGGTCGTCGTACACCCGGGCGACGGCGTCGACAGTGGGGCTTCCCGTCGTGCTGGTGGGCAGCACGTCGGCCTGGGTGAAGCCCAGCTCGGCCCCGCCGGAGCCGACGAGTTGAACGTTCTCCGCCGAGGCGGCGGTGACCACCACGCTGGCCCGTACGTCGGGGAGTTCCCGGTTGAGGATGGCCGCCAGGGACTGCCCGAACGCGTAGTAGACAGCGGTGGGGCTGCCGGTGGCGATCCGGATCGACGTCGGGTCGGTCGGGGTGTCCCGGCAGCTGGCGACGGCCAGGTTCGCGATCAGCAGGACCGTCGACAGGGTGGCCAGGCCGGCGCGGCGGGACGAGGTACGACTCACGCGGTGCACTGTGCGCCGTCGGGCGGGTGCGCGCAAGCCCGGGTTGGCGGTGTCCCGGACGGTCGGAACCCGCTCAGCAGGCGGCGCGACCTGCCGGCGCCACGCCCGCGCCCCGTGCCGACGCCGGGGTCACCCCGGGCGCCGTCCCGGGTTCCGCCATCGGCCCGCGCGCCGGCTCCAACGCCGCGCTGCGCAGGATCCGTTGCCGGTCCGCGCCGTCGGCCACGCTGACCAGGAAGCAACCGGTGCCGGGGCGGAGCCGGGCCGGCACGTCGAGCACGGCCGCGCCCCGGATCAGCACCGCGGCCAGCTCCCGGTCGGTGAGCCGGACACCGAGGATGTGCCGGCGGACGTGCCGCCCGGCGGCCAGCAACGCCGAACGCCAGGCCGCCTCCGCCAGGCGGGTCACCAACCGCCGGCGGGCCGGTGAGGCGCCAGGCAGCGGCCCGCCGAGCAGCTCGCGTCGCCCCTGCCACCAGCCCGCGTCCAACATCCGGGTGTACGCGCCCTGGTGCTCCCGGGGCACCCACAGCCGGTGCAGCTCGTAGCGGCGACGCAGGCCACCGACGGCCACCTCGTGGGTGACCGGGATGTCGAGCCGGTTGAGCAGTTGCCGCATCCGCTGCGCGGCGTCCTCCCGGTTGAACTCCACCCCGGCGGTGTGCTCGGCACGGACCGCGCTGGGCCGGGCGGCGGTCGGTGGTGGTGTGCAACGCAGCAGGCAGGCAGCCTCGAACGCGTCGCCCAGCGTCAGCCAGCCCAGCGGGGACGGGGCGGTCGGGGTGTGAGGCCGGTCGAGCACTGCGGGTTCGTGGGTCAACGGAGGCTCCCTTGTCGGAGTCTGGGTTGCCCTACCGTGGCCCCTGGCACGCGGTTACGGAACCGGTCCGGCCCAGCCTTGAGCAAATCTTGCGGCTGCGGTGCCCCTACAGGTCGGTGACCACCAGATCCAGCTGGCGCACCCGGCCCGCGGCGGTGTCGTGCTCCAGCACTGTGTGCTTCAACTCCCGCAGGGCGCCCACGAGCTCCGCGGCGGTGCGCGGCCGGGCGCCGGCGACGAGCAGGTCCCGGACCAGACGCCCCTTTGTCGCCTTGTTGAAGTGACTGACCACCGAGCGGACCGGCACGCCGTCGACCTCCCGTTCGTGCAGAACCCGCACCGTGACCGTGCGCTCGGCCAGCTCACCGCGCGGCGTCCAGGTGGCGGCGTACGCGCCCGAGCGCAGGTCCAGCACCGGGCCGCGCCCGGCGGCGCCGTCCACCGCCGGCGTCAGCTCCCTGCGCCAGTACGTCGACAGCGCCCCGACGTCGGGCAGGCGGGCGCCGATCGGGCAGCGGTACGGCGGGATCCGGTCGGCCAACCGGACCGCGCCCCACAACCCGGAGCTGATCAGGATCGACCGGCGGGCCGCCCGTTGCGCCGTGGCCGGCAACGAGGCCAGGTCCAACGCCTCGTAGAGCACCCCGGTGTAGAGCCGCTCGGCCGGCGCGGTGGCAGCCTCCCGCAGTCGGGCGTTGCGCCGCAGCTCGCCCCGCTGGCCCTCGCTGAGGCCGAGCGCCGCCCGCGCGGCCTCCTCGTCCGGCCCGGCGCTCAGCGCCACAAGGGCGTCCAGCACCCGCTGGCGGGCCGGGTTCAGCTCGGGCAGCGAGAGCCGGTCCGGGGCCCAACGCCGTCCGGTGCCGGCGTCGGCCTTCCCCTCCGAGGGCGGCAACAGGATGAGCATGGGTCTCCTCGACGGGCGAAACTGCGGCGCCCACGCGCCGGCCCGGCCAGCGTACGACCAGCCCCTACCGCCAGGGCCGCACCGGGGTGTCGGGGTGGTACACGCGATAGCCGCCGACCTCCCGCGCCGGCGCGGTGTCGGCCCGGTCGGCGAGCAGCCGGCGCAGCCGCCGGTCCATCGGCGAGTCGATCTCCACCACGTAGCCCGGCCGCTCGGCCCGCCCCACCTGCCGCCAGTACGGCCGGTAGCGGTTCTGTCCCGGCGACAGGTCCCCGTCGAGCACCCCGCAGACCACCGACTCATCCGTGTTGAAGATCAATCGGTTGCAGGTCCAGTAGTCCCCGTACACCTCGTGGGGTCCGTCGGCGCGTAGGGCGGCGGCCAACTCCCGGGCCTGGCGCTCCTCGGTCCGCGACGCCGCGGTGCCGGTGGCCGCGAACAGCACGGTGATCACCAGGGTGGTCACGGTCAGTGCGGCCAGCACGGCGGCGGACAGCGCGCCGGTGAGCCGTCCCAGCACGCTGCTGGTGCCCCGCCAGGCGGTGAGCGCCGCCACCCAGAGCGGCCAGAGCACCGCCGGCAGCGACAGTTGCAGCACCGACAGGTAGCGGGCGTTGTCCAGCGGGCTGGTCGCGGCGAGCGGACTGCGCACGTACGACAGCAGTGTCAACGCCGCGCCGGCGATCAGCGCGAGCTGCACGACCGGCCCGACCCGCTCCCCACGCAGCGCCCCGGCCCCGCGTCCGACCCGCTCCCCGTGGGGCGCCCCGACGGCGCGACGGTACGCGAGCACAGCGAGTGCCGCGCCGGCCAGCAGCAGCACCGGGTACAGCACGCCGAACCACTGTTGCCAGCGTCCGCAGCCGTCCACCGGGCAGAGCCCGTGCGCCAGCGGCACCCCCTCCAGCAGGCCGCCCCGGATCCGGTCGGACCACGGCGGCTGCGGCCCGGCCTTGGTGCTGACCTCCCGGAACACCGACAGCGAGTCCTCACCGGGCCCGGCCCGCAGGTTGTCCACGATCATCGGGGCCACACCGACGACCACCCCCGCTGCCAGCAGCAGACCGGACCAGCCGAGCAACTCCCGCCGTACCGCCCAGACCAGTGCCAACCCGGCCACCGCGAGGTACGGCAGGATCAGCCAGTCCGACCAGACGGCCAGTCCGACGAGCAGCCCGAACAGACCGACCGCGAGCCGTCGGCGGTGGACAGTGCCGGCCGCCAACCCCACTGTGATCAACAGCATCAGCAGCACCGCCGGCTTCACCTCCGGCCGCCCACCGACGACGGTGAGCTGGTCGCGCACCACCCGCTCCGGCCCGAGCGCGAGCAGACCCACCACGAAGGCGGCGAACCACGGGGTGCCGAGCCGACGGGTCAACCGGTGGATCAGGTAGAGGAAGATCGCGTACAGGGCGAGCATCGGCAGGCGCAGCACCGGCCAGCTCGGCCCGGCCACCGCCACCAGGGGAGCGGCCAGGTACGACTCCAGCATCCCCATGTAGTGCTGGCCGTAGAGGAAGACCGGGTGTTCCCGGCCCTGCCCGATGTGCAGCGCGGCGAGCCCGAAGGTCGCCTCGTCGCTGTTCGACACCGGCACCGTGAACAGCGTCAGGACCAGCCGGTAGACGACACCGGCGAGCCCGAACAGCAGCGCGACGAGCGCCGGCCGATCGAGTCGCGGGCGCCATCGCCCACGGTGGTGCTCTGGATGCGACACGACCAACGCCCCCGTCGTCGTCCCGACCGGAGTGTTTCACGTTCGGCCGGGTCGCCGAGGTGGATCGGCGTAGCCGGGGTGGGGCTGGATCGTCTCCACGGTGGCCGGGCCGCAGCGCGCTGCCGGGCTCGGCTCGCGTGGCCGTGGCTGTCGACGTGTGGCAGGGTTGGCGCGTGCCACCCACTCCCGCCGGCCAACTGGCCGTTCCGAACCTGCACCGGGCTGCGCGGATCGAGGACGCCGTTCACCAGCTCGTCGAGCGCCGGCTGCGGCGCACCGGCTGGCGGGTCAACATCGTCGCGTACACCGGCTACGGCGCGCCGGGTTGGGTGCGCGTGATGTGTCGGGTGCTGCTGGGCCGTCCGGACACCCGCCAGCGGGGTCGGCTGGACAAGGTTCGCGGCTGGCGCAGCTTCACGACGCTGCCGAACAAGCACGTCACGGTGACCATCGAGGCCGGCGGGGTGCGGCACGAGACGCGGGCCGACCGCAGCGGCTTCGTCGACACCCTGGTCGAGGCGGACCTGCCGCCCGGTTGGGGTACGGTCCGGCTCAGTGTCCCGGACGCCGAGCCGGTCGACGCCCCGGTGCGCATCCTCGACCCGGAGGTCAAGTTCGGCATCATCTCCGACATCGACGACACGGTGATGGTGACCGCGCTGCCCCGGCCGCTGCTCGCCGCATGGAACACGTTCGTGCTCGACGAGCACGCCCGCAACGCGGTGCCCGGCATGGCGGTGCTCTACGAGCGGCTGGTCACCGCGCACCCCGGCGCACCGGTGTTCTACCTCTCCACCGGGGCCTGGAACGTGGCGCCCACGCTGACCCGCTTCCTGTCCCGGCACCTCTATCCGGCCGGGCCGCTGCTGCTCACCGACTGGGGTCCGACCGCCGACCGGTGGTTCCGCAGCGGGCGGGAGCACAAGCGGGTCACCCTGGCCCGGATGGCCAAGGAGTTTCCCGACGTGAAGTGGCTGTTGGTGGGCGACGACGGGCAGCACGACCAGGAGATCTACCGCGAGTTCGCCGCCGCCCACCCGGAGAACGTCGCCGGGGTGGCGATCCGTCGGCTCTCCCCGACGCAGTCGGTGCTGGCCGGTAGCCTGCCTGCCCCGGCAGGTGCGTCGTCGGCGGGACCGGTGGGGCAGAAGTGGCTCTCCGCCCCGGACGGCGCCGGCCTGTGGCAGCTGCTGCGCGACGCCGGCCTGGTCTGACCACGCCCGTTGGCCACGAAGACGAGTTACCGGCCTTCGAACACGTCCTCAAGCACGAGTCTTGCCCGGCCTGGCACCTCTTCTTCAGGGAAGATCTCGGCACAGAGGCTGAGCACCTGCTCGGTAGTGGTCAACTCGAGATGCTCCACCAGGAATCGGATGTCTTCGGCGTCCCGACGTCGCGCGGCGAGCACTTTCATGGCGAGCAGGTGTTCCGGGGACGCTGCCGAGACCCGTAGGCCTGGGTGGTCGAAGACGCGCGGCGCTGCTGCGTCGCCCCCGGCGGCGACGTATGCGCTGGCTTGTTCGTTCAGCCACCAATGCGGTAGGCCGAGTTCATCCGCGACAGCCCGCGCTTCATCGAGCACGATGCCGTGTGGTTGGAACACCGCGTCGATGTCCCGGGTTGCTCGCCGCGCGTCGTATGCCAGCGCCATGGCAGCCCCGCCAAAGATGTACAGGTCAGCGACCACACCTCTCTTGGCTAACCGGTCGCCGAGTCTGCGTAGGGCGTTTTCGATCGCCGCCCGATCCAGCAGGGGGTCGTCGAGGCTCATGCGACTTTCAACTCCTGCGGAGAGACGAACACGCCTCGCCGCCGGAACGCCGCAGGCGCGTGAACGACCGCGTCGACCCGGGCAGCGGGCGTGTTGAAGGGGAACCAGAACCGCCGCAGCGTCCGCCGCTCAACCCACGCAGGCGCGCCACACCCGTCCTTGGCGGCAAGGTGCTCCGTCATTGCCGCAAGGAACACGTCCCAACGCTCGTCACCCGTAGACGGTGGCTCTTGGGTGAGCAGGTCAACGCGGCGCTCGGGCGGTTCCCAGCCATACTCCTCCAGGAACTCCGCCACCAGACGCCACCGTTGTGTGTCGTCGCGGCCGACGAGCAGGACGCCCATACGCGCCATCGTCAACGGCTCATACCTCGCAGGACGACTGTTCACACCACCAACGCTAGTACAGCGAGAGACATATCTGCCGTAAGGCTCTTTCCCCCGAGCTTGTCGTCGCCACGGTCCAGGCCGGCCGGGTGTTCGGCCGGTGCCGGTGGCGGCACGGGTCAGCCCTGGCGGAGCCAGATGGCACCGAGCGGGGGGACCTGGAGGGCCGCCGAGGCGACCATTCCGTGCCACGGCACGTCCTCGGCGTGCACCGCACCCATGTTGCCCACCCCGGAACCGCCGTAGTGGTGGGCGTCGGTGTTGAGCACCTCGGTCCACGTCCCGCCGGCCGGCAGGCCGATCCGGTAGTCGTGCAGTGGCTGGGCGGAGAA
Organism: Micromonospora sp. NPDC047187; assembly: GCF_040643355.1. Taxonomy (NCBI): domain Bacteria; kingdom Bacillati; phylum Actinomycetota; class Actinomycetes; order Micromonosporales; family Micromonosporaceae; genus Micromonospora; species Micromonospora sp. NPDC047187. The sequence continues at coordinate 89,276 of NZ_JBEYUF010000005.1, forward strand.
GTTCGCCACGCACACCAGCGTCGAGCCGTCCGGGGCGATCCGGACGAACGACACGGTGTTGTTGGCGACGTCGTCGCCGGCGATCCAGCGGAACCCGGCCGGCTCGGTGTCCTGGGCCCAGAGCGCCGGAGTTTCCCGGTAGACCCGGTTGAGGTCACCGACGAGTCGTTGCACGCCGGCGCGGGCCGGGTCGTGCAGCAGGTACCAGTCGAGGCCGCGCTCCTCGCTCCACTCCCGGTCGTCGGCCAGTTCGGAGCCCATGAAGAGCAGTTGCTTGCCGGGGTGGGCCCACATGTACGCCAGCAGCGCCCGCACGTTCGCCAGCCGCTGCCAGGTGTCACCGGGCATCTTGCCGGCCAGTGAGCCCTTGCCGTGCACCACCTCGTCGTGGCTGATCGGCAGCACGTAGTTCTCGCTCCAGGCGTACGCCAGGGAGAAGGTGAGCTGGTGGTGGTGGTGCTGGCGGTAGATCGGGTCCTTCGAGGTGTAGAGCAGGGTGTCGTGCATCCAGCCCATGTTCCACTTGAACCCGAAGCCCAGCCCGCCGTCGGCGGTGGGGCGGGTGACGCCCGGCCAGGCGGTGGACTCCTCGGCGATCATGACGACGCCGGCGTGGTGCTTGTAGACGGTCGCGTTCACCTCCTGCATGAGCGCGATGGCCTCCAGGTTCTCCCGGCCGCCGTACTTGTTCGGGGCCCACTCGCCGTGGTTGCGGGAGTAGTCCAGGTAGAGCATCGAGGCGACCGCGTCGACCCGCAGCCCGTCGACGTGGAACTGGTCGCACCAGTAGAGCGCGTTGGCGACCAGGAAGTTGCGTACCTCGTTGCGGCCGAAGTCGAAGACGTACGTGCCCCAGTCGGGGTGCTCGCCGCGCCGCGGGTCGGGGTGCTCGTAGAGCGGGGTGCCGTCGAAGCGCGCGAGGGCCCACTCGTCCTTCGGGAAGTGCGCGGGCACCCAGTCCAGGAGTACGCCGATGCCGGCGGCGTGCAGCCGGTCGACGAGGTGGCGGAACTCGTCCGGGTCGCCGAATCGGGAGGTCGGCGCGTAGTAGCCGGTCACCTGGTAGCCCCAGGAGCCGCCGAACGGGTGCTCCATCACCGGCAGGAACTCCACGTGCGTGAAGCCCAGTTCGGTCACGTACGCGGTGAGTTGCTCGGCCAGTTGGCGGTAGCCCAGGCCGGGCCGCCACGAACCAAGGTGCACCTCGTAGACGCTCATCGGTTCCTGGTGCGGCTGTCGTTCGGCCCGCCGGGCCAGCCAGTCCGCGTCGTCCCACCGGTACGTCGAGTGGTGCACCACCGAGGCGGTGGCCGGCGGCACCTCGGCGTACGCGGCGAGGGGGTCGGCCTTGTCCCGCCACTGCCCGTCGGCGCCCAGCACCCGGTACTTGTAGCGGGCCCCGGCCCGGGCGTTGGGGACGAACAGCTCCCACACCCCGCTGGAGCCGAGCGACCGCATCGGCCAGCCGTCGTCGGGACCCCAGCCGGTGAAGTCGCCGATCACCCGCACCCCACGGGCGTTGGGCGCCCAGACGCTGAACGCCACGCCCTCGTCGAAGACCCGGGCGCCGAGCGCCTCCCACAGTCGCTCGTGCCGGCCCTCGCGGATCAGGTGCAGGTCCAGCTCACCGAGGGTCGGCGGGTAGCGGTACGGGTCGTCGTGGGCGGTGCCGTCGACCTCCACCCGGTAGTCGAGCACGGTGCCGTCGACCTGCGCCTCGAAGACACCCACGTCGTGCACCCGCTTCATCGGGTGCCGCTCGTCGCCGACGATCAGGGCGACGTCGCCGGCGCCCCGGCGCATCGTGCGGATCGTCGTCGAGCCGTCGGCGGGGTGCGCGCCGAGCAGCGCGTGCGGGTCGTGCGTCGCGCCGGAGATCAGCTGGTCCATCGGTCGTCCTTCGGAGCGGCGTCGGTCGGTACGGGGGCGGACGGGCGGGTGGCCGCTCGGCGCGGTGGGGTCGGAACCGGGCCCGACCGGCGGGGCGGAGTCGGAACGGGAGCTGTCGACGCGGCAGCTGTCGACGCAGGAGGCGCCGGAGCAGGAGGCGTCGGTGCAGGAGCTGTCGGCGCAGGAGCTGTCGGCGCAGGAGGTGTCGGCGCAGGAGGTGTCGGGACGGGAGCTGTCGGCGCGGTGCCGCCGGAAAGGTCGTCCGGCACCTCGGCGACGGTGAGGTCGGCCGGCTCGGCGCCCGCCGGCTCCGGCGGGGTCGGCGGGGTCGGGCGACGCACTGTCAACACGTGCGCGGGTTGCAGGTACGGGTCGAGCCGTACCGCGTTGCGCTGACCCCAGTCGTAGCTGGTGCCGGTCAGCTCGTCGTGCACCGTGAACCGTTCGTGCCAGTCGAAGCCGAGCGCCGGCATGTCGAGGGTGGTGTTGCCCCACTGCACGACGCGCGGGTCGAACGAGCAGATCACGATGACGGTGTTGCCGGTTTCCGGGTCGTGCTTCGACCAGCAAAGCAGCGCCGGGTTGTCGATCTCGTGGAAGCGCAGGTTGCGGAGCTGGTGCAGGGCCGGGTTGTGGTGGCGTACCCGGTTGAGGGTGGCCAGGAACGGCGCCAGCGAGCGGCCCTGCGCCTCGGCGCCGGCCCAGTCCCGGGGTCGCAGCTGGTACTTCTCGTTGTCCAGGTACTCCTCGGCGCCCGGTCGGGCCACGTGCTCGAACAGCTCGTAGCCCGCGTACAGGCCCCAGGAGGGGGAGAGCAGCGCGGCCAGCACCGCCCGGATCTTGAACATCGGTGGGCCGCCGTGCTGCAGCGACTCGTGCAGGATGTCCGGGGTGTTCGGCCAGAAGTTCGGCCGCATGTAGTCGGCCGCCTCGATCAGCTCCTCGCAGTACGCCCGCATCTCGGCCGCCGTCGTGCGCCAGGTGAAATAGGTGTACGACTGGGTGAAGCCGATCTTGCCGAGGCCGTGCATGATGGCCGGCCGGGTGAACGCCTCGGCCAGGAACAGCACGTCCGGGTCGACCGCCTTCACCTCGGCGATCAGCCAGTGCCAGAAGTCGAACGGCTTGGTGTGCGGGTTGTCCACCCGGAAGATCCGGATGCCCTCGCCGACCCAGTGCAGCACCACCCGCAGCACCTCGGCCCGGATGCCCTCCGGGTCGTTGTCGAAGTTGACCGGGTAGATGTCCTGGTACTTCTTCGGCGGGTTCTCCGCGTACGCGATGCTGCCGTCGGCCCGGGTGGTGAACCACTCCGGGTGCTCGGTGACCCAGGGGTGGTCCGGCGCGCACTGCAACGCCAGGTCCATCGCCACTTCCAGGCCCTGTGCCGCCGCCGCCTGGATGAAGGCCCGGAAGTCCGCCTGCGTACCCAGGTCGGGGTGGATCGTGTCGTGGCCGCCCTCGGCGGCGCCGATCGCCCACGGCGAGCCGACGTCGGTCGGCCCGGCGGTGAGCGCGTTGTTCGGGCCCTTGCGGTTGACCCGGCCGATCGGGTGGATCGGCGGCAGGTAGAGCACGTCGAAGCCCATCGCGGCCACCCCCGGCAGCCGCTCGGTGGCGGTGGCGAAGGTGCCGGACCGGCCGCCTGCCGCTCCTTCGGAGCGGGGGAAGAACTCGTACCAGGCCGAGTAGAGCGCCCGCTTGCGGTCAACCCAGATCGAGTACGTGTCACCGACGGTGACGAGCTCCCGCACCGGGTGCTCCCAGAGCAGGTCGGCCAGGGCCAGCGCCCTGTCGACCCGCTGCGCCAGCGGCAGGTCGGTGTCGACCAGCGCGGTGAGCGCGTCGGCGACCCGGGGTCGATCGGCGGTCGGCACGAGGCCCCGGGCGGCGGCGAGCACCCGCGCGCCCTCGGCCAGGTCGTTGGCCAGGTCCTCCGGCCCCTGCCCGGCGGCGATCTTCTTGGTCACCGCGTTCTGCCAGGTCAGGTACGGGTCCTGGAACGCCTCGACGGAGAAGGTCCACGAGCCGACGGCGTCCGGTGCGATGGTGGCGTGCCAGCGGTCCTGGCCGGGCTCGCCGGGGCGCATCCGGGTGAACGGCCGGCTCGCGCCGTCCGGACCAGCCCACACCACGTTGCAGCCCAGCGCGTCGTGCCCCTCCCGGTAGGCGCGCGCCGACACCGGAACGGGCTCGTCGACCACCGCCTTGGCCGGGTATCGCCCGCACGAGACGACAGGGGAGACGTCTTCGATCGGGAACCGTCCAGTCACCCCGCCAACCTACTGCGCGAGATCCGTTCGCGCGCGGCCAAGCACCCCACCCGCTACTCCTCCCAGCTCCCCGCGGCGACATCGCTCAGACCGCGCGTCGAGAAGTGTCACGTATCGGCAGTATTACGTGACGGAGGTGCAGAGCATGCGGTTGGACAGCAAGGGCCAGGTGACGATCCCGGCGGCGCTGCGGGCTCGATACAACCTGCACGAGGGCGACGAGGTTGACGTGGTTGAGGAGGGCGGTGCCCTCCGCATCGTTCGAGTCCACGGTGCCGAAACCCGGGGCCGCGGGCAACCTGGTGATCAACCCCATCGTGTACGCCGAGGTGTCGGTCCGTTTCGACCGGATCGAGGAGCTGGACGAGGCGTTGCCGGCGGAGGACTTCCTTCGCTCCGTCCTTTCCGCGATCTTGCACTTTCTGTCGCGATATAAAGAGCATTCCGCGCATTTCGACGACAGAAAGTGCAAGATCGAGGTTGGTCCCGTCGATCATGGAGTTGTGGTGCCTGTTTTGACGCTATAACTAGCACTTCGTCACCCACCACAACTCCATGATCGACGAGGCGGTGCGGGCGTTGACGAACAGCCACTCCAGCGTCATGCAGCGGCGGTGTCGGCGCGACCCAGATGCGACGGTTTCCTGAAACCCGAGTGGATCTAGGCCGGGTGAGGGGCAGAACGGAGTCAGGCGGGCGGGTTCGGCGCCACGAACGACCCCTTGCCCTGGTGCACCTCGATCCAGCCCCGCTCATCCAAGATCCACAGAGCCCGCTTGATCGGGTTGTCGGACGAGTTGTACTGGCGGGCGAGTTCAGCGATGGTTGGCAGCTTGTCGCCGGGCTTGAGGGTGCCGCTTCGGATCGACGTCGTGATGTCATCGACGACCTGCTCGTAGACAGGCTTGCGGGGCATGGTGGGACCACCTCTCGTCAGCCTGTACAGAGTCTCACCACGCGCGACGCAGTCTGGACCCTGTGTTGACTCTGGCTACTTAGGGTCCTAAGTTGGACTATGTCGGAGGTCCTCTCGTCAGCAGCGGAGTGCCTCATCAGGGGCGGGTGGCTTCCCGTGTCATACCGCCTCTGACCTGCATCCCCCATCACCAACCACTCCCAGCAGTCGGTACCTCCATCACCCATCAATTCGTCGCGCCCCGAGGAGGCACAGTTGGACGAGCGACTGCCGGACGGGCCGCTGCCGCCCGCGTACCCCATTGCCGGGGCGCGACCTCCGCAGCCGGACGGGGATCGGGTGCGCGCTCCAGCCCGGCCGACGCGGGCGCCGCTCACCCGGCGGCAGTACGCCTACGGCATCGCGATCGCGGTGGTCGTACTCGTGCTGGTTGTGATTGGGGTCCTGCGGTGAGCGCGACGGGCCGGCGGTGAACGAGCTGCCGGTGGGTCGCCGGGTCGCGCAGTGGCGGGTCCGGCGGAACATGACGCAGCAGCAGTTCGCCGACCGGCTCGGCAAGTCGAAGAGTTGGGTGGACAAGGTCGAGCGTGGGGTACGCCGGTTGGAGCGGGTGTCCAACCTCCGGGAGGTCGCCGAGACGCTGCGCATCGACGTGGAGGTCCTGCTGGCGGCCCGGCCCGCGCGGCCGACTCCGGTTGCCGGGCTGGACGGGGTCCGGACGGCGCTGGCCCGCTACCAGCTACCGGGCGCGGACCGACCGCCGCTGGTGGAGGAGTTGGCTGCTCGGCTGGAGCATGCCGAGCAGAGCTATCGGCACGCGCGGTACCCGGCCCTGCTGGCACTGCTACCCGGTCTGCTCGACGCCGTCCGCGAAGCGCACGCCGCTCGCCCCATCGCGACGGACGCGCTGCTCGTGTCGGTGTACGCACTCGTCGCGCTGGTGCTGGTCAAGGTCGACCAGGGGGAGTTGGCCTGGCTGGCCGCCGACCGTGGAATGACCATCGCCCTGGCTGCCCCCGACCCGCAACTGGCCGGCCTCGCCACCGTGTCACTGAGTCAGGCCCTGCGGTCCCGTGGTCGACGGCGCTCCGCCCTGGACGCCGCGCTCGTCGCCGCGGACCGCATCGGCGCGCACGGGGTCGGCGGTGTGTCCCCAGCCAGCGTGGGACTACGCGGGACGCTGCTTCTTCAAGCCGCCCTCGCCGCGGCAGGCGGGGGAGACGGACGCGTCGCCCGTCAGTCACTCGACCAGGCCGAGATGATCGCCCGAGACGTCGGCCCGGACGGCTCCGGGGGTGGTGCTGGCTCCGAGGGTTCGGGCTCTGGCGGTGTGGTCTTCGGTGTCGGGGGTTTCGGTCAGGCGGCGGTCGAGGCGGCCCGGGTGGTGGCCGATGCGGCCCTCGGCGACGTCACCACGGCGACGGCCCGGCACGAGCGGCTGGTGACCGGCGACGAGTGGCGAAGCCTGCCGCCCGAGCACCGGGCCGCATACCTCCTCGATGTGGCCCGGGTGTACGCCCTGGCCGGCGAGATGCACCGCGCGGGCCGGGCGGTCCTCGACGCGGAGCGCACCGCCCGCAGTGAGGTGCACGACCGGCCGGCGGTACGAAAGCTGGTCACCGTCGTGTGGCGCTCCGCCGACGCGCCCGCCGGCATCGTCCAGCTCGCCACCACCCTCGGTGTCGCCTGACGGCCGCCACCTGGTCTCCCTGGCGGATGGTGGCGGGCCGGTGCGGGGGGAACCAGTCAGCGCGGTGGACCTTCGGGGGATTGGCCGTCGTGACCGAACTTTCGGCACCGTTGACGGTCTCGCCGGGGCGGACCGCCGAACCGGAGGTGCCGTAGCCTCCGGCCATGATCGAACGGGTGAGAGTCGCGGTAGTCGGTGTCGGTAACAACACCTCCGCACTGGTGCAGGGGCTTGCTCTCTACCGCCAGGGCGGCAGCCTGGTCGGAATCCGCAGGCCGATGATCGACGGCCTCGGAGTGGGGGACATCGACATCGTGGCGGCCTTCGCCACCTCCGAGGAGAAGATCGGTCGGGACCTGACCGAGGCGATCTTCCTGGCGCCCAACAACTTCCCCCGGCTGAACTGCGACCTGCCGAGAGCGGGTGTGCCGGTCACGAAGGGCCTCGTCGACGCGAGCGAGGTGCAGCGGGTGGCAGCGGCGCTGGCAGGGGCGGAGGTGCTGCTCTACTCGGCGCCGAGTGGCCGACCGGAGACTGCCCGGGCGTACGCCGAGGCGGCCCACACGGCGGGCGTCGCCTTCATCAACACCACCGCCGACCCGGTCGCCCGCGATCCACAGCTGCTGGACAGCTTCGAGGCTGCCGGTCTGCCGTTGCTCGGCGACGACCTGGCGAGCCAGTTCGGCACCTCGGTGTTGCACAACGCGCTGCTGCGGCTCCTGAAGGAGCGGGGCCTGACGCTGGTCAGCTCCTACCAGGTCAATCTGGGCGGCACCGAGGACTTCCGCAACCTGGTCGAGAACCCCAACACCAAGAAGCAGTCCAAGCTCAACGCCCTCTCGGAGGCGGGCAGCGTCGAGGTGGCGCCGCTCGGGTACCTGCCGCATCTCGCGTCGCAGAAGGTGGCTCACCTCAACCTTGAGGCGCAGGGTTGGGGTGAGACAGCGGTGAGCCTCGACGTGAAGCTGAAGGTGCATGACCCGAGTGGCGCCGCCGGGGTCAACATCGACCTCATCCGCATCGCGGCCAGCGCGCTACGGAACGGGCGTGGTGGTCATGCTGCCGAGGCGACGTCGCTGCTCAAGTCTCCGCCGGGCACGGCGATCTGACGTCCGTCTGCCTCAGGCCGCGCCGACGGAGCGGTAGACCTCCAGGGTCTGCCGGGCGATGGCGTCCCAGGAGAAGTGCTGCACCGCGCGCCGCCGGCCGGCCAGGCCGAAGCGCTCGGTGCGCGCCGGGTCGGCGAGCAACGTGTTGATCGCGGCCGCCAGGTCGGCCACGAAGCGGTCCGGCTCCAGTGGGGTGCCGGAGCCGTCGGTGGACTGCTCGATCGGTACCAGCAGGCCGGTCTCGTCGTCGGCCACGACTTCGGGGATGCCGCCGGTCGCGGTCGCCACCACTGCCGTCTCGCAGGCCATCGCCTCCAGGTTGACGATGCCCATCGGCTCGTAGACCGACGGGCAGACGAAGACCGTGGCGTGCGTGAGCACCTGGATCACCTCGGGCTTGGGCAGCATCTCGGCCACCCAGACCACACCGGAACGGTTGGCCCGCAGCTCGGCGACCAACTCCTCTACCTCGGCGGCGATCTCGGCGGTGTCCGGCGCGCCGGCGAGCAGGACGAGCTGGGTGTCCGCCGGCAACTCCCGGGCGGCCCGCAGCAGGTACGGCAGCCCCTTCTGCCGGGTGATCCTGCCCACGTAGACGACGCTGGGGCGGGACGGGTCGACGCCGAGCCGGTCGAGCACGTCGGTGCCCTGATCCGGGGCGTACTGGACGGTGTCGATGCCGTTGTAGACCACCCGAACCCGGTCGGGGTCGATCTGCGGGTACGCGGTGAGCACGTCGTTGCGCATCCCGCCGCTGACCGCGATCACCGCGTCGGCGGCCTCCATCGCGGTGCGCTCGATCCAGGAGGAGAGCGCGTAACCGCCGCCGAGCTGCTCGGCCTTCCACGGCCGCAGCGGCTCCAGGCTGTGGGCGGTCACCACGTGCGGCACCCCGTGCAGCAGCTTCGCGGTGTGGCCGGCCAGGTTCGCGTACCAGGTGTGGCTGTGCACCACGTCGGTGCCGGCCGCGCCGGCGGCCATCTCCAGGTCCACACCCATCGTGCGCAGCGCGGCGTTCGCGCCGGTGAGGCCCGGCGGTTCGGCGTACGCGGTGACGCCCGGCTCGGTGCGCGGCAGGCCGAAGCAGTGCACCCGTACGTCGGCGAGGCTGCGCAACTCCCGAGCCAGGTACTCGACGTGCACGCCCGCGCCGCCGTAGACCTCCGGTGGGTACTCGCGGGTGAGCAGATCGACGCGCAGCGGGGTGGGTTCCGTCATGACCCCGCACCCTAGTGCAGAAGACTCCCCGTACGAGTGGTGAAGTGGGGCGAGGGTGGATAGCGTCGGGGCATGGCTGCCAAGGTGCTCGCGATCGTCCTGGCGGGTGGGGAGGGCAAGCGCCTGATGCCACTCACCACGGATCGGGCCAAGCCGGCCGTCCCGTTCGGCGGGATGTACCGCATGGTCGACTTCGTCCTCTCCAACCTGGCCAACGCCGGCTATCTCAAGATCGTCGTGCTGACCCAGTACAAGTCCCACTCCCTCGACCGACACATCACCAAGACCTGGCGGATGTCCACGCTGCTCGGCAACTACGTCACCCCGGTGCCGGCGCAGCAGCGTCGTGGCCCGTGGTGGTTCGCCGGCTCGGCCGACGCCATCTACCAGAGCTTCAACCTGATCAACGACGAGCAGCCCGACTACGTGATCGTCTTTGGCGCCGACCACATCTACCGGATGGACCCGCGGCAGATGGTGGAGGACCACATCGCCTCCGGCGCGGCGGTGACAGTGGCCGGCATTCGCCAGCCGCTGTCGATGGCCGACCAGTTCGGCGTCATCGAGGTCGGCGAGGACGGCAAGCGGATCCGCGCGTTCCGCGAGAAGCCCACCGACGCGGTCGGTCTGCCCGACGCGCCGGACGAGATCTACGCCTCGATGGGCAACTACGTCTTCACCACTCGGGCACTCTGCGAGGCGGTCGAGCGCGACGCCGAGGACAAGTCCAGCAAGCACGACATGGGCGGCAGCATCATCCCGATGCTCGTCGAGCGCGGCGAGGCCAACGTCTACGACTTCCGCGACAACGAGGTACCGGGCAGCACCGACCGTGATCGCGGCTACTGGCGGGACGTGGGAACGCTCGACTCGTTCTACGACGCGCACATGGATCTGATCAACGTGCACCCCGTGTTCAACATGTACAACTTCGACTGGCCGATCTACACGGAGCAGCCGCCGTGGCCGCCGGCGAAGTTCGTGCACCAGTGGGGTGAGCGGGTCGGCCGGGCGGTCGGCTCGATGGTCTCCCCGGGTGTGGTGATCTCCGGCTCGCTGGTGGAGAACTCGATCGTCTCGCCGAAGGTGCGGGTGCACTCCTGGGCGCACGTCGAGGGCTCGGTGCTGATGGAGGGTGTGGAGATCGGCCGGCACGCTGTGGTCCGGCGGGCCATCCTTGACAAGAACGTGTTCGTCCCGGAGGGCGTCGAGATCGGCGTCGACCTGGAGAAGGACCGGCAGCGCTACACCGTTTCCGACAACGGCATCGTGGTGATCGGCAAGGGCCAGAAGGTCGTGCCGTGACCGACAGGCACTCCCCGAGGAGGATCCCGCAGTGACCCACCCCCGTGCCGGCCAGCTCGCCGAGCCCGCCGACCTGGTCGACGTGCCGCGCCTGGTGACCGCCTACTACGCCGAGCATCCGGATCCCGCGGACCCGGCCCAGCAGGTCTCCTTCGGCACCTCCGGCCACCGCGGCTCCAGCCTGCGCAACGCGTTCAACTCCGACCACATCCTCGCGGTCACCCAGGCGCTCTGCGACTACCGGCGTGAGCAGGGGCTGGACGGGCCGCTCTTCCTCGCCCGGGACACCCACGCGCTCTCCGCGCCGGCCGCTGTGGACGCCCTGGAGGTGCTCGCCGCCAACGGGGTCACAGTGCTGGTGGACAGCCGCGACGGCTACACCCCGACCCCGGCGCTGTCGCACGCGATCCTCACTCACAACCGTGGGCGGACCAGCGGGCTCGCCGACGGCATCGTCATCACCCCGTCGCACAACCCGCCCGACGACGGCGGTTTCAAGTACAACCCCACAAACGGTGGGCCGGCCGACACCGACGTGACCCGGTGGATCCAGGACCGGGCCAACGCCATCCTCGCCGCAGGGCTCAAGGAGGTCCGCCGGATCACCTACGCGCGGGCGCGGGCCGCCGACACCACCGGGGAGTACGACTTCCTCGCCAACTACGTCGACGACCTGCCGGCCGCGATCGACATCGACGCCATCCGCGACGCGGGGATCCGCATCGGCGCGGACCCGCTGGGCGGGGCGAGCGTAGCGTACTGGGGTGAGATCGCCGAGCGGCACCGCCTGGACCTGACAGTGGTCAACCCGACTGTCGACCCGACCTGGCGATTCATGACCCTGGACGGCGACGGCAAGATCCGGATGGACTGCTCCTCGCCGAACGCGATGGCGTCGCTGATCGCCGCGCGGGCCGACTACCAGATCTCCACGGGCAACGACGCCGACGCCGACCGGCACGGCATCGTCACCCCGGACGCCGGGCTGATGAACCCCAACCACTACCTGGCGGTGGCGATTCGCCACCTGTTCCGCACCCGCACCGAGTGGGGGCCGGACGCCGCTGTGGGCAAGACCCTGGTCTCCTCGTCGATGATCGACCGGGTCGCCGCCGACCTGGGTCGCCCGCTGCTGGAGGTGCCTGTCGGCTTCAAGTGGTTCGTACCCGGCCTGCTGGACGGCGCTGTCGGGTTCGGAGGCGAGGAGAGCGCCGGGGCGTCGTTCCTGCGACGCGACGGCTCGACCTGGACCACCGACAAGGACGGCCTGCTGCTCTGCCTGCTCGCCGCCGAGATCCAGGCCACCACCGGCCGTAGCCCGAGCGAGCACTGGGCGGAGTTGGCCGAACGCTTCGGCGCGCCCTCGTACGCCCGGATCGACGCCCCGGCCACCCGGGAGCAGAAGGCAGTGCTCGGCAAGCTCTCCCCGGAACAGGTCACCGCCACCGAGCTTGCCGGTGAGCCGATCACCGCGACGCTGACCACCGCCCCCGGTAACGGCGCGGCGATCGGTGGCCTCAAGGTCAGCACCGAGTCCGGCTGGTTCGCCGCCCGTCCGTCCGGCACCGAGGACGTCTACAAGATCTACGCCGAGTCCTTCCAGGGCCCCGACCACCTCAAGAAGATCCAGGAAGAGGCCAAAGCCCTGGTAGACCAAGCCCTGGCCCCCTAACCGCGGGGTCAGCAGGGTGGCGGGAGTTCTCGTTGGGTGCGGCGCAGCTCCTCGGGGAGCAGTTCGCGGAGCTGCTCGGGCAGGAACGGCAGGTCGAGCAGCGTCATCTTCAACTGGTTGCGTTCCTGGTAGCGCAGCGGGTCGAAGCGCACCACCAGGCCGGCGTTGCGGCGGTACCTGATCTCCACCGCTCCCTCGGTGGCCGGGTCGCGGAACACCAACCCGTCCATCTCCACCACCACCGGGGACGAGTCGGGCTCCAGCTCCAGCCGGATCTTCTCGTCCGGTGAGAGCACCACCGACCGGGAGATGCCCGCCATCGGCGCCGACGGCGTGACCACCATCGAGTCCGCCGCCGGGGAGATCAGCGGGCCGCCGGCGGCGTAGCTGTACGCCGTGGAGCCGATCGGGGTGCTGACCACCACGGCGTCGCACCGGTAGTAGCCGTACTGCTGGCCGTCGATGGCGAGTGTGGCGTTGACGAAGCCGGAGCCGGGCTGGCGCACCAGCGCGATGTCGTTGAACGCCACCACGTCGTCGCCACACACGTCGCAGGCGAGGCAGGCGTGCGACTCGACGGTGAACTCCTTGGACAGCAACCGGCTCAGCGCCTCAGGCAGCTCCGGCGGCTCGATCTCCACGAGAAAACCCACACGACCCAGGTGTACGCCGAGCACCGGCTTCGGGTCGAGGACGGCGGATCGAAGCGCACCCAACATGGTCCCGTCGCCACCGATGCTGATCAAGGCGTCGGCGCGGGCCGCCACCTCGTCCGCCGGCACCGGCACGATGCAGGACGAGACGCGGTGCTGGTCCTCCTCGCGCACCATCAACGTCTTGTGGTGACGCGTCGCCCACCGTTCGATGATCCCCACCACCTCGGTGACATCCCGGGTGGGGTGCAACACAAGTCCCAGCCCCGACACCCGTACAGCTCACCACATCGGCGGCGACCGTACCCGGCGTACACCGAAGGTGCGCCTCCGGCCCGCGGACCGTCGGCGCACCTCGCCGCCATCAGGGGCGGGGCTGCCCGGTGAGGTGGGTCAGCGAGCGGGCGACCAGGTCGTCGCGGGCCGCCGGAGGCAGACCCTCCAACCCGAAGCCCAGATACACCGTGTCCCCGGTGACCACCACCGAGCCCTCCTCGAACGCCTGCTGGCTGCGCGACCAGTCGTTGGCGTTGCCGGCGGAGCCGGGCGGTGGGCCGGCCACCGTCCAGCCACCCAGGTCGGCCGACTCGAACGAGGTCTCCGCCACCGTCGACCCGTCAACCAGCACCCGGGCGTCGTCCAGGAAGACGCCGAGACCCTGGGTGCCCCAGTCCGAGGCGTACGTGATCGACACCTCGACCTGCTTACCGGCGTAGCCCGACAGATCGGCCACGAACTCCTTCCAGCCTCCCGACGACCCGCTCGCCGCGTTCCAGCTGCCGGTGCTCCCGGTGGGGGAGCAGTCAGCGCCCTGGTAGTGCGCGAGGAACGGGTGCAACTGCTCCACCCAACCCTCGGGGCAGCTGTCCCCGGTGACAGTGCTGGTCTTGCCGTTGGCGTCCGGCAGTGTCGTCCAGTCGTCGCGACCCACCTCGTGCGCCTCGACGAACATGAAGTCCCAGTCCTGCTCGATCTCGTAGGAGGTGAAGAAGCGCAACTCCGCGCTGCTCGCCCCGGTGAGGTCCACAGTGCGCGTGAGCCGCTTGTACGACTCGTCGGTCTGCCCGCTGTACAGGTACCACTCACCCGTACGCGGATCGAACGGCGCGCCGCCCGGTCGGGACCAGCCCACCGGCGCGGAACTGGCGAACTGCGGGAACTCGTCCGGCGGCAGGAAGCTCGACGTGGTCAGGAACGACGCGGTGTGCGCCTGGTTCTCCGCCGAGCCGGAGGCGTTCAGCTGCCCGTCGAAGCCGGTGAACGCCGCATCGGTGCCGGCGACCGGGTACGGCTCCCCGTCCGGGCTCGTTCCGCCGTCGCTGACATAGGTGTGCGCGCCCAACCAGTACTGCTGGAAGTCGTTAAACAGCGGCAGACAGCTGGCAGCCTCGGCGTCGGTGCACTCCGGCGGCGCGTCCGGGTGATAGACGTACGACCCGTTGGCGCCCTGCGCGAACAACGCGTACTGGCCGCTGACCAGCAGTTTGCCGCCCTCGTTCAGGTAGTCCCGAACGGCCAGCTCGGTTTCCAGCGCCGCTCTGGCCGTCGTGCCGGCCACCTGACCGGGGGAGCGCAGGATCACGTCGTCGCCGGTCTCCCAGACCACCGCCTCGTAGTGCGACAGCACGCCGAGCGGGTGCGGCGCCTTGCGGCCCATCGCGTCGAAGTCGTACACGTCACTGCTGCGCCCGGCGGCGCCCAGCGACGCCGCGACCTCGTCGGCGTACTTCGCCGTGGTGCCGGTCTGCGCCGGGCTGAGGCCGGTGACGTCCTCCACAGCGAGGACCAGCACGTCGCCACCGACGTCGTCGTGCACCCGATAGGTGAAGTGTTCGCTGGCCACCACCCCGGCGCGCGGTTTGTTCCCGGTGAACCAGACCTCCACCCGGTCGCCCGGCTTCGCGCCGCTGACAGTGCCCCGTAGCTCGGCGTAGTAGTCGTCGTGGGTGTTGCCGTACCGCTCGCCGCCGCGCCACTCGCGGACCGCGACCGTCTTCGGCCGCCCACCGTTGACCGTGTAGTGCATCCGCACGTTCCTCAGCGCCCGACGGGTGATCGCGGCGACCTGCTGGGTCCGCCCGAACGAGGTGTCGAAGGCGTCCACCACGAAGTCCGGAGTGCTGCGACCGACCACCGAGACCGGGTCGTCCGGGTCCGCCGCCGACCGGGCCACCGCCAACGCGAACGGTAGGTTCTTGCTCACCTCGCCGGCGATCAGCGCCTCGTCGTCAGGGAAGATGAAGCCGCTGACGCAGTCCTCCGGGCGCCACTGGTCGTCCGGGTCGACGGCCGAGGCGGCCTCGCAGGTGGACATCTCCGGGGTGAAGCCCAGCGTGCCGTACCTGACGGTGGCGTGACTGTCGGTGTCACCGTTCGTGGTGTAAAGCTCCGCGGAGATGTCCGGGTCGTAGCCGGGCACCGCGGGGTGCGCGTCGTCACCGGCCATCGCCTCGTAGATCACGTCGTCCGGCGTGGGGGTGCTCACCTGCCAGCCCAGGCCGTAGAGCAGCAGTTCGGCCGCCGAGTGGTAGTTGACGAAGAACTCGAACCCGACCCGCTTGAAGAGCCGGTCCAGCGCCTTGGTCTCCGGCTCGGAGTTGGGGCCCGGGCCCCGGTAGGTCTCGCTGTTCAGCTCCGGCGACGAGCCCTCGTTGTCGTATCCCCACTTGTAGCTGAAGTTGCGGTTGAGGTCGACGCCGTCGCCGGAGCCGATCTGCCCGTCACCGTTGTTGTCCCGCAGGTTCTTGCGCCACAGCCGGTTGCCGGGGGTGAACGTGAAGTCGTAGCCGTCCGGGTTGGCCACCGGCAGGAACCACAGCTCGGTGGTGTCCAACAGACGGGTGATCTCCCGGTCGGTGCCGTAGCTGTCCAGCACGTGATGCATCAGCCGGCGGGTCATCTCCGGCGTGATCCACTCCCTGGCGTGCTGCGCGCCGGCGTAGAGCACCGCCGGTCGTTTGCCGTCCGCCACGGTCCGCGCGTTCTTGGTGACCTTCACCGCGACGATCGGCTGCCCCTGCTGGCTGCGACCGATCGTCTCCACCTTGGTCAGCTTGGGATACCGGGCCGCTGTGGCGTTCAGTTCGTCTCGCAGGCCGCCCGGCTCACCGTAGGGACGGAAACTCGTCCAGCCGGCCGCGGCCTGCTCCCGCAGCGCCTGCGACGCGTCCTTGCCCCGCACCTTCTTCACCGACAGCGGTACGCCCTTGTCGGTCAACCGCTTCGCCTGCCGTCGGCTGAGGACCGTCTCGACAGTCGTGCGGCCGGACGAGTCCGCCTTCGCGTCGTGGCCGAGGTCGACCCCCGCCGCGCGCAGTTGCTCCCGCTGTTTCGCGTCGACAACGCCGACGTACACCTCCAGACCGTCGCGGACGCCCGGGTCGGACGGGGGCCGCGCGCTGGCCGGTGGGGTCAGTGCCAGTGCGCCGAGCAGGGTGACCACGCCGGCGATCGCCAGTCGTCTCGGTCTCATCGCGCCTCCTTGGGTGAAGGACCTCTAGGCGCGAGCCTTCGGTGCGGCGTGATCAGTGTCAATAGGTCGATGGGTGCAAGGTTGCTGACCGTGTTGGTGTCGGTGCCGTGTGTGATGAATGGATGACCTGCCTCGTAACTGGGATTTTGTCGCATCGTTGAAAGGGTGCTGATGAACGAGCGGGCTGATGGACGTCAGCTCTGCTTCGGAGGGTGTAGCGGAGCCAGGAGGCGACTCGACGTGCGTGCGTTGATGGAGCGCGGGTGGCTGTTCGCGGAACGCCGTCGGCGCCTCGAACGAAAGATCGTCCTCTACAACAAGCCCTTGTCCCGCGCGGAGATCGAGCGGATCCAGGTCCAACGCTTCAACAAGATGTGGGCGTACTGCCTGACCCAGGTGCCGTTCTACCGGTCATGGCGGAAAGAGCATGATCTACCCAGTGGCATCTCGCGGCCGTCGGACCTTCGCCACTTTCCGATGCTCGACAAAGAGCTGCTGATCAGCCGCTCTGCCGAGGTCTTCGCGGGTGGTTCGACGAAGCAGGCCTACAGCACCGGCGGGAGCACCGGCCAGCCCACCAAGTTTCCTCGGGGGCGGGGCGAGTCGACCGACCGGTGGGCGAACAACTATCTCGGGCGAGCTTGGCGGGGAGTCCAGCCGTTCGAGCCGCAGGTCCTGCTCTGGGGGCACTCGCACCTCTTCGGCGACGGGCTGGCCAGCCAAGTCGCCCGGTTGCGGCGCGGCGTCGCCGACCGCCTGGTGAACATCACTCGGTTGAACGCCTACGACCTCAGTGATCCTGCGCTTCGAGGGCACTACGAGGCGATCCGTTCTCGGCGACCCGTGTTGCTGGTCGGATACACCTCCGCAATCTTCAAGGTCGCCCGCTACATCCAGCGCAACAGGCTGGACCTGGGCGACATGAGTCGGCTGCGGGCGGTGATCCTGACCGCGGAGACGGCCAGCGACACGGACATCGCACTGATCGAACGGGTCTTCGGGGCAAGGGCGGTCATCGAGTACGGCGCTGCCGAGACCGGCCTGGTGGCGATGTCCCGTGAGCAGGCACGACCCATCCAGGTCATCTGGGACAGCTTCATCTGTCTCGTCGATGATGATGGTTCGCTCGCGGTCACCACCCTCGACGACCGTCTGTTCCCACTGGTCAATTACGCCATCGGGGACCAGGTCGAACCAACTGACGTCGTCGACGGTAACGTGTTCGAGATCCGCTCGGTCCTCGGCCGACAGCAGGAAATCGTCCAGGTCGGCTCGGCGCACGGGATTCTCGACCTTTCCCCGATCCTGCCGGTGCACATCCTCAAGACCCTCCCGGACATCGTCGGCGTTCAGTTCCGTCAGGAGCGACCTGACGCCCTGCACATCTACCTACAGGCAGACCACGAGCTTGATCTGGAAGCGGTGAGTCTGTACTTCGTTCGCGAGCTGCGGAAAGATCACCCTGACCTCCGCGCAGAGTCGATAACGTTCCACCAGGTTGCCGACCAGGCTCGCACTCGTGCAGGCAAGCACGCCCTGTTCGTTTCCTGATCCGAGTGGCACTACGGCCTCACCTGCCGATGAGGTCGACGGGCGGCGCCGCCTGACGCTCCTGTTCAGGGGAGATATGTCTTGCTCGATGAGATCCGCGCCGCCGGTATCGACGCGACACCGCGGCCAGCACGAGGATCCCCGCGACCAGCATCTCCGCGACGGTGGTCGCGGCGGCGGCACCTGTCGGGCCGAGTGTCGCCGCCTGGACGAGTAGAGCGCCGCCCAAAAGCATACCGATCGACAGGGCGAGACGACTGGCGGCGACGTAGTTCCCGTCGCCGATGCGGTTGAGCGCAACGGCGCGGTTCATGGTCGTGAACGGTAGGGCGAGCGCCAACAGTTGCAGCCAAAGCGCCGACTCGGGTATCGGCAGCGAGAGCAGGCTCGTCGTGAGCCACGGCGCGGTGGCGATGACAGCGGCCGCGATGACGGTCGCACCTATGACGGCGATAATCTCGCTCTCCCGGCTGATCGCCACTGTGGGGCCGAGGTTGTGTCGTCGCCGGGTCCGGATCGCCATCGGCACCCGGAGTCCGCTGAACGTGACGGCGACCAGTGCCTGGTAGATGCTGACGAGGGCGCCGTAGCAGCCAACGACCTGAGGGCTCGCCACCAATGAGAGGGCGATAGTGCTGGCACGGCCGGTGAACGCCTCGGCAAGGCTGTAGGTGAACAGCGGACGGCTCAACCGGAAGGCGCGCCCCGCTGCCCCCGGCGACAGTCCCCTCCACATTGGTGGCGGGCCGGCCGGGCCTCGACAAGCCAGTATCTCCGTGCTGAGCAGGTAGGTGGCGGCACCAACCAGCAGTGCGGTCGTCAGTGGCGTGCCGGCGATCAGCAGCACCATGGCGAGGAGTCGGGTGCTGGTCATCGCGGCCGAGGCCGCGATGAAGCGCATCTGTCGGGCGAGGTCGCCGAAGCGCAGGTCGGCGAGGCTGTTGAAGATCATCACGCCGCCGGCGCTGATCAGGGCTGCCCCGCCGTACCCCTGATCAGCGTAGAGCGCGGCGATCAGCAGAGTGGCGGTGGCCATGGCAGGCACTGCCACCAGGATTCGCTGACTGTGCGCCGCGCGGCGTTCCTCGTCATTGCCGGATACATACAGCAGGGATGATCCACCCATGACCAGGTTCGCCACCCAGGTCAGCGCGGCCGTCATCACGCTGTAAGCCGCGATTTCGGCGGTCTGGCCCTGCCGCGCGCTGTACGCGAGTATCCCGGCGTTCAGCAGTCCGCTCATCAGGCTGGACGCCGACGCCACAACGGTATTGGACCGCACCCCCGACCGGCGACCTCCCTGGGAGCGGACAGACTCAGTGGGCTCGGAGAGCGTCTGCTCTGGAGTCGACCGTTCCTTCAATCGTGGTCCTTTCACGGCGGCTGGGCACCGCCCGCCGACGGGCGGGGGTCAGCGCTCCGCGACTGTCAACCTGATCCGGTCGAGGATGTTCGGCCCTTCGGTCTCGGCCCGCCAGGACCGATAGGCCTGCCCCGCCGCCCGGCGTGCCGCGAGCCGTTCCTCCCGGCTGCGCTGGGCGAACTGGTCAATCTGGTGAGCCAGAGTCGCCACCGTGGCATCCGTCAGGACGACTCCTCCGCCGGCCCGGAGCACCGGGCTCCAGGGGGTCTCGTCCGAACAGATCACCGGGCACGACGCGGAGAGGCTCTCCGCGATGACGTGGCCGAAGTTCTCCCCCTGAGTCGGAAAGACGAACATGTCGTACTCCGCGAAGGTGGACCGGACCGCGCGGGGCGCGAGCTCTCCCCGATAGGAGAGCGTCACGGACGCCGGCAACCGCTGGGCAAGCAGTTGGCATTCGGCCCAATAGGACCTGTCCTCAATAGGGCCGTAGATATCGAAAACCACCGGCCGCGTCACCAGCGCGAGGGCCTCGATCACCTTCGCCAGATTCTTGATCGGGCTGATGCGACCGATGAATACGAGCCGCGAGGAACCACCGGTCTCTTCGGGTGGGATTGGCTCTGGCGGAAGCGACACCTCGTTGGGTCGCATCTCGATCCGGGCCCACGGAAAGAGGTTCCTGATCAGCTGCGCTTCGTGCGGGTTGGTGGCGTGCCAGTGGACCCTGAGCCGTCTGAGAATGGGTCGCCAAACGCGTAGGAACAATCGCTTCTTCAAGCTCTTGACCCCTAGCGCACTCGCCGCCAGCTCACCCCGAGGGGCGACGAGTATCTGTTTGACCCGAATGATGCGTGCCTGCGCCGCGAAAATCGGCAGAACCGATGACCTCGCCCAGAGACTGTTGACGTAGAGGAGGTCGAATCTGGTTGATCGGAGCGCTTTCAGCAGGGCGTACCACTGGCGGAGGCGACCTGGATCGAGGTAGTAGATGCGAGCGTGGCCCCGGTCGATCCAGTGACCGGAGTGACCGGGATACGGCTCCGCGGAGCCGAGATCGCGGTCTCTCGTCACCATCGTCACCTCGATCGCTGGCGATACGACGTCGAGCAGTTGGGCAACGGAACGGACAGGGCCGCCGGCGCGGAATCCCGGTTCGAAGAAGTCACACGTCAACAGCACGCGATATGGCGGTGTGGGGACCGGAATTGGCGAATCGCGAATGACATTCGCGGCTGCGGGGGTCAGGTCGTCGTGTAGCACGTCGAAGGGTTCGGCCACGTCCGGCTAACGATGGGCGGTGTGGATCGGTGACGCCACGGAGGATCGGTCTGTGCGATGTGGCGGCGATCGGCGCCGAAATCGCGAGACAGGCGGCCGAAATGGAAGTCCGGATATATGCTCCGCTGTCATGGAGTCAATGACAGGGGCGCGCCCGATGGCAGGTGGGAATCAAGGCGCGCGTCCACGTCACGCACGCGGCGTACCCGAGGATGAGGCAAGGCTCCCGACCAGCGGACTCTGGCGCTGCTTCGCCGGGCTGGCCTGGCTCGTGCTGGGCGTGGCGTGCCTGCTCCTGGAAAGAAACTCCTCAGTTGGGTGGAGCAGGGACGGAAACCTCGCGATGAGCCTGCTGGCGACCCTCTTCGGCGCCTGGGTCTTCTGGCGCGACGGCGGTCGCCGCATCACCGCCGTAGGGCTCTACAACCTCGCCTTCGCATTCTTTGTCGGCTTCAGCGGGCTTTACCAAACGGTGAAGGCATGGACGATCGATCCCGGCATCCCGCTCTTCACCGCTCTTGCCATCTGCTACTTCGTACAGGTCGTGACGTGGTTGCTGTTCTGGAGCAGCACCGCGCCGCATCGGCTGCCACCGGCTGCCGGCCAGGCGGACGGCAGGACGGCAGGGTGGGCGGTGAAGTGTGGTCTGGTCCTGCTGGTGCTCGGAGTGGGCATGGCAACGGTCGCACCGAATTCACCGCCGGTGGCAAACCCGATCGGCTTCGTCGGCGTCGTGCTCCTCGCGGTGGGGTTGTTGCGGGGCCCGATGGCACGCCACACGTTCGTCTGGGGACTGGTTCTCCTGGTCGCCTTCGCGTTCTACTTCACCTACCTCTTCAATGGCTTCGGGCGGATCGTCGTCGGTACGCTGGCGCTCGCGTTGCTGGTGATATCGGCCCACCGGGACCAGCGGCCCTACACCAAACTCCTCGTCCTCGGTGGAGCGGCGCCGGCTCTGCTGTTCCTCGCCGGGCTGCGCGCCACCGGCTCACAGGGCTCGGCTGCGATGGTCGACCAGGACGGATTCGGGTCCGCGATCAGCCCGCTTCACTCGTTCGCCCAGCTGCTGCGCCTGAACGAGGTGGGGCTGCTGCCGCGCGGATGGGGGGAGACGTTTGCCAACGCCGCCGTGGGTCTGGTGCCTCGCGCGCTGTGGGAGGGTAAGCCGATCGGTTTCGGTTCCGACCTCGTCGCCTTTCTGAGCCCTGAACTGGTCGGCACGGGACATTCCGCGGCGGCGCTCGCGCATGGGGAGTGGTTGTACAACTTTGGCCTGCTGGGCCTGGGGCTGATGGTGCCGGTGACCGGCCTGGCCGTCCGGTTCATCGACAGGGTCCTGGCCTGGGCCTCGTCCGGCCCGCTGACGACGCCGTACGCCGTGGGCGTCTACGCCGGTGCGATCGTCACCGCGGTCGGTCTGTTCGACCTCCTCTGGGTGGGCAGTTTCACCTACGTGGTGCGCGGAGGTGGGCGACTGCTGGTGCTGGCCGCGGTGATCCTGCTGCTTGGTTGGCGGGTTTCCGGGGCGGTGGCGCCGAACCACCTGGTCGGCAATTACCGGACGCCTGCGGCCCGCCCCGCGCGGCCGATGGCGCCCACCCGATGACGGCGGCACGCGGGCCCGACGCCTGACCATCTGGTGGTGCACCAGGACCATCAGGATCTAGAGCAACTCCATTGTGCTTTTGGTCCCGATGTGGGCGTTTCTCTCGCGGGATTCCACTCGTTGCGGCAGTTGTGGCCGCACCACGGCCCCAACCAGCGCGGCCTACGCGAGCCACCATGAACGAACGGAGCGTCAGTGAGTTACTTGACCACCGGACGCCGGGTGCTCATCACCGGCGGTACGGGTTCCTTTGGGCAGACGATGGTGCGCCGACTCCTCGACCGTGGAGTTGGCGAGGTCCGGGTGCTCAGCCGGGACGAGGCCAAGCAGGACGCCATGCGTCGGCTGCTCGGCGACGAGCGGGCCCGTTACTACGTCGGAGACGTGCGGGACTACGACTCGGTGCTCAAGGCCAGCCGGGGCATCGACTACATCTTTCACGCGGCCGCCCTCAAGCAGGTGCCCTCGTGCGAGTTCTTCCCGCTTGAGGCGGTCCGGACGAACGTGCTGGGCAGCAGCAATGTCGTCGAGGCCGCCGAGCGCAACGGCGTCGGCTCGGTCGTGGTGCTCAGCACCGACAAGGCTGTATACCCGGTCAACGCGATGGGGATGAGCAAGGCGATGATGGAGAAGGTCGCCCAGGCACACGCTCGGAACAACCCGAACAGCGCCACCACGGTCTCCTGCGTCCGGTACGGCAACGTCATGTACTCCCGTGGCTCGGTGATTCCGCTCTTCATCGAGCAGATCAAGGCGGGCCGGGCACCTACCGTGACCGACCCGGGGATGACCCGCTTCCTGATGTCGCTGGCCGACTCGGTGGAGCTGGTGGAGCACGCCTTCCAGCACGCCCGGCCCGGCGACATCTTCATCCGCAAGGCCGCCGCCTGCACCGTCGGCGACCTGGCCGAGGCGCTCTGTCAACTCTTCGACGTGCCCTCCAAGCTCGACGTGATCGGCGTACGGCACGGGGAGAAGCAGGCTGAGACGCTGGCCAGCCGGGAGGAACTCGCTCATGCCGAGGACTTCGGTGACTTCCTTCGGGTGCCGCTCGACGGCCGTGACCTCAACTACGCGCTCTACGTCTCCGAGGGCGGCCTCGGCGACGGGCGGACCGAGGACTTCAACTCGTCGAACGCGCCACAGCTCGGCGTACCCGAGATCATCGAACTGCTGAAGACGCTGCCCGAGGTGCGCGCGGAGCTGGCGCTGCGGGATCCGGTGCTGGCGTGCTGAGGCTCGCCGTCACCGGTGCCGGCGGCTTCCTCGGCTGGCACGTCCGGGTGCTGCTGCGCGCTCTGGGTTGGCCGGAACCGGTCGTGGTGACCCGGAGCGACCTCGCCGATCCCGACCTGGTCGCGGCGAAGGTGGACGGAGTCGACCGGGTGCTGCACCTGGCCGGCGTGAACCGGGGTGAGCCGGCCGATGTCGCTGCCGGGAACGTCCTGCTCGCCGCGCAGCTCGCGGAGGGACTCAAGCACTGCGCGAACCCGCCGACGCGGGTTGTCTACGCCAATTCGGTGCAGGCCGGCAACGGCACCGCGTACGGCGACGCCAAGGCCACCGCTGCGCGAGTGCTGGCGGATACCGGCGTCGACCTCGATGACGTGTCGCTTCCGAACCTCTACGGCGAGCACGGACGCCCGCACTACAACTCCGCGGTGGCGACGTTCTGTCGGGTGCTCGCGGAGGGTGGCCGGCCGGAGGTGCACGCCGACCGTGAGTTGAGCCTCGTGCACGTCACCGACGCGGCCGCCCGGCTCATCGGTGTGCCGGCCGGCGGTTCATGGGATCCGGCCATGCCGCCGCTGCGCATCGGAGTGCAGGGGCTGGCCCACCGGCTCACCGAGATCGCCGCGACGTACCGGACAGGGGACATCCCGCACCTACTGAAGCGGCATGATGTGCGGCTCTTCAACACATACCGGTCGCACTGTTTTCCGGCGCACTACCCCCTGGCGCTGCCTCGCCGCGCCGATGCCCGGGGTGAGCTGGTCGAGACGGTCAAGGCGCACGGTGGTGCCGGCCAGACCTTCTGCTCCACCACGCTGCCCGGGATCACCCGCGGCGAACACTTTCACCTGGCCAAGGTGGAGCGGTTCGTGGTGCTGCGCGGCTCTGCTGAGATCAGCCTGCGGCGGGTGGGTGACACCGAAGTCCTGCGCTTCCCGGTGAGCGGCGACGAGCCGGTACTCGTGGACATGCCGACGATGTGGGCACACAAGTTGGTGAACACCGGGCCGGATGAGCTGGTGACGATGTTCTGGACCAACGAGATCTTCGACCCGGACCGACCGGATACCTGGCCTGAGGCGGTGGTGGCGGCCCGACCGGCGCCGGTGGCGGTCGGGGCGTGAAGATTGGCCTGATCAGCCAGTGGTATCCGCCGGAGGGTGTCTTCATACCGGGTAACCTGGCGCACCAACTGGCCGGCCGTGGCCACGAGGTCAAGGTCCTCACCACATTCCCGAGCTATCCGTACGGCCGAGTCTTTCCTGGCTGGCAACAGCGCTGGCGGCATCGGGAGACCGAGGGGCCGGTGATGGTCCGGCGGGTGCCCGCCTATCCCAGCCACGACACCTCCACCGTCCGGCGCGCCCTGAGCCACCTCTCCTTCGGTGCCACCAGCGCGGTGGCTGGGGCGCGGTGGCTCGCTGACGTCGACGTCACCTACGTCTACCACCCGCCGCCCACGGCCATCGCCGCTGCGGCCCTGCAGCGTGCGGCCCGCCGAACACCGATCGTGCTCCACCTGCAGGATCTGTGGCCCGAGTCGGTGACGCAGTCCGGGATGGCACCGACCGGCCGGGCCGGGCGATGGCTGGAGCGGTCCATCGGGGCGCTGATGCGTGGGACGTACCGGCTGGCCGATGCCATCGTGGTGATTTCGCCGACGATGGCTGAGCGGGTGGTGGCCGGCGGCGCCGACCCGGACCGGGTGCGGGTGGTCTGGAACTGGACTGACGACGCGCTGTTCCGGCCGGTGCCGGTCACCGACGAGGCCCGTGCGGCGCTCGGTCACCGCCAGCGCTGCACCGTGATGTTCGCGGGCAACCTCGGGCTCCTGCAGGGCATCGAGACGGCCATCCGGGCGGCGGCCGCCGCCAGTGACCGGATGGACCTGGTGCTGGTCGGCTCCGGCGCGGGTGAGGACGGCGCCCGCCGATTGGCCGCCGACCTGGGCGCCGACAACGTGCGGTTCATCGGTCGGCGTCCGCCCGAACAGATGGCGGAGCTGTACGCGGCAGCGCACTGGCAACTTGTGTGCCTACGCGACGTACCCGCCCTGCGCGCTGCCGTCCCGTCGAAGCTGCAGGCCGCGTTGGCCTGCGGTGTTCCGGTGATCGCTGCCGCCGGGGGCGACACCGGGGCCCTTGTCCGGTCGACCGGGGTCGGTCTCGTCTGTCCGCCAGAGGACTGGCGGGCGCTCGCCGAAAGGTTCGTGGAAGCGTCCGAACAGCCGGCCGCCACGCGGCAGGCCATGGCGGACCGGGCCCGCCAGGTGTACCGCGATCGGATGTCCCTGCGCGTGGGCGTCGACCAGTTCGAAGACATCCTGACCAAGGTGGCAGCGCAGAGAGGACGGGCATGACCCGCATCATGACAGTGGTCGGCACCCGGCCGGAGATCATTCGACTGTCCCGGGTGCTTACCAGACTGGACAGCACTGTCGACCACACCCTGATTCACACGGGGCAGAACTGGGACCCGACCCTGTCCGACGTGTTCTTCACCGAGCTGCGACTGCGCCAGCCGGACCGGTTCCTGGAGGTCGACACCTCCTCGCTCGGCCGGGTACTCGGTGGCGTTCTGGTCGGCATGGAACAGGCGATCGCCGAGCTGCGGCCGGATGCGCTGCTGGTGCTGGGCGACACGAACAGCTGCATCGCCGCGCTGATGGCGCGACGGATGCGGGTGCCGGTCTACCACATGGAGGCCGGCAACCGGTGCTTCGATCTGAACGTGCCGGAGGAGACCAACCGGCGGCTGGTCGACCACGTGGCCGACTTCAACCTCGTCTACACCGAACACGCCCGGCGTAACCTGCTCGCCGAGGGCCTGCACCCGCGGCGGATCCTGCACACCGGCTCGCCGATGCGGGAGGTGCTGGAGCATTATCGTGCACCGATCGCCAGCTCGACCATTCTCCGGCGGCTGGAGCTCGATCGAGGCGGGTACTTCCTGGTCAGCGCCCACCGCGAGGAGAACGTGGACCGTCCCGACCGGCTTCGTCGGCTGCTGGACTGTCTTGTCGCAGTGCGGGACAGGTGGGCCCTCCCGGTGCTGGTCTCCACCCATCCGCGCACCCGTAAACGGCTGGAGGCGTTGGCCCCGGACGCCACCGCCCTGGACGGCATCGCCTTCCATGAGCCGTTCGGCCTGCTCGACTACGTGCACCTGCAGACCAAGGCGTACTGCACGCTGTCGGACAGCGGGACGATCAGCGAGGAGGCCGCCATCCTTGGCTTCCCCGCTGTGACGCTGCGCGAGTCGATCGAACGTCCGGAGGCGCTCGACGCCGGCGGCATCATCATGACCGGCCTCGACCCGCAGGGCGTGGTCGAGGCGGTCGAGGTGACAGTGGCCCAGGTCGCCGCCGAGGGGGTGCCCTGCCCGGTCGACTACCAGGTGCCGGACACCTCCCGGCGGGTGGTCGACTTCATCCTCTCCACCGTCCGCCGGCACCACGACTGGGCGGGCATTCGCCGCTGACAATCGGGGCACCGGGGCTGACCACCACGAACCTGTGGTCGTCAGCCCTGGTCGCCGTGCCCGGGGTCCTCTCTGTGCTTCTGGTGCGGCAGCCCGGAGTGCCTTGACCCGGCCGGGGTCCCCTCCCGGCGCACGGAACGGGGTGACGCCGCGCGGCGTCACCCCGGTGCATCGCCGCCGCAGCGGCGGGGCCGATCACATCAGTGCGACTGCAGGGGTACCCCCCGTTGGCCCTTCACCACCGGATCGACCGGCTGCACGCAGAGCAGCGCGAGATGCTCGACGATCTTCGCCGCGTCGTCGTACGGGTCGAGCCCGCTCACCTCGATCGGGTCGAGCGCCGGCACGGCCACGTGGGACACCAGGGGATGGAACGGTCGGGTGTCGACCTCACCGGTCCCGAGCAGGTCCTCGTGCAGCTTCTCGCCGGGGCGCAGACCGGTGTAGACAATGGGCACGGAGCTGGAGGCATGCTCGACCATCTGACGCGCCAGGTCGACGATCCGGACCGGGTCGCCCATGTCGAGCACCAGCGCCTCCCCGTCCCGGCCGATTTCGGCGGCCTGAAGCACCAGGTGGACGGCCTCTTGGACGGTCATCAGATAGCGGCTGACGTCGGGGTGGGTGACGGTCAGCGGCGTCCCCGTCTCGATCTGCCGTTGGAAGGCTGTCACCACCGAACCGCGGCTGCTCAGCACGTTGCCGAACCGGACGCTGAGGAACGTGCCCGGGAAGCGGGACGCGGCGTGCGCGGTCAACCGCTCCGTGATTCGCTTCGAGTAGCCGAGGACGCTGATCGGATCGGCCGCCTTGTCGGTCGAGATGTTGACGAACTTCGCCACGTCCTGGCAGGCGTCCAGCACGGAGAGCGTGCCCCAGACGTTGGTCTTGATCGCTTCGCCAGGGTGCCGCTGAAGCAACGTCAGGTGCTTGAGCGCCGCCGCGTGAAAGATGATCTCCGGACGGCGCTCCCGGAGGATCCGTCGGATGCCCTCGTCGTCGCGTAGGTCGGCGAGGATCAGCTCGGGGCCGTCCAGCATGGCCCGTCCGGCGAGCGACATCTGAAGGCTGTGCAGAGCGGACTCGTCCCGGTCCAGCATCATCAGCTCACCCGGGTTGGCCTTCATCACCTGACGGCAGAGCTCCGAGCCGATCGAACCGCCGGCGCCGGTGACCAGGATCCGTCTTCCGGTCAGGCTGTTGGCGCTCAGCGGTAGGTCACCGACCACCTGCCGGCGGCCGAGCAGGTCGCTGACCTGCACGTCCCGGACGTCGGTGACGGTGATCCGGTGGTCGACCAGGTCCCGCACCGGGGGCAGCACCTTGAAGACCGCGCCGGCTTCGAGGGTGGCCTCGCGGATCTGACGGATCAGGGCGGCGTCCGCGTTGGCCACCGAGAAGATGACGGTGCTGGCACCGGTAAGCCGGACGGAGGCGGCGACGTCGTGCCGGCCGCCGAGCACGCGTACCCCGCCGATGCGCAGGTCACGCTTGTCCGGGTCGTCGTCCAGCGCGCCCACCGGCAGGTACCGACCGCGTGGGTCGCCGAGCATGGCGCGGAGCAGCCCCTGCCCGGCGTCACCCATTCCGAACAGCAGCACCGGCGTGGACGATCGGACGTCTGGCCTCATCGCGAGGTCGCGCCGGTGCCGGTACGCGAACCGGGCGCCGAGCATGAACAGCAGGGCGAGCGCGCCGCCGACCAGAGGGGTGCTCGCCGGAACCGGCCGCTCGGTGGCCGGCAACAGCCCGAGCAGCACGATGCCGGCCGTGGTGATGGTGGTACCGGCGACGCCCTGGACCTCCTGAAGGCTGCCCAGTGGGTGTCGTCCGGAGTAGAGCCGCCGCAGCGCCGCCACCGCCACGTGCACGACCGCCGCGACCAGTCCGATCGCCGCAGCCCGGGACAGTTGGCCCGGGGGGAGCTGAAACTCGAACCGGGTCCACACGGCCGCGACGAACCCACCGACCCACGCGGTGGTGTCTGTGGCCAGGAATCGGACGGTGCGCCGGCGAGCCCGGGCTCGCCGCGCGTGTCGGTCGGCGTCCTGTGTGTTCTCGGTGTCCTGCGCCATGAGTTGGCTCCCTGTTTCGTCGCACGACTGCTTCCGCCCGCGCGGCAGAAGGGGCCTCGGGGCTCTTTGTCCTTGTTACATGCTTAGAGGCTCGTCCGGGCGGTTTCCGACAGCGCAGGCTGAATATCCTGTCTGTCCGTTGCCTCAGCGGGCCGGAACGCCCTTGACCGTCACCTGATCGGGTACATCCCGGACGACACAGGCACCGGCCCCGACCGTGCTGTCCCGCCCGATGCGAAGGCCCTGCAGCACTGCGGCGGTGGTCCCGACCAGTACGCCGGTGGCCAGGTGGCAGTCACCGGACACTGCGGCGAGCGGGTTGACCGATACGTAGTCGGCAAGTGTGCTGTCATGGCCGACGGTGGCGTTCTGGTTGAGATGCACGTGGCAGCCGAGGGTGACGTTCGTGGTGACCCGGGCGCCGGCAAAAGCGACGAACCCCGGCCCGTACTCGGTGTCCGGCCCGATGGTGGCGTCCGGGTGGACGAGGCTCGCGGCGGAAATGTGGTACCCGTCGATCCGGCTGCCGATGGCGCGGCGGACCCGCGGATCGCCGACCCCGATGAGGTACCGGGTGGTCGGGGGCGCATCCCGCAGCCAGGCCACATCCCCGAGGTACGGCACGTCGAGTCGCTGCAACCGCTTGAGGTTTTCCTCGGTGGGCCGGTCGTCGACGACGCCCAGCAGTTGCCAGATCGGCCGGCCAGCGGCCTCGTTCACCGCTCGGGCGATGGTGAGCACTTCCCGGCCGTGCCCGCCGCAGCCGACCACCACCAGTTCGGTCTTCACGCCGTGGACCCTCCTGAGCGGATGGCCAGGAACTCGTCGATCGCGCCGAACACTCTGGCGATCTGCGGTTCGGTCAGGGCGCTCCCGCTCGGCAGGGTGAGCCCGTTGGCGAAGAGTCGCTCCGACGCGCCCGTGAGCAGGCTCTCCGCGCCGGCGTGCATGGGCTGCAGGTGCATCGGTTTCCACACCGGCCGGGTCTCGATGTCCCGTTCGGCCAGGTGGGCAGCCAAGTCGTCGGCCCGCCAACCACACCGCTCCTGCTCGACTGTGATGACGGTGAGCCAGCAGTTCGACTCGGTGTCTTCGGCGCCGAGCAGTTGAACGCCCGGCACCGGGGCGAAGAGCTTGGCGTATTGGTCACGCAGTTGGCGTCGTCGCGCGATCATTCCGTCAAGCCGAAGCAACTGGGCCCGGCCGAGCGCCGCGAGGAGGTTGCTGAGTCGGTAGTTGTAGCCAGTCTCACGGTGTTCGTAGTGCCGCGCCGGCTCTCGGGCCTGTGTGGAGAGGTGGCGAGCGCGATCGAGGAGCGCCGGGTCGTCGGACACCAGCATTCCGCCACCGGACGTGGTCATGATCTTGTTGCCGTTGAACGAGAGCACACCGGCGTGCCCGAAGGAGCCGGCGGGCTGTCCCCGGTGGCTGGCCCCGAGGGCCTCTGCGGCGTCTTCCACCAAGGGGACCTCGGCCTCGGCGCAGACCGGGACCAGGGCGCGGTAGTCGGCGCAGCTGCCGAACATGTCCACCGGGACGATCGCCCCCACCCGCTCACCACCCGACAGCAGTCGGTGCAGCAGGTCAGCGGCGAGACCGACGTCGACGTTTCCGGTCCTGGGGTCGCAGTCGACGAAGACCGGACGCGCGCCGACGTACCGGACCGCGTTCGCGGTTGCCACGAAGGTGAGCGTGGGCACGATCACCACGTCGCCAGGTCCGACTCCGACACCGAGCAGGGCCAGGTGCAGGGCAGCGGTGCCGGAACTGACCGCGACGGCTCCGCCGGTGCCGACGCGCTCGGCGATGTCCCGTTCGAACGCCTGAAGATCCGGGCCGGCCGGTGCCACCCAACCCGAACGCAGGGCCGCGACCAGGTACGACTCCTCAAGCGGCCCGACATCGGGCGGGGACAGGTGGATGGTCTGGCTCATCGGCCGGCTCCCTGGGGAATCGTCATGCCGGTGTCCGGTCCCGCTGCGGTGGTGCTGGGCGTCGGTGCGTACCGAGGAACTCCGGCATGGTCGCGGACCCGGCCGCGTTGATGCCATCGCGGCGCAGCACGGTGCGCGCGGTCGCGACCAGGATCGACAGGTCAAGTCGGAGGTCGCGGCTGTCCACGTACTGCACGTCGAGGTCCAGCTTCTCCTCCCAGCTCAGACTGTTACGCCCGCGCACCTGGGCCAGCCCGGTGACACCGGGCCGTACCTCATGCCGGCGAGCCTGGCTGGTGGTGTAGCGATCGAGGTACTCGGGCAACAACGGGCGGGGGCCCACCAGGCTCATGTCGCCGCGTAGCACGTTCCAGAGCGTGGGCAGCTCGTCCAGGCTGGTGGCGCGCAGCCAGCGCCCCAGTGGCGTGAGTCGATCGCCGTCGCCGACCAAGCCGTGTCGGGGCGGTCGCATCGTGCGGAACTTGACCACCTCGAAGGGCTGGCCGTGCAGTCCGGCGCGGCACTGACGAAACAGCACCGGGCGGCCGAGGCCCACCATGACCAGGACCGCCACCACCAGCAGCAGGGGCGTGACCAGCACCAGCAGTACGCCCGCGAGGATCGCGTCGAAGACGCGCTTACCCGGGGCGGGTCGGGGCAGCGGCAAGGGGTGTTCGGGGGCGTTCGCGAGACCACCAGGCACTGGCACCGATCCGACCTCCGGGAGAAACGACAGAAAGACCGTGTAAGGGTTGTACCAGCACAAGCCGGCCAGTAGCTCAGAATGGCGACACTCATGCTGCTTCGCCCCGATCAACCCCGAAACGGCTCGGATGGACACGGCCTCGTGGGACGCCCGCCTGCGGTCCGGGCCGTCACGTCGGGCGGTAGGAGCGCGACCGGCCGGTCGGGCGAGCAGAGAATCAGCCGGTCGGGCCAGGGAAAGATCGTGCTGCGCCTGACGTCCTTGCCGGCCTGCTCACCCTCGTGGTGCGGCAGGCGTGGTGGTGGCACCGGGCCCGTCGCCCAGCAGCCGGTTGAGCAGCGTCCGCAGCGGGATCGACTCACCGTCGCGGCCCCCCGCACCGACGACCAACGGCGCCGGGCTGGGCTGGGGGTCGACGCCGAACAGCCGGGCCCGCAGACCGCCCGGCACGGTCAGCAGGTGGAACCGGCCGGCCACGTCCACCGCCCGGGTTTCGGCCCGGTCGACGTACCAGCCGGTCAGCCCGGTCCGGTAGCGCCCACGCCCGTCGTATCCCCGGGCGAGCAGCCGGGTGGTGGGCAGCCCTCGCCGGGCCGCCTCGGCCACGAACCAGGCCACCAGCTCCGCCGCCTCCGCGTGCTCGGCGGCCCGCCGCCGCGCGTCCGCGTCGGCGTGCGCCCGCACCGCCTGCCGCTGCTGATCCCGCCACTCCCGGGCGTCTCGCTCACCCACGACGCCGACGGTACGCGAGCCGACTCAGTCGAGCACGGCCCGCAGCGTGTGCCGGGCGATGCCGGCCATCACCGGGTTGGTCTCGACGTAGTACGGCAGCGCGTTGATCGCCTGCTCCAGGGCCCAGCCGCGTCCCCGCTCCCACGTCGCGTCGTCCACGCCCAACGCCCGCCGGTACGTCTGCCGGGAACCCGCGTCGAACAGGTTCCACGCCGGCATCAGGTCCACCGCTGGATCGCCCACGCCGACCGCGCCCAGATCGATGACGGCGACCAGCCGGCCGTCGCGGACCAGCAGGTTGCCCGGCATCAGGTCGCCGTGGATCCACACGTCGGCGAGGTCGTCGCGGCGCGCGTCCCGGCACCGCTCCCACACCTCGCCGAGCGCGGTGGTGTCGGTGAGCGCGCCGCTGACCGCGAGCGCGGCCCGCACGCTGGCGTCCTCGGCGGCCAGCCGCCCGCCGCGCCCGTTCCCGGACCAGACCCGCCCGTCGGTGTCGATGCCGCGCAGGGCCGTCACCACGCCGGCCAGGTCCCGCGCGAAGACGTCGAGGTCGATGATCCGGTCGGGCTGGGCCGTCTCGCCCGGAATGAACTGGTACGCCGTCCACGGCCCGGGGTACCCGTCGCCCGGCTCGCCGAGGCCGAGCGGCTCGGGCACCGCGACCGGCAGGTGCCCGCCGAGCAGCACGGCGTACTCCTGCTCGCGCCGCAGCTCGGCGCGCAGCTCGGGATCGGTCGAGGGGAGCAGCGGAAACCGCAGCACGATGTCCCGGCCGAGCCGGAACAGGGCGTTCACCGTGCCGGTCGAGGGGAGCGGCTGGACCGGCAGGCCCCGCCACCGGGGGAACTGCTCGGCCACCAGCGCGGAAACTACGTCCACGCTCACGTCCACCTGATCGGCGTGCATCCTCACCGCGAGATCATCGCCCCGAACCTCGCGGCCACGCGAGCGGATTTCCCACCGCCCGCGCAGGCCGCACCCGCGTCGATCTTGCACTTTCGGTCGTCGAAATAGGCGAATGGCGGCCTATGTCGGGACAGTAAGTGCAAGATCGACGGAGAGGGGCGGCTCGGCTTCGTGGGACGGGGCGGGGTTGCTGTGCTGAACGGGGTCAGGCCAGTCCGGCGCGGCGCAGGGCTTCGGCCATCGCGTCGTTGGCCGGCGCCGGTGCGCCCTGCCGCTGCTGCCCGCCGCGACCACCCTGCCCGCCGCCGCGACCTCCCTGCCCGCCGCGACTGTCCTGTCCGCCTCGACCGGCCTGGCCTTCGCGACCGCCCTGGCCGCCGCCGCGACTGTCCTGGCCTTCGCGACCGCTCTGGCCGCCGCCGCGACCACCCTGCGGCGCGCGCTGCGCCGGGCCGCCCCGCCCCTCCTGGCTCGTCCGACCGCCGCCACCACCACCGCTGGCGGTCGGCTCGTCGTCCAGGCGCAGGGTCAGCGAGATCCGCTTGCGGGGTACGTCCACGTCGAGCACCCGGACCTTGACCACGTCGCCGGACTTCACCACCTCGCGAGGGTCCTTCACGAAGGTCCGGGACATCGCCGAGACGTGCACCAGACCGTCCTGGTGCACCCCGACGTCGACGAACGCGCCGAACGCGGCCACGTTGGTGACCACGCCCTCCAGCACCATCCCCGTCGTCAGGTCGCTGATCTTCTCCACCCCCTCGACGAAGGTGGCGGTGCGGAACTCCGGGCGGGGGTCCCGGCCCGGCTTCTCCAACTCGGCGAGGATGTCGGTGACGGTGGGGAGGCCGAACCGGTCGTCGACGAAGTCGGTGGCCCGCAGCCCGCGCAGGATGCCGCTCTTGCCGATCACCGAGCGCAGGTCCTGCCCGGTGGTGGAGAGGATGCGTCGCACCACCGGGTACGCCTCGGGGTGCACGCTGGAGGAGTCCAGCGGGTCGTCGCCACCGGGGATGCGCAGGAAGCCGGCGCACTGCTCGAACGCCTTCGGCCCGAGCCGGGCCACCTTCTTCAGCTCGGTACGCGTACGGAACGGCCCGTTGGCGTCCCGGTGCAGCACGATGTTCTCGGCCAGGCCGGCGCCGATCCCGGAGACCCGGGTCAACAGTGGCGCGGAGGCGGTGTTGACGTCCACTCCGACCGCGTTCACGCAGTCCTCCACTACCGCGTCCAGCGACCGGGACAGCTTCACCTCGGACAGGTCGTGCTGGTACTGACCGACGCCGATCGAGCGCGGGTCGATCTTGACCAGCTCCGCGAGGGGGTCCTGGAGACGGCGGGCGATGGAGACCGCGCCGCGCAGCGACACGTCCATCCCGGGCAACTCCTGCGAGGCGTACGCGGAGGCGGAGTAGACCGACGCGCCGGCCTCGGAGACCATCACCTTGGTCAGGTTGAGCTGCGGGTGCCGGGCGATCAGCTCACCGGCGAGCTTGTCGGTCTCGCGGGAGGCAGTGCCGTTGCCGATCGCGATCAGCTCCACCCCGTGCGCCCCGGCCAGCCGGGCGAGGGTCTCCACCGACGCGTCCCACTGCCGGCGCGGCTCGTGCGGATAGATCGTGTCGGTGGCGAGCACCTTGCCGGTGGCGTCCACCACTGCCACCTTCACACCGGTCCGCAGGCCCGGGTCCAGGCCCATCGTGGGCCGGGTGCCGGCCGGCGCGGCGAGCAGCAGGTCCCGCAGGTTGGTGGCGAAGACCCGGACGGCCTCCTCCTCGGCGGCCTGCCACAGCCGCATCCGCAGGTCCGCGCCGAGGTGGATGAGGATCCGGGTACGCCACGCCCAGCGGACAGTGTCGATCAGCCAACGGTCGCCCGGGCGGCCCGCGTCGGACACCCCGAACCGGCCGGCGATGGCCGCCTCGTACCGGGTCGGGCCGGTCGGTACGGCGTCCGCCTCGCCCGCCTCCTCCGACTCCATGGTCAGGTCGAGCACGCCCTCCTTCTCGCCCCGGAACATCGCCAGGATCCGGTGCGAGGGCAGCTTCGGGTACGGCTCGGAGAAGTCGAAGTAGTCGGCGAACTTCGCGCCGGACGCCTCCTGGCCCTCGCGTACCCGGGAAACCAGCCGGCCCCGCGACCACATCTGCTCGCGCAGCGTGCCGATCAGGTCGGCGTCCTCCGCGAAGGTCTCGATGAGGATGGCCCGGGCGCCCTCGAGCGCGGCGGCGGCGTCGGCGACGCCCTTGTCCGCGTCGACGAACCCGGTGGCGGTGGCCCGCGGGTCCTGACCCGGGTCGGCCAGCAGCGTCTCGGCCAACGGCGCCAACCCGGCCTCGCGGGCGATCTGCGCACGGGTCCGCCGCTTCGGCTTGTACGGGAGGTAGATGTCCTCCAGCCGGGACTTCGAGTCGGCGGCCATGATCTGCGCTTCCAGCGCCTCGTCCAACTTGCCCTGGCCGCGGATCGACTCCAGCACCGCGGCCCGCCGCTCGTCCAGCTCGCGCAGGTAGCGCAGCCGCTCCTCCAGGGTGCGCAGCTGGGTGTCGTCGAGCAGGCCGGTGGCCTCCTTGCGGTAGCGGGCGATGAACGGCACTGTGGCGCCGCCGTCGAGCAGCTCCACGGCCGCCCGCACCTGACGCTCGGCCACGCCGAGCTCGTCGGCGATCCGCTGATGAACAGACTGGGTCACGATCTCGATCCGCCTTCGACTCGATCCGCCCTTCAAAGAGCGGGTACGCCTGCATTCTGCCGGGCGGGCCGTGGCGCTGTCGCCGCGCCCGGCCGGGGCGGGGGACCGAACCGCCGCGCCCGGCCGGGGTGACCGGCGGCGGTCCCGTCGGGCCTGCGCTAGCGTGGCGATCATGGAATCTGCTGCGGAGCCGCGCGCCCGGCGGCTCTTCGGCGGCAGCGCCCGGGCCCTCGGCGACCTCACGGCCAACCCGTTCCGCGCCGACCGGGACCGGATCGTCGGCTCGCCGTTCTTCGCCCGCCTCGGTGGTGTCACCCAGGTGATCAGCCCGGTCGGCTCCGGGCTGCTGGTGCACAACCGGCTCACCCACAGCCTCAAGGTCGCCCAGGTGGCCCGGGCGGTCGCCGAGCGGTTGAACGCCGACGAACGGTGGCGTGACCTGCTGGACAAGCTCGGCGGCTGCGACCCCGACGTGGTGGAGGCGGCAGCGCTCGCCCACGACCTCGGCCACCCACCGTTCGGTCACCTGGGGGAGCGCGTGCTGGACCGGCTGGCCCGCCAGCGTCTCGGCCTCTCCGACGGTTTCGAGGGCAACGCGCAGTCGTACCGCATCGTCACCAGCACCGAGATCCGCGGCGCGGCCACCACCGGGTTGGACCTGACCGCGGCGGTCCGCGCGGCCATGCTGAAGTACCCGTGGACCCGGCTGGACCACCCCGACCCGCACCCGCGCACAATGGACCCGCCGCCGCGCGGCGCCACCCCGCCGCCGGACGACCCGGAGAGCGGCTCGTCGAAGTTCGGCGCGTACCGGACCGAGCTGGACGACCTGCGGCAGGCCCGGGCGCCGTTCGCCGGTCGCATCCCGGACTGGCAGCAGACAGTGGAGGCGTCCGTGATGGACACCGCCGACGACATCGCGTACGCCATCCACGACGTGGAGGACTTCTACCGGGTCGGAGTGCTCCAGCAGGGTTCGGTCTCCGCCGAGTTGATGGCCTGGCAGCGTGAGAGCGGGCAACTGCGGGCGATCACCGACGCGGCGCTGGCCACGGCTGCCCGGCGACCCGGTGCGGCGATCGAGCGGCTACGCCGGCAACTGCACCGCAAGGACGCCTGGATCGCCGACGACGACGCGTTCGCCGCCGCCGTCGAGCACGTCCGCGAGGAATTGGTGGACGGGCTGCTCGCGATGCCGTTCGACGGCTCGATCGAGGCCGAGCAGTACGTTGCCCGGTTCTCCGCCCGTTGGTCCACCCGCTTCGTCGAGGCGATCACGGTCACCGAACAGCCGTCGGTGCGCTCCGGGCACGTGCTGCTGGGCTGCGCGCAGTGGCACGAGGTGCAGGTGCTCAAGTTCGTCCACCACCGGTTCGTGCTGGCCCGCCCGGATCTCGCCCTGCACCAGCGAGGCCAGGCCCGGCTGCTGGGCACCCTGGTCGAGGCGCTCTGGGAGTGGCTGCTCGACCCGGAGGAGGAGTCCCGGCTGCCCCGCCGGCTGCACGACCTGGTCGAGTTGGCCGAGGCGGAGCTGCACCCGCGTACCCCGGACCGGATCGGTCGTGCCCGGGGCCGAGCCATCGTGGACTTCGTCGCGCAGCTCACCGACGGTCAGGCGGTGGCCATGCTGGACGCGCTCTCCGGCCGGTCCGGCGCGCTCTGGACCGACGCGTTCGTGCTCTGACCCGGCTCAGGCGACGGCCTGCCACCAGCCGTCGACGGCGGGCGGCTCGTCGACCACCACCCGCTCGCCCGGCCGGGGCACGGCGAGCCGCACGTCGCGGGCCTTCGCCTCGGCCCACAGCCGGTCGACCGGCTCGGACCAGTCGTGCAGGGCCAGGTTGAACGTCGCCCAGTGCACCGGCACGAACAGCCCGCCGCGCAGGTCGAGGTGGGCGCTGACCGCCTCCTCCGGGAACATGTGGATCGTCGGCCAGGCCCTGTCGTACGCGCCGATCTGCATCAGCGTCACGTCGAACGGCCCGTGCTCGCCGCCGATCTCGGCGTACCCGTCGAAGTAGCCGGAGTCGCCGGTGTAGAAGACCTTGCGGCGTGCCCCGGCCACCACCCACGAACTCCAGAGCGTGCCGTCGCGGCGCAGCCCTCGTCCGGAGAAGTGCTGGGCGGCGGTGGCGGTGATCTCCAGGCCGGCGACCTGATGCGACTCGGACCAGTCCAGTTCGATGATCCGTTCGGCGGGTACGCCCCAGCGGTCCAGGTGCGCGCCCACGCCGAGCGGCACCAGGAACGGCGCGGACTGCCCGGCGAGCAGCGCCCGCACGGTGGCCATGTCGAGGTGGTCGTAGTGGTCGTGCGAGATCAGGATGGCGTCCAGCGGGGGCAGTTCGTCGATGCCCACCGGCGGCTCGTGCAGCCGGCGCGGGCCGACCAGACCCGAGGGGGAGCACCGCTCGCTCCAGACCGGGTCGAGCAGCACCCGCCGGCCCTCGATCTCGATCAGGGTCGAGGCGTGGCCGTACCAGACGATGTTGAGCTCGTCGGCGCTGTCGGCGGCCTCCGGCCCGCCGGCGCTGGGGCGCAGCAGCGGGACGGCCGCGGTCGGACGCCGCTTCTGCTTGCCGAAGATCAGCTCGCGGACCAGGTTGCGCCCCGGCTCGGCGATCATCGTGCGGGTGCCGGCCCGGTTGTGGAAGGTGCCCTCGCGGAACTGCGGCGAGCGGGCCGCCCGTTCGGCCCGCGCCCCGCTGAGCCGGCCACCCAGCGCCGCCGGCACATCCCGGGCGACCCAGGCCAGGCCGGCCAGCGCGGCCAGGCCAGCGGCGCCCCGCATCCGCCGCCCGAGCGACCGTTCGACGTCCGTGTTCTGCGCTCGTGCCATTGCCGTCCCTCCGACGTGTCCGCCCTACACGGTAGTCACCCGGACCGACCCGTGCCTCGGTGGTCGCCACGCCGGGTCGGTCACCGGCAGACGGCGACCGACCCGGGACGGTTTCACGGCGTGCTCTAGCCGCCGTTGCTGGGGCGTCGGGCGGTGATCCGGAACGTCTTGCCCACGCCCGCGATCCGGTCCACCGCGGCCAGGAACCTCGGGCCCATGGCGGCCCGGGCCTGCACCGCCGGGTGGGTCGCGCCGAAGTCCTCCGGGTTGGCCTGCCCGTCGGCGAAGAGAGCGTAGGTGAGCACCGCCGCGCCGGAGCGGTCGAAGATCACACCGGCCTCGTGCCGGGCGTCGGCGTACCACCCGGCCTTGGTGGCGATCCGGGCCCGCTCGTCGGAGGACATGGTGCGCCGGATGCCGTCGGTGAACGCCACCGGGGAGCGCAGGATGCCCAACAGGTACGTCGTCGACGCGGGGGAGAGCAGCGTGCCAGCGACCAGGGCGCGCAGCAGGTCGTGCGTCTCCCGGGGGGTGCTGGTGCCGAGGAAGAACCGGTTCGGGTTGGCCACCGGCTGGACCTGGGTGTTCGGAAAGCCCTTGGCGACCAGGATGGAGTTGATCTCGGCGGCCGGGGCGACCAGCCCGCACAGCCGCACCGCCGTGTCGTCCGAGACGGTCAGCAGGTTCGCCAGCACGTGCCCGACGGTCACCAGGCTCGGGTACGCGCCGTCCAGGCTGAAGATGCCGTCACCGCCCGGTACGACGATCGCCGCGCTCACCTCGACCTGCTGGTCCAGGGTGAGCAGCCCTCGGTCGACCTTGTCGAGCACCGCCGTGGCGACGGCGATCTTGTTGACGCTGTACGCCTCGATCCGCCGGTCCGCGTCGGCTTCCACCGCGACCACCGGCGCACCGGCCGGGTCGGCGACGCTGACGTACGCCTGCCAGTTGCCGCCGGCTGCGGCGCTGTGCTTGGTGAAGACGGCGGCGACCCGAAGGGCGGCCCGAGCGGGGGTGGTCGGCGACGCCTCGGTGGTCTCGGCGGCGCTCGCCGGGGCGGCGGCGCCCAGCACCGTGCCGGCGGTGGCCACAGTGCCCAACCCGAGTGCCGTTCTGCGGTTCAGTCGCATGGTCAATCGTCTCCCCGATCGTGGTGTGCCTGAGCGCTTGCTGGCCCACCACCCTAGGCGAGTTGATCGATGCACGATGCCCCCGAATATGTCCCGAACAGTCCCGAACAGGTCAACCGAACCGTCGGCGCAGTGCGGCGCCCACCGCACCGACCGATCCGGACACGAGTTGCCGCAGGTCGGGCAGGTGGCCGCCGCGTACCGCCTCGCCGGCCGGGTTCGCGGCGAAGACCGAGCCGTCGTGCGCGGCGACCGACCGTCCACTGAGGCCCGCCGCCCGCATCAACGGCCCGACGAGGACGTCGTAGACCCCCGGCAGTACGGTGAAGCCGGCCCGCAGCACCACGTTGAGCCGGCCCACCGACACCTCCCGGCGGGGCCGGTCCACACAGTCCACGATGGCCCGGGCCACCCGCTGCGGGCCGGCGACCGGCGGCGGAGGTCGCCCGATGCGGCCCAGATAGTTGGCCGCCTGCTGGTAAACAGGCGTGTCCACGCTGCCCGGGTTGACCAGACACAGCCGGATCTCCGGGCTGTCACGCAACTCCTGCTGCACCGTCCGGACCAGACCCTGCAACCCCCACTTGCTCGCCACGTACGCGCTCATGTAGGGCGCGGTGATGTGCCCGAGCACCGAACCGGTGAGGATCACAGTGCCGGCCCCGGTGGTCCGGAAGTGCCGCAGCGCCACCCGCACCGAGCCGGCCGCCCCGAGCAGATCGGTCCGCACCACCTGGTCGAAGACCCGTTCCGGCAGCTCGTCGAAGCGCCCGTAGGCCATCACCGCCGCCGTGTGCACCCACACGTCGACGCGGCCGAAGCGGTCGATCGCGGCGCCCGCGAGCGCGTCCAGCGCGTCCGCCTCGGTCACGTCGGTCGGCACGGTCAGCACGTCGACGTCGGCGCACTCAGCGCGTACCTCGGCAAGGGTCGTGGTGGCGCGAGCGGCGAGGACCAGGCGGTCTCCGCGCTCGGCGAACGCCCGGGCCGTCGCCCGGCCGATCCCGCTGCTCGCGCCAACGATCACGACCACCCGGCTCACGGCACCGGCTGCATTCGTGACTGCGGGGCTCGCAACCCCGGCTCACTCCTCGCACTCATGGTTCGAGCACGACCTTGATGCAGCCGTCCTCCTTCTTCTGGAACATCTCGTACGCCTGCGGCGCCCGGGCCAGCGGCACCCGGTGGGTACGCAGGTCCTCCACGCCCAGCGGATCGTCGTCGCCGGAGAGCAGCGGCAGGATCTCGTCGGTCCACCGGCGCACGTGACACTGCCCCATCCGCAACTGGATGCCCCGGTCGAACATCTCCATCAGCGGCATCGGGTCCGCCTCGCCGCCGTACACCCCGGAGAGCGACACGGTGCCGCCGCGACGAACCGACTTGAGCGCCGCGTGCAGGACTGACAAGCGGTCCACGCCCGCCCGGTCGGTCATCGTCCGGGCCAGCTTGTCCGGCAACAGCCCGGCCGCGGTCTGGGCCAACTTCCCCGCCGGCGAACCGTGCGCCTCCATCCCGACCGCGTCGATCACCGCGTCCGGGCCGCGCCCGTCGACCAGATCGATCAACGCGCCCGGCACGTCGGACAGCTGGCTCACGTCGAGTACCTCGATGCCGTGCCGGCGGGCCAACTCCAGCCGCTCGGGAACCAGATCCAGCCCGATCACCCGGCCCGCGCCGAGGTGGCGACCGACCCGTGCGCAGAACTGCCCGACCGGACCCAGGCCGAAGACGGCCAGGGTGCCACCCGGTGGGGTGTCCGCGTACTTCACCGCCTGCCAGGCGGTGGGCAGAATGTCGGACAGGTAGAGGTAGCGCTCGTCCGCGCCCGTCTGCGGGATCTTGATCGGCCCGAAGTGGGCCTGCGGGACGCGCAGGTACTCGGCCTGCCCGCCGGGCACCGAACCGTAGAGCGAGGTGTAGCCGAACAGGGACGCGCCCTTGCCCTCGCTGGTGACCTGGGTGGTCTCGCACTGCGCGTAGAGCTGGCGCGAACACATCCAGCAGCTGCCGCAGGCGATGTTGAACGGCACCACCACCCGGTCGCCCGGCTTGAGCCCGGTCACCTCCGACCCGACCTCCTCGACGATGCCCATCGGCTCATGACCCAGGACGTCACCCGGCTTCAGGTACGGCCCGAGCACCTCGTAGAGGTGCAGGTCGGAACCGCAGATCGCGGTCGAGGTGATCTTCACGATCGCATCGGTCGGCTCCTCGATCCGGGGGTCCGGCACCTCCTCGACCCGTACGTCCCGTTTGCCCTGCCAGGTCAAGGCCTTCATTTCACTCGTCTCCTCTCGACGCCGTCTCCGGAGACTGCTACCCGGGCGCGGGCACTTGAACCGGCTGCGCTCCAGGGCCGTCTCGGGCGAATCGGGTGCGTCGGCCCGTGAGCTGCGGCCGGCGAGTGGATCATGCATTGGGCCGGGCGGGGCGAGGTGGGCCTGCACCTGCTACGCCTCGGCGTCGCGAACATCGTTCGGCGCCGCTCCCGCCGCTCTGTGACCCATGCCACATGCGATCCCGTCAGCAATCGGGGCGCTGTCCCGCTCAACTCACGTGAGCACGCCAAAGGACAGGAGCAACACATGAAGCACCGCATCGTCGTTCTCGGTGCCGGCTACGCCGGAACCCACGTGGCCGGGAACCTGGCCCGCCGGCTGTCCCCGGTGGACACCGAGATCACCGTGGTCAACGTTGAGCCGGACTTCGTCGAGCGGCTGCGGCTGCACCAGCTCGCCGCCGGCCAGAAGATCGCGGCTCCGAAGCTCGCCAACGTCTTCGCGGACACGGGGATACGGCTGCGCCTGGCCCGTGTCAGCGCCGTAGACCCCGAGGGCCAGGTCGTCGCCGTGGCCGACGCCGATGGTGGCGGCGAGCTCGGCTACGACACGCTCGTCTACGCGCTCGGTAGCCACGGCAACGACTGTGGCGTCCCCGGCGTAGCCGAACACGCCTTCGACATCGCCGCCCGGCCCTCGGCGCTGCGTCTGCGCGAGCGCCTGGATAGCCTGGGCAGGCGCAGCGAATGCGGGAAGGTGCTGGTCGTCGGCGACGGGTTGACCGGCATCGAGACCGCCACCGAGATCGCCGAATCCCGGCCCGGCCTGTCGGTCACGCTGGTCGCCCGCGGCGAACTGGGTGCCCGGCTCTCCGCCGGGGCCCGCAGCCACCTGCGCGGGACCTGCGACCGGCTGGGCATCACCGTCCTGGAGCACACCTGCGTCGAAGCCGTCGAAGCGACGCGGGTGCTGTGCGCCGACGGCACTGGCCTGGCGTCAGACGCGACCGTGTGGACGGCGGGGTTCGCGGTCAGCCCCATCGCCGCCGCCAGCGGGCTGGAGGTCACCGGGAACGGTCAGATCGTCGTCGACCGCACCATGCGGTCGGTCTCGCACCCGAACGTCTACGCCGCTGGCGACAGCGCCTACGCCATCGGTGACAACGGCCAGCCGCTGCCGATGTCCTGCGCTTCGGCCGGCTACACCGGCATGCAGGCGATCGAAGCGATCGTGGGACGCCTGACCGGCCGCAAGATTGCGAACACCAAGCTGGGCTACCCGGGCAACCACATCAGCCTCGGGCGGCGGGACGGGATCCTGCAGATGGTCGACGACGAGGCGCACGCAAAGCCGAAGTATGTGGGCGGCCGGAAGGCCGCACGGGTCAAGGCGGGCATCCTCAAGACCTCGCTGTGGGCCGTCTCGCACCCGACCTTCGGCCTGCCCAAGCGCAGGCACCGCCTGATCGCGCTGCCGGATGCGTCCCGCCGGACAGACGGTCGCGTAGCCGCCTAGGTTGGTCCGCGTGGACAGCATCGCCGAGGATCGCTTCGACACCAGCCGGTTCGAGGCCAGCCGGAACCGGCTGGCCTCGCTGGCGTACCGGCTGCTGGGTTCCGCCGCCGAGGCCGAAGACGCCGTGCAGGATGCGTTCCTGCGCTGGCAGGCCGCCGACCGGCGGCGGATCAAGGTGCCGGAGGCATGGCTGACCAAGGTCGTCACCAACCTGTGCCTCGACCGGCTCCGCTCGGCACAGGCCCGCCGGGAACGCGCCGTGGGCGCCTGGCTGCCCGAACCGCTCCTTGACGGCGACCCGATGCTCGGCCCGGCCGACACGTTCGAGCAGCGCGAATCGGTCTCCCTGGCCGTGCTGACTCTCATGGAGCGCCTGTCACCCCTTGAGCGGGCCGTCTACCTCTTGCGCGAATCATTTTCCTACAGCCATTCCGATATCGGCGAGATCCTCGACATCACCGAGTCCGCAAGCCAGCAGCACCTCCACCGGGCCCGGCGCCACATCACCGCCGCCCGCCGCCGCAGCGGCGAGGTCGACCCGGCAGCTGCCCGCAGAATCGTCGAGGAATTCCTCGCCGCTGCCTCCTCGGGCCGCACCGAGCGGCTGGTGGCGCTGCTGACCGACGACGCGACCGCGATCTCCGACGGCGCCGGCCTGACCGAGACGCTGCTGCGGTACGACACTCCGCAGCGCATCGCCGCCGTCGTACGGGCCGGCTTCAAACCCACACCCGCGAAACGGCGACTTGCCGGCGGTACGCCCGCCATCCACTACGCGCTCGTCAACCGTGCCC
This sequence comes from Micromonospora sp. NPDC047187, assembly GCF_040643355.1. Lineage (NCBI taxonomy): Bacteria > Bacillati > Actinomycetota > Actinomycetes > Micromonosporales > Micromonosporaceae > Micromonospora > Micromonospora sp. NPDC047187. The sequence goes on from NZ_JBEYUF010000005.1 coordinate 133,596, forward strand.
CCGCCCTCCTCTTTGTGCTCGGCGACCAGGTCCTCGGTGCCGTGACGCTCGACATCAGCAACGGCAAGATCGCGACTGTGCGCGGCATCGCCGCCCCCATCCGCCTTGCCCGCCTGACCGAAGCCTGGCGGCAGCACGAACCGGACACGCCGCTCATCACCCAGTGGTGACGAGGTACTGGGACGAAACCCGCGCAGCTGGTCGTCATTTCGCGTACCACATGACGTACCGGCCGCTGCTTGCCGAACTCCGGCGTGAGCAGGGTGAGTGACCGGGCTGACGCGCCGTTACGCCAACCCCACCAGTTCGTCGGCGGAACCGGACCGCAACCGCCCAACCGAACGCCGACCGCCGACCGCCGAAACGCCAGACCGCCGCACCCAGGAAGGGATACGGCGGCCTGTGCAGACGCGGCGGAGCTCAGGAACCGGGGGTGTTGTTGGCTCCCTTGGCGGTGGCCGCGAGGTAGTCGCGGTTGAGCCGGCCGATGGTGTTCAGCGGGATGCCCTTCGGGCAGGCCGGGGTGCATTCGCCGGCGTTGGTGCAGCCGCCGAAGCCGGCCTCGTCGTGCGCGTCGACCATGCCGATCACCCGGGTGTAGCGCTCGGGCTGGCCCTGCGGCAGCAGCGAGAGCTGGGTGAGCTTGGCGGCGGTGAAGAGCATGCCGGAGCCGTTCGGGCAGGCTGCCACGCAGGCGCCGCAGCCGATGCAGGCCGCCGACTCGAACGCGGCGTCGGCGTTGGCCTTGGCCACCGGGGTGGAGTGGGCCTCGGGTGCGCTGCCGGTCGGCGCGGTGACGTAGCCGCCAGCCGCGATGATCTTGTCGAAGGCGCTCCGGTTGACGACCAGGTCCTTGACCACCGGGAAGGCGCTGGCCCGCCACGGCTCGATGTCGATCGTCTCGCCGTCGGAGAACTGCCGCATGTGCAGTTGGCACGCGGTGGTGCCGCGCTGCGGCCCGTGCGCGTCGCCGTTGATCATCAGGCCGCACATGCCGCAGATGCCCTCGCGGCAGTCGTGGTCGAACGCCACCGGGTCCTCGCCCGCGAGGATCAGCCGCTCGTTGAGCACGTCGAGCATCTCCAGGAACGACATGTCCGGGGACACGTCGTCGACCGGGTAGGTCACCATCCGACCCTTGTCCTCAGGGCCCTTCTGGCGCCAGATGCGCAGGGTCAGGTTCACTTGTAGCTCCGCTGCGTGGGGTGGACGTATTCGAACTTCAGGTCTTCCTTGTGCAGCACCGAGGGCTCGCCGTCGGCGGTGAACTCCCAGGCCGCCACGTACGCGAACCGGTCGTCGTCGCGCTGCGCCTCACCGTCGGGGGTCTGGTGCTCGGCCCGGAAGTGGCCGCCACAGGACTCCTCGCGGTGCAGGGCGTCGATGCACATCAGCTCGGCCAGCTCGAAGAAGTCGGCCACCCGGCCGGCCTTCTCCAGCGACTGGTTGAGCTCCTCGCCGGTGCCGGACACCTTGACCCGCTGCCAGAACTGCTCGCGCAGGGCACGGATCTCGTCGATCGCCTTGCGCAGCCCGGCCTCGCTGCGCTCCATGCCGCAGTGTTCCCACATGATCTGGCCCAGTTCCCGGTGGAACGAGTCCACGGTCCGGTCGCCGTCGACAGCGAGCAGCCGCTGGACGCGGTCCTCGACGTCGGTGCGCGCCTCGACGGCCGCCGGGTGGCTGGCGTCGACCTTCTCCAGCGGACCGGAGGCCAGGTAGTTGGCGATGGTGGTGGGCAGCACGAAGTAGCCGTCGGCGAGGCCCTGCATCAGCGCCGAGGCGCCGAGCCGGTTCGCGCCGTGGTCGGAGAAGTTCGCCTCGCCGATCACGAACAGGCCGGGGATGTTCGACTGGAGGTCGTAGTCGACCCACAGGCCACCCATCGTGTAGTGCACGGCGGGGTAGATGCGCATCGGCACCTCGTACGGGTCCTCGCCGGTGATCCGCTCGTACATCTCGAAGAGGTTGCCGTACTTGGCCTCGATGGCCTTGCGGCCCAGCCGGCCGATCGCGTCGGCGAAGTCGAGGTAGACGCCGAGCTTCGTCGGCCCGACGCCCCGACCCTCGTCGCACACGTTCTTCGCGGCGCGGGAGGCGATGTCGCGGGGGACCAGGTTGCCGAAGGAGGGGTAGATCCGCTCCAGGTAGTAGTCCCGCTCGTCCTCGCCGATGTCCTTCGGGCTGCGGTCGTCGCCCTTGGTCTTCGGCACCCAGACCCGGCCGTCGTTGCGCAGCGACTCGCTCATCAGGGTCAGCTTCGACTGGTGGTCGCCGGAGACCGGGATGCAGGTCGGGTGGATCTGCGTGTAGCACGGGTTGGCGAAGTACGCGCCCTTGCGGTGTGCGCGCCAGGTGGCGGTGACGTTGCAGCCCTTGGCGTTGGTGGAGAGGTAGAAGACGTTGCCGTAGCCGCCGGAGGCGAGCACCACGGCGTCGGCCATCTCGGTGCTGATCTCGCCGGTGACCAGGTCCCGGACCACGATGCCCCGGGCCTTGCCGTCCACCAGGACCAGCTCGAGCATCTCGTGCCGGGCGTACATCTCGACGTTGCCCAGGCCGATCTGCCGCTCCAGGGCCTGGTACGCGCCGAGCAGCAGTTGCTGGCCCGTCTGGCCCCGGGCGTAGAAGGTGCGCTGCACCTGGGCGCCACCGAAGGAGCGGGTGTCCAGCAGGCCGCCGTACTCGCGGGCGAACGGCACCCCCTGGGCGACGCACTGGTCGATGATATTGACCGACACCTCGGCGAGCCGGTGCACGTTCGACTCCCGGGAGCGGAAGTCGCCGCCCTTGACGGTGTCGTAGAAGAGCCGGTGCACGGAGTCGCCGTCGTTGCGGTAGTTCTTCGCCGCGTTGATGCCGCCCTGCGCCGCGATGGAGTGCGCCCGGCGCGGGCTGTCCTGGTAGCAGTAGGACTTGACGTGGTAGCCCTGCTCGGCCAGGGTCGCGGCGGCGGAGCCGCCGGCCAGGCCGGTGCCGACCACGATCACCGTCATCTTGCGGCGGTTGGCGGGGTTGACCAGCTTGGCCTCGAAGCGCCGGGTCTCCCAACGCTTCTCGACCGGGCCGGCGGGAGCCTTGGTGTCGGCGATCGGGTCGCCCTCGGTGAAGAGTTCCATGTCAGGACACCAATCCGGTGAGTACGGCGAACGGGACCACCAGGTACCCGGCGCAGAGCAGCACGGCGAAGATCAGAGCCGCGGTACGTGCCCTGCGCTCGCCGCGGGGCGTCTGCTGGCCGAGGCTGCGGAACGCGCTGAACGCGCCGTGGCGCAGGTGGAAGCCCACCGCGAGGATGGCCAGCGTGTAGAAGAGGGTGACGTACCAGCGCTCCGGGGCGAAGTCGGCGACGACGTTGCCGTACGGCTTGCTGGCGTCGCCGACCGGGTTCAGCGTGCCGGTGGTCAGGTCCAGCAGGTGGTAGATCACGAAGAGCAGGATGATCACTCCACCCCAGCGCATCGTGCGGGCCGCGTAGCTGCCGTTGACCTTCTTGCGGTGGGCGTACTTCACCGGGCGGGCGGCGCGGGCCCGCCGGGCCAGCACGGTGGCGGCGACGATGTGGGCGACGACCGCCACGACCAGCACGGTGCGCAGGATCCACAGGAACCAGACGCCGGGCAGCAGCGGCTTGCCGATGTCGCGCAGCCAGTGCGCGTAGTGGTCGAACGAGGTCTCCCCCGTGAACACCTTCAGGTTGCCGAGCATGTGGGCGATGAGGAACAGCGCCAGCAGGATGCCCGTCACCGCCATGACGGCCTTGAGGCCGACGTTCGAGCGGATGGGCGACCGAGTCTTCGTGATTACCACAGGACCGACGCTAGGAGCACTTCGATCAGTCGTCCAATGCATCAAACTCGCAGTGTTGATAGCCGTAGGCTATGTAGATGCAGCTCCATCAGCTCCGGTACTTCGTCGCGGTGGCCGAAGTACGACATTTCACCCAAGCCGCCGACCTCGTGGGCATCACTCAGCCTTCTCTCAGTAAGCAAATTCACGCTCTGGAGGCCGACCTCGGAGCACCACTGTTCGAGCGGGTAAGGGGCAACATCGCCCTCACCGCGGCGGGTGAGGTGCTGCTGCCGTTGGCCACCCGGATCCTCGCCGACGTGGAAACCGCGACCCGGGAGGTCCAGGAGTTGGTCGGGCTGCGCCGGGGCCGGGTCCGGCTCGGAGCCACCCCCAGTCTGGCGACCTCGCTTGCCCCGCCGGTGCTGCGCCGGTTCCGCGACGCGCACCCCACCGTCGACCTGCGCGTCGAGGAGGGTGGCTCGCAGGATCTGGTCCGCGACCTGCTCCGCGGCGACCTCGACCTGGCCCTCATCATCATGCCGGCGCAGGGGGCGGACCCGGGGCTGCGGGTCGACCCGATTCTGCGGGAGAGCCTGGTGGTGGCCTCGGTGGGGGAGGTGGCGACCGCGTCGACGACCGGGGAGTTGCGCATCACCGACCTGCGGGACCAGCCGATGGTGATGTTCCGGGAGGGATACGACCTGCGCGACGCGACCATCCAGGCGTGTCGGGAGGCGGGCTTCGAACCCACCTTCGCGGTGGACGGCGGCGAGATGGACGCGGTGCTCAGCTTCGTCGAGGCGGGGCTCGGCATCGCTCTCGTGCCGGGCATCGTGCTGGCTCGCCGGCCGGGCGTGCGGATCACCCCGCTCGCCCCGCCCGGGGTGCGGCGGACCATAGCGGTGGCCCGTCGGCGCGACGTCGTACCCACCCACGCCGGTCGGGAGCTTCGGCGCATCCTGCTCGACTACATCCAGTCGGCGATCGACCTCGGTGAACTGCCCCCGGGCGTCGAGCCACTGACCTGACCCGCCGGGGCCGCCGTCGCGAAGAGGCCAGCCGGGGCCGCGGTCGCGAAGAGGTCGGCAGCGGCCCGGCCGTCGGCTCAGCGGCCCTCGGCGTCGTCCATCGCCCGGTAGATCCGCTGCTCGGAGACGGGGTACGGAGTGCCCAGCGCCTGGGCGAAGACGTTCACCCGCAACTCCTCGATCATCCAGCGGATCTGCCGGACGGCCGACTCCTGGCGGCGGGCCGGCGACAGGTTGGCGAGCAGGTCGGCGTACTCCTTCTGCACCACAGCGATCCGGTCCTGCTGCTGGCGGTCCCGCTGCGGGTTGCCGCCCAGCCGCTCCAGCCGACGCTCGATGGCGGTGAGGTAGCGCAGCAGGTCGGGCAGGCGCGCGTACCCGGTCTCGGTGACGAAACCGGCGTGCACCAGCCCGGCGAGCTGGTTGCGGATGTCGGCCAGCGCCGCCACCACGGCGAGGTTGCGGGTCGCGCCGAGCCGCTGCTCGACCGCGTACGCGGCGGCGAGGACCTTGCGGACCCGGTCCATCACCTCGACGACGGTGTCGACCAGGTCGGCGCGCACCTTTTCGCGCAGGGCCGCGAAGCCGTCGGCGTCCCACGCCGGCCCGCCCGCCACACCGATCAGCCGGTCGATGGCCGCGCCCGCCGCGTCCTCGATCAACTCCTGGACACCGCCGTGCGGGTTGCGGCTCAACGCCAGCTTCGCCTCGTTGTCCAACCGCCCCTGCAGGAACCGCGCCGGGGACGGCACTGTGAGCCGCAGCAGCCGGCGGGTGCCGGCCCAGTGCGCCGCCTCCGCCTCGGCGGGGGAGTCGAACACCCTCACCCCGACCGTGACGCCCTCGTCGACCAGCGCCGGGTACGCGGTGACCGCGTACCCGGCGCGGACCTGCTCGATGGTCCGGGGCAGCGTGCCGATGCTCCACTCGCGCAGCCCGGTGCGGGCCACCTCCGGCGCGGCGGCCGCCACCACCTGGCGTACCTCCTGGCGGAGTTGGCGTTGCAGGGCCGGCAAGTCCTTGCCCTCGGCGACCGGCTTCTCGTCGTCGCCGAGGACCCGGAAGGTCACCCGCAGGTGCGCCGGGAGCTTGCCCGGCTCCCAGGCGTCGCGGGGCACTGTCACCCCGGTCATCCGGCGCAGTTGCCGGGTGAGCGCGTCCAGCAGCGACTCCTCGCCGGGAGTGATCGCCGCCAGCGCGGCCCGGGCGTAGTCCGGCACCGGAACGAAGTTGCGGCGGATCGCCTTGGGCAGCGAGCGGATCAGCGCGATCACCGTCTCCTCGCGCAGCCCGGGCACCTGCCAGTCGAAGGTCTCCGCCGGCACCTGGTTGAGCAGCGGCAGCGGGATGTCCACTGTGACGCCGTCGTCCGGCGTGCCCGGCTCGAACCGGTAGGTCAGCGGCAGGCTCACCCCGTCGGCCTGCCACTCGTCCGGGTAGTCGTCCTCGTCCACCCCCGGTCGGCCGTCGTTGATCAGCAGGTCGCGGGTGAAGGTGAGCAGGTCGGGTTGCTCGCGGCGGATCTTCTTCCACCAGCTGTCGAAGTGCCGGCCGGAGGACACGTCGGCCGGGATCCGCTGGTCGTAGAAGCCGAAGATGGTCTCGTCGTCGACCAGGATGTCCCGGCGTCGGGCCCGGCTCTCCAACTCCTCGATCTCGGCGAGCAGCCGCTTGTTGTCCGCCCAGAACTGGTGGTGGGTCTGCCAGTCGCCCTCGACGAGGGCGTGCCGGATGAACAGCTCCCGGCTCAGCGTCGGGTCGATCCGCCCGAAGTTGACAGTGCGGGAGCTGACCAGCGGGACGCCGTACAGGGTGACCTTCTCGTAGGCCATCACCGCGGCCTGCTTCTTCTCCCAGTGCGGTTCGCTGTAGCTGCGCTTGACCAGGTGCTGCGCCAGCGGCTCGACCCACTCCGGCTCGACCCGGCCGGCGATGCGCCCCCACAGCCGGGAGGTCTCCACCAACTCGGCGGCCATCACCCAGCGCGGCGGCTTCTTGAACAACGCCGACCCGGGGAAGAGGGCGAACTTGGCGCCCCGCGCCCCCAGGTACTCGTGTTTCTGGGCGTCCTTGAGGCCGATGTGCGACAACAGGCCGGGCAGCAGCGACTGGTGCACCTTCGGGGTGTCGATCTCCTCCGGCAGGTCCGCGCCACCCCGGCGGCCCCGGCCGGCGTCCGCGTCGTCCGAGCTGTCGCGTGCCGGCCGCCCGCCACGCCGGTCGCCCTCAGGCGGGGTACGCAGCACCTGGCGCAGCTGGCTGACGATGTCCTGCCACTCGCGGATGCGCAGGTAGTTCAGGTACTCCGCCTTGCACATCCGACGGAACGCGCTGGAGGACAGCTCCCGCTGCTGCTCGCGCAGGTAGCGCCACAGGTTGAGGAAGGCGACGAAGTCCGACTCCTTGTCGGCGAACCGGGCGTGCGCCTGGTCCGCCTGGGCCTGCTTCTCGGCCGGCCGCTCCCGCGGGTCCTGGATGGAGAGCGCGGCGGCGATCACCAGCACCTCGGTGGCGGCGCCGTTGCGTTCGCCCTCGACCACCATCCGGGCCAGGCGCGGGTCGACAGGCAACTGGGCCAACCGCCGGCCGAGCGCGGTGAGCCGCTTCGCCGGGTCGGCCTCGGTCGGGTCCAACGCGCCCAGCTCGTGCAGCAGGTTGACGCCGTCGGTGATGTTGCGCTTGTCCGGTGGGTCGATGAACGGGAACGCGGCGAGGTCGCCGAGCCCGATCGCTGTCATCTGGAGGATGACCGACGCCAGGTTGGTCCGCAGGATCTCCGGATCGGTGAACTCGGGGCGGGAGAGGAAGTCCTGCTCGTCGTAGAGGCGGATGCAGATGCCGTCCGACGTACGGCCGCAGCGGCCCTTGCGCTGGTTGGCCGACGCCTGGGAGATCGGCTCGATCGGCAACCGCTGCACCTTGAGCCGGCTGGAGTAGCGGGAGATACGGGCGGTGCCCGGGTCCACCACGTACTTGATGCCGGGCACTGTCAGCGAGGTCTCCGCCACGTTGGTGGCGAGCACCACCCGGCGCGAGGAGTGCGCGGCGAAGACCCGGTGCTGCTCGGCGGAGGAGAGCCGCGCGTACAACGGCAGGATCTCGGTGCCGAGCAGCGAGCGCTTCTTCTGCACCAGCTTGCCCAACGCGTCGGCGGTGTCCCGGATCTCCCGCTCGCCGCTGAGAAAGACCAGGATGTCGCCGGGGCCCTCGGCGGCCAGCTCCTCGACGGCGTCGCCGATCGCCTGGATCTGGTCGCGGACGTTCTCCTCGTCACCGTCGCCGTCGTCCTCGCCCTCGGCCAGCTCGACGAGGGGCCGGTAGCGCACCTCCACCGGGTAGGTGCGACCCGACACCTCGACCACCGGCGCGGGTACGCCCTCCGGCTCGTCGGCGGTGGGTGGACCGGCGAAGTGCCTGGCGAACCGGTCGGTCTCGATGGTCGCCGAGGTGATGATCACCTTGAGGTCGGGTCGTCGGGGCAGCAGCTCCCGCAGGTACCCGAGGATGAAGTCGATGTTGAGGCTGCGTTCGTGCGCCTCGTCGATGATCAGCGTGTCGTACTGGCGCAGCATCCGGTCGGTCTGCAACTCGGCCAGCAGGATGCCGTCGGTCATCAGCTTCACCAGGCTGCGCTCGCCGACCTGGTCGGTGAAGCGCACCTTGTAGCCGACCACGTCGCCCAACTCGGTGCCCAGCTCGTCGGCGATCCGGTCGGCCACCGTCCGGGCGGCCAACCGCCGGGGCTGGGTGTGCCCGATCAGGCCGTGCACCCCGCGCCCCAACTCGAGACAGATCTTGGGGATCTGGGTGGTCTTGCCGGAGCCGGTCTCGCCCGCCACGATCACCACCTGGTGATCGCGGATGGCGGCGGCGATGTCGTCCTTGCGCTCACTGACCGGCAAACCCGCCGGGTACGTGATCACGGGCACCGCCGCCTGCCGGGCGGCGAGGCGCTGCTCGGCCCGGACCAGGTCGGCGGTGATCTCGGTCAGCGCCGCCTCCCGACGCTGCGGGTCGCGCAGCTTGCGGGCACCGTCGAGTCGCCGCTGGAGCCGGCGCTGGTCGCGGAACATCAGAGGTGTGAGACGGCGGTGCAGCTCGCGAACGGGGTCGGACGCGACGGAGGCGGTTGGATTCTGCATGTCGTGCCCAAGGATAGGCAGCCGGGCGACGCACCGCCCCTGGGTTACCGAGCGCCCGGCTGTCCGACGGTCACCTCCGGTCCCTTGACGGCCACGAGCGGGCCCTAGAGTTGGCGGCCGACGTCGAGCGCTGGGGGAGCCGGATGGAGATGCGCGACACCGACCGCGCGTTGGTGCAGGCCGCCACGGCGGTCTCCAAGCTGCGCTGCCGCAGCCAGCACCACACTGTCGCGTCAGCCGCCCGGACCGCTGACGGTCGGGTCTTCACCGGCGTGAACGTCCAGCACGCCACCGGAGGGGCCTGCGCCGAACTGGTCGTGATCGGCACGGCCGCCACGCAGGGCGTCACCGCGCTGGAGACGATCGTCACTGTCGCCGACCGTGGCCGCGAGGTCGTCGCGCCCTGTGACCGGTGCCGGCAGGTGCTGCGGGACCACTTCCCGCAACTGCGGGTGATCGTCGGCCCGATGGACGCCCTGCGGGTGGTCCCGCTCGCCGAGTCGCCGGCCGAGACCGGCAGCGGCGCGGCCGGCTGACCGGGCCCGGGGTCAGTCCCCGGAGGCCGCCTCCAGCATCGACTGCGGCACCGGCACGGCCTCGAACCGCACTGTGCCCTCCGGAAGCAGCCACGACGTGACCCGCGCGACCAGGCGCCCGGCCCGCACCGCGGGGTCGTTGGCGAACAGCGCGCGTGCCTCGTCCGGGGCGATGGACAGCACCACGAAGCCGCGCAGCCGCTCGTCGTCGGGGTGCAGGAACGGCCCGGCCGCGAGCACCAGCCCCTGCTGCACGAGGCCCGCCTGGTGGGCCAGGTGCGCCTCCCGCAACCGGTCGATCGCGTCCTGCGGCAGCTCCGGCGGATCCGAAGGCCGGCTCAGCAGGACGACCGTGTGCTGGTCGAATCGCATGAGCCAACAGTAGGCGCGCAGCCCTCTCCGCGCGGGCGTCTGCCCTGCTCAGCCCTTGGCGGATCGATGAGCGCCAGTTAGGTGACCCTCAACTGAGCCGCTAAGGTTAGGCGAACCTAAGCGTGAACGTGCAGGAGACTCGTGACCACCCTCGCCACCCGGCCGACCCCGGCCCGCAACCGGTCCGGCACCCGCACCGGCCGCCGGGTGGCCGTCACCGTCGCGGCCGCGCTGGTGCTGTTGCTCACCGTGCTGGCCAGCTTCGCGCTCGGCAGCCGACAACTCGGCGTCGACCAGGTCTGGCACGCGCTCGTCGCGCCGGACGGCGGCGACGCCAGCACCATCGTCCGTGAGCTGCGGATGCCCCGGACCGCCCTCGGCCTCGCGGTCGGGCTCGCGCTCGCCGTGGCCGGGGTGCTGTTCCAGGCGCTCACCCGCAACCCCCTCGCCGAGCCGCGCATCCTCGGCATCAGCGCGGGCGCGTCGTTCGGGGTGGTGCTCGCGATCTCCGTCTTCGGCGTCGGCACGCTCGCCGGGTACGTCTGGTTCGGCATCGCCGGGGCCCTGATCGCCGGGCTGCTGGTCTTCGCCATCGCCACCCGCGCCCGCGAGGGCGCCAGCCCGGTCACCCTCGCGCTGGTCGGCGCGGCGCTCGACGCCAGCCTGGCCTCCGGGGTGTACGCGCTGCTCAGCATCGACGCCCGCACCTTCGAGGAGTACCGCTTCTGGGTGGTCGGCGGGCTGGCCGGACGGGACCTGTCGGTCGCCGCGCAGGTCCTGCCGTTCGTCCTCGTCGGGTTGGTGCTGGCCGCCCTGGTGGCCCGGGGCCTGGACGCGCTGGCCCTCGGCGACGACGTGGCCCGTGGTCTCGGCCACCGGATCGGTCTGGTCCGCCTCGGTGGTGGCCTCGCCGCCGTGCTGCTGACCGGCGCCGCGGTGGCCGCCGCCGGACCTGTCGCGTTCGTCGGGCTGGCCGTGCCGCACCTGGCCCGCGCCCTGGTCGGCGCGGACCACCGCTGGACCCTCGCCGTCTCCGCGCTGCTCGGGCCGGCGCTGCTGCTCGCCGCCGACATCGTCGGTCGACTCGTCGCCCCACCCGGCGAGATCCCGGCCGGGATCGTCACCGCGCTGATCGGCGCGCCACTGCTGGCCGTGCTGGTCCGCCGCGCCCGGGTGGTGACCGCATGACCACCACCCGCCGTTCCTCCGGCCCCGGCTCGGCTGGGTCCGCTGGCTTGTCGACCGTCGCGGCCGCCGGCTCGTCTGGTGCCGACGGTGCCCGGCTGCCCGGGCGGTCGCTGCTGCGGATCGGCCCGGTCAGCCTGCTGATCCGCCGTCGCGCGGTACTGGTGGCCGCCGTGCTGACCGTGCTGCTCCTGCTGGCCGTCGTGCTCAGCCTCTCGCTGGGCACCCCGTACGTCGCACCGGCCGACGTGCTGCGTGCCCTCTCCGGAGCCGGCACCCCGTACGACCTCGTGGTCTTTGATCTTCGGCTGCCGCGGGTCGTGCTGGCGGCCGTGGCCGGGGCCGCCTTCGGGGTGGCCGGCACGCTGATCCAGAGCGTGGCCCGCAACCCACTCGCCAGCCCGGACGTCATCGGCATCACCCAGGGTGCCGGCCTCGCCGCGACCGTGGCACTGACCAGCGGAATGGCCGCGGTGCTGGTGGCGCCCACAGCGCTGGTGGGCGGGTTGCTCGCGGCGGTGCTGCTGTTCGCCCTCGGCGCCCGGCACGGGCTGGCCGCGCAGCGGTTCGTGCTCGCCGGGGTGGCTGTCGCGTTCGGGTTCCGGGCGCTCACCGAGGTGGTCATGCTCACCGCCGATCCGATCGACGGGCTGCGCGCGCAGATCTGGCTGATCGGCACCCTGGCCGGCAAGGGCTGGACCGAGGCCGCCTGGATCGCCGGCACACTGCTGGTGCTGCTGCCGGTGCTGGCCTGGGCCGGCTGGGCGCTGAACAGCAGCGCCCTGGACGACGACACCGCCCGGGGCGTCGGCCTGCGTCCGGTGGCCCGCCGGATCGGCCTCGCCGGCACCGGCGTACTCGTCGCCGCGATGGTCACCGCCCAGGTGGGCGCCGTCGACTTCGTGGCGCTGGTCGCCCCGCAGGTGGCCCGTCGCCTGGTACGCGCCGAACGACCACCGCTGGTCTGCGCGGCGCTGCTCGGCGCCCTCCTGCTGGTGCTGGCCGACCTGGCCGGCCGGCGGCTGTTCGCACCCACCCAACTACCCGCCGGTGTGCTGACCGCCGCGATCGGCGGCCCGTACCTGATTTTCCTGCTGCAGCGCGGCCGGCGGCGGTCGTCGTGACGCCTCAAGGAGTCGTGTGATGCTCTCCACCCGCGACCTGGTCGCCGGCTACGACGAGCGGACCGTGCTGGACGGGCTCGATCTCGACCTGCCCACCGACGCGTTCACCGTGATCGTCGGACCCAACGCGTGCGGCAAGTCCACCCTGCTGCGCACGATGGCCCGGCTGCTCACCCCCCGCCGTGGCACGGTGCTGCTGGACGGCACCGCCATCCGCGAGCTGCCGACCCGGGAGGTCGCCCGCCGCCTCGGCGTCCTGCCGCAGAGCCCGCTGGTGCCCGAGGGCGTCACTGTGGCGGACCTGGTCGGGCGCGGCCGGCAGCCCTACCAGCGGTGGTGGCGGCAGTGGTCGTCGGAGGACGGCGCGGCGGTGGACCAGGCGATGGCCCTCGCCGACGTCACCGACCTGGCCGACCGACCGGTGGACAGCCTCTCCGGCGGTCAGCGGCAACGAGTGTGGATCGCCATGACCCTCGCCCAGGACACCGACGCCCTGCTGCTGGACGAGCCGACCACCTTCCTCGACCTGGCCCACCAGGTGGAGGTGCTGGACCTGCTGCACCGGCTGCGCTCCGAGCGGGGCCGCACAGTGGTCGCCGTGCTGCACGACCTGAACCAGGCCGCCCGCTACGCCGACCACCTGGTCGCCATGCGCGCCGGCGCAGTGGTCGCCGCCGGCCCGCCCCGGGAGATCCTCACCGCCGACCTGGTCCGCGACGTCTTCGGGCTGGCCTGCGTGGTGGTGCCCTGCCCGGTGACCGGCGCACCGCTGGTGGTGCCCGCGTACACCGGTGGTAACGCTCCGGCACCCGCTGTCGCGGGTGACCACTCTTCGTCGACGGCGTCCGTACCGGATGTCGGACCCTCCACCGGCGACGCGGCCAACCCGCTCGCCGGCTCGCACCCCTCGAAAGGACTCTGATGCGTCGTCTCGTCGCAGCTCTCGCCGCGGCCGTCGCCCTCGGTGCCGGCCTCACCGCCTGCGGTGAGAGCGACCCGGTCGCCGGCTCCACCACCGGGGACACCCGGGAGATCACCCACGCCATGGGCACCACCAAGGTCCCGGCCGAGCCCAAGCGCGTCGTCGTGCTCGACACCGACAAGATCGACACGGCGCTCTCGCTGGGCATCACGCCCGTCGGCGCGGCCACCGCCGGTGAGGCGAAGAGCTGGCCCACGTACTTCGGCGCGGACAAGCTCGCCGGCATCAAGGAGGTCGGGGTGCTCACCGAACCCGACCTGGAGGCGATCAACGCGCTGAAGCCTGACCTCATCCTCGGCAGCAAGTTCCGCCAGGAGAAGTTCTACGACGAGCTGGCCGCCATCGCGCCGACCGTGTTCACCGACAAGGTGGGCATCACCTGGAAGGAGAACCTCCTCCTCGACGGCAAGGCGCTCGGCCGTGAGCAGCAGGCCAAGGATCTGCTCGCCGCGTACGAGAAGCGGGCCAAGGACTTCGGCGCGACGCTCGGCGACGCCGCCGCGCGCAAGGTCTCCATCGTGCGGTTCCTGCCCGGCAACATCCGGGTGTACGGTCCGGACTCGTTCTCCGGCATCGTCATCGGCGACACCGGCCTGGGCCGCCCCGAGCGGCAGCTGCTCGCCAACAAGGAGGACAAGCGCTTCGACCTGGTCAGCCCCGAGCGGGTCAACGAGGTCGACGGTGACGTCATCTTCGTGACCGCGTACGGCGACAAGGCCGCCGCCGAGCAGACCAAGGTCGCCGGCGGGACGCTGTGGAAGGGCCTCGGCGCGGTCAAGGCCGGCAAGGCGTACCCCGTCTCCGACGAGGTCTGGATGACCGGCATCGGCGTCGGCGCCGCCAACAAGATCCTCGACGACTTGACCAAGTACCTCCCCGCCGCCTGACACGCACCCGGCGCCTGGCTGGCGTTCGGAAAGCGTTCCGCACTGCTTCGAGGTAGTGGCCCTCTCCCGACCGGGGCCACTACCTCCATGGCACCCATTCGCTTGACCCCCTGGCTCGCCGTTGATTCGGGGGAGGCGCGCCGGATGGTCACCGCCCAGGCGGAATACGGCCAACCAGCCTGATATGAATCGTAACCACCCACGCCTTCCCCCAGTTGTGCCAGCGACGCGAATGAGGCATGGGGTGGGAAACGAATGACACGAACGGCCGTGCGACCGGAAGCCAGTCCCCGGGCCGGGTTCCGAGGTGACGTGGAAGGGCTGCGTGCCCTCGCCGTGATTTTGGTGCTCGCGGGACATGCCGGCCAGCAACTGGTGCCTGGCGGTTTCGTCGGTGTTGACGTCTTCTTCGTCATTTCCGGCTACCTGATCACCGGACTACTTGTCGCCGAGGTGAACCGGACGGGCCGCCTCTCGCTGATCGGCTTCTACGCCCGGCGCGCCAAGCGGCTTCTGCCGGCCGCAGTGGTGGTTCTGATCGGGAGCCTGCTGCTCACATTCGCCTTTCTGCCGCGCACCCGGTGGTCGGCCACGGGCTGGGATGTGGTGTTCAGCGGGTTGTACGCCATGAACTGGCGACTCGCCGAACAGTCCGTCGACTACCTGGCGGCCAATCAGGCGCCCAGCATCCTCCAGCATTTCTGGTCCCTCGGCGTCGAGGAGCAGTTCTACCTGGTGTGGCCGCTGCTACTTGCCTCCGCGGTGTGGCTCGGCCGGCGGCGGTACGCCCGCACCGGATACCTGCTCTTCGCCCTCACGCTGGTCGCTGTGCCGTCCTTCGCGTGGTCCGTCTGGTTGACCGAGGACAATCCCGCCCGCGCCTACTTCGTGACCACCACCCGGATGTGGGAGCTGGCCCTTGGCGGCTTCCTGGCCCTGCTCGGCGGGCATCTGCAGCGTCTGCCCCGGCTGGTAGCGGCCGCGCTCGCCTGGTGCGGCCTCGCCGCGATCGTGGCGTCCGCCGCTCTCCTGTCGGAGGCTTCCGCCTTCCCCGGGTACGTGGCGTTGGCCCCCACCCTGGGCACGGCAGCGGTCATCGCCGGAGGCATGGCTGCCGGCGGTTTCGGGCCCGCCATGCTGCTGGCGCTGCGGCCGGTACGCGCCGTAGGAGCCATCTCCTACTCCCTCTACCTCTGGCACTGGCCTCTCCTCATCGCTGCCGAGGCTCGGTTCGGGGAGCTGACCACCGCCACCGGCCTCGCCGTTGCCGCGATCTCAGTGGTGCCGGCCGCCCTCACCTACCGCTTCATCGAGAACCCGATCCGGATGTCGCCGACGCTCACGTGGGAACCTGCGCGATCATTGCAACTCGGGGCGGTCTGCACCGGCGTGGCCCTCCTAGCGGGACTGGCCTTCCAACTCACCGTCCCGCCGGCGAGGGCGCCGATGCCGCCCACCCTGGCCGTGCCGACGGCGGGCGGCAGCGGTGTCCCCGTAGCTGCCTCACCCACGGTTCTGGGCGCCTCCGCTCTGGGCGACTCTCCGGCCAGCAGCGACGCGGGGATTCCCGTCGACCGAGTCGGACCGTTCGTGCCGGATCCGCTGGTGGCCAGCAAGGATGGCCCCGACGCGTGGCGGGACGGATGCCATGCGGACCAGCGCAGCAGTGCGGTCAGGGCCTGTCAGTACGGGGACCCCAACGCGTCGTTCACCGTGGCTCTCGCCGGGGATTCCCACGCCGCTCAATGGCTTCCGGCGCTGCAGAGGGTGGCCGAGTCAAAGAAGTGGCGCCTCAAGAGCTACACGAAGTCCTCATGCCCGTTCATCGATGGCGAAGTTGCCTTGGACAGCCGGCCGTACCCCAGTTGCACCGAGTGGAACGACAAACTTCGCGCGCAGGTGACCGGGGCGGAGCGCCCGAACGTGCTGGTGGTGAGTACGTCCTTCTATGTGATGATCCAGAACGGTGAGAGGGTCACCAGCCAAGCACAGGCCGCCTTCACGGACGCACTCCGGCGGACGTGGGCCGCGATGGCGGCAGCCGGGGTTCCCGTGATCGTGCTGCGTGACACCCCCTATCACGACAGGGACATCGCTGAGTGTGTGTCCGCCAATCCGAAGAAGTTGACCCGATGCGTCTCCCCCCGGGACAAGGTCCTCGCAGGTGGCGGCGGCCCAGCCCACGAAGCGGCCGCCCGCAGCAACAACAAGGTGTACCTGGTCGATCTGAACCCGGCCATCTGCCCGCGTGAGCGGTGCTCGCCGGTCATTGGCGGGGTGCTCGTGTACCGCGACAACAACCACATCACCGCCACCTACGCTGCGACCCTCGCACCACGGCTGGGCACGGCGCTGGACCGCGTATTGGGTTGAGGGGCGCCGCGGTCTCGCTGGCGGGCTACCTCGAACAGCAGGCCACCGCCCGAGCACCAAGCCGGACCGGTCAGCGGCGGCAGGGTGCTCGGGCGGCGGCGGTGTCTTAGGCGGCGGTGGACCAGATGGCGCGGAAGGCGGCGGCTTCGCCGGAGAGCCATCGTTCGATCTGGTCGGGCTTGGCGTCGGTGGGCATGCGGTGGGCCAGGCCGCGGCGGACGTCGACCAGGACCGGCTCGGCGTGCGGGAGCACCGCGTCCATGTGTCGGGCCATCAGGTGCAGGGTGGCGAGCACCGATTCCTCGCTCGGTGGGGCCTCGTCGAAGTGCAGGCGGACCGCTTCGGCGCGGCCGTCGGCGTGGCGTACCCCGAAGTGGGGGTTGATCTTGACGGGCAGGTCGCCCAGCATGGCCAGGGCGTCGCGGGTCTGGGCGAGATCGACGGCGGCCGGCTCGCCGAGGGAGTGCAGCCAGGTCGTGGCGCCGGGGACGAGCGCCTGGTAGAGCGGGCGCCATCGTGGCTTGACGATGTCGGCCACCCCGGCCAGGTGGGTGCCGCCGGTGTGGAAGGCGATGTCGGCCTTGAGCGCCTTGACGAACTGGCCGTGCGGGTTGAAGCCGGACCGGCTGGCGCGCTGCTTGCGCAGCCCGCCGACGAAGGTCGCCTTGGTGGGGCCGGTGCGGTCGACGTAGCGGGTGAAACCGAGCAGCGTGGCGTAGGGGGTGAGGGGCGTGGAGGCGGGCGCGGTCACGGGCGTCCTCCCGGGTCGTAATCCTGCAGGTCAGGAACTCGATTAGTACATACATTCTAATCGACGGGTCTGACATCGCCCAGCGAAAGAAGGGGTGCGGAAGACGCGACAAAGGGGGCCGTCCGGCGTACTGACGGCCCCCCTGTCGAGACGCTCGCTAGAGCTGGCCGACGTCGGTGATCCGTACGACCGCCGCGCCGACCTCGTCCGAGGCGGCCACGTCGATCTCGGCGCTGATGCCCCAGTCGTGGTCGCCGTCCGGGTCGTCGAAGATCTGCCGTACGGTCCACCGCTCCCGGCCCTGCTCGATCATGAGCAGCGCCGGACCGCGGGCGTTCGGCCCGACCCCGATCGAGTCGTACGCCTCGAAGTACGGCGCCAGGGCGTCGGCCCACGCGTCGTAGTCCCAGCCGTCCTCGGCGTCCAACTCGGCGAGCAGGTCCCAGCGGCGTAGCGCGGCCAACTCGACGCGGCGGAACAGCGCGTTGCGCACCAGCACCCGGAACGCCCGCGCGTTGCGGGTCACCGCCGGTGGTCGATCGGTCAGGGCGGCGTGCGCCTGGGCCACCTCGGCCACGTCGGACGGGTTGCGCAGCCGCTCCCACTCGTCGATGAGACTGGAGTCGACCTGGCGGACCAGCTCGCCCAGCCACTCGATGAGGTCGATCAGCTCCTCGGTCTTGGCGTCCTCGGGCACTGTCTGGCGCAGCGTCTTGTACGCGTCGGCCAGGTAGCGCAGGACGAGACCCTCCGAGCGGGTCAGCCCGTAGAACTGCACGTACTCGGTGAAGGTCATGGCCCGCTCGTACATGTCGCGGACGACGGCCTTGGGGGAGAGTTGGTGGTCGGCCACCCACGGGTGCCCCTGCCGGTACATCTCGTACGCGGCCTCCAGCAGCTCGGCCAGGGGCTTCGGGTGGGTCACCTCGTCGAGCAGTTCGATGCGCGCCTCGTACTCGATGCCCTCGGCCTTCATGGCGGCGACCGCCTCGCCGCGCGCCTTGAACTGCTGCGCGGAGAGGATCTGCCGGGGGTCGTCGAGGATCGACTCGATCACGCTCAGCACGTCGAGCGCGTACGACGGGGACTCGGCGTCGAGCAGTTCGATGGTGGCCAGCGCGAGGGGGGAGAGCGGCTGGTTGAGGGCGAAGTCGAGCTGGAGGTCGACGGTGAGCCGGATCCGCCGGCCGGTCTCGTCCGGCTCGGGCAACTCCTCGACGACCCCGCCGGCCCGCAGCGCCCGGTAGATGGCGATCGCGCGGCGGATGTGCCGGCGCTGCGCGGCCGGCTCCTCGTGGTTGTCGGTGAGCAGGTGCCGCATCGCGGTGAACGCGTCCCCGGGCCGACCGATGACGTTGAGCAGCATCGAGTGGCTGACCTGGAAGCTGGAGGTCAGTGGCTCCGGCTCGGCGTCGACGAGTCGGTCGAAGGTGGGTTGGCCCCAGCCGATCGAACCCTCCGGCGGCTTCTTGCGGACCACCTTGCGCCGCTTCTTCGGGTCGTCGCCGGCCTTGGCGAGGGCCTTCTCGTTGTCGATGACGTGCTCCGGGGCCTGCACCACGACCCGGCCGATGGTGTCGTAGCCGGCCCGGCCGGCCCGCCCGGCGATCTGGTGGAACTCCCGGTTCTTCAGCAGCCGGGTACGGACCCCGTCGTACTTGGACAGCCCGGTGAACAGCACGGTGCGGATCGGCACGTTGATGCCGACGCCGAGGGTGTCGGTGCCGCAGATGACCTTGAGCAGGCCGGCCTGGGCGAGGGTCTCCACCAGGCGGCGGTACTTCGGAAGCATGCCGGCGTGGTGCACGCCGATGCCGTGGCGGACCAGCCGGGACAGCGTCTTGCCGAAGCCGGCGGTGAACCGGAAACCACCGATCGCCTCGGCGATCATGTCCTTCTCGGCGCGGGTGCAGACGTTGACGCTGGTCAGCGCCTGGGCACGCTCCAGCGCGGCGGCCTGGGTGAAGTGCACCACGTACACCGGGGCCTGCTTGGTCTCCAGCAGTTCCTCGAGTGTCTCGTGCAGCGGCGTCATCGCGTACGAGAAGATGAGCGGGACCGGCCGCTCGGCCGTGCGCACGACGGCGGTCGGCCGCCCGGTGCGCCGGGTCAGGTCGTCGACGAAGCGCGTGGTGTCCCCCAGGGTGGCGGACATCAGGATGAACTGGGCCTGCGGCAGCTCGATGATCGGCACCTGCCACGCCCAGCCCCGGTCGGGCTCGGCGTAGAAGTGGAACTCGTCCATGATCACCTGGCCGACGTCGGCCTTCGTGCCCTCGCGCAGCGCCAGGTTCGCCAGGATCTCCGCGGTGCAGCAGATGATCGGGGCGTCAGCGTTGACGCTGGCGTCGCCGGTGAGCATGCCGACGTTCTCGGCGCCGAAGACCTCGCAGAGGGCGAAGAACTTCTCCGACACCAGGGCCTTGATCGGCGCGGTGTAGAAGGTCGTCCGGCTGTCGGCGAGGGCCGCGAAGTGCGCGGCGATCGCCACCAGGCTCTTACCCGAGCCGGTGGGCGTGTTCATGATCAGGTTGGCGCCGGAGACGATCTCGATGACCGCCTCTTCCTGATGGGGGTAGAGGTCGAGGCCGCGCTCCTTCGCCCAGCCGGCGAACGCGTCGAAGAGGGTGTCGGGGTCGGCGCTTGTCGGCAGCGCGGCGGTGAGCGTCATAGCCTGTCCATGGTGCCTGGATCATGCCCCGGTACGCCAACCCGGTCCGCACCGGACCCCCGTCCGGGCGTCCCGAACGCGCCCCCGTGTGCCGGTCCGGGCGTTTCGCCCGTCACCGTCGGCGGTACAGCAGGTCGGCGACCGGCCGACCGGCCGTGATCGCCCGCCGCTCGAACTTCGTCACCGGGCGGTGCGCCGGACGCGGCGCGAAACCGCCGTACGCGTCCACCAGCTCCGGGTCCGCGTCGAGGGTCTCCCGCATCGCCTCGGCATACTCGGCCCAGTCGGTCGCGCAGTGCAGCATGCCGCCGGAGCGCAGCCGGGACCGCAGCAGCGCCACGTGCGCCGGCTGGATGAGCCGCCGCTTGTGGTGGCGGGACTTCGGCCACGGGTCCGGAAAGAAGACGTGCACGGCGTCCAACACGCCCTCGGGCAAGCCGTTGACCAGGGACAACGCGTCGCCCTCCGCCACCCGGACGTTGCGTAGGCCACCACGCTCCACCAGGTGGAGCAGGTTGGCGATTCCCGGCGTGTGCACCTCGACCGCCAGATAATCTCGATCCGGGTCGGCGGCAGCCATCGCAGCGGTGGTGTCGCCCATGCCCGAGCCGATCTCCAGCACCACGGGCGCCCGGCGACCGAACAGGTCGGCCAGGTCGACGGGCATGGCAGGTCCGTCCGGCACATCGAGGCCGTACGCGGGCCAGAGCCGGCTCAGCGCGTCGGTCTGCCGGTCGCTCATCCGACCCCGGCGGGGGTGGAACGTGCGGATCGTCCGGCTCGCGGGCGGGACGGCGGGGTCATGGTCGGTGGCGGTCACAGCGAACCGAGCGTACGCGACGCCGCCGGCTGATCGGATGTGATGTGCGACCGGAAATGAGAGGATCCAACTGGTACGGCAGGTCGGGGTGCTCCACCGCCCGACCCGGCCGCACGGCGTCGAGAGGGGGCATCGTGACAGTGACCCGCGGTGTCGTGACCCTGTCGCTGGTGACCGTGCTGGCCGGCCCCCTGTTGGCCGCCACGCCCGCCCTCGCCGCGCCTGAGCGGGCCGTTGCCGTCGCGCCCGCGCCGCAGCCGGAATGGCCGCCCGGAGGTGCGCCCCAACCGCACCCGTCGGTGGACATCTTCGTCGAGGTGAGCCCCAGCACTGTGCAGCCCGGCTACCTGGTGGGCATCCGGGCCAGTTGTCGGGACAACTCGGTGGGCGCCACAGTGGTCTCCGACGCCTTCGGGGCGGTCGGCGTGCAGCCGCAGCGCGGGGTGCTCACCGCCGCGCCGATGGTCCGCGAGCGCACCCGCCCCGGCAACTACCGGGTCAAGCTGGAGTGCCGCGACGGCGAGACGGCCTCGACAATGCTCCAGGTGGTCAAGAAGGTCCCCGTCCAGCCCAGCCGTGGTCCGGCAACCGGCTTCGGCGGGAGCACCGGCGGGATGACCGGCAATCTGCTGCTGCCCGGCGGCGCGGCACTGATCATCACCGGGCTGGTCCTCGCCGTGATGGCGTTTCGCCGTCCCCGAGCCGCCGCGCGTCGCTGAGGCCCGCCATGACGATCTTCCGCCCCACGCCGCCGCCGGCCGGTTCACGACCGCCGCCGACTGGCCGTCCCACGCCGCCGCCGGCCGGTTCACGCCCGCCGTTCGCTGGCCGCCCCGCCTCGCCGCCCGATGATGTTCGGCTGCACTTGGACGACGGCTGGCCGGGCTCGGACCGCCCGCCAGGTCCCCAGCGCCCGCCAAATCGCCGGCGTCCGCCGGATCCCGAGCGCCCTTCGGATCCCGACCGCCCGTCGGTTGCCGCGCGTCCGCCGACCGCCGTCGCCCCCCGGCGTAGTCGTCCCTCCGGCCGCAGCCCCTGGTCAATACCGTTGGCCGTGGTGTTGGTGTTGGCCGGGGTCTTCGCCACCGGGGCGGGGCTGGGCCGTTCGGTCGGCCCGTTCGACCTGGCCCCGACCGGCGGTGACCGGCCGGCCCGCAGCGAGTCGGTCGGGTTGTCAGCCAGTCGGCCGGTGCGCCTCTCGGTGCCGGCGATCAAGGTGACAGCGCCGGTGGCGCCCGTCGGGCAGGCGCGGGACGGCTCGATCGCCGTACCGCCGTTGGAACGGCACAACGAGACCGGCTGGTACGACCGAGGGCCCACGCCCGGTGAGCCTGGCCCTGCGGTGATCGTCGGGCACGTGGACACGAAGACCGGCCCGTCGGTCTTCTACGACCTGGGCAAGCTGCACCCCGGCGACCTGATCGAGGTGGCCCGGGCGGACGAGTCGGTGGTGGTGTTCCGGGTCGACACCGTCGAACACTTCCCGAAGGACCAGTTGCCCGCCGAACGGATCTACGGCCATGACGGGCCGCCCGGGCTGCGGTTGATCACCTGCGGCGGGCAGTTCATCGGGGGCCGCACCGGCTACGCCGACAACGTCATCGCCTTCGCCACCCTCCAGTCCTCCCGCAAGTCCTGAGATCGACCCCGAGCCCGAACCGATCCTGCGCCGCGATCTTGCACTTTCTGTCCCGACGCAAGGGGCGCATCCGCCCATATCAACAACAGAAACTGCAAGATCGGCGCGGACCTCTTGCTCGCCGCAGCCCTGACGCGACGGCGTTGAGATCCAGGATCGAGCACGATCAAGGTGCTGGCCGCCGCTCCAACGTGCTCCAACGCGCCTGAACCAGCCCGCCTCGTCGCGACGTGTCGAGACGGGGACGTCGTCCGTGTCCGAGCGGTCGGCGAGGGTCGGTCAGGGCTGGGGGACGTGCAGCGCCACCTCGAACTCCAGCAGGCTGGCGCCGGTGGAGACCGGGGGACGGGGCTTGTCGCCGGGGGCGGTGGCGTGGGCGGCGCGCGACGGGCCGGCGGCCCATGCCTGGAACGCTTCCTCGCTCTCCCACGGTGAGTACAGCTAGAGACGTACCATTGAGGACATGAGGGCGACGAAACCGGGACTTGCGGCAATACGGGCAATGAGCGCAGTTATCTATTGCCGAGTGAGCAAAGATGACGAACGCAATGGACGCTCAGTAGGTGAGCAGGAAACCGAATGTCGAGCAGACGCCGACTATGAAGGTTGGCACGTCGATGCGGTTTTCCCTGAAAATGACCGGTCCGCAAGTAGGTTCGCCACTACCGAACGTCCGCAGTACAAAGCATTGGTTGAATACCTGAACGCCAATCGGCCAGATATCCTCATTCTGTGGGAATCCTCACGCGGAAGCCGTGAACCTATTGAGTGGTTCACCCTGCTCGCCCTCTGCCGGACTTATCGAATCGGTATTCATGTCGTCAAAGACCGGCGTACCTACGATCTCATGGTAGGTCGAGACTGGAAAAGCCTGGCAGAGGACGGAATCGATTCCGCCTATGAGTCGGAGAAAACGGCTGAGCGCGTACGTCGAGCCATGGTTGATAACGTGCGTGAGGGAAAGCCGCACGGTCGTACTCAGTATGGCTACTGGCGAGAGTACGAGATTGTCCAGGACGCTAAAGGTCAGGTCCGCCGAAAGATGGTCGCGCAGCACATCAACGAAGACCAGGCCAAGGTAATCAGGGAAGCCGCGAAAAGGGTATCGGAAGGCGAAAGCCTGTGGGCAGTAGCACAGGATTTCAACAAGAGGGGTATTCCTACCGCAACGGGTACGCGATGGGACATCACCAAAGTCAAGCGGATGATTACCAATCCGGCCTACGTCGGTAAGCGAATCCACATCACAAAGGCAGACAGACTCGCTAAAATCATGACGCCGACTTTCACCGAAGCATCATGGCCGAAGATCCTTGATGAGAAGGTGTGGCAAGCGTGCGTCGAGAAGCTTTCCGACCCTGCTCGTAGGACTCAGCGCGACAGCGCTATCAAACACCTTCTTTCCTACATCATCAGGTGTGGCAAGTGTGGTGAGCTGATGCGCGCTCGAATGAACAACGGCTATCCGGTCTACATGTGCTCGATAAACTTCTGTTCGACAGTCCCACGCAAGCCGCTAGAGGACTACCTCACAGCAGAGATTAAGGCACGTCTGATCACTGTCACGCTGGTTGATGACGACCAGGACGAAGAACGGGAAGTCATCAAGTCCGAGATAGCCGAATTGCAGAAGCAGCTAGATGAGGCTCAAGAGCAGTTCCTCCGTCCGGCACCGGGGACTAAGAGGCTTTCTGCGGTCCGGTTGGCGAGTATCGAGGCGGACATAGAGCCACAGCTCCAAGACCTACAGGAGCAACTTCGCTCAAGTCGAGTCCTGCCCATTGTCGGCAAGCTGATTAGCAACCCGGAAACGTGGGATGACATGAGCCTTCCGGAGAAGCGAGAGTTTCTGCGCTCAGGCAACCTGATTGATGGCATCGAGGTTTTGCCAAACGGTAAGGGCTACAAGAAGCCGATTGAGGAACGCGTCCACATTGATTGGGTGGAGGATCGGCTTAGTAGGAATCCGCAGAGCTAGACCAGGACGCACGGCAGATTCAGCCGTGCGCCAAACGACGAAAGCCCGTAGTCCTTATTAGGGTTGCGGGCTTTCGTCATGTCACGACTCCTGGGAAAAAGTCGCATTATGTTAGTGGGGACTAAGAGCGAAAGGAGGGTAACCGAAGAAACCAAAATTCTCTTAGTCCCCACTGGGGCAAACTGAAGAAATGACCATAACCCAGCCTGCACGTCAACGATATCACTCTCAGGACCGAACGTGAGTGCAGCACTAATGCAGCGTGATCATTTAGGGCTATCGGCTCAGAGCCTCTGTGGCGAGCCGTGCGCGCTACCCCTACCCACGGACCCCTGCCCTCCGCGCGGGTTTGTGGGCCGCTCTGAGGGTGGCTAGAGGGTCATCTCTGGGAGCGTCGGTAGGGGAGGTGAACGGCCACCAGGACGAAGCATCGACGAACGTGAGTGGGCTGGTGGGTTGGTTGGTGGTCAAGTTGGCCGGGATCTTTCTGCCTTTCTGTTTCGAGCCTTCTATAAAGGCTCAGAAAGCCAGAAAGATCCCCGGAATGATCTTTATGGAACGGACCAGAAAGATTCAGAAAGTCAGAAAGTTAACCGGCTAGCGCTCAACTGGTAACTAGCCCTCACGCACCGTAGTCCCGAACCATCTTTCTGGTAACGACTCCCCATTGATCGGCATGCATCGATCGAGCGCGCTGATAAGCATCGATCGAGATTAGCCAAACATGACCGCTGGCCGACGTTGCTCGGGTAGCTCTCGGGCGGAAAGGTCACCATTACTTTGTGTCCAAGATCAATCGCAGGTGGTGTAAGACCTGGCACCAATCGACCAAATACGTTGGCCGTTTGCTGTCCTTGTTCTACCTAGGACAAGGGATATGATCAACGGAGAGCGGATGCCAGATCGGCCGACGCCACGTGCTAATTAGCACTTGTGCACCTGACAACTCCACAGCGAAGCAATAAGAACCAGCCAACCTCACCGAATCTCGAAGTTAGTTACGGCGCTTGAGTCCAGCACAAAAAGACTCGAATCCCAGACCTAACGAGACAAGGGGAGGTTTAACTATGTCTGAATCATGGACTCATACAAGGGCAGCGATTGCCAATGCCAAGAGGAAAAATCCGGATGCTGACGTTTCTGCGCTACAAGACAGGCTGCGAGAGCAAGTAGCGGCGTCGAAGGTTCGGCAACTGGCCGAAAACCTAAGTCCCGAACAACGGTTACGGGTCGCTCGTGTTTTGACCGAGCCACTAACCCCGAATGGAAGCGGGGACCGCACGTGAACCCAGAAGATTCGCCCACGGTCCCCGAAACCTGTTCCGAGTGGTCCAGCTCCCTGAACAAGAACAACGGTAGCACGAGTGCGGTTGAAATGGCGCGTGTGTACGTCGGCGACGGGTTGTGGCCGGTTCCACTGCGGCCAGCCGATAAGCGACCTAAGTACGTAGGTTGGCAATCACACAAACCGGAAGATGCGCTTCTCTACTTCGAGAACAGCGGACACAAGTACATCGGAGTTCAGACAGGGCACCAGAAAGGCAACCTAGTAGTTGTCGAGGTGGACGACCGGAATGGTGGCGAAGAGTCGCTGTCAAAGTTTCCAGAACCCACCCAGCGGGGGTGTTGGGAGACTCGCGTTCACCGCTCAAAAAGCGGAGGTCCGCACTTCTGGTTTTACTACGATAAGCCTTTGCGGACCCGCCATAACAGACCAGGACCCGGTATCGACATTATCGGCGACGGTGGGCTAGTAGTTGCGCCTGGCACTCCTGGTTATACGGTGAGTCACAACGTCGACCCGCTACCGTTACCCCAATATTTCATTGACCTGTGCTCCGCACCACCAGAAAATAAATTCCCCCCGCTGGGCGGGCTTGCTTCCAACAGCGCAACGGTCAAATACATAAACGGTGACCCCCACGATTGGGCAAACAGTGCTCTAGCTGGTTCCGTCGATGACATTTCAGGTGCGCAGTCCGGCCGATATAACTTGCTCAACCTCAAGGCATACCGGCTGGGAGGAATGATTGCTGGTGGCTACTTAGAAGAGGCCGAAGTCCGAACAGCATTGATTGCTGCCGGAATCACCTGTGGCCTAGACCTCGACCGTCAGGTTATCCCAACAGTCAACAACGCTATTGCGGACGGCAAGATGCGCCCGATTCGGTTTGAGCAAACCCGGATCGGTGGCTGAATGTGGCCTCTGAACTTGACGACTTCCTGAACGACGACGAACAAGAATATGACTGGGCAATCCCGGGAATGCTTGAACGTCGTGACCGGCTGATTTTCACTGGTGGTGAAGGGCACGGAAAGAGCACTCTCTTACGACAGATGGCCGTAACCACAAGTGCCGGACTGCACCCTCTTGACCCGACTCAAAAGATAGAGCCGTTGCGCGTACTCCTGGCCGACTTCGAGAACCCTAAGAAGATCCTCAGTCGGTCGCTCGCCGCACTCCGAAGCAAAGTCGAACGGGCAAACTTAGCAGTCGTATCAAGGCCAGAGGGTTTGGACATCCCAGGTAGTCCAGATGACCGGAAGTGGCTCAGAGACGAAATCTTAGAGACTTCTCCGGATCTGTTGATTATCGGTCCGCTCTACAAGCTGGCGTCTGATGACCTCAAAGAGGACAGAGTCTCAAAGCCAATCTCAACTCTGATCGACGAACTACGGGCAGAGTTTGGATTCGCGGTAATTATCGAGGCTCACAGTCCCCATGCGGCCCAAGGGTTGACCAGACCGATTAGACCCTACGGTGCCTCACTGTGGCTCAGGTGGCCTGAGTTTGGATTACACCTAGCCAAGGATGGCGAAATCAAGCACTACCGGCCACCTCGGGACTCACGAGATTGGCCGAAGTCGCTAATGCGTGGTGGTGACTGGCCCTGGACAACAGACACCACAACGGCTTTCACCAAAGACGACCACGTCAAGCGAGACATCTGCGAAGTCATTAAAGCTCACAGTGGCCTTTTCACCGCTGGTAAAGGGAAGCTACTCGGCAGTATTAAAGGCGACCGTACCGCCAACTTCACAAAGATCAGGGAACTTGTGGACGCTGGTTTCATTTCCGAAATCAAGTACGGCAACGCTTTGCATTACAGGCTGCACAAGATGTGGGGGGAGGACTAGTGGAGGGGAAGGACTTGGAAAGCCTAATTCGGGAAATCCTACGCTTGCGGACTGAAGAGAATATGACCTACCGGCAGATTGCCGAAACCGTCGGTATCAGTCATGTGATGGTGGGAAACATTTTCAGCAAGTTAGTTGAGGTGAACGAATGAAAGGAAAGGACTTAGACCGTTTTGTTAGAGATGCAGAAATCCTACGGTTGCGGACCGAAGAGAATATGACGTATCGGCAGATCGCCGAACGCGTTGGCGTCAGTCATGTTTGGGTCATGAAAGTTCTTAACGCAAAGATAGAGGAAACCGCGGAGAGCATTCGGGAGCGCCGTAATCACCATCTCGAACAGATAGAGCGTGTTAAGAACCTCGCCTATGAGAAGTACATGGATTCCCCGTCAAATAGTGACTTGCAGGCGTATATCAAGGCAGCGCAAGCCTATGCAACCTTGCTTGGCTTGAATGCGCCGACGGTGAGCGTCGAGGTCAGTGGCGATTATCGCGGCGAGTGGGACACGATTTTCAACGAGTCAAGGACGATAGATGGAACCGTTGTGCAATGACCATGAGTGGTGTATCCCCGTTGACTTTCTCCACTCTGTCAACCCGGTAAGTCTCTTGGGTCGGATTTACCAACGGGTTTTAGTGGCTTGTCCGCATGGCAATGGGGACCAGGAGGTGACCCAGTGACCGATGATGAATTCATCGCTCGTGAGCTGGACGGCTTGGACGTTTCGCCTGAGACGATTCAACACCGTAAAGCCCTGGAAATCGAAGAAATGCTTCACCCTAACGAGAGCCCTTACGCCCGGTCGCACAGACTTATCTGTGAGGCGCTTCCGGCGGTGTGGGCGACATTAATGGATTCCGCCACAGGTGGAGATACCCATGGTGAGAGGCAGAAAGCCCGAGAGATTATCGACGGTTTCTTTATGACATTTGTCGAGCGCAAGAAGGAGGGTTGTTCATGACGGACAAAGCAGAGGCGGATGCACTCGACAACTGGGCTGCGGGATGGCTGGAAAGGTTGGGTGCTCCTGCTGATTTTGAATCGGCGATAGCCGAGAAGGTCAAGACCGGCGTTCCCTATGCTGATGCCTCAGCGGAGGCGGCAAGAGAGCGGCCAGACCTATACGAGAAGTACCGCGCCGATGTGCGTAAGGCGCAAAGCTGTCAGGGGTAGACCGATGTTGCATCCGTGCGAGATAATCCAGGGATGCCCGAACGCCCAAGGTGGTATAAGCGCATCAAGCCTGTTCGCTTCCTTCAAAGGAAGTGGTCTGAGCGCAAGGCCAGGAAGCGAGATAAACCCGAAAAACCTTCAAAGCCCCGAACCTACAAACCTATCCACCTTGCGACTCTGCTAGTTCTTGCTGTTGTTGCGCTTGTAATTACCGCTGTGGCGGCCCTGTTTATGCTGAATGCTGCTCAGGTTCCGGCGGGTTTGGCTAACTCGCCGGACCTCGCGGTGCGTATTGCTCAATTACGTGTCGATGTTATCCGCAACATCCTTGCCGTGGGGGCCGGGGCCGGCGGTTTGATTGCGCTATTCGTGGCACTGCGTCGACAGTACGTCAAAGAACGGGTTGACTACGCGGACCAAGAGTACAAGAACATGATTGCAGTCGACACGAAGCATGACGCCGCAGAAAAGAGGCTGACCGAGCTTTACGTGAAGGCTGCCGAGCAGTTAGGTTCGGAGAAAGCTCCAGTTCGCATGGCGGCTCTGTATGCATTGCAAAGGCTGGGGCAGGACAACCCCGACCACAGGCAAACCGTAATGAATCTGATTTGCTCCTACCTCCGTATGCCATTTACTCCCCCAAAACCAACCCCGGAGGGTGACGAGATTCCCGAGTTTGACGATGATGAGTTGAAGCGCCGCCATGAACTTGAGGTAAGGACGACTGCTCAGCGCATCATCGCTACTCATTTGCATTATGACTCAGTTGCGGGGGACGGTGACGAGTTGGAGCCCCTTGGAAAGCCGCAATTCTGGCGGTTAATGGATGTCGATTTGACCAACGCTGTTCTTGTGGATTTCGATTTCAGTCGTTGTTCGCCTCGAATTCTCGATTTGGCTAGAGCGCGGTTGATTGGTCCCTCGAACTTTGCCGGGATGTTCGCTGAGGTTGCCGCACTGTGCAGCGGTGCGCAGTTCGACGGTAATGCGTCTTTCTACGCGGTGAGAGTGGGAATCTTTAGTTGCCCCGGTGCCAAATTTCGTGGAGGTGCCTCGTTCCGAGGTGCACGCTTCATCCTCAGAGCATCGTTTGACAATGTTGCATTTGGAGGCGAAGTTGACTTTCGGGAAATCTCTGGCGATCCGCCGGAACTTCGAGGCGCGACAGCTCCCCTTAGTGGAATCTACGAGCACGATTGGCCGGATGGGTATGCTCTCAAGAGGAATAGGTATTCGGCAGACATTGGCGACTTGATCAGGGTAGGATCAGAGTTGAAAGACGCCGATCCCGAACAGAGGTATAAGCTGCGCTTTCCGCCACCACCAGCTGGGAGTCTTCCTGTTAGGACACCTCGTGATCCCGAATCAGACGAGGTGTAGCTGCTCTGCTTACGAGCGGGTGTTGATGGAAGGCATCCCCGATGACGGCGGTTAGAGTTCCGTCACCGATTTAGCTCTCCGGTACCTCGGGCACACCCTTGACGTAAATGCCCTTTCCTTGCTTGCCAACAACCAGGCCGCGATCGTGCAGAAGACCGAAAGCACGATTCACTGTTGCAGGTGAGACATGCCGAAGATCCGCCAACTCAGCAGTTGACGGCAACTTGTCGCCAGGCTTCAACTCTCCCGAACGAATCTTGTTCGTGAGGTCGTCCGCGATCTGGCGATACTCGGCTTGCTCGTACGGCATGACTTAAGTCTAAGGGATCAAGCATCACAAGATCACGCTTAAGTCAAGCTCTGACTTAAGTCAAGGTCTGACATAAGCTCTTCGTGTCCAGCCGGTAACCCGAGGAAGCGGGAAGCATGGCAAACCACAGTAAGCACGGACCGAAGAGACGAATCCTCCGACTGTGGCGAGAGCCCGAGTGCATCTGTGGGCATGAGACGTACATCGGCTGCGTCAAGATGCGCCTAGGCCGCGTACGGCCACGATGGGCGAACCTGCGAGCCTCTGAGTACCCCCGACTGCGAGAGCCGTTCGTGACTAAGGCTCAGTCGTACCGGTCGAACGGGGGTCACGGTGCCGATCGATGAGCCGATCTCCAAGGCGACAGAGTTGTTCATTGCTAACAGGATTTTGGACAACCACTGGACTCGGGCACTTGACCAACCGTGGCGAGTAGGGGGGTGCCTAGAGTGCCAAGGTCGCAACAACTGTCCTCAGCTCGACTGGTCTTTGACCATCGTTGCCGATGCCGCATCGACCATGTTGCAGAAGGGCTGATCTTCGACTCTTCAAGATCAATTCAGTTTGTCGACCCTCGTTGAGTCTGGGATCTACCGCCCACCATCCACTGTGGAAGTGATCTTTAATATAGTTAAGTTTGTAGATGTAACAATGAAATAACGAATGCCAAGATCGCTTGACTCTCGGGTCGAGCGATCTTCGTTTGTCTCATCGGTCGGCATCCGCTCTATGCCTCATCTGCTGGCACCAGATCGACGCTGCGGGCATGTCTGCCTGGCGGCGTGAGGTGTGGGGGTAGACCCGGTACGTACCCCTGCGAGGCTGTGAACGGGCAACCTGTGAAGATCATTAGTAGGTGTTGAGTGATCATGCATAAGAGCAGGTCAGAGCGCCTGTAATCATGATCAACAGAAGTGACGCAGAGTTGTTACTTCTCTAGCTGTCTTATTCCCACTTCGTGTAGACGAAGTAGCGGGTCTCGCCGGCCACCGGGCGGAGGAGTTCGAAGCCGAGGAAGCCGGGGGAGTTCTCCACCGTGCCGGCCCGGGCGGCGAACCGCTTCTCCAGCTCCGCGCCGCCACCGGCCGGGACGTCGATTGCGTTGATCTTCACGACTGCCATCTGCCCACCCTAGCCACTCAGAACGCCTCGACCGCCGGGACCAGGTCCACGTCGACCACGATCGGCGCGTGGTCGGAGGGGCCCTTGCCCTTGCGGGCCTCCCGGTCCACGTACGCGGCGCGGACCGCTCGGGCGAACGGCGCGGACGCGTACACCAGGTCGATTCTCATGCCCTTGTTCTGGTGGAACATGCCGGCCCGGTAGTCCCAGTAGGTGAAGGGGTGCGGGCCCTTCATCGGGGTGGGCACGACGTCACTGAGGCCCAGGTCGCGCAGCGCCGCGAGGGCTGCCCGCTCGGCCGGGGTGACGTGCGTGGAGTGGGTGAAGACCGCCGGGTCCCAGACGTCGGCGTCGGTCGGGGCGACGTTGAAGTCGCCGCAGACCGCCAGCGGCAACCCGCCGGCCAGCTCCGCGTCCAGCGCGTCGCGCAGCGCCGCGAACCAGGCCAACTTGTACGCGTAGTGCGGGTCGTCCGGCGTCCGGCCGTTGGGCACGTACACCGACCAGACCCGCACCCCGTCGCAGGTGGCGGAGATGGCCCGGGCCTCGGGCTCGGGGAAGCCGGGCTCGTCGGCGAACCCGACCCGGACGTCGCCCAGCCCGACCCGGGACAGGATGGCCACCCCGTTCCACCGGCCGTCGCTGTGGCTGGCAACGGTGTAGCCCAGCGCGCCCACCTCGGTCACCGGGAAGGCGCCGTCGGGGCATTTGGTCTCCTGTAGGCAGACGACGTCCGGCCCGGTGTCGGCCAGCCACTCCAGCAGCCGGGGTAGGCGGGCCTTCACCGAGTTGACGTTCCAGGTCGCCAGGCGCATGCCCCCAGCCTGCCGTATCCGCCGCCGCGACGCCGTGTCAGCTGCCCGGGGTGTCGCCGGGACGGGTCTGTTCGGCCAGGAACCGTTCCAGTTCGGCGCCGAGTTCGTCGGCCGTGGGCAGCGGGCCGGCGTCGGGGGCGAGCAGGCTCTTCTCGCCCCGACCTCGGGCGAACGCGTCGTACTGCTCCTCCAGGGCCTGGACCAGGGCCGCGGCGTCCTCGGTCTGCGCGACCTGCCGGTCGATCTCCACCCGGACCACCTCGGCGGCCGAGCGCAGCCCGTCGCCGGGCAGCAGCAGCCCGGTGCTGCGCGACACCGAGGTGAGCAGCACCTCGGCGGCCGCCGGGTACTCGGTCTGCGCCACGTAGTGCGGCACGTGGGCGGCGAAACCCAGCGCGTCGCGGCCCTGCTCGCCGAGGCGGAACTCCAGCAGGTGACCGACGCTGCCGGGCACCTGGACGCGTTGCAACCAGGGCTCGTAGCCGGCGATCAGCTCGGGGCGGGTGGCGTGCGCTGTCACCCCGGTCGGCCGGGTGTGCGGGACCGCCATCGGGATCGAGTTGAGCCCCACTGTGAGCCGGACGTCCAACCGGGCGGCGAGCCCGGCCACGGCGGTCACGAAACGCTCCCACTGCAGGTCCGGTTCGGGGCCGGTGAGCAGCAGGAACGGGGTCTCGTCGTCGTCCTGCAGCAGGTGCAGCTCCAGCTTGGGCGCGTCGACGCTCTCCCAGTGGTCCTCGACGAAGGTCATCACCGGTCGTCGCGATCGGTAGTCGAAGAGCTGGTCGACGTCGAACGTGGCGATCGGCCGACCCTCCAGCGAGGTGAGTAGCTGCTCACGCGCCAGTCGGCTGGCGTTTCCGGCGTCCACGAACCCGGTGAGGGCCTGGATCAGGACCGGCTGCCCGAGGTCGGGCAGATCGTCGGTGAGCTGGTAGAGCTCGTGTGGGTCGAGCACCGGTGCGGACCTCCCTGAAATGTGCCTGCGGGGCGCCGTCGCGACGGAGGGCACCCGTTCGGGCAACGTACCTGCCATCCTGGTGCATTCCTGCGTCGGGCGATCCGTTGGCCGGGTGGTGGGCGTGACCGGACTAATCGGCTGTTTACGCCACCAGGCCGAGCCTCGTGGCCGATCGGCCGAGGGATGGTTCAGCCCAAAGGCCGAGTTTGTCGATCATGTCAGGCTCGGTGGTGGAATGTTCGGTCCTGTCGTGGGCCGTGCCGGTCCGCGTGCAGTGCCAGCTTCATCCGGTACGCGAGGTCCGTTCCCCGGGCGGGTCACCCCGCCCAGGTCGTCCACCAGTAGGGCTCCGATCTGTGTCGAGCGCCACGTGATCACCGTGCGTGATCAGGGTTTCCACCTGCCTAGCCTCGGTTGATGCGTGACGACGGCACCCTCGACGACCCGTACGCCCCGAGCAGGCCCACTGCCGATACGGAGGATGGCACCTCAACCGAACGGACAACCGCCGCGAGCCGGCTCCGGGCGTACGCCCGGGACCTGACCGGTCGACGCCGGGCACAGCTCGCGCTGGCCACCGGTGTGGTGTGCTGCCTCGGTCTGACCGCCGTCGTCCAGGTTCGCGACGAGGACGCCGACGCGGCTACCCGGAGTGGATCGCTCTCCAGCTCCGAGCTGGCGCAGCGCGCCGAGCAGCAGCGCGCCTCCCGTTCCCTCGACCGCACGGCTGCCCCGAGCGCCTCCGCCGCCGCCCAGTCCGCCGCGGCCAGCCCCGCCGACCCGGACACCAGCGCGCCGGCCCGCAAGGTCGCCCCGGCTCGCCCGACCGACCCGGCGCCCGTCGCCGGGCTGGACGAGGACCAGATGGAGAACGCCGAGGCGATCGTCCGTACCGGCCGCAAGATGGGTGTGCCGCGCCGGGGCCTGGTGATCGCGGTGGCCACCGCCATGCAGGAGAGCAACCTCTACAACGTGGCCAGCGGTGTACTGCCCGAGTCGCAGGACTATCCGCACCAGGGCGTCGGCTGGGACCACGACTCGGTCGGGTTGTTCCAACAGCGTTCCAGCAGCGGCTGGGGCCCGGTGGGGCGGCTGATGGACCCCGAGTTCGCCACCCGGCAGTTCCTCAGCGCGCTCGAGCAGGTGCCCGGCTGGCAGCGGATGCGGCTCACCGACGCAGCCCAGGCGGTGCAGGTCTCCGCGTACCCCGAGCACTACCAGCAGCACGAGTGGCGAGCCACCCGGGTCGTTGACGCCATCGCGCCGGCGGGGCGGTAACCTACCGCCCACTATGGACGGTCAGGGTTGAGGCTGTCGCATCCCGGGTACATGTGTTGCGGGTTCGGGGTACACATGAGTGCGGGACCATCGACAGGAGGACGTTATGTCACTGATGCAGCGGATCAGCGCGTTTCTGAAATCACCGAAGGGGCAGCAGTTGGTCGACCGGGGCCGGCGCGAGATGGCCAAGCCGGGCAACCAGCAGAAGCTGAAGGGGTTGGCGGCTCGGCTGTCCAACCGCCGCCGCTGACCGCTCCATCGGCCGCCCTGTCCACCGTTTCCACCCCTGGGGAGACCTGGTGACCGACACTCCGCCCGTCGGCGGTCAGCCCGCCGCCCCTACTCCGCAGCCGTCCGTCGACCTGCCGGCCGGGCCGGTGGACGCCCCCGAGGGTCCGCCGGCCCGGCTCTCGGACCGGATGCGTGACGACCCGCAGTACGCCCCGGAGCACCTTGCCCTGGAGGCGGTGCGCCGCCTCGGGCCGGAAGCCGTGCAGTGGGCCGCCCGTGCCCGGGCCGAGCAGCCCGGGGTCTCCGCCGACGTCCTGGCCGACCAGGCGGCCCGCAAGTTCGTCAACCTGGCCCGACTGTCCGGCGCGGTCTCCGGCGCGGCCGGGCTGCCCGGCGCCGTGATCGACGTGGGCGTGCTGGCCTGGACCCAGGCGCGGATGGTGCTGCACATCGCCGCCGCGTACGACGTCGACCCCCTGCACAACGACCGGGCCACCGACCTGCTGGTGCTCCAGCGGGTGCACAAGGTCGCCGAGAGCGCCCGGCTGGCGCTCGGCGTGGCCGCCGGCCGGGAACGCGCCGACGCGCTCTTCGGCCTGGGCGGCCAGCGTCCGCTCGGTCGGGTCATGCTGCAACTCGGCATCCGGCTGGCCCAGATGGCCGGCGTCCGGGCCGCGAAACGGATGGTCGCCAAGATCGTCCCCGGTGCGGCAATCGTGCTCGGCACCTGGGCCAACTCGTCAGCCACAAAGGACCTCGCCCAGCGATCCCGGGCCCTCTACGGCTCCCGCGGCAACGCCGTCCCGGAGCCGCGCCGACCCTGACGGCCCGTCCGGGGTCGTTCAGCTGGCCAGGCCGGAGGAGCGCCAGGTCACCTCGGCGATGCGGCCCTGGCCGGTGGCGTTGGGGTGGAACCAGTCCAGCGGGTTGAGCAGGTCCAGGGTGAACCGGACCTTGTGCAACGCGCCGCCGTCGTGCCGGCACCGTGCTCCGTACGCCCGGCAGGCCGCCTTCAACTCGGCGTTGTACGCGTCGATCCGGTCCCGGACGGCGGCCCGGCGGGCCCGGTCGGCGGGTGCGGTCGAGGTCGCCTCGGCCAGCAGGGCCGGGCAGATGCCCCGCCGCCACGCGCGGGTCGCCCGGGCGTCGTCGTGCCCGACCTCCCAGAGTCGGTACAGGTCGGGGATGCTCACCACCAGCACCCGGGCCTTCGGCCGGCCGGTCCGCAGGACCCGCAGCCCCCGGTCGACGTCGGCCCGGAACTGCGCCACCGGCGTCATCGCGTCCACCCCGCCCCGGCAGACGTCGTTGGCGCCGACCAGCACTGTCACGTAGTCGGCGCGGTCGCGTACCGCCGCCTGGGCCTGACCCTCCAGGGCGTCCGCGCGGGCGCCGGGACGGGCATGGTTGTACGTCCGGTCGCGGATCGCCGGGTTCTGTTCGAGCAGCCGGCGGTAGTGGCTCTGCACCCGCAGCCCGTCCCCGGTCGACCAGGAGTTGCGCTCGCAGGAGGTGAGCACCAGGCAGGAGGCGAAGCCGGTGCTGATCGAGTCGCCGAGGGCGGCGATGCCGCCGGGCCCGCTCGACGGCCTGGCGCTCGTGGTGGGGCGGGGTTCCGCGGAGCTGCCACCCTCACAGGCCAGTGCGACCAGCGCCGCGAGACAGGCCAGCGCGGCGACCCAGCGTCGAGGCATGACGTCTCCCGTTCCCGCAGCACAGAGCGACAGCGCGGTAACTCTATGCGTAGGACGTGGTTGGCCGGGAAGTCGCTGTCGGGTATGCGGCAAAGTGCCGACGCGGAAGCCGTCGAGGTGCTATGCGTCCCGCCATGGTGCCCGCTGACCGTGCAGCCACCAGTGCAACGCCCTGGTGATCCGGGGCAGCACCAGATAGGTCATCAGCGGGGTCAGGCAGAGCGTCATCAGCAGCACCCGGGCCGCCAGCGGCACCGCGTCGAGGAAGCGGCTCGTCAGCAGGGTGGCGGTCAGACTCAGGGGGAAGAACGCCAGCCAGATGGTCACCGCCTGCTTCCAGCGGGGCGGCGACGCGGGCGGGGCCGGCTCCACCAGGTCCACCGAGTGCTCCAGCGGCCTGTCGAACCAGCCCTCGATCCCGGTACGCCGCTCGACCCGGGTGTGCTCCACGATGCCCTGCGCCGAGCTGAGCCACCAGTGCCGCTGTGGCGACTCCTCCCACCGGCGCAGCGTCTCGGCGTCGGCGAAGCGGTAGAGCATGTGCCACTCCGACGAGCCGGGGCCGCTCTGCACCCAGCCGGCGCCGAGAAACCCGGGAAACGCCTCGGCCAGCGCGGTGCCGGCCCGCATCCAGGCCACCATCTCGCTGGCCCGGCCGGGATCGACGCGGCGGGCGATGGAGACGGTCACCGGCACGGCGAGGGTCATTGACATGCGCCCATCCTGCGGTCGACGAGGCCGCGGCGCGAACGGATGTGCCGGAGCACACCGACGGGTACGGGTGCGCAGGCGCTCGGCACCGGTTAATCCGGCCGATCGGGGGTAGGTCGGTGGGTATGACGAGATCGCAGCCCCGGCGTGCCCGTGGCACGGTCGGCCACGCGAACAGCGCGTTGAACCTTCGGCTCACCCTCGCCAGCTTCGGGCTGGTGATCATGGTGCTCTTCGCGGTGCTGGCGTTCTGGGCCGGCATCGCCTGGCTCGGCGTACTGTGCGCGATCTTCGCGGTGGTCGCCGTGGTCGACCTGGTCGTGATCCAGCGCCGCCGCGCCGCCCGCCGTCGCGAGGAGCCGGGCGTACGACACTCGTTGTTCGAGTGACAGGAGGACGGAATGCCCCACATCGCCACCACCAACCCCGCCACCGGACAGGTGCTCAAGACCTATGAGGCGATGTCCACCGAGCAACTCGACGACGCCATCGAACGCACCGACCTCGCGTTCCACCAGCTGCGGGCGACGACCGTCGACCAGCGCGCCCAGTGGATGAACGGCGCGGCCGACCTGCTGGATGCCGAGCGCGACGAGATCGCCCGGATCATGACCACGGAGATGGGCAAGACGTACGTCGCGGCACAGGCCGAGGTGACCAAGTGCGCCTCCGCCGCCCGCTTCTACGCCGACAAGGCCCCCGCGTTCCTCGCCGACGAGCCCGCCGACGCCGACGCCGTGAAGGCCATCCGGGCCTTCATCCGCTACCAGCCGATCGGCGTGGTGCTCGCGGTGATGCCGTGGAACTTCCCGCTCTGGCAGGTGATGCGCTTCGCCGCCCCGGCGCTGATGGCCGGCAACACCGGCCTGCTCAAGCACGCCTCGAACGTGCCGCAGACCGCGCTGCTGCTGGAGGACCTGTTCCGGCGAGCGGGCTTCCCCGAGGGGGCCTTCACCACAGTGCTGGTCGACTCGGAGGCCGTCGACCACATCCTCAGCGACCCCCGGGTACGCGCCGCGACGCTCACCGGCAGCGAGCCCGCCGGCCGGTCCATCGCGCAGATCGCCGGGCGGGAGCTGAAGAAGACCGTCCTCGAACTCGGCGGCAGCGACCCCTTCGTGGTGATGCCCTCGGCCGACGTGGACCGGGCCGCCGAGGTGGCCACCACCGCCCGCTGCCAGAACAACGGCCAGTCCTGCATCGCCGCGAAGCGGTTCATCGTGCACACCGACGTGTTCGACGCCTTCGCCGAGAAGTTCGCCGCCAACATGGCCGCGCTGCGCGTCGGCGACCCGATGGACCCGAACACCGACGTCGGGCCGCTGGCCAGCGAGCGTGGCCGCGACGAGGTGCACGCCCAGGTCCGCGACGCGGTCGACAACGGCGCGACAGTGCTCTGCGGCGGCGAGCCGCCGAGCGGCGACGGCTGGTTCTACCCGCCGACCGTGGTCACCGACCTCACCCCGCAGATGCGGATGTGGTCCGAGGAGGTCTTCGGCCCGGTCGCCGGCCTGTTCCGGGTCTCGTCGTACGAGGAGGCGATCGAGGTCGCCAACGGCACCAGCTTCGGGCTCGGCTCGAACGCCTGGACCCGGGACCCGGCCGAGCAGGAGCGCTTCGCCACCGACCTGGACGCCGGCAACGTCTTCATCAACGGGATGACCACCTCGTACCCGGAGTTGCCGTTCGGCGGTGTGAAGAACTCCGGGTACGGGCGGGAGCTGTCGGCGCTGGGCATGCGGGAGTTCTGCAACACCAAGACGGTCTGGGTGGGCGAGGGCGCCGCGTCGGCCGGCGCGGGCGCGCACGCCGAGTAGTTCGGGGCGCGGCACGCGTCAGCCGGTGCCGTCGTGGGTAGGAAGTGTGCCCATGACGTCGTTCGGGTTTCACGCCTCGCATGAGCAGATCGGTCCACGCGCCCTGTTGGAGGCGGTGATCCACGCCGAGCGGGCCGGCTTCGACGCCGCCATGTGCTCCGACCACTTCTCCCCGTGGAGCGCCCGGCAGGGCGAGTCCGGCTTCGCCTGGTCCTGGCTGGGCTCGGCGTTGCAGGCCACCGGCATGCCGTTCGGCGTGGTCAACGCGCCCGGCCAGCGGTACCACCCGGCGATCATCGCGCAAGCGATCGGCACCCTCGGCGCGATGTACCCGGGCCGGTTCTGGGCAGCCCTGGGCACCGGCGAGGCCAGCAACGAGCACATCACCGGCGACCCGTGGCCGCGCAAGGACGTGCGCACCGCCCGGCTGCGCGAGTGCGTGGACGTGATCCGGGCCCTGCTGGCCGGCGAGGAGGTCAGCCACGACGGCCTGGTCCGGGTGGATCGGGCCCGGCTGTGGACCCGCCCCGAGCAGCCGCCCGCGCTGGTCGGCGCCGCCGTCAGCGTGGCCACCGCCCGCTGGTGCGCCGAATGGGCGGACGGGCTGATCACCGTGAACGCCCCGGTGGCGCACCTGCGCGAGATGATCGACGCGTACCGGGACGCGGGCGGACGTGGACCACTGCACCTCCAGGTGCACGTCTCCTGGGCACCGGAGCAGGCCCAGGCCGAGGCGCTCGCGTACGACCAGTGGCGCAGCAACGTCTTCGCCCCGCCGGTCTGCTGGGACCTGGAGACCGTCGAACACTTCGACGTGGTCTCCGCCGACGTGCCGGCGCGGCGGATCGCCGAGGTGGTGAACGTGTCGGCGGACCTGGGTCGGCACGTCGGCTGGCTGGAGGAGTACGCGCAGCTCGGCTTCGACCAGATCGCCCTGCACCACGTCGGGAAGGAACAGCGCGGCTTCATCGACGCCTTCGGCGCGGAGGTGCTGCCGAAGCTGCGCCCGGGCGGCTGATCGAACAGGCGTACCCCTAGGCTCGTACCCCATGGAAAGCCTGTTTCCGGTCGTCGTCTTCCTGGCGATCGCCACCCTGGGCGCCGCGTTGGCCCGCCGGCTCGGCCTGCTCGCGCCGATCGTGCTGGTCGTCCTCGGCCTGGCGCTCTCGTTCGTGCCAGGCTTCCCGCAGGTGGAACTCGACCCGGAGTTGGTGCTGGTCGGCATCCTGCCGCCGCTGCTCTACGTGGCCGCGCTGGAGACCTCGGTGCCGGCGTTCAAGAACAACATCCGGCCGATCCTGCTGCTCGCGGTCGGCCTGGTGTTGTTCACCGCGTTCGTGGTCGGGTTGGTGCTGCACCTGCTGTTGCCGCAACTGCCGTTCGCGATCTGCCTTGCCCTCGGCGCGGTGGTCGCCCCACCGGACGCGGTGGCCGCCACGGCCGTCGCCCGCCGGGTCGGGCTGCCCCGCCGGGTCGTCACCATCCTGGAGGGCGAAAGCCTGGTCAACGACGCGACAGCGCTCGTGCTGCTGCGGGTCGCGACGATGGCCACCGTCGGCTCGGCCGTCGGCGCCGACAAGATCGCCATCGAGGTGCTGCGGTCCACCGGCGGCGGCATCCTGATCGGGGCGCTCGGGGCGCTGGTGTTCGGCTTCCTGCATCGGCGGATCACCGACCCGCTGCTGGACAACGCCCTGTCGCTGATCATCCCGTTCGCTGTGGTGTTCGCCGCCGAACACCTGCACGCCTCCGGAGTGGTCGCCGTGGTCGTCACCGGCCTGGTGCTCGGGCACAAGCTGCCCCAGTTGCTGTCGGCGGCGTCCCGGTTGCAGATCGGGGCGTTCTGGCGGCTGTTCCGTTTCCTGCTGGAGGGTCTGGTCTTCTTGCTGGTCGGGCTGCAACTGCGGGAGGTGCTGCGCGACCTCGACGAGCCGATCGGCTCGCTCATCCTGATCACCTTCGCGGTGCTCGCCACCGTCTTCCTGACCCGGTTCGTCTGGCTCTTCCCGGCCACCTACCTGGCCCGGTTGGTCCCCCGGGTCCGCCGCCGTGACGACCGGCCGTCGCCGAAGTTCCCGATCATCATCGGCTGGGCCGGCATGCGCGGCGTGGTGACCCTGGCCGCCGCGCTGGCCCTGCCGCTGACCCTGGCCGGCGACGAGCTGTACCCCAGGGCGTTGTTGATCTGGCTGGCCTTCGCCGTGATCGTTTTCACCCTGGTCGGTCAGGGCGCCACCCTGCCGCTGGTCGCCCGCCGGTTGAAGCTGCCGCAGGACGACCCGGTGCAGGACGCGCTCTCCGCGGCCGCGGTGCAGCAGCAGGCCGGCAAGGCCGCCCAGGACCGCCTCGACGAGTTGGCCGACAGCGCACCGGATGCGGTGGTGGACCGGCTGCGCCGAGCGGTGGAGGACCGCACCAACATGGCCTGGGAACGGCTCGGCGGCGACGAGCGGGAGACCCCGTCGCAGGCGTACGGTCGGCTGCGGCAGGAGATGATCGACGCCGAGCGGGATGTGTTCCGGGCGGCCCGGGACTCCGGTCGGATTCCTGAGGAAGTGTTGGTGCGGGCCTACCGTGACCTGGACCTGGAAGAGTCGTTGCTGCGAGAGGTTGAGAAGTGAGCTGTCAGCACCTGACCGAGGCCGGTGCCGCCGAGCCGCGTACCCCCGACGAGTGCGCGGACTGCGTCGCCATCGGCGACACCTACTGGGTGCACCTGCGCACCTGTCTGAGCTGCGGGCAGGTCGGCTGCTGTGACTCGTCGCCGAACCAGCACGCGAGCAAGCACTTCGCGTCCACCGGGCACCCGGTGATCCGTTCGGCGCAGCCGGGCGAGGCATGGCGCTGGTGCTTCGTCGACGAGGAGATCGGCTGATCGTCGGCCGAAGTCGAGTCGGCGTGGCTCGGTTGGCGAGCCGAGTTCAGTTGCTTGCGGCGGCGACGAGTGGGCACTCGGACGGTGCGCAGGACGGTCGTCGCCGGGCCCGGTTCAGCGGCTGAGGCCGTCGACGAGACGTTCGGTGGCGAGGCAGGAGACGAGGCATCGTTCCTTTGCGTCGCCGCTCAGCCGGGCGGTCCAGTCGGTGAGGCCGCCGTCGCCGATCTCCAGGCCGCCGCCCAGGGCGGTGATCCGCAGGGCGCACCCCGTGTAGTAGCCGCGACCGCGAGACCGCTCCGGTTCGTCCACCAGCGGCACCACATCGCCGGCGAGCGCCGGTCGGAC
Organism: Micromonospora sp. NPDC047187; assembly: GCF_040643355.1. Lineage (NCBI taxonomy): Bacteria > Bacillati > Actinomycetota > Actinomycetes > Micromonosporales > Micromonosporaceae > Micromonospora > Micromonospora sp. NPDC047187. The sequence goes on from NZ_JBEYUF010000005.1 coordinate 175,735, forward strand.
GGTGTCGGCCAGCCGCTCCCGGATGACCCTGTTGTCGAAGGTGGTGACGTGCAGCTGTGGCGCGGCGGCCGGTGCCAGTTCGGCCAGAACGGTCCGCCAGTAGGTGAGGTGTCGGACCAGCAGTCGGGCCTGCGTGCCGCCCGAGCCGGTGTCCCGGGCGCTGGACACCAGGGCGAAGAGCCGGAAGTGCGCCGACGCGCCGCTGCCGAAGTCCTGCGCCCGCAGCACCCGGTGGGCGGCGGCCAGGTGCACCTCGCTCTGTCGGCGCCGACGTACGGCCGCCTCGATGGCGAGGGCGTTGGTGGGGTCGCTCAGCACCTCGCTGGCGCGCATCGTGGTGACGGTCCTGTTCTGGCTGACCGGTGCGACCGCCGAGCAGGTGCCGACCGGTACGACCGGCGACAGTTCCACTCCGGCGACGTCGGCGGGCAACAGTTGCCACATCCGGGCCTCCACCCGCGCGAGCACGCGCGGGTCGGCACGGGCCGGGCGGACGAAGCGGTCCTGGCCCCAGCGGCGTACCACCTCGGGTGGGCGTACGATCGCCGCCCGGTCGCGGGCCACGCCCAACAGCAGAGTACGTAGGTCCGCGCCGGAGAGGCCGGCCAACGCGCTCCGCGTCCCGGCCGGCATCGCCGCCCACACCCGACGCTCCGCGCCCGGCAGTTCGTCGCCATCCATGGCGTCACCATGGCTCACTCGGCGCGACCGATCCATCGGTTTTGCGGCATGCCCGGTGATTCGTTCACGTCATCAGCTCGACAGCGTTAGCCGGAGGCACCCGCCCGCCCCGGGCGGTCGGCGCACCGCCGCCTGCCCTCGATCACTTGATGGTCAGTAGCGGAAATCTCGGCGATCCAGCTACCCAACATCAAGTGATCATGGAGGTCCGGTGGTCAGTTGAACCCCGTCTATGCTTCACCGACGGTGCGAGCGTCAAACGGGGGACGGACATGATTGACACTGTCATCTTCGATGTTGGTGGGACCATTCTCGACGAGTCCCACGAGTTCGCTGCCTGGGCCGACTGGCTCGGCGTGCCCCGGCACACCTTCTCGGCGGTCTTCGGTGCGGTGATCGCCCGGGGTCTGGACTATCAGGAGACGTTCCGGGTCTTCCGGCCCGACTTCGATCTCACCATCGAGCTGGAGCGTCGGGAGGCTGCCGGCCAGCCGGAGTCGTTCGCCGAGGAGGATCTCTACCCGGACGCGCGGGGGTGCCTGGAGTCCTTGAAGGACCAGGGCCTGTTCGTCGGCCTGGCCGGTAACCAGCCAGCTCATGCGGAGGCCACCCTGCGCGCTCTCGACCTTCCGGTGGACGTGATCGGCACGTCGCACGGGTGGGGTGTGGCGAAGCCGTCACCGATGTTCTTCGAGCGGGTCGTCGCCGCCGGTGGTGGTGTCGCGTCGTCGATCCTGTACGTCGGCGACCGGCCCGACAACGACGTGCGCCCGGCCCTGGAGGCGGGCATGAAGACGTGCCTGATCCGACGCGGTCCGTGGGGGCACATCCTCGACCCCTCCACAGTGGCCGAGCGGTGCCTGTTCCGGATCGACTCGCTGGGCGAACTCCCGAGCCTGGTGGCGAAGCACAACGCGGCCGGCGGTTGACCCGCCGGCCGCGCCATCGTGCCGTCCTGGTGACCGCCCCTCCCCGGGCGGGCACCAGGACGTCGGTCAGGTCAGCGAGCAGGCCGCTCCGTTGACAGTGACCAGGCCGGGGCTCGGGTTGGCGCCGCCGCCCGTCGTCGCGTTGAAGCCGAACGTCACAGTGCCGCCGGGTGCGATCTTGGCGTTGTACGACTCGTTGCGCGCGGTCACCGTCGCGCCGGACTGGGCGACCTTCGCCAGCCACGCCTCGCGTACCCGCTGGTCACCGGTGAACGCGAAGCGCACGCTCCAGCCGTTGATGGCCGCGGTGCCCGTGTTCTGGATGGTCAGCTGCCCGGTGAACCCGGTGCCGCCCTGCCAGGCGCCGTAGTTGGTGTAGCGCGCCGTGCAGGTGGTGGCCGGCACCGCGCCGGCGTCACCCTGGTCGGCCAGGAACGAGGAGATCCAGGTCAGCGCCGAGTTCCAGTTGATCGCCACCTCGTTCGTCGAGTACGAGTTGATGTCGTCGACGTAGCAGAACATCGGCTCGCAGCCGGCGAGGAGTTGTGCCACGAACGGGTCCTGGAGGGCCGCGTTCGGGCCACCGGCGAGGGAGCCGGCAGGCGGTCGGGGCAGGTTCGGGTCGAGCTGGTGGCCGAAGATCCGGCTGTGCTGGTTCTGCGCCGCGTGCTCTCCCCAGCCGGTGACGTAGGAGATGTTCAGGGCGTTGCGACCGAGGATGTAGTCCATGGCCTGTACGGCGCCGTCGCGGTAGACGGGGTTGCGGGTCAGGTCGAACGCGGTGGCCAGCACCACGGCGTTGTTGATGACGTTGCTGTTGCCGCCCCAGAAGTAGCTGTTGGCGTCACCGGGCATCGGCAGCCCGTACGCCTGCCGACGCAGCTCGGCGAGGTACGTGTCGGCGGCGGCGGTGACCGAGGCGCGGACCCGGGCCAGGTCGGCGGCGGGTAGCCCGTTCGGCACGGTGGCCAGGTCGAGGCGGCCCAGCGCGGCCACGCTCTGCCAGCCGAAGCCACGTGCGTCGAAGACGTTTCCGGTGTGGTGCGGTGAGGCGGTCAGGTCGGCCAGGTAGTTCTGCGCCCCGGTGGTCAGGTACAGCTCGGCCGCCGCCCAGTAGAACTCGTCGGTGACGTTGCTGTCGTCGTACGCGCCGCCGCCGGTGCCGTCGGTCGGGCTGGCGTACACCGCCGGGTGGGCCTTGGCCGCGGCGTAGGCGGTCTTCGCGGCAGTGCCGCAGCGGGTCGCGAACGCCGCGTCGTACGGGGCGAAGAGCCGGGCGCACTGGGCGGCGGTCGCGGCCAGGTTGAGGGTGGCAGCGGTCGACGGCGGGTGCAGCTCGCGCGGCTGCGGGTCGTCCTGCGGCGAGAGGGGCAGCCCGGTCCAGTTCTGATCGTGGATCTTGTGGTGGACCATGCCGGCGAGCGGCTTGCCGGCGGGCACCTGCATGCGCAGCAGGAACTCCAGCTCCCAGCGCGCCTCGTCGAGGATGTCCGGCACCCCGTTGTCACGCTCGGGCACCCGCAGCGTGCCGTCGGCGAGTTCCGCGCCGCCGTTGGCGGTGGCCGCCGTCTTGGTCCGCTCGAAGGTGCTCAGCAGCTGGTAGGTGGCGATGCCGCCGTTGACCACGTACTTGCCGTGGTCGCCGGCGTCGTACCAACCGCCGCGCACGTCCAGCGAGTAGTCGCAGACACCCGGCTGGCAGGGCACGTTGGTGTCGCCCTGGTTGGGTGCGACGCCGAGGTGGCCGGCGGGTCGGGCGTACTCGTCGCCGATCAGGTCACCGTCGATGGCGATGCCGCTGCGCTGGGCGTAGAAGAACTGCAGCGAGTCGGAGCGTAGCTGGTCGTAGAGGGCGCCGGAGATGTCGAACGGGTGGCTGGTCTCGCCGTCCACGGTGAGCGTGAGCCCGGTGCCGGGGGTGCGGTAGCTGGAGAAGTCGACAGTCTGCACGTTCTGCCCGGAGGCGGCGTCGACACCGCGAGCGGTGGTGGTGCCACTGGCCACGACGGCGCCGGCGGCGCTGCGCAGCTGCCAGGGCAGCGCTTCGGTGGCCTCGGTGACGACAGTGGCGTTCTTCGGGCCGCCGGGAAGGTAGCCGACCTGGTTGACGCGCACCCGTGGCCCGGTGTCCGGCTCGTACGGCTCGGGCGGCTCGCCGCCGCGCAGCGAGACGTCGTCCAGGCAGATGGTCTGTGCCTGGGCGGAACCGCCGACCTGGAAGATCAGCTGGGCGCTGGGGTTGTCGTCCGGGACGGTGAAGGTCTGCTCGACCCGCTGGAGGGTGCCGGTCGCGGTGGCGTCCACTGCCGCGTACGTGGTGTACGGGGCGCTGCCGAGCTGCAACACGGCCTTCACCGCGGCGCCGGGGGTGGCGGAGACCGCGAAGCCGAGGGTGTATTCGGCGCCGGCGATCAGCGGCACGCCGTCCTGGCCGATGCCGGCGTCCCACGGATTGGCCAGCCCGCCCGCGACTGTGGTGCAGAGCTGGCCGTCGGTGACCGCCAGCGCGCCTGTGCCGAAGGAGAACCAGGGGCTCACCCCCGCGCTGAAGTCGCCGTTGTCGATCTGCTCGGGGGCGTCCGGTGGTGGGTCGGCGTGGGCCGCGCCGGCGCCCGCGCCGGTGAGGGCCAGAGTGGTCGCCGCAGCCAACAGGAGGCGGCGTCGGGATGGCGTCACGGGGAGTCCTTCCGGGACGGAAAGTGGGACGGTGGTGGTGGCACTGTGATGCGAAGGGAAGCTGGGAGCGCTCCCAGGTATCGGCTCGATGTTTCCAGTGCCGGTACGCCATGTCAATTGATCTGGTTGGATGGGTTTCAGCATCCGACGAGGGCGGTCAGCCTGAGCGGCGCTCTCCGACGCGCCGCCACCCGGACGTGAGATTGGCCGCGCCACGCGCCGTCGTCCTGATCTCCTAGAGACAACTGCGCCCTTCGCCTGGCAGGCTGCCTCCCATGACCCTGAAGCTGCGTTCCGTGGGAACGAGCGACCGTGGGCTGATCCGCAGCGGAAACCAGGACGCCCTGCACGCCGGCACCTGGCTCGTCGCCGTCGCCGACGGCATGGGCGGAATGGCCGCCGGCGACCTGGCCAGTGCCCTCACCATCGACGCGGTCGTCCCGCTGGACGTGGAGACACCCGAGGACGCCCTGGTGGCCGCGCTCGAGGGCGGCATCGCGCTGGCCACCTCCCGGATCCGGCAGGCGGTCGCCGAGGATCCCGAGCGCCAGGGCATGGGCACCACGCTGACCGCCCTGCTCTTCGCCCGTACCGGCAGCTGCCTGGCGCTCGCGCACGTCGGCGACTCCCGGGCCTACCTGTACCGCGAGGGCGTGCTCAAGCAGGTCACCAGGGACGACACGTTCGTCCAGATGCTGGTGGATCAGGGCGTGATCACCGCCGACCAGGCCAGCAGCCACCCGCGCCGGGCCGTGGTCACCCAGGCGTTGCAGGGTGACGAGGTCTCCCCGTCGTACGCGACGATGGTGCCCCGGGCCGGCGACCGGTGGCTGCTGTGCAGCGACGGCCTCTCCAACGTGGTCCGCCCGGACACCCTCACCGAGGTGCTCAGCGGCTATCCGGACCGGGACGCCTGCGCCGCCAAGCTGATCGACCTGGCCCTGCACGCCGGCGCGCCGGACAACGTCACAGTCGTGGTGGCCGACGTCGTCGAGGAGTAGGCCGGCGCTCAGCGCCGACGTGGCGTGGCGTGCCGGGTGGGTTTCGCCGTTCCCGGATCCTCCGGCCACGGGTGCCGCGGATAGCGCCCGCGCAGCTCGGAGCGGACCTGCGGATAGCCGGTACGCCAGAACGACGCCAGGTCGGCGGTGACCGCCACCGGCCGGCCGGCGGGGGAGAGCAGGTGCAGCAGCACCGGCACCCGACCGTCGGCGATGCGGGGGGCCGCCGGCCAGCCGAACGTCTCCTGGAGCTTCACGGCGAGCACCGGCGCGGCCGGGTCGCCGTAGTCCAGCCGGATCCGAGAACCACTCGGCACCTCGATCCGCTCCGGGGCCAGCTCGTCGAGGCGGGCGGCCTGCGCCCAGGGCAGCAGCCGACGCAGCGCCGACGACACGTCGACCCGCGCCAGGTCGGCGCGGCGTCGCGCGGCGGCCAGCTCCGGGCCCAACCACGTCGGCGCGGTGTCGAGCAACGAGTCGTCGCCGACCTCCGGCCACGGCTCGCCCAGGTGGTGCCGGAGGAACGCGAGCCGCTCGCGCAGCGCCCGAGCCGCCGGCGTCCAGGGCAACAGGCCCAGCCCGTCCTGGCGCAGGCCGCTCAGCAACGCGGCGGCCACCTCCGCCCGGTCCGGCCGGTCCAGCCGCCGCTGGACCAACTCGATCGCGCCCAGCCGGGTCACCTCCCGGGCCACCACGTCCCCGTCGGACCAGCCGACCTCGCGGCCGGTGCGCAGTAACGGACCGGCCGCCTCCCGGGCCGTCGCCTCGTCCACCGGGGAGGCCCGGCGGATGCGGGCCGACGGCGCGCCGGGGGTGCGGTCCGCGACCGCCACCGCCAGCCAGTCGGACCCGGTCAGCCCCGAGCCGGCCGCCAGCTCCGCGGCGGTGCCGCCGGTCATCAGGTACGCCGAACCGCCCGGCCGCCGCACCCGGGCCAGCCGTTCCGGGTACGCCAGACCGACGAGCAGCCCGGCGGCGAGATCGTCGCTCAGTCCACCCGAGCCGGTGCGGCCGGTGGCGTCGGCGTGGCCCTTCGGCGGGGCGCCGGCGGGCAGCGCGGCCCGCAGCCGGCGTACCTCGGTGCGCCAGCGGGCTGTCGCGCCCGCGTCCACGCCGGTGCGCAGCCGACGCCAACCGGCGACCAGATCGTCACCGGGGCCGGCCGCGCTCTCCTCGGCGAGCAGGGCGACCACCTCGGCGGCCCGGTCGGCGCCGACCCGGCCGGCGCCGTCGAGCAGCGCACGGGCCAGCCGTGGGTGCGCCCCGGCGGCGGCGATCGACCGCCCCCGCGCCGTGATCCGACCGTCGGCGTCGACAGCGCCCAGGGTCTCCAGGGTGTCCCGGGCCACCGTCATCGCGGCGGCCGGCGGCGCGTCGGGCAACGCGAGCCCGACGCCGTCCGGTCGGCCCCAGGCGGCCAGCTCCAACGCGAAGCCGGTCAGGTCGGCGGTGGCGATCTCCGGCTCGGCACGGGCGGGAAGCCGCTCGTGGGTCGCCGCCGACCAGCAGCGGTAGACGTACCCGGGGGCCTCCCGGCCGGCCCGGCCGGCCCGTTGGGTGGCGGCGGCGCGGGAGACCGGCACGGTGACCAGCGCGCCCAGCCCGCGGGCCAGGTCGATCCGGGGCACCCGGGACAGCCCGGCGTCCACCACGATCCGCACACCCGGGACGGTCAGACTGGTCTCGGCCAGCGCGGTCGCCAGCACCACCCGCCGTCGGTCCGCGCGACGCAGCGCGGCGTCCTGCTCGGCGCCGCGTTGACGGCCGTGCAGCGGCAGCAGCGCGACCGCGTCCCGCAGGTCGGCCAGCCGGCCGGTGACCGCCGCGATCTCGCCGGCCCCGGGCAGGAAGACGAGCACGTCGCCGTCGTGCTCGCGCAGCGCCCGGCGGACGGTGGCGGCCACGTGGTCGAGCAGGGCCCGGTCCACCGGCCCGGCCCCGGGCGGGGCGATCCGGCGCGCCGGTGGCGCCCAGATCCGCTCCACCGGGTGCAACGCCGAGTCGGCCCGTACCACAGGCGCTGGGGTGGGCCCGCCCAGCAGCGCGGCGAACCGGTCGGTGTCCGGGGTCGCCGACATCGCCAGTAGCCACAGGTCCGGCCGGAGGGTGGCGCGCGCCTCCACTGTGAAGGCGAGCGCGAGGTCGGCGTCGAGTTGGCGTTCGTGGCACTCGTCGAGCAGCACGGCACCCGTGCCGGGCAGCTCCGGGTCGTGGTGCAGCCGGCGGACCAGCAGACCGGTGGTGACCACCTCGATCCGGGTGGCCGGGCCGACCCGGCGCTCGCCGCGTACCGCGTAGCCGACCCGCTCACCGACCCGCTCGCCGAGCAGCTCGGCCATGCGCCGGGCGGCGGCACGGGCCGCCACCCGGCGGGGTTGGGCGATCACCACCCGACCGGACACCCGGTCGGCCACGGCCAGCGGCGCGAGGGTGGTCTTGCCGGTGCCCGGCGGGGCCACCAGCACACCGGCGCCGGCCGCGTCGAGTGCCGCGACCAGCGCCGGCAGCACCGGACGGACCGGCAGGTCAAGTGTTACGTCGGAGAGCACGGCCCAGTCTCGCACCGGGACGGGTGCGTCAGGAGCGACGGACCTCGGCGACGCCGAGCACGAAGGCCCGCCAGGCCGTCGCACCGAAGGCGAGCACCGGGCCGGAGCGGTCCTTGCTGTCCCGGACGGCGACCTGACCGTCGACTGTCGCGACCTCCACGCAGTTGCCGTTGCCGCTGCTGCGCGTGCTGGTGCGCCAGTCCGCTCGGGTCAGGTCGTACGCCGTCATCCGCGGTACCTCTCGTCTGCGTCGGCGTGCCGCAGAAGCGGTCACGCAAAGTTACGAGAAGCATGCTCAAGACGGGTCAACGACGCCGTCGGATCGAGCGCCATCCGGCACAGCTCCTCGTGCAGAAGGCTATACCCGAGCACATGATCGGCTCCCTCCAGAGCCAGCCCCATCGTGAGGTTATCCAGGTAAACCACTGACGCGTCGGCGGCATCGGCGAAGTTGAGGATCACGTACGGGGTGCTCATCGCGGGATGCCCGCCAGCGGTGAAGGGCAGTACCTGGATTGTCACGTTGGGTAGCTGCGCGATCCGGCTCATGTGGACCAGTTGTTCGGCCATCACCGCGGCGCCGCCGACCGGGCGCAGGAGCACCGCCTCGTTGAGGATCACCGACAGATCGACCGGGTCCTCGCGGCGCAGCACCTCCTGCCGGCGCAGTCGGGCGGCGATCTTTCGCTCCAGACCGTCCTCGCCGGCGGTGCGCCGGAATATCTCCCGGGCGTACGCCTCGGTCTGCAGCAGTCCGGGCACCGACTCGGCCTCGTACGTGCGCAGCGCCGCGGCCTCGGCCTCCAGCCCGACGTAGAACTCGAACCACTCGGGGAGCACGTCGCTGTAGTTCTGCCACCAGCCGCGCTGCTGTGCCCCCCGGGCGATCTCGATCAGCGCCTCGGCGTCCGAACCGGTCACCTGGTACAGCGCGAGAGCGGCCCGGACGTCGCGCGGTTTGATGCCGATCTGCGCGGTCTCGATCCGGGAGAGGTTGCTCTTCGACATGTCGAGCTGACGGGCGGCCACATCGAGGGTCATGCCCGCGCGTTCCCGAAGCTGGCGGAGTTCCCGGGCGATGCGGCGTCGCCGCACGGTCGGGCTGGGGGCGGGTCGGATGGTGGGAGTGGCGGTCACCGTCCGAGTCTGCCACGACAAGATCCGCAGGTCGCAGATGTACGGAGTGCAACTTTCAAATCTGGGAGTTGCGTTGCAGTAGCTGTCGGTGCATCCTTTCCCGGTCGCGATCACTGTGGACACACCTGTGCGGGAGGACCGTTGCTCATCGCCGACGAGTTCTTCCTGATCGCACACAACGACAGTCGCGGCAAGGCCAAACTGCACCCGGCGGCGACCGGGCTCGGGCTGGCCGGCGGGCTCCTCGGCGAGCTGATCCTTTATGGACATGTCACAGTCGCGGCCGGGCAGATCACCGTCATCGACCGGCGTCCGCCGGCCGACGCCCTGGCGCACACGGTGCTGGACCAGTTGGTCGGTGAGTCCCAGCACCGGGAGCTGCGCACCTGGCTGAGCTTCCTGGCCCAGAGCGCCACGACCTCGGTGGGGGAGCGGTTGGCCCGCGCCGGGGTGCTGCGCCGCCAGGAGAGCCGCCGGCTGTTGCGTACCTCGGTCAGCTACCTGCCGATCGACCTCAACGCGGTGGCCTGGCCGGCCACCCGGCTACGGGCCCTGCTGGACCGGCCGGACCCGCCGGGCGTGCCGGACGCCCTGCTGCTCGGCCTGGTCGTGGCCGCGGGGCTGACCCGCGAGGTGCTGTGGAGCGCCGGCCCCCGCGCGCACCACCGGCTGAACGTCCTCATCCCCGCGCTGCCGGCGCCACTCAAGGAACTCGTCGGGCACACCGAGGCCGCCGTCGGCGCCGCCGTGCTGCGCGGCATTCCCTGATCCCCCCCCGGTAACCCCCAACCCTCCCCTCGACAATCGGAGTAGTCGTATGCCCCCGACATCGACAGTCGACCGACCCAGCAACGTCTCCGAAGCCCTGGCCCGGGGCCGTCTCGGCATCCCCTCGGTGATCTTCTTCGTCCTCTCCGCCGCCGCGCCGCTGACCGTGGTGGCCGGCGTCGTCACCACCGGCTACGGCGTCATCGGCGTGACCGGCATCCCGCTGGCCTTCCTGCTGATCGCCGCGGTGCTCGCGCTCTTCTCGGTGGGTTACGTGGCGATGTCCCGCCGGGTGGAGAACGCCGGCGCCTTCTACGCCTACGTCTCCCGTGGCCTGGGCCGACCGGCCGGCGTGGGCGCCGCCTGGGTCGCGCTGATCGCGTACAACGCGTTGCAGGTCGGGCTGTACGGCACCATCGGCGTGGCGGCCGAGCCGGTGCTCGACCGGCTCTTCGGCGGGCACCCGCACTGGGCCGTCGTGGCCCTGGTGGCGTGGGCGTTGGTCGGCCTGCTCGGCCTCCTCCGGGTCGACCTCAACGGCATGGTCCTGGCCGCGCTGCTGGTCGCCGAGATCGTGGTGGTCCTCGTCTTCGACCTGGGACAGCTCGGCAACCCGGCCGACGGTGGGGTCAGCTTCGCCTCGTTCTCCCCGGACAACCTCTTCGTGCCGGGCGTCGGCGCGGTGCTGGTGCTCGCCGTCCTCGGCTTCGTCGGCTTCGAGTCGGCGGTGGTCTTCAGCGAGGAGAGCAAGGACCCGAAGCGGACGGTGCCGCTGGCCACCTACCTCTCGGTGGCGATCATCGCCGGGCTGTACGCGCTGTCGTCGTGGACCATGACCGTCGCGGTCGGGCAGGACCAGATCGTCGCCGAGGCCGGCGAGCAGAGCGTAGGGCTCATCTTCAACCTGGCCGCCGCGCACCTCGGCGACACCGCGGTCACCATCGGGCAGGTGCTCTTCCTGACCTCGGTGCTCGCCGCGATGATCTCGTTCCACAACACCACGGCCCGCTACACCTTCGCGCTCGGTCGGGAGCGGGTGCTGCCGGCGGTGTTCGGGCAGACCTCGGCCCGTACCGGTGCGCCGCGGGCCGCCTCGGTGGCGCAGAGCGTCCTCGGACTGCTCGTCATCCTGCTGTACGCGATCAACGGCTGGGATCCGGTGGTGCAGCTCTTCTTCTGGGTCGGCACCACCGGTGGCTTCGGTGTCCTGCTGCTGATCGCCACCACCTCGGTGGCGGTGATCGCCTACTTCGCCCGCTCCGCCGGGGGCGAGAACCTCTGGCGACGGGCCATCGCGCCCGGCCTGGCCACCATCGCGCTCTTCGTGATCATCTGGTTGGCCGTGTCGAACTTCGCCAACCTGCTCGGCGTCGCGCCGGACTCGACGCTGCGCTGGGCGCTGCCCGCCGCGTACCCGGTAGCCGCCCTGCTGGGCGTCGGCTGGGCCCTGCTGCTGCGCAGCAACCGCCCGGACACGTACGCCCGGATCGGCCTCGGGGCGGCGAGCGCCGCGGCCGCCGTCAAGCCGGAGGCCCCGGCCGCCGTGGAGGTGACCCGATGAGCGTGGTCATCGAGCAACTCGGGCCGGAGGAGACCACCCTCGTGGCGGGTCGCATCGCCGAGGCGTTCACCGTCCTGGAGGTGACGAACTGGTTGGTCCCCGACCCGAGTAAGCGGGAGGCGGTACTGGCCGGCGACTTCGAGATCCTGGTCGGGCACGCGATGCGGCACGGCATCGTCCACTCGACCGCGGACCGGGCCTCGGTCGCGGTCTGGTTGCCGTCGGTCGGTGAGCCGGCGCCGCCGCCGACGGACTACGACGCCCGACTGGCCGCCGCCTGCGGCGAGTGGACCGACCGGTTCCAGCACCTCGACGAGCTGTTCGCGGCGAACCACCCGCATCCGGATCACCACCACCTCGCGTTCCTGGCGACCCGGCCCGGCCGGCAGGGGCAGGGCTTGGGGAGCGCGCTGATGCGCCACCACCACGCCTGGCTGGACGCCAACGGGATGCCGGCGTACCTGGAGGCGAGCAGCCCACGCAGTCGGGATCTGTACGCGAAGCACGGCTACCTGGCCGGCGAGCCGTTCCGGGTGCCCGACGGGACGCCGTTCTGGCCGATGTGGCGGGAGCCGGTCAGCTCCTGACCCGACCTCACCGCCGCGCTCAGCTGTCGCACTGTCACGCCCACGTGACAATGCGGGCACGCAGGAGGGCCGGGTCCATGGACCCGGCCCTCCTGTCGTCAACCGGTCAGTACGTGCCGTCGAGCTGGCCACGCAGCTTGGTCAGTGCCCGGGTCAGCAGTCGCGAGACGTGCATCTGCGAGACGCCGATCTGGTCGGCGATCTGCGACTGGGTCAGGTTGCCGTAGAAGCGCAGCGTGAGGATCTTCTGCTCGCGCTCGTCGAGGGTGGCCAGCGCCGGGCCGAGGGCGACCCGCAGCTCAGCCAGCTCGAACTCGCTGTCCTCGCCGCCGAGCATGTCGCCCAGCTCGGTGGCGCGCTCGCCGTCGCCGGTCGGGGTGGACAGCGACACCGCGTTGTACGCGCGGGCGCCTTCCAGGCCCTCCAGCACCTCTTCCTCGGTGAGCTTGAGGTGCGCGGCGATGTCGGCGACCGTCGGCGAGCGGCCGAGGGTCTGCAGGAGCGAGCTGTTGGCGTCGGAGATGGCCAGCCGCAGCTCCTGGAGCCGGCGGGGCACCCGGATGTCCCAGGTGCGGTCCCGGAAGTGCCGCTTGAGCTCACCGATGATGGTGGGGATCGCGTAACCGGCGAAGTCGACACCGCGCTCGGGGTCGAACTTGTCGATGGCCTTGATCAGGCCGATCGCGGCGGTCTGCGCCAGGTCGTCGTTCGGCTCGCCGCGCCCGCTGTAGCGGTGGGCCAGGTGGTTGGCGAGCGGCAGCCAGGCCTCGATCGCCCGGTCCCGCAGAGCGGCGCGCGACGGGTGGTTGGCGGGCAGCGCGGCCATCGCGTTGAGCAGGTTGGCGGCGCTGTCGGTGAGAGCGCGCGGGTCGAGCTTGGTGGTGGCCTTGGCGGCGACGCTCGGCTGCTCGGTGATCGTTGGCGCGGTCATGGGTGGTCCTCCCTGCACCTCGTCCGCTGACAAGAAAGACGTGACGCTTTGGTTTAGCTTCCAATAGGCCGTTCGGGAGTCACCTTAACCTGATCGTCTCCCAGAAATCTAGCCGAAAGGTTGATGTACTTAAGGTGTGTTGAGCAATAAAAGGGGCAAATGGCGCGGAAGTCGGGATGGTTGTGAGGATCCTTACCCGTTGTTCCCGCTGCGATCCGGTACCCGGTCGGCTGGCCGGTCCGGCCGATCGGCCCACGGGTCGCGCCGACTGGTCAACATGAAATCCGACAAGTCGCCAGGAGTGTCGACTATCCGTCCTTGTCCCGCTGGTGGGACCGGCCGTAGCGTCGCGTGTACACACCCGGTTCGGAGGCACCGTGCTCGATCCAGCCGCTCCCCAGCTTGTCGTGAACAGTCGCACCCTCTACTTCAGCTGGCTGCCGGCGGACCCCGACGCGGTCGCCGCGCTGGTCCCGCCGGGGCTCTGCCCCCGCCCCGACCGGCAGGTCTTCCTCAACCAGTACATCGTCGACGACGAGACGCAGACCTCCGGCTTCGGCGCGTACTCGCTGACCTACCTCGGCGTCTCGCTGCTGGGCGTCGACGCGCCGGGCGGCCTCAACGCCGGTGGCTGGTGGACCCACTACGTGGCCTCCAGCCGGCGGGTCCGTGAGTACGCCCTCGCTCGCGGCGCCCCGGTGCTCGCCGGGCGCACCCGGATCGACGTGAACGGCGAGGACCTGCTCTCCGAGACGGAGATCGACGGCACGCCGTTGGTCCGGGCCCGGTGTCGGGTGGGGGAGACCGGTCACGTGATCAGCAGCGGGCACCACCGCTACTTCACCCGGCGCGACGGCCAGTTGCTCAGCTCGGCCTACCCGTTCGTCGCCGAGCCGGTCGCCCCGTTCGAGATCGAGTCGGTGGAGTTCCTCCAGCCCGGCCACCCGATGTACGCGCTGCGCCCGGCCAACCCGCTGACCATCGGCTTCGGCTACTACTCACCGCGCTCGTCGTTCGCCTACCCCGGCGGGCTGAACGTGCACGCGGTCGCCGCACCGGAGCCGGCCCGACCGCATCACCAGGTGCCGGCCAGCCTCGCCCGCAGCGGCCTGCCGTCCGGGTCGTAGACCAGCCGGTACATCGGCAGCGCCCAGGCCCGGGTGTACCACGGCAGCCGCTCGGGGCGGTGCGGGCGCAGCCGCCCGGGCGGCCGTTCTCCCACCTGGCCGTCGTCGTACCACTGCTGTAGCGCGTCGGCGGCGGCCGTGACGGCCGCGACGGCGTCCGCCGGGTCCAACAGGTCGGCGTCGTCAGCGCCGTCCGGGTCGCGGTCCAGGTGCTCGCGCCACAGCCGCAGGCGCAGGTCCCGGGCGAAGCTCCGCGCGCCGTCGCCCCGCCCGGCGGGGTCGGTGGGCTCCCGCTGGTCCGGGGTGTCGTCGAGCACCGCGCAGGACAACTCGCTGTCGTGCGTCCAGGACCGCCGGTTGAAGTTGTCGCTGCCCACGCTGGCCCAGACGTCGTCGACCACGCAGACCTTCGCGTGCACGTAGACCGGCTCGCCGGCGTGGTTCTCCACGTCGAACACGTGCACCCGGTCCGGTGCGGCCCGCTCACACAGTGACAGCGCCTGCTCGCGCCCGACCATGTTCGGCGGCAACGCCAGCTTGCCGTCCACGTCCGGGTGGCGGGGGACGACGGCGATCAGGTGCAGGTCCGGGTTGTCCCGCAGCGCGTGCGCGAACAGGTCCGCGACCTCGGCCGACCAGAGGTACTGATCCTCCAGGTAGATCAGCCGGCGGGCCCGGCGTACCGCCTTGGTGTAGCCCCGGGCCACGGTCCGCTCCCCGTCCGGTGCGAACGAGTAGCGGGGACGGACGGCGGGGTAGGTGCGCAGCACCTGGATCTGGTGCGGACCGCAGGGCGGCGGGTCGGCCGGCTGCTCGGGCAGCGGGTCGGGGCGCAAATCCGAGCCGCGCAGCCGGTCCCGCAGGTAGGCCAGCGGGTTCTCCGAGTCCAGCGGCATCGGGTCGGTCCAGCGTTCCCGGAACAGGGTGTCCAACGCGCCGACCACCGGACCGCGCACCGCGAGCTGCACGTCGTGCCAGGGCGGATTGGGTCCGTACCGGGGGGACATCTGCACCGGTTGCGGATCGCCGTGGTGCGCGGCGTCGTCGCGGCGGCTGTGGCACAGGTCGATCCCGCCGGCGAAGGCGACGTCCCGCTCGGGCGCGCCCTGGTGCCGCAGCACCACGAGCTTCTGGTGGTGCGAGCCGCCGCGCCGGACCCGCTGGTCCAGCAGCACCTCGCCACCGGCGGCCGAGATCGTCTCGCTGAGGTCGCGGTTCTCGGCCTCGCTGTACGCCACGACGTCGAGGTGCGAGCGCCAGATCAACCCCTTCACCACCACACCGCGCTGCGCGGCCTGGGCGAAGAGTTGGGCCACTGTCGGACCGTCCGGGCGCAGTCGCTGGTCCGGGTCACCCCGCCAGTCGGTGAAGAACAGGTGGTCGCCGGAGCCCAGGGCCTCGACCTCGTGGACCAGTCGGTCGAAGTACGCGGCACCGTGAATCAACGGCTCGGCGAGGTTTCCCGTGGTCCACACGGGTAAGCCAGAGACCGGGTTGGCGCGTTCCTCAGCGGTGAGGAACCAGTCCTGCAACGGCACCGTCCAGCCCCCCTGGAGGTCGGCAACGTCCTCACGGTAGGACCCCCGACGCGGGTCCGCACGCCAGGACCCCAGACCGGTGACCTGGCCAACGCCATCGGAAGCGACGCGACAACAGCCGAGGAGGCCACACCATGCCCCGCGACACGACGAATCCCGTGACCGAGAACCGCGAGCCGGCGGTGGAGAGCGAACGGGGTGCGCTGGTAGCGGTGTTGCTGATGGTGATTCTGGGCGTTGCCGGGATCTTTGCGGTCTCCTGAGGCGGCGCCGACGCCCCCGGGGTGAACCGGAGGCGTCGGCGCCGAACTCAGCGGTCGAGCGTGGTCAGGGCCGGGTGCCCTGGCCGCCGGTGTGCGGGAGCCGCTCGGTGGGGATCACGCCGAGGCGACCGGCCTGGAAGTCCTCGAACGCCTTGAGCAGCTCGTCCCGGGTGTTCATCACGAACGGGCCGTACTGTGCCACCGGCTCCCGGATCGGCTGACCGCCCATGATGTAGAGGTCCAGTGCGGGGGTGTTGCTGTCCTGCGAGGTGGCGGCGCTGAACCGCAGCGCGTCACCCGGGCCGTGCACCGCGAGCTGGCCGGTACGCACCGGCCGCCGGTCGGTGCCGACCGTGCCGCGACCGCCCAGCACGTACACCAGGGCGTTGAAGTCGGGCCGCCAGGGCAGGTCGACCTGCGCGCCCGGCTGCACCGTGACGTGCGTGATGGTGATCGGGGTGAAGGTCGAACCCGGGCCGCGGTGCCCGGCGACCTCGCCGGCGATGACCCGGATCAGCGCGCCGCCGTCGGGCGTGGTGAGCAGCGCCGACTCCCGACCCCGGATGTCCTGGTAGCGGGGCGGGTTCATCTTGGCCGAGCGGGGCAGGTTGACCCACAGTTGGGTGCCGTGGAAGAGCCCGCCGCTCATCACCAGGTGCTCCGGCGGCGCCTCGATGTGCAGCAGGCCGCTGCCCGCCGTCATCCACTGGGTGTCGCCGTCGGTGATGGTGCCGCCACCACCGTTGGAGTCCTGGTGGTCGAAGACGCCGTCGATGATGTACGTGACGGTCTCGAAGCCGCGGTGCGGGTGCCACGGCGTGCCCTTGGGCTCGCCCGGCGCGTAGTCGACCTCGCCCATCTGGTCGAGGTGGATGAACGGGTCCAGGTCGGTGGTCGACACCCCGGCGAAGGCGCGACGGACCGGGAAGCCCTCACCCTCGAAGCCGCTGGGCGCCGTGGTCACGGTGCGGACCGGGCGGATCGTGGTGGCCTCGTCGAGCTGGGGCAGGCGGGGCAGGACGAGAACGTTGTCGACGGTGATCGCGGGCATGTCGAGGCTCCTAGCGTGAGGCGGGGGTGGTCGAGCTGACCCGCGATGCCCGCAGGCGCTCGCCGAGCCGGTCGAAGACCCGGGTGAGGCAGGCGACCTCGGCATCGTCGAGGTCGTCCATGAGATGGGTACGCACCGACGCCAGGTGGTGGGGTGCGGCTTCCCGCAGGGCGAGCAGCCCGGCGGCGGTGAGCACCGCCTCGCTGCCACGCCGGTCGTCCGGGCAGGGCTCTTTGCTGACCAGGCCACGACGCTGCATGGAGGAGACCTGGTAGGTGAGGCGGCTGGGCGAGAAGATCAACCGGCTGGCCAGCTCGCCCATCCGTAGCCGCTGCCCGGGTGCCTCGGAGAGCAGGACCAGCACGTGGTAGTCGGCGAAGCTGAGGTCGCTGTCGACCCGTAGATCCTCTTCCAACTGGGTGTAGAGACGCTGGCTGGCCTCGATGTAGGCGCGCCAGGCGGCCTCTCGGGTGCTGTCCAGGCTCTCGGTCATGCCACGACAGTAGCACTCTTTCAAAATTTAAGTAACGTCGTTGAGCGTTGCCTGGGTCACTTCCTCACGCTCTGGCTGCCGGATCGTGCAGCTTTGAAGGAAAGCCGCGTTAATCCGGCGGCGCGGAGGCCGGGGGTTGTGCCAGACTCCGGCCTCGTGGAACACGTGGAACTCGCCGCCGCCGACCTGTTGCTGCGCCCCTGGCGGGACGAGGACGCCCCGGCGGTGCGCGACGCGCTCCGGGATCCGGCGATCGCCCAGTGGAACCCGCAGGGTGGCGGCCCGATCGACGACGAGGTCGCGCTGCTCTGGGTGCGTCGCCGGGCCGACTGGTCCACCGGTGGCCACGCCTCGATGGCGGTCACCGCGGCGGCCGACGGCGAACTGCTCGGCTCGGTGTCGCTGCACCGCATCCACGACGGCGACGCGTCCATCGGCTACTGGACGGTGCCCGCGGCACGGGGGCGTCAGGTGGCGGTCCGCGCCGTCGTCCGGCTCACCGACTGGGCGTTCGCGGATCTCGGGCTGCACCGGGTGGAGCTGTGTCACGCGGTGGCCAACCCGGCGTCCTGCCGGGTCGCCGACCGCGCCGGCTACCCGGCCGAGGGCACCCTGCGCGAGTCGTACCGGTACGGCGACGGTCGCCGCTACGACGAGCACCTGCACGCCCGCCTGGCCACCGACCGCTAGGCGGAGGCGGACCGGGGCCCGAACGCGCTCCGGCCCCGGCCGCGCAGGCCGTCTCGAACCGTCACTCGGTGACCTTGCGGAGGAATGTCGCGAGGGCGGTCCTGACGCGGTCGATCCGCTCCGGCAGGGGCAACGGCTCGGGCGCGGGAGGCCCGGCGTGCTTCTTCCCCCGCAGGTACAGCGAGCAGGCCAGGTCGGAGCACAGGTACGTGCCCACCGAGTCGCCCTGGCGTCCGCTCGGACCGGCCTTGGGGGCGGTCATCAGCGAGACGCCACCGCCGAGGTGGGTGGTCAGGCAGAACGAGCACATGCTGTGCCGCACACGCCCCGTCTGGTGCGCCGCGGCCCGCAGCACCACCCCGGCCAGCTCGCCGTCGGTCTCGGCGACCAGGTAGGCCCGCTGCGGCGCGGAGGGATCCCGCCAGCCGAGAAAGTCGAGGTCGTCCCACTGACGCACTTCAAGATCGTTCGGTACGGTCAGCCGCTTCGCCTCGCCCTTGCTGCAATTGACGAAGGACGCGCGGATGACGGATTCGGTTAGGGCCAACATAGGTAGTAGCCTAGCCGTCTTAGGCAAGCGATTATTACGGCTAGGTTTGGAGTGTGCTGCATGGCACGTGCCGGGGTGACCGTCGAGCGCCTGACGCTGGCCGCAGCCGAGCTGGCCGACGAGGTGGGCGTCGAGAACGTCACTGTTGCCGCGCTCGCGCGCCAGTTCGGGGTGAAGGACGCCAGCCTGTACTTCCACCTGAGGAACGCGCACGAACTGCGGGTCAGGATCGCCCTGCTGGCACTGGCGGAGCTGGCCGACCGGGTCGCCGCCGCGCTCGCCGGCCGGGCCGGCAAGGACGCGCTGGTGGCGTTCGCCAACGCCTACCGCGACTACGCGCGAGAGCACCCGGGCCGCTACGCGGCCATGCAGATCGACCTCGACCCGGAGACCGCCGCCGCGAGCGCGGGCGTCCGGCACGCCGAGATGACCCGGGCGATCCTGCGCGGCTACCGGCTCTCCGAGCCCGACCAGACCGACGCGGTGCGGATGATGCACAGCACGTTCCACGGGTTCGTGAGCCTGGAGAAGACCGGCGGCTTCCGGCACACCCCGCGCCCCACCGACGACTCCTGGTCGCGCACCCTGGACGCCCTCGACGCCGTCCTGACCAACTGGCCGTCGCGCTGAGCTGCCGCAGAGCCACGGCATAGGCTCGGTGACGTGGATGATCTGGAGTTGGCCGACTGGCGGGAGCGGGTGGCCCGGCTGTACCTGTCCGAGGTCGACCTGGCCGGCTTCCGCGCCGGCCGCGACGAACTCTTCGCCACCCACCCGCAGAGCCCGATCCCCGTGGCGGAGCGGCCCGACTTCGCCGGGGTGCGCTACTTCCCACCCAACCCGGAGGCCGTGGTCGAGGCGCCTCTGCGCGCGGCCAGCGGCGAGCTGCGCATCGACACCGGTGGCCCGGACGGGGTGGTCGCTTACCGGCGAATCGCGGTGGCCGAGACGCCGTGGGGGCCGCTGACCCTGTGGTGGATCGAGGCGTACGGGGGCGGGCTGTTCGTTCCGCTGCGCGACGGCACCTGCGGGCGGGAGAGCTACGGCGGAGGCCGGTACCTCACCGACACGGTGAAGGGCACCTTCGGCCGGGGCGTCGAGCTGCTGCCCGGCGACCGGGTCCGGCTGGACGCCAACTACCTCTACAACCCGAGCTGTGCCTACGACGACCGCTGGGCCTGCCCGCTGGCGCCACCGGAGAACCGGGTCGACGTGCCGCTGCGGGCCGGCGAGCTGGCGTATCACGACTGAACGACGACGCGGCCGCCCGCCCCGAGTGCTGCCGGGACGGGCGGTCGGTCGTCGCTCAGCGGGCGTTCTGCGTCGAGCTGGACATCCGCATCCGACCGAGCAGCTGTCGCGCCTGGTCGGCGAGCTGCGCGTCGACTGTCACCGCGTACTGGCCGGCGCGCAGTGAGCTGGCCGAGGTGAAGTCGCGCTGCCCGCCGGTCATGGCGTGTGCGACCGCGCCGAACACGGCACCCCAGATCGCCCCGATGACCAACCCGACCAGGATCACCGCCAGCCAGTTGCCGACGGTGAAGATGCCGAACAACAGGCCGATGAAGAGCCCGAACCAGGCGCCGGTACCGGCGCCGAGCAGGCCGGCGCGACCGGTGGTCATACGCCCGAGCACCGTCTCCACCAGGGTGAGGTTGGTGCCGACGATGGCGCTGTGCTCCACCGGAAAGCGGTTGTCGGCCAGGTAGTCGACGACCCGCTGCGCGGTCGGATAGTCCGGGTACGAGCCGATCGTCACGGTCGGCGGGCCGGTCTCCGGCCCGTGGCCGTCCCCGGCCGGTGTCGACAGGCGGCCGGCCGGCCCGGATGGAAGCAGGTCGCCACCCTGTGTGCCGGGCCGCCACGCGGCGGTCGGCCCCGAAGCTGACGTCATGAGCATCCTCCCTCGTCAGCCCGCCGGGTTCCCGTCCAGGCCGACCGGTAACGCGGTCTCCACCGTCGGGCAGGAGGGGAATGGGCGCGGACTGCCCGGGTAGGCAGTCAGGTGGAGAGCGGACAGATCAGCGACTACGGTTTCCTCGCCGACGGCCGCAGCGCGGCGCTGGTGGACGCCTCGGGCTCGGTGAACTGGTGGTGCCCGGGGCGGTTCGACGCCCCGTCGGTGTTCGGGCGGCTGCTCGACGACGGCGCGGGGCACTGGTCGATCCGACCGGAGGTCGATTTCACTGTCGAACGGAGCTACCTGGAGCACACCCTGGTGTTGCGGACCATCTTCCGCACCGCGCAAGGGGAGGTCGCGCTCACCGACGCGCTCGCCTTCGAGCCCGGCTCGCGAGGTCACGACATCGGCATGCACCCACCGCAGGTGCTGGTCCGCAGCGTGCAGGGACTCTCCGGTGCGGTGCCGGTGCGGGTGCACTACCGTCCGCGCTTCGAGTACGGGCGCACCATCGCATACCTGGTCGAGCGTGAGGACATGCTCGAGGCCATCGCCGGGGCCGCGCGGCTCACCTTCCGCAGCAGCGTGCGGTTGGCGTGCGGCGACGATGGCGATGCCGCGGCGACGTTCACCGTCCGCGCCGGCACGACCCACAACTTCAGTCTCGGGTACGCCCCGACCTACGACGCGCCACTGCCGGAGGTGCCGGACGCGGACCAGACGATCGCCGACACCGTCGCCGGCTGGCGGTCCTGGGCCGACGAGCACGACTATAAGGGCCTCTACGCCGAGGAGGTGCGGCGCAGCGGGCTGGTGGTGCAGGGCATGACGTACCGGCCCAGCGGCGCGGTGGTGGCCTCGGTGACCACCTCGCTGCCGGAGAAGCTCGGCGGGGACCGTAACTACGACTACCGCTACGTCTGGGTGCGCGACTTCAGCCACACCCTGCGGGCGCTGTGGCGGTCGGCGTGCTTCGACGAGGTGCGGCGGCAGTTCGCCTGGTTGGGCCGGGCGATGGGCCGAATCGGCGACCAGCCGGTACCCATCATGTACGGGGTGCTGGGGGAGCGGGACCTCACCGAGCATCGGCTGGACCAGCTCGGCGGTTACCGCGACAGCCCGCCGGTGGTGACCGGCAACGACGCGTGGCGGCAGCGGCAGAACGACATCTACGGCGCGGCGATGGACGCCGCCTGGCTGATGCGCGACCAGCTCGAACCGTTCGACCCGGACGTCTACCACCTGCTCCGGGTGCTCGCCGATCAGGCCGAGCAGGACTGGAAACAGCCGGACGCGGGGATGTGGGAGGAGCGTGGAGTGCAACACCACCACGTGTCCTCGAAGGTGGAGTGCTGGGTGGCGCTGGACCGGGCGGTCCGCTTCGGCGACCAGCTCGGCGAGCCGCAGGACCTGGCTCGCTGGACGGCGGCCCGGGACGAGGTGCGCGCGGCGATCCTCGAGCGGGGGTGGAGCGACCGGCTCCAGTCGTACACCGGGATTTTTGATTCCGACGAGCTGGACGCGTCGGTGCTGGTGATGCCGCTGGTGGGTTTTCTGCGGGCCGACGACCCTCGGATGCGCTCGACGGTCCGCGCGGTGGAGCGGCGGCTGTCGCACGACGGCCTGCTGCGGCGCTGGGACGGCGACCCGGCGGGCTTCGTCATCTGTTCGTTCTGGCTGGTGAGTTGCCTGGCGTTGGCCGGCGAGCGGGACCGGGCACACGAGTTGTTTCGCGATCTGGCTGGTCGGGTCAACGACCTGGGCCTGTTCGCCGAGCAGATCGACCAGCAGACCGGGGAGCAGTTGGGCAACTTCCCGCAGGCGTTCTCGCACATCGGTCTCATCAATGCCGCAGGTGTGCTCACCGACGTCGAGCAGGACCTGACGTTGCGCAATTGCGCGATGCCCCCGGCGCACTTCACCCCGACGCGTAGCTGAGCCCGTACTTTCGTATAAATCTTGACAACTTTCGATCCGATGACGCGAAGTTCTATCGCCTTCCAGTGAAAGACGTTAATGTCCGGGAAACACCGCGGTGCTCCTCCAGTCGGCGGGAGCGGCACCGAGATCCCCCGGACAGCTGGAGGTCTCGTGTCCCGCACTCTGCGTCGACGGCTCGTCAGCGCCACCACTCTGCTCACCGTCCTGGTCACCCTCTGCCTCGTCCCGCAGGCAAGCGTTCTACCGGCCGCCGCGTCCCCGGCCCAGGCCGCCGCCCTCGCCCCGCCCGCCACCATCGGGTTCGAGAAGGTCGCCCTCGACGGTGGCCTCTCCATGGGCGAACCGATCGAACTGGCCGTCGCACCCGACGGCAAGGTCTTCTACATCAACCGGGGCACCAGCAGCGCCGGTGGCCAGGTCCGCCTCTACAACCCGGCGACCAGGTCCACCACCGTGGCCCTCACCCTGGCGCTGGACGCCCGCTTCGAGGACGGCCTGATCGGCATCACCCTGCACCCGAGCTTCGCGAGCAACCGCTGGGTCTACCTCTTCTACTCGCCGAAGGTCACCCCACTGGTCAACCGGATCAGCCGGTTCACCTTCAACCCGTCCACGCTGCTGCTCGACCCGGGCAGCGAGGACGTGCTGATCGAGTGGCCCACCGAACGCGATCTCTGCTGCCACTCGGCCGGTTCGATGAGCTGGGACACCGCCGGCAACCTGTACTTCGCCGTCGGCGACAACACCAACTCCGGCGGCGACTCCGCCGGAATGGCCCCGATCGACGAGCGGACGAACCGCAACGCGCAGTACGACGCCCAACGCACCTCTGGCAACACCAACGACCTGCGCGGCAAGATCAACCGGATCCACCCGGAGAACGACGGCAGCTACACCGTCCCCGCCGGCAACATCTTCGCCGCCGGCACCGCCCGAACGCGCCCGGAGATCTACGTGATGGGCGTGCGCAACCCGTACCGGATCTGGGTGGACCGCAAGGCCAACAACACCCTCTACTGGGGTGAGGTCGGCCCGGATGCCGGCGCCGACCTCGCCAACCGTGGCCCGGCGGCCTACGACGAGTTCAACCGGGCCAACGGGCCCGGCAACTACGGTTGGCCGTACTGTGGCGGCCCCAACGTCGCCTACAACGACTGGGACTTCGCCACCGCCACACCGCGCGGCTGGTTCCCCTGCGGCGGCTCGACCGGCCCGGTCAACAACTCACCCCGCAACACGGGTGTCCAGCAGCTTCCGCCGACGAAACCGGCACTGGTCTGGGAACAGCACGGCGGCAGTGAGGACTGGCCGGCGCTGGACAACCCGGGTGGGTGCGGGTCGCCCAACCACGTCGAGGTCTACCACTACGACCCGAATCTCGTCTCGGACGTGAAGTGGCCGGCCTACTACGACAACAAGTGGTTGATCTCCGAGTACTGCCGCAACTGGATCAAGGAGGTCCAGTTCGACAACGGCAACCCGTCCACCGGCACGCCGACCGTCATCGAGCCGGTGCTCGCCGGCATGAAGCTCGTCCATCCGATCGACTGGCAGTTCGGCCCGGACGGTTCGCTCTACCTGCTGGAGTACGGCAGCGGCTACTTCTCCGGCGCGGTAGACGCCGGTCTCTACAAAATCAACTATGTCCAGGGTGGCCGGTCGCCGGAAGCCAAGGCCACCGTCAACCGGGACAACGGCCTGGCCCCCCTCTCGGTGACCTTCTCCAGCGCCGGCAGCTCGGACCCGGACGGCGACCCGCTGACGTACGCGTGGGACTTCACCAACAACGGCAGCACCGACTCGACAGCCGCGAACCCGTCCTTCACGTACTCCGCCAACGGCACCTACAGCGCCCGGCTCACAGTCAACGACGGCACCGGCCGCAGCGCCACCACAGTGGTGTCGGTGGTGGTCGGCAACAACCGGCCGACTGTCACGTTGACCGGCCTGCCCGCCGGCGGGCTCTTCGACTGGGGGCAGGACCTGGCGGTGGGCGCCACGGCCAGTGACCCGCAGGACGGCACGCCGGCCTGCTCGGCGGTGGTCGTCCGGGCCGCGCTGGGCCACCAGGAGCACGCCCACGAGGAGGGGGAGGGGACCGGCTGCGGCGCGACCTTCAACACCGGCCCGGTGCACGCCGGCCCCGACTCGGTGCTGTTCTTCGTCCTGCGGGGCAGCTACACCGATCGCGGCGCGACCGGCTCGGCCGCGCTCACCGGTGAGCAGGAGATCAGCCTCTACCCGAAACAGTGGCAGGCTGAGCACTTCGTCCAGCTCAACGGCCCCAAGGTGATCGACCAGGCGGCGGCCGAGGGTGGCAAGCGGCTGGGCGACGTCCAGAACGGCGAGAGCGTGCGGCACCACGCGGTGAGCCTCAAGGGGATCACCGGCGTCCGGGCCCGGGTCTCCTCCGGCGGCCCCGGCGGCACCCTCTCCTTCCGGTACGACTCACCGACCGGCACCGAGGTCGCCCGGATCGCGGTGCCGAACACCGGCGGCTGGGACAACTACACCGAGCTGAGCGCCACGGTGACCAAGCCCGACGACGGCACCCACGACCTGTACCTGGTCGTCACCGGCGGCAGCGGGGCGTTGCTGGACGTGGACAGCTACACCTTCACCGGCCCGGGCGTCGGCACCGGCGGGGCGCGCACCGGTGAGGTCAAGGCCCTCGGCAAGTGCGCGGACATCGCCTCCAGCCAGACCGCGAACGGCACCAAGGTGCAGACCTGGACCTGCAACGGCACCGCAGCCCAGCGGTGGAGCCTGCCCGGCGACGGCACGGTGCGGGGGCTCGCCAAGTGCCTGGACGTGAAGGCGAGCGGGACCACCGACGGCACCCTCGTGCAGCTCTACGACTGCAACGGCAGCGGGGCCCAGCAGTGGGCCGCCCAGTCGGACGGCAGCCTGCGCAACCCCCAGTCCGGGCGGTGCCTGGACATCCCCAACTCGGACCTCACCGACGGTCGGCAACTGCGGATCTGGACCTGCAACGGCACCGGGGCGCAACGCTGGACCCTGCCGTGACCGCCCCCTGACCGGCTCGGAGATGCCGCGGCACGTTGCTCCTTGATCACTTGATGCTGAGTAGTTGTGGGAAGGCTCCAACAGCTACTCAGCATCAAGTGATCGTGAGGTTGGGGGAGGATGTCGGGATGCGGCTGGTGCTCACGGCGGACACCCACGTACCGAAGCGGGCCCGGGACCTACCCGGGCCCCTCTGGGCGGCCATC
Source organism: Micromonospora sp. NPDC047187 (assembly GCF_040643355.1). Taxonomy (NCBI): domain Bacteria; kingdom Bacillati; phylum Actinomycetota; class Actinomycetes; order Micromonosporales; family Micromonosporaceae; genus Micromonospora; species Micromonospora sp. NPDC047187. Next base: position 201,341 of record NZ_JBEYUF010000005.1, read on the forward strand.
GAGGCGGCCGACGTGGTGGTGCACGCCGGCGACTGGGTGGACGAGGCCCTGCTCGACGCCATGACCGCGCGGTCACGCCGACTGATCGGGGTGTACGGCAACAACGACGGCCCGGCGCTGCGCGCCCGGCTGCCGGAGGTGGCCCGGGTCGAGCTCGACGGCCTGCGGATGGCGGTGGTGCACGAGACCGGTCAACGGACCGGCCGTGAGAAGCGGTGCGCGGCCCGCTTTCCCGACGTCGACCTGCTGGTGTTCGGGCATTCGCACATCCCCTGGGACACCGAGGCGGCCTCTGGGCTGCGCCTGCTCAACCCCGGCTCACCCACCGACCGCCGCTCCCAACCCCACGCCACCTACCTCACCGCCGAGGTGCACACCGGCGCCCTCACCAAGGTCCACCTACACCACCTGCCCCGCCCCTGACGCCCCACCCCACCCGCCCTGCCCCGCCCCCTTCACCGCGATCTTGCACTTGCTGTCGTTGATTTGCGCCTTGTGTGTTCTTTTGTCGCGACAGAAAGTGCAAGATCGCGCGGAGGGGGTTGGGGCTACTGGCCTCGGCCCGTTTCGGCCTGGAGTTCGTCGATGCGCTTGGACGCCTCGGCCTTGGTCAGGTCGTCCGGGAGGTCGGTGTGGGCCTCCCGGGCCAGCGTGTTCAGGTAGGACTCCTGCGCCGCCGTCGGCGGCTCGTCCCCGGTGACCCACTCGTCCGGGTCCTTGATCGCGGCATTCTGGTCGGCCTGCTCGGTGCGGCGGTCAGTCATCCTCATCACCCTTTCTTTCGAACAGGTGTGCCAGTACCCCGATCGTCGGTGGTTCATGCCCGAACGCCGCCACCTACGATCATCGGATGACGGAGGACCGGTCGAGCGTGGTGGTGGTCGGGGCGGGCATCGCCGGGGTGGCCTGTGCTGTCGAGTTGACCCGGGCCGGGGTGCCGGTGCAGGTCCGGGAGCGGGGGCACGTCCGCGGTGGCCGGATGGCCAGCAAACGCTTCCAGGGCCGGCCCGCGGACATCGGCGCCGCCTACTTCACCGCCACCGACCCGGACTTCGCCGCGCTGGTCGAGCAGTGGCGCGCCGCCGGGCTGGTCCGCGAATGGACAGACACCTTCCAGGCGTACGACCGGAGTGGGAACCACGAGGTGCCCGGGCCGATGCGCTTCGCCGCCCCCCGTGGGCTGCGTTCGTTGGTCGAGCACCTGGCAGGCGAGGTGCCGGTGACAGTCGACCGGCTGGTGCTCACAGTGGAACCCGGCCCGGTCGTCGACGGGCAGCCGTGTGCGGCGGTCGCCCTGGCCATGCCGGGTCCGCAGGCCGCCCTTCTGCTCGACCCGGCCCTGACCGACGCCACCCGGGTCGTGCAGGCGCAACGCTGGTCGCCGTCGCTGGCCGCGGTACTGCGCTTCCCGACCCGGCGCTGGCCGGACTTTCGGGGCGCGTTCGTCAACGAGCACCCGGTCCTCAACCTCGTCTGCGACGACGGCGACCGGCGCGGTGACGGCGCGCCGGTGCTGGTCGCGCACACCGTGCCGGAGTTCGCGGCCGGGCACCTGGCCCAACCCACCGGGGCCGGCCCGGCGATCGAACAGGCCGTCCGGGACCTGCTCGGGCTTCCCGAGCAGGCCGTCGACGTGCACGTGCACCGCTGGACGTACGCGAAGCCGACCAGCGACGCCGGCGGCGCCACCCACCACCTCGACGCCGACGGGATCGGGCTGGCCGGCGACGCGTTCGGCAAGCCCCGGGTGCAGAGCGCCTGGCGCTCCGGCCGGGACCTGGGCCGTGCGCTGGCCGCCAGGCTGGCCTGAGCCATCCGCTCAGGCGTGACCGGCTGCCGCGACGGGCCGAGCGTCGGCGTCCCGCTCGGCCGGGTCGGAGGTCCGCTCTCCCTCCCGGTCCAGCAACTGCATGACCGGGGTCGCGGTGATGCCGTGCACCACCACGGAGACGAGCACCACCAGCCCGACGGTCGCCCAGAGCAGCTCGGCCTGCGGAAAGTCGGCCTTGGTGGTGGCGTAGGCGAGGTAGTAGAACGAGCCGACGCCGCGGATGCCGAACAACGAGATGACCCAGTGCTCGGCCGGGCGTCCGGGAGCGCCGCGCAACGACAACCAGCCGATCAGCGGCCGTACCAGGAACACCAGCGCCAGCCCGACGGCGGCCGCCGGCCAGGTCAGCGGGCCCAGCAGACCACCCACGATCGCGCCGCCGAGCAGCAGCAACAGCACCAGGGTGAGCAGCCGTTCGACCTGCTCGGCGAAGTCGTGCAGCACCGAGTGGAACTCGTGGGTCCGTTCGGCGGCCCGAATGGCCCGGGCGGCCACGAACACCGCCAGGAAGCCGTACCCGCCGACCACCTCCACCAGCCCGTACGCCAGGAACGTGGCGGCCAGTACCAGGAAGCCCTCGGCGTGCCGGGCCAGCCGCAGCTCGCTGGGAGCGCGGAAGAACAGCTTGCCGAGCAGCCATCCGATGAGCAGGCCACCGCCGACGCCGACGCTGATCTTCCAGAGCACGTCCACCGTGAACCACTCGGCCACCCAGTCGCTCGGCGCGAGGCTGGTCGAGGCGATCGCGATGGCCGCGTAGACGAACGGGAACGCCAGCCCGTCGTTCAGGCCGGCCTCGGAGGTCAACGCGAATCGGACCTCGTCCTCGGAATCCTCCACGTCGGTGGGCTCGCCGACCTGCACGTCGGCGGCGAGCACCGGGTCGGTGGGCGCGAGCGCGGCGCCCAACAACAGCGCGGCGGCCGGCACCAGCCCCGCCCACCACCAGCCGAGCAGGGCCACCGCCGCGATGCACAGGGGCATAGCGATCGCCAGCAGCCGCCAGGTGGACGACCACCGCCGCCAACTCAACGGTCGGTCGATCTTCAGCCCGGCACCCATCAGCGCGACGATCACCCCGATCTCGGTGAGGTGGGTGGTCAGCTCCGGGTGGGCCAGGGGGTCCGGTGACGGCAGCCCGACCGGCAGCAGGAACACCAGCATGCCGAGGGCGAGGAAGGCGATCGGCATGGACAGCGGGCGCCGCTCCAGCACCCGCGGCAGGATGCCCGCGAGCAGCGCGCCCAGGCCCACCAGCGCGAACGCCACATCTACCGGCTCCACGGCACCACCCTTCTGCCCGCACCCGCGAGGTGCGGGCAGGTGGTGACAGTCCTTGCCCCGCAAGGGCTCCGGCTATGCGCATCCGTGCCGGTGGACCCGAGTGATCCTCAGCGGGGCCGGGTGAGCGGCGAGTTCGCCAACTCGTGCAACAGCGCGGCCGGGTCGTCGTACACCGCCACGGCACCCGCGCCGGCGAGCTCGCCGCGGCTGGTGCCACCGCAGGTCAGGCCCACACACGGGATGTTCAACTTCCCGGCCGCGGCGACGTCCCACACCGAGTCGCCGACGAAGACCACCCGCTCGGCGGTCAACCCGGACTGCTCCAACGCGGCGACCAGGATGTCCGGTGCCGGCTTGCTCTGCTGGGCGTCCGCGGAGGAGGTGACCGTGTCGATCACGTCGTCGGCGGCCAGCGCCCGACGAAGCGCGCCCACCTCGGGTTCCGAGGCGGAGGTGGCCAGCACGACCCGCAACCCCCGCTCGGCGCAGGCCCGCAACAGGTCGGCCGCCCGGGGTAGCGGCGTGAGCCGTTCCCAGTACTCGGCGTAGAGGGTGTCGTGCGCGTCGCGCAGCTTCGAGTCGGCGTCGCGGTCCCGCTCCGGGCCGAGGAGATGATCCAGGAGTTTGTCCGACCCCATCCCGATCGAACGGTGCACCACCGCCATCGGCACCGGCTGATCGGTCTGGCGTAATGCCTCCCACCAGCTCACCGTGTGCAGGTAGGTGGTGTCGACCAGGGTGCCGTCGACATCGAAGAGGACCCCGGCGGGCCGGTCGGTAGCCATGGGCGTCCTCCTACCCTCGGGCGGCTCAGGGATGCGCGGCCGGCGGCGTGAGGATCTCGAACCAGACCGTGGAGCCCCGGACCGACGGGTCGGTGCCCCAGGCGTCGCTGAGCTCCTCGATCAGGCCGAGGCCGCGCCCGCGACTGCTCAACGTGTCGGTACGGGCCCGGGTCACGGTGCCCCGGGTGCCGGAATCCGCTACCGAGACGAGCAGCCGCTCGGCGCTGAGGTCGATCTCCACCCGGGCGGCCGTGCCGGCGTGCAGCAACGCGTTGGTGGTCAGCTCGCTGGTGCAGAGCACCGCCGCCCCGATCACCGACTCGGGCACCTGCCACTCGGTGAGCTGGCCGGTCAGCCAGTGCCGGACCCGGCTTGGCGCGGTCGGCTCGGCGGGCACCTCCATGCTCGCCGAACGACTCGGTTTGAGCGCGTGCTCGACCGCCAGCACGGCCACGTCGTCCTCCGTGCCACCCGGGACCGCCGCGGTGGCCACCGCGCAGAGCGCGCGGGGGTCGCCGCTGCCGGCCTTGGCAATGGCGTCGCTCAGGGTGGCCAGCCCGGCGCTCAGGCTCTGCCGGCGGCGCTCCACCACCCCGTCGCTGAACAGCAGCAGGGTGTCACCGCGGCGGAACGGGACGGTCGTGGTGCCCGGCCGGCCGCCCAGCCCCAGCGGCGGCCCGGCCGGGACGTCGACGTACTCGGCGTGGAACCGACCATCCGGGTCGCCGCGGCGGATCAACGGCGCGGGGTGACCGGCGCTGGACAGGGTCAGCTCCCGCCGCTCCGCGTCGATCACCCCGAACGCCACTGTGACGAACAGCTCGTGGGTGCCAGCCTCCACGCCGAGGCTGGTCACCAGCCGGTCCAGGCCGCCCAGGACCGCGGCGGGCGTCGGGTCGGCCAGGGCCAGAGCGCGCAGCGCGGCCCGGACCTGCCCCATCCGCGCGGCGGCCTGCACGTCGTGCCCGGCGACGTCGCCCAGCACCACGCCGAGCGAGCCGTTGGGCAGCAGGAACGCGTCGTAGAAGTCACCGCCGGCCGCGTTGCCGTCCACGCCCGGGTCGTAGCGGGCCGCGATCCGCAACCGGGGCAGATCCGGCAGGTGCTCCGGCAACATGCTGCGTTGCAGCAGTTGGGCAGTGCCGTGCTGGGTCTCGAACCGGCGGGCCCGCTCGGCGGCCTGGCCGATCAGCTCGGCCGAGGCGGCCAGCAACGCCCGCTCGGCGGGAGACCAGGTGTGCGGAACCTGGTAGCCGACCGCCAGCCCGCCGCGGACCACCGAGGTGCCCAGCGGCAGGGCCGCCATCGCGCGGACCTTTTGGTCGTGGCGGTCCACGGCGGTGTCCCGCAGCGGCTGCCCGTCGCGGGTGAACGACGGGCCGCCGGAGCGGGCCGCCTGCACCACCGGGGCCGACCAGTCCGCCGGCGCGCGCCGCCAGAGCGGGGGAAGCCGCTCGTCGGCCTCGTCCAACAACTCGCCACGGACCCGACGCACCATGCGCCAGCCGCCGCCGCCCTCGTCGACGGCGAACGAGGCCTGGTCGGGGTCGAACGTGGTGATCGCGTACCGCAGCGCCACCCGGGCGACGTCGTCGAGGGTGAGGGTGCCGGCGAGCGCCGCGGCCACCTCGCTGAGGCTCTGCAACTGCTCGGTGACGTGGGTGGTCTCGGCCGCGACCGTCAGCACGCCGACGATCTGCCCGGCGCTGTCGCGCACCGGTGAGTAGCCCCGGGTGAAGACCGCCTGCTCCACCGTCGCGGAGTGCCCACGGACCAGCGGCAGGGTGGACTCCTTCTCCAGGAAGGGCTCGCCCTGCCGGTAGCAGCGCTCGATCACCGCACCGACGCCGGGCAGCGCCCAGATCTCCGCGAACACCTCGGCGGCCGGGCGGCCGAGGGCGCTGGGGTGCTTGGTGCCCAGCAGCTCGGCATAGCCGGCGTTGTAGAGCAGGACGAGATCGTCGCCGTACGCCAGGGCCATCGGCATCGGCGAGGCGAGGACCAGCTCCACCACGGCTTGGAGGGCGACGTCCCAGTCGTCGGCCGGGCCCAGCGGGGTGTTGGCCCAGTCGTGGGCGAGCACGCCGACGGCCGGGCCGGACCCGGTGGGTGCGCCCGGGCCCGGAGTTGCTGGCGTGGGGACCCGCCCGACCGTTCCTGGCATGTTCGCAGCCTAGTCGGCCGACCGGAAAAGACATCCGACCACGGCGGCGGGCCGTCGCCGAGTCCGTCGCGGTGGCCGTTCGGGCAGTTCAGAGCCCCTGTCCGGAGGTCTGTCGGGAAAAACGCCGCGCGCTGCGCGGAGTGCCGGACCGGTTGCCGGGTATGCGCCCGGCGCAGTCCATGCGACAGGAGGGACATCATGCTGAAAACCCTCGCGGTCCGGCAGGCCGACATCGGCGATGCCATCGCCGACACCTGGAGGTCGGTGCTGCTCTTCATCCCGAAGGCAGTGGCCTTCATCGTCATCCTCGTGGTCGGCTGGCTCATCGCCAGAGCCGTCCTCAAGATCGTGGATACGGTGCTGGAACGGGTGCGTTTCGACCAGGCGGTCGAACGCGGTGGCATCAAACGGGCCCTGGAGAGAACGAAGTACGACGCCAGCGACATTCTGGCCAGACTGGCGTACTACGCCGTACTGCTGTTCACGCTGCAGTTCGCCTTCGGAGTCTGGGGGCCCAACGCGATCAGTGACCTGATCAGCGGCGTGGTGGCCTGGCTGCCGCGTGCGTTCATCGCGATCGTCATCGTGGTGGTGGCGGCCGCGATCGCCAACGCTGTCCGGGATCTGGTCACCGGGGCGCTGGGAGGGCTCTCGTACGGCAAGGTCCTGGCCGACCTGACGGCGATCTTCATCATCGCGCTCGGTGTGATCGCCGCCCTGAACCAGGTGGGTATCGCCACCACGGTGACCACTCCGGTGCTGATCGCGGTGCTCGCCACGGTGGCCGGCATCCTGATCGTCGGCGTCGGCGGTGGTCTCGTGAAGCCGATGCAGAACCGCTGGGACGGCTGGCTGCAGCGGGCGGCCCAGGAGGCCCGGGCGGTGCAGCAGCAACGTCAGGCCGCGTCGGCCGGGCGTAGCGACGTGGAGCGGCAGATGGCCGACCGCGGGGGTGACCGCACCCAGGCCATGCCTCGGGTGGACGAACCCCAGCAGTACCGCTCGTAGCGGGCGGAACGGCACGACGGGTGGGAGGGTGTTCCGCGTACGACGCGGGGTGCCCTCCCCTCGCGTGTCAGTGCCGGTCGAGTGCGCGAGCCAGCGCGCAGACCGCTACCAGCCGGGTGAGCAGCCACTCCGGGTGGCTCCAGTCCACCGGCCCGCTGGGCGGCGTCCACCCGTGCTCCAGGGCGGCGGCGCGCACCCCCTCGGCGTAGCCGGCGAGCGCCGCGGCGCTCAGCGGCGTGCGGTCCCCGTCGAGGCTGTCCCGGACGGCCGCCGCGTGCTGGTCGACGAGGGCCAGCAGCCCGGGTCGCGCGGCGGCGGCGGCGAGCCCGACAGTGCCCACGGAGACGGTGAGGGCGGCCAGGGTGGACCGCGCCGAGTCGACGGCGGTACGGGAGGCGACCCGGTTGAACGGCACACGCATGGTGACCGAGGCTAACCGACCAGTGACCGTGTCGACCTCGTCCGCTCGGCGGATGTCGGCTGCGCCACTGGGGCGGTTGCCGCTGACCCGGGGGATTGATCCGGCACAGACTGGGCAGCAGGAGAACACCCAGGAATGACGGCACCCGGCACGGAGGCACGGATGGGACAGCAGGCGGACGGACCCGACGAGCGGCACCGGCGGCCGGACGGCGTCAGCGGCGCGACGGTCGCCGCGCTCGGCAAGCTCAGCGAGGCGCTGGAGTGTGTGGAGCGGGCCCGGGGGCACCTCTACTCGATGCACCAGTTGATCGGCCACGCCGACCTGATGCTCGACGACGCGGTGGAGCAGTTTCGCGCCGCCGGGCATCCGCACCTCGCCGACCGGATCGCCACGGAGCTGCGCGGCCGCAACGTCATCGCCGGACGGTGGACGTTTCAGATCGTCGAGGACTTCGACGACGGCTACCACGCGCTGTTCCGGGAGTTGGACCAGCAGGCCCGCGACGAGTTGGTGGGTGGGCGGCGCCACCTCTACGAGGCCGAGATGAAGGAACGCCGCCGGAGCCGGGGCCGGCCGGGCCACGAGGCCCGGCCGGGCGGCGGAGGCTAGTCGCTTGTCGCGTCGGCCGGGCGACGCCGTGCCGCGTCGTCAGCGATGATCACGGTGGCCACCATCAACGCGACGCACAGGCTGAACAGCCACGACTCGTCGGCGACGAGCCAGGCGGACACGGGTGCCTGAAGCGCGGCGAGCAGGAAGCCGAGCCAGGCGAGTTTGCGCTGACGCGTGGAGAGGATTCCGGAGCCTTGATGCATCCCGAAATTCTTACGCGAACCGGCCGGCTTGCCGTCCACCGATCGGCCGATTCTGGATGAGCTGTCCGTTTTCTCGACCGTACGGACACGACTTCTTCACGCCGCGAGCGATCGGGTGCCGACGGCGCTAGGGTGCCCCTGCGGCAGGATGGTGTCTCGTGTCCACCGCGCCCGCGCGTCCCCGCGCCGCACTGCTCCTGCTGTCCTACCTCGCGTTCGTCAGTCTCGGCCTGCCCGACGGCCTGCTCGGCGTCAGCTGGCCCTCGATCCGGGGCGACTTCGACGTACCGACCGAGGCCGTCGGGTGGGTGCTCACCGCCGGCACCGTCGGCTATCTCACCTCCAGCGTGCTGGCCGGCTTCACGCTGGCCCGGGTCGGCGTGGGCGCCCTGCTCGCCGGCAGCACCCTGCTGGCCAGCCTGGCGTTGACCGGTTACTCGGTGAGCCCCGTGCTGGCGGTGCTGGTGGGCTGTGCGCTGCTGCTCGGGCTCGGCTCCGGCGCTGTCGACTCCGGGCTCAACGCGTACGCCGCCGGGGCCTTCGGGCCCCGCCACATGAACTGGTTGCACGCCTTCTTCGGCCTCGGCGTGGCCATCGGTCCGCTGATCATGACCGCGGTGCTGAGCGCCGGGCTCGCCTGGCGCTGGGGGTACGGCATCGTGGCCGCCGCCCAACTCGTCCTCGCCGCCGCGTTCGCGCTCACCGTTCGGGCCTGGCGCCGTGCCGCGCCGGCCGGCACCGAGGCGGGTGCGGCTGTCCAGGGCATGCCCGCCGCCACGGATTCCGGGCCGGCGTCGACAGTCCAGGTTCCGGTTCGGGACACGCTGCGGCTGCCGGCGGTCTGGTCGGGGACGCTCGCCTTCGTGCTGTACGTGGCGATCGAGGTGTCCGCCGGGCTGTGGGCGTTCCTGCTGCTGACCGAGGGGCGCGGGCTCAGTGCGGCGTTGGCCGGCGGCTGCGTCTCCGCGTACTGGGGCAGTCTGTTCGTCGGTCGGGTCGTGCAGGGTCTGGTGGCCGAGCGCCTGGGAGCGGGGTTGGTGTTGCGCGCGAGCCTGGCCGGAATGGCCGTCGGCGCGGCCCTGATCGCCGTTCCCGGGCCGGCCGTCCTGGCGGTGCTCGGCCTGGTCGTTGTCGGGTTCGCCGCCGCACCGGTTTTTCCGCTGCTCACCCTCACCACCGCCGACCGGGTCGGCGCGGCGCACGCGGACCGCGCCATCGGCCTCCAGATCGGTGCCGCAGGGGTCGGCGCGGCGCTCGTCCCGGCCGGGCTGGGCGTGCTGATCGGCAACACGTCGGTGCAGGTGCTGGGCTCGGCCCTGCTGGTGCTCGCGCTGGCGCTGATCGCGCTCTACGAGTGGGGCGCGCGCCGGCCGGCTGCCACGCCTCCCGTGCCGGCGGTGCCCGCCCAGCCCGGAAGCGATCCTCAGACGTCGGGCCCGGTACGGCCGGTGGTGGACGGGCGGTAGGCGCGCTGCGGGTCGGTGTCCTCCCGGCTGTTGCCCCGGACCGTACCGTCTCGGTCCGACGCGGCCGGTCCGTGCCCGAACGCGGCCTCCTCGCCGGCGTCGTTACCCGTCACGTCGTCGGCCTGCCCGTCGAGGCTGGAGCCCGACACCGCGCGCTCCAACTCCTCCAACGGAAGCCGCTCCTCGTCCCGCCACACCCTGATGTTGTCGTCGGTCATACCTTCAGCCGTACCCGGGCGTGATGATCGCAAACGGGCTCGGATACGGCGATGGCCGCCGGGATTCCGGCGGCCATCGGTGTCACTGCTCAGGTCAGGGCTGCGGACGGTCCACCTGCCCGCGCCAGGCGCCGGTCTCCTGACCACGCCGCTCGATGTAGGTCTTGAACCGCTCCAGGTCGCCCTTGGCCCGTCGGTCGACGATGCCGAGCTTGTCGCCGGCCTGCTCGACCACGCCGTGCGGCTCGAACTCGAGCTGCAGGGTGACCCGGGTCTTGTCCTCGTCGAGCCGGTGGAAGGTCACCACGCCGGCCTGCTGGGTGCCGCCGGTGGAGCGCCAGGCGACCCGCTCGTCGGGGAGCTGTTCGGTGATCTCGGCGTCGAACTCGCGCTTCACCCCGGCGATGTCCACCGTCCAGTGGGTCATCGTGTCGGAGAGCTGCCGGACCTCCTGCACACCCTCCATGAACTCGGGGAACTCCTCGAACTGCGTCCACTGGTCGTACGCGGTGCGTACGGGTACGGACACGTCCACATGTTCGGTAACGCCACTCATCGGGGAACCTCCTTCAGCCGCCGGTGGATTGCCGGATCGGGGGCGATCCTGGTCACCAGCGAGTTGTCTCGTTCTTGTTGCCCAGCGCCGCCCACACCTCGGAGACCGTCTGGTAGACGGTGCCCTCGGGCAGCCGTTCCAGCGCCGCCACGATGTCGTCCGGCGCCTCGTTCTCACGGGCGCTGGCAATGAGCACCAGACGGTCGCCCGGCAGCGCGCTCATCGAGATGAACCGGCCGAGCCGGCTGCGCTGCTCGACGTCCGTAGAGCTCATGCCCTGCGGGGTGCCGGTGCGCAGGTCGCCGGCCGGGGCGGTGGTCGTCTCCGGCTGGTCCTCGCCAGCCGGTTCCGGCACCCGCGACTCGTCGACCCGAGAGCCACCGGTCCCCGGCCCCTGTACGAGACCGCTGACCTCCTGACTCATCTGTTCGTCGATCCTCGGTCCGTGCTTGCTGTTGCCACGCTCCATGCCTTCTGCGCTACCCGGCACCCCACCCGATAAACCGGCACCGGGCCACGAACCGGCCCTCGGCCCGGCGGCGAACCGGACACCGCGGCCGAACGGGGCTCACTCGTCGGCGGGCTTGCGGGGCGGTAGCACCGGCTCGTCCGGGTCCGGGTCGCCGGCCTGCAACTGCCGCCCGCGTTGCACCTCGGAGTTGATCTGCACACCCAGCATCAGCGCCGAGTTGGACAGGTAGAGCCAGACCAGGAACGCGATGGCCGCCCCGAGGCTGCCGTAGGTGGTGTTGTACGAGCCGAAGTTGGCCACGTAGAGGCCGAAGCCGAAGGAGGCCGCCGCCCAGGAGATCAGGGCCACCGCGCCGCCCGGCGTGAGCCAGCGGAACCGGGGCTGGCGCACGTTCGGCGCGATCCAGAACAGCAGGGACAGCAGCACCATCATGATCATGGCGAGGACTGGCCACTTCGCCACGCTCCACGTCGTGCGGGCCAGGCCGCCGGCGTTGATCAGGTCGCCGACCGCATCGGTGACCGGCCCACTGACGATCAGGCCGAGGGCGACCACCGCGAGCAGCACCAGGGTGACCGCCGCCAGGCCGATCTGTAGCGGCCGAAGCTTCCATACCGGGCGGCCCTCGGTCACCCCGTAGACGGCATTGGAGGCGCGGGTGAACGCGCCGATGAAACCCGACGCGGACCACAGCGCGCCGAGCAGGCCGAAGCTCAGCAGCAGCTTGGGGTTGCTCTGGTCGAGCACCACGGTCCGGATCACCCCGACCACGCCGCCCTCGTCGTTGGTCAGCACCGAACCGGCGCCCACCTGGTTGGCCAGGTCGACCACCGTGTCGAGGGTCCGCTCCCCGTCGGAGACCAGACCGACCAGCGCCACCACCACGATGGCGGACGGAAAGAGCGCCAGCACCCCGTAGTAGGTCAGCGCGGCAGCCCAGTCGGCGCAGTTGTCGTTGACGAAGTTCTGCACGCTGCGGACCAGCACCCCGCGCCAGGTCCGCCAGCTCAACTGCCGCATCCGTCGGGGCACCCGGGTGCCCGGTGTGCCGTCGAGCGTCGTACCGGGCTCCGTGGTCGTCATGCCCGCTCCCTGCGCCCCGGCCACCGGATGACCGGTCGTCCGGTCTGGCCTGGCCCGGCGGTACCCGGATGGTGAAATCGACAAACCCACCCGTTGCCCGGCCGGCATCGCTATGGTTTGCCGCCCGGTCACCGGGGAACCGACACAGTGACAGTGTCGACACGGAGGAGGACGAGATGCCCGGGCGCGAAGACCTGCCCAGCACGCTGCGACGCTCCCCGGAGAAGGCGCAGCGCACCTGGGAGAAGACGCACGACTCGGCAGTCGAGACCTACGGCGAGGGGGAGCGGTCGCACCGTACCGCCTTCGCCGCCGTGAAACATCAGTTCGAGAAGGTGGGCGACCACTGGGAGCCGAAGGGCCGCAAGGGCCCCAGCGACCAGCAGGCCGCCGGTGGCGGGCCGGAGCGACGGGCTCCCACCGCTGGTGGCGTGGACGCCAACGCCACAAAGGACCACCTGATGTCGGTGGCCCGCAAACTCGACGTGCCCGGGCGGTCCAGCATGACCAAACCGGAGCTGGTCACGGCCATCGAGAAGGCCAACGACCGCGCCACCCGCAAGGCCCGCGGCGACTGACCGCTGCCGCACCGGAGCACAACCGACGCGGTACGGGCGGGCGCGCCACCCCTGCGTCCGCCCGCGCCGTTCACCAGTGCCCGCCCCCCGGCGCCTCGATGTGCACCGCCTTCGTGGCGGTGAACTCGTCCAGCAACTCCGGGCCGTACCCGAAGCCCTGCCCGCTGCCCCGGCGCGGATGCGCGGCACCCCCCGGCGCCCCCCCGAACACCGCGTTGACCTTGACCGTGCCTACCGGCAGCTCCCGCCACGCCCGCTGCGCGTGACTCATCGACGAGGTCAACACCGTGGCGGCCAGCCCGTACGGGGAGTCCGCAGCGCAGCGCAGCGCCTCGTCGAACGAGTCGACGACCACCACCGGGGCGACCGGCCCGAAGGTCTCCTCCCGCACCAGCGGCATGTCGTGGCGGCAGTCGGTGACAACGGTGGCCGGGTAGAACGCCCCCGGCCCGTCCGGCACCTCGCCGCCCACCCGAATCCGCGCGCCGTCCGCCACCGCGGCCGCCACCTGCCCGTGCACGTGGTCCCGGTGCCGCCGGTCGACCAGCGGGCCCAGCTCGGTGCCCGGGTCCCGACCCGGCCCGACCCGCAGTGCTCCGGCGCGCCTCACCAGCGCGGCCACGAAGTCGTCGGCCACCTCCCGGTGCACGTAGAGCCGCTCCACCGCCACGCAGATCTGCCCGGCGTTGGCGAACGCGCCGAGCGCGGCCTGCTCCGCCGCCCACTCCGGGTCCACGCCCGCGTCCACGATCAACGGGTCACTGCCGCCGTTCTCGAGGAGCACCTTCGCGCCGGTCCGGGCCGCCGCGGCGGCGATCGCCCGCCCGGTCGCTGTGGAACCCACGTGGGCCACCACGTCGACGTCCTGCGCCGCCAGCGCCGCACCCACCTCCGGGCCTCCGGTGAGCAGCGACAACACCCCGGCCGGCAGCGCCTGGTCCAGTGCCCGGGCCAGCAGCCAACCCGTCGCCGGTGTCCGTTCGCTCGGCTTGTAGAGCACCGCGTTCCCGGTCACCAGGGCGGCGCCGAGCAGTCCACAGGAGACCGCCACCGGGTCGTTCCAGGGGGTGATCGCCGCGACCACCCCGCGAGGCTGCGGGGTCAGGAAGTCCAGCGCGTCGGTCTCGCCGTTCAGCGTGCGCCCGCCGCGCAGCGGCGCCAGTTCCGCATACTGTCGCAGGGTGCCGATTCCCGCCTCGACGCCGCCGCGCGCGTCCGCCAACGGCTTGCCCATCTCCGCGGTGACCGCCGCCGCCAACTCCTCGACGACCGCCTCCACCGCGTCCGCGGCCCGGTGCAGCGCCGCCGCCCGTTCCGCCGGCGCGGTCGCCGCCCACTGGGACGCCGCGTTGCGGGCCGCCTGGGTCGCCTTGCCCACCTCGTCGGCAGTGGCCACCGGCACCGTGCTCACCGGCGCGTCGTCCGCCGGATCACGCACGACCAGTTCGCCGCCGTCGCCGCCCGCACCCCACACCCCGCCCACCAGCTGCGCAACCGTGTACATGCGGCGTTGGATGCCCCGGCCTCGACGAGGCAAACGCGTTTCGCCCGGTTGCGCGCCGGGTAGGCGGATCCGATGACAACCACCACCGCGCAGAGCGCGGACGCCGTCGTCGTCGGCGCCGGGCACAACGGCCTGGTGGCGGCCAACCTGCTGGCCGACGCCGGCTGGGACGTGGTGGTGCTGGAGGCGACAGCGGTGCCCGGCGGCGCCGTCCGCTCCGCCGAGGTCACCGCGCCCGGCTACCTGAGCGACCTCTACAGCTCGTTCTACCCCCTCGGGTACGCCTCACCGGTGCTGGGCGGCCTGGACCTGGGCCGACACGGGCTGTCCTGGCGGCACTCGCCGGACGTGCTGGCGCACCTGCTGCCGGACGGTCGAGCCGCGGTGATCAATCGGGATCCGGACGTCACGGCCGCCTCGCTGGAGCAGTTCGCCCCCGGCGACGGTAAGCGCTGGCTCAACGCGTACACCGACTGGCTCGACGTGGCCGAGCCGATGCTGGAGGCGATCACCTCGCCGTTCCCGCCGGTACGCGGCGGGCTGGGCCTGCTGCGTCGGTTGCGCGTCGCCGGTGCGCTGCGACTCGCGCGCCGGCTCGTGGTACCGGTCCGCAAACTTGGCGACGAACTCTTCGACGGTCCCGGCGGGCCGGCCCTGCTGGCCGGCTGCGCCCTGCACACCGACCTCTCCCCGGAGGAGGCCGGCTCCGGGGTGTACGGCTGGCTGCTGGCCATGCTCGGCCAGCAGGTCGGCTGGCCGGTGCCCGACGGCGGCGCGCAGCAGATCACCAACGCGCTGGTGGATCGGCTACAGGGGCGCGGCGGGACGATCATCTACGGTGCCCGGGCCGACCGGGTGCTCACCGCCCGGGGCCGGGCGATGGGGGTCCGGACCGTCGGCGGCGCGCTGTGGCGGGCCCGGCGGGCCGTGCTCGCCGACGTGCCGGCGCCGGCGCTCTACCTCGACCTGGTCGGCGCGGCGGCGCTGCCGTCCCGGCTCGTGGAGGACCTGGCGCACTTCCGGTGGGACGGCTCCACGCTGAAGGTGGACTGGGCGCTCTCCGCGCCGGTGCCCTGGACGAACCGGCAGTTGGCCGGGGCCGGCACCGTGCACCTCGGCGCGGACCTGAACGGGCTCACCCACTACGCCAGTGAGCTGGCCCGTGGCGAGCTGCCCCGCGACCCGTTCCTGCTGGTCGGGCAGATGTCGGTGGCGGACCCGAGTCACTCCCCGCCGGGCACCGAGTCGCTCTGGTCGTACACCCATCTGCCGTTCCGGCGGAACTGGCGGGCCGAGGAGGTCGCCGGGCACGTGCAGCGGATGGAGGACGTGCTGGAGGCGGCGGCCCCGGGTTTCCGAAGCCTGATCGTGGGCCGACACGTGGCCGGACCGGCCGACCTGGAGAAGGGCAACCCGAGCCTGGTCGGTGGCACGCTCGGCGGCGGGACCGCCGCGGCGTACCAGCAGCTCTTCCTGCGTCCGATCCCTGGCCTGGGCCGGGCGGACACCCCGGTGGACCGGCTCTTCCTGGCCAGCGCGTCGGCGCACCCCGGTGGCGGCGTGCACGGCGCACCGGGCGCGAACGCGGCCCGCGCCGCGCTGGCCCGTGACCGCGCGCTCACCGGCCGCGCCTACGCCGCAGCCATCTCCACCGCCCACCGCGCCATCTACCCCGACTAACCGCCCGGCCCTCCACCTCGCTGTTAGCGGGTGATGTTGCGGTGTTTGCTGCGGAGACGGAAGGGCATGAGCGCGCTCTCCACCTTGGTCGCGGTGGTCATCTTGGAGACGCCGTCGCGCCGCTCCTCGAAGCGGATCGGCACCTCCAGGATGGTGTGCCCCAGCTTGGTCGCGAGGTAGTGCATCTCCACCTGGAAGCTGTAGCCGTTGGACTGCACCCGCTCCAGGTCGATGTCGCGCAGGGCTTCGGCCTGCCAGATCTTGAAGCCGGCGGTGAGGTCCCGGATGCGTACCCGCAGCAGGGTGTGCACGTAGAGGTTGGCCCAGCCGCTGAGCGCCCGGCGGTAGAGCGGCCAGTTCTCGTCCAGCTCGCCGCCGGGCACGTACCGGGAACCGATCACCACGCTGGCCTGGGTGGAGAGCAGCGCGCCGAGCATCCCCGGCAGCGCCTCGGGCGGGTGCGAGAGGTCGGCGTCCATCTGCGCCACGTACTCGGCGCCGCCCTCGATCGCCCGGGTCATCCCGTCCACGTACGCCCGGCCGAGGCCCTCCTTGCCGGCGCGGTGCACGACCTCGACCCGGTCGGGGTGCTCGATGGCCAGCTTGTCGGCCACCTCCCCGGTGCCGTCGGGGGAGTTGTCGTCGGCGACGAGGATGCGCAGCCCCGGCAGTGGCAGCGCGAGCAGTCGCTCGACCAGCGTCGGGAGGTTGCCCGCCTCGTTGTACGTGGGCACGACGACGGTCAGGCGTGCGTCCCGCCACGGCGACGGCAACTGCACCGGCTTGATCATGTCGGTCATCCTCGGTTTGCGGACAAGGGTCATGGAAAGGGTATCTAGTTCCCGGATTCGGTCCGAGGGAGGCACCCCTTCCGGGCGTTGCGAACCCTCGTCGCTACCGCGCGCGGGCGTTGAAGCCCTGGTCAGAGGCTTGTTTTGGTCAGCGCCGACGGCGAGCGACAGCGCTGAGGGCGAGCGCCGCGACGGCGAGCGCGACACCGGAGAGCGCCGGTTTGTGCGTGCCGACCCAGAGCGCCGCGGAACGGTCATGCGCCTGTTCGCGGAACACACCGGTGGTGCCCCGGTCCGTGTCCGCATCGCCGGGGTGATCCAGATTGTCCCGCCAGGTCGCTGGATCGATCTTCTCGCCGGTCTGCTGGCTGTCGTAGCCGTCGCGCGCGAGTTTCCGGTCCAGCAGGCCGGGGAACAGGGCGTCGCCCACCCGGGCCCGCCAGGTCGGGCCACCCACGTTCAGCTCCCTGGTGCCGCGGTCGGCGGCCCAGACGATGGCTCGGGCGGCCAGCTCCGGAGTGAAGATCGGCGGCACCGGCTGCGGATGCCGGGGGAGCCGGGTGCGGACCCAGGAGAACTGCGGCGTGTTGACCGCCGGCAGCTGCACCATCGACAACTTCACCCCCGGGCAGTCGTGCAGCAGCTCGGCGCGCAGCGAGTCGTTGAACCCCTGGACGGCGTGCTTGCTCGCGCAGTACGCCGACTGGAGTGGGATCCCCCGGTAGGCCAACGCCGAGCCCACCTGCACGATCGTGCCCCGCCCGTGCGCCCGCATGTGCCGCAGCGCGGCGAGGGTGCCGTGCACAGTGCCCAGGTAGGTGACCTCGGTGACCCGACGGAACTCACGCGCCGGAATCTCCCACGCCGGCGCGAACACCGACGCCATCGCGTTGTTGATCCACACGTCGATGCCGCCCCAGCGGTGCACCACGTCGTCGGCGGCCTGCTGCACCGCGCCCGCGTCGGCCACGTCGACCCGGTACACCCGCACCTCGGTCGCGCCGCGCAGTCGGCACTCCCGCTCGGCGGCGGCCAGACCCGCCTCGCCCCGAGCCAGCAGCGCCAGCCGGGCGCCGCGCGCCGCGTACGCGTGGGCGACGGCCCGGCCCACGCCGGCGCTCGCGCCGGTCACCACGACGGTCCGGGTCACGGTGACCCCTTCTGTCGGGTGGCGATGTCGGAGAGGCGGGCCAGCGTCTCCCGGTTACGCCGGTGCAGCACCAGATCGTTGATCTTGTTGTGGACCCACCGCAGCGGGCCCGCCGCGAAGTCCTCGCCGAGGCGTACCCGGGTGGCGCCGTCGCCCACCGGCTCCAGGGTGAAGGCCACTATCGCCTCGCCCGCCGGCCAGAGCCCGGCCTTGAGCACGAGCCGATGCGGCGGCTCGCAGACCAGCACCGTCGAGGCGTCCTGCAAGGAGAGCGGCCACGGCCCGGCACGGTGGTGCAGTTGGCTGCCCACCCGGGGCCAGGTGTCGTCCACGTCCCGCACGTGGGCAGTGCCGACCACCCAGTCGCTGTACGTCCATCCGTCCGCGAGCACGTCGAACACCTGCTGCGGGGAAGCGTCTATCACTTTCTCCACAATCGCCACCGGGATCCCATACCCGGAGCACGGCACTGGCTAACAGTTGACCGGGTTAGCTTCTCTCGGACGGCGGGTAAGGCCGACCCGGGGCACCGCTGGCGGCGCTGGCCCACCCCCTCGACGACGACGTTTACTCCTCGGGGCGCAGGGAACCCGCCGGCTGTGCGACAGGACCAGGAGGATCCGTATCAGCGCAGGTCAGCCCAGGTGTACGCCGCTGCTGACCGCGCCGGTTCGGGGTCTGTCGCAAGCCCTCGAGCGGTGCTCTACGACGCGGTCCTGCTGGACCGCGACGGCACCCTGATCGAGGACGTGCCGTACAACGGCGACCCGGAGAAGGTGCGGCCGGTGCCGGGCGCGCGGGCGGCGCTGGACCGGCTGCGCGCGGCCGGGTTGCGGCTGGCGGTCGTCACGAATCAGTCGGGCCTGGCCAGGGGTTACTTCACCGGTGAGCAGATGCGGGCGGTGCACGCCCGCGTCGAGGAACTGCTGGGCCGTTTCGACGCGTGGCTGGTCTGCCCGCACGACGACGCCGACGGCTGTGACTGCCGCAAGCCGGCGCCGGGTCTGGTGTACGCCGCCGCCCGCGAGCTGGGCACGACGCCGTCCCGCTGCGTACTCGTGGGCGACATCGGCCGGGACGTCGGCGCCGCCATGGCCGCCGGGGCCGCGGGGGTGCTGGTGCCCACCCCGGTGACCCGGCCGGAGGAGGTCGCCGCCGCCGGGTGGGTGGCCACCGATCTGCCGGCGGCGGTGGCGGAGATCCTGCGCCGCCAACAGGCCGTGCAGCCCTCGAACCCGCCCACCGAACCGGTACGGACGGCGCTCGTGGTCCGCTCGGATTCGGCGGGTGACGTGCTGGTCACCGGCCCGGCGATCCGCGCCGTCGCGGCCGGAGCGGAGCGGGTGGTGCTGCTGTGCGGGCCACGCGGTCGGGCCGCCGCCAACCTGTTGCCCGGCGTCGACGAGATCATCGAGCATCCGCTGCCGTGGATCGACCCCGCGCCGGGGCCGGTCGACCCGGACGCCATGCGGAGCCTGTCCGCGCGACTGGGCGCGGTCGGCGCGGACCAGGCGGTGGTGTTCACCTCGTTCCACCAGTCCGCCCTGCCGCTGGCCCTGCTGTTGCGGATGGCCGGGATCGACCGGATCGCGGCGATCAGCGACGACTATCCGGGCTCGCTGCTGGACATCCGGCACCGGGTGCCGGTGGGCGTCCCCGAACCCGAACGCGCCCTCTCGCTGGCCGCCGCCGCCGGCCACCGGCTGCCCGACGGCGACGAACCGGTCCTGCGGCTCCGCCGGGACGCCGTGCCGCCGCGCCCGGCCGACCTCGGCGATCCCGGGTACGTGGTGCTGCACCCCGGGTCGGCCGCGTCGAGCCGGGCCTGCCCGCCCGAGGTGGCCACCCGGATCGTCGGGGCGCTGGCCGACGCCGGGCACCGGGTGCTGGTCACCGGCGGCCCGGACGAGCGCGCGGTCACCGCCCGGGTCGCCGCGGCCGGCGGCACCGACCTGGGCGGCCGCACCGACCTGGCCGGGCTGGCCGCGATCGTCGCGGACGCCAGCGCGGTAGTGGTCGGCAACACCGGGCCCGCGCATCTCGCGGCCGCCGCGGGTGTGCCGGTGGTGAGTCTGTTCGCGCCGACCGTCCCGTTCGGCCAGTGGGGGCCCTACCGGGTGCCCACCGTCCGCCTCGGCGACGCCGCCGCTCCCTGCCGGGACACCCGGGCGGCCAGTTGCCCGGTCCCCGGGCACCCCTGCCTCAGTGGCGTCGACCCGGGCGACGTGGTCGACGCGCTCCGGACCCTCGCCGTCAGCGGTGGTGGCGGCCGATGAACATCCTGCTCTGGCACGTGCACGGCTCCTGGACCACGTCGTTCGTGCACGGTAGCCATCGCTACCTGATTCCCACCACACCCGACCGCGGCCCGTACGGCCTCGGCCGGGCCCGCACCTACCCGTGGCCGGACAGCGCGGTCGAGGTCAGCCCGGAGGAGTTGCCGAGCGCTGACGTCGACCTGGTCATCCTGCAACGCCCCGAGGAGATCGACCGGGCCGAGCAGTGGCTTGGTCGCCGCCCCGGCCGCGACCTTCCCGCGATCTACGTCGAGCACAACACCCCCAAGGGCGACGTGCCGAACACCCGCCACCCGATGGCTGACCGCGACGACCTGCTCATCGCCCACGTCACCGGGTTCAACCAGATCTTCTGGGACACCGGCGCCACGCGCACCACAGTGGTCGACCACGGCATCGTCGCCCCCTCCGCGTCCTACACGGGCGAGTTGGACCGGCTCGCCGTGGTGATCAACGAGCCGGTACGGCGAGGTCGGGTCACCGGCACCGACCTGCTGCCACAGTTCGCCGAGATCGCGCCGCTGGATGTGTTCGGCATGGGCGTCGCCGGCCTGGCCGACCACCTCGGGCTGCCCGCCGACCGGCTCACCAGCCACGACGACGTGCCCCAGGAGCGGATGCACACCGAACTGGCCCGGCGGCGGGCGTACCTGCACCTGTGCCGGTGGACCTCCCTCGGGCTCAGCCTCATCGAGGCGATGTCGATCGGCATGCCGGTCGTCGCGCTCGCCACCACCGAGGCGGTGATGGCGGTGCCCCCGGAGGCGGGGGCGCTCGCCACCCGGACCGACACCCTGCTCGACGCCGCCCGCCGGTTCATCGCCGAACCGGCTACCGCGCGCCAGGCCGGAGCGGCGGCGCGAACCGCCGCGCGCGACAGGTACGGCCTCGACCGTTTCCTCGCTGACTGGGACCGGCTGCTGGAGGAGGAAGTATGCGGATCGCGATGATCTCGGAGCACGCCAGCCCGCTCGCCGTCCTCGGAGGGGAGGACGCCGGCGGCCAGAACACGCACGTCGCGGAGCTGTCCGCAGCGCTCGCCGCCGCCGGGCACGACGTGCGGGTCTACACCCGCCGCGACGCGCCCGACCTGCCGGTGACCGTCCGCAGCCCGGACGGGTACGACGTGGTGCACGTGCCGGCCGGCCCGGCCGAGCCGGTGGCAAAGGACGCGCTGCTGCCGCACATGCGGGAGTTCAGCAACTGGCTGATCGAGCGGTGGCGCGGCGGCGACTGGGTGCCCGAGGTGATCCACGCGCACTTCTGGATGAGCGGACTGGCCGGGCTGACCGCCGGTAGGCAGACCGGGGTGCCGGTGGTGCAGACGTACCACGCGCTGGGCACTGTGAAGCGTCGCTACCAGGGGGTGCAGGACACCAGCCCGGCCCGACGCGTCTCCTACGAGCGGGAGCTGGGCCGCTCGGTGGACCGGATCGTCGCGCAGTGCCGCGACGAGGTGGGCGAGCTGGTCCGGATGGGTGTGCCCCGGTCCCGGATGACAGTGGTGCCGTCCGGGGTCAACCTCGCCACCTTCGCCCCGCTCGGGCCGGCCGCCGACCGGGAACCCGGACGAGCCCGCATCCTCACAGTGGGTCGGCTGGTCGAGCGCAAGGGCTTCCAGACCGTGATCCGCGCGATGGCGCTGGTCCCGGACGCCGAGTGCGTGGTCGTCGGCGGCCCACCCGAGGGGCTGTTGGAGACCGACCCGTACGCCCGCCGGCTGCGGGCCCTCGCGGAGTCGTGCGGGGTGGCCGACCGGGTGCACCTGGTCGGCGCGGTGCCCCGGGAGGAGATGGGCCGCTGGTACCGCTCGGCGGACCTGCTGGTGGCGGCGCCCTGGTACGAGCCGTTCGGGTTGACCCCGCTGGAGGCGATGGCCTGTGGGGTGCCGGTCGTCGGCACGGCCGTGGGCGGCATCCGGGACACGGTTGTCGACGGGACGACAGGTGACCTCGTGCCGGCCCGGGACCCGCGCGCGCTGGCGACCGCGATCCAGGGGTTGCTCGACGACCGGATCAGGCGTTTCGCGTACGCGACGGCGGCGCGTGAGCGGGCCCGCGAGCGGTACTCGTGGGCGGCCACCGCCGAGCGGCTGGTCGAGGTCTACAGCGAGGTGGCCGCCGTGCGCCGGCCGACCCGGGTGGTGGCCTGATGCCGACGGGCAGCCTGCTCGACACCCACCTGACGAATCTCGCGGCGGCGCTGGTGCCGTACCGACGGTGTGAGCGCCAGCTGGCGCGCTGGGGCGCGGACCTGGCCCACCGGTTGGCCGCCGGGGGTCGGCTGCTGGTGGCCGGCAACGGTGGCAGCGCCGCCGAAGCCCAGCACCTCACCGCCGAGCTGGTCGGCAAGCTGCACGACGACCGTCAGCCGCTGTCCGCGATCGCGCTGCACGCCGAGACGAGCGCGCTCACCGCCATCGCCAACGACTACGGCTACACCGACGTGTACGCCCGCCAGGTGCGCGCCCACGGCCGCGCGGGCGACATCCTGCTGTTGCTGAGCACCAGCGGAACCAGCCCCAACCTGGTCGCCGCCGCGCAGGCGGCCCGCGACGTCGGGGTGACCACCTGGGCGCTCACCGGCGTCGCCCCCAATCCGCTCGCCGACGCCTGCGACGACGTGCTGGCCGTCGCGTCCCCGGACACCCAGGTCGTCCAG
Organism: Micromonospora sp. NPDC047187; assembly: GCF_040643355.1. Lineage (NCBI taxonomy): Bacteria > Bacillati > Actinomycetota > Actinomycetes > Micromonosporales > Micromonosporaceae > Micromonospora > Micromonospora sp. NPDC047187. The sequence continues at coordinate 224,108 of NZ_JBEYUF010000005.1, forward strand.
GAGCTGCACCTGGTGACCAGTCATCTGCTCTGCGAATACCTCGAACAGGAGTTGCCCGTCGCGCTGGCGGCGGTCGCCGACCCGGCGGTCGTCCACCCCGTGCCCGGGGGGCCCGCACCGTCCGGTCGGCTGAGCGCCGCGCCGGTACGCACCGGGGTCGAGGTGGTGCTCGACGGTGGGCCCGGACAGCAGGTCGACGCGTGAGCCGGACAGCAGGTCGACGCGTGAGGATGAGGAGGCAAGCGTGAGGGGACCGGTGGTGGTGCTCGGGGACACCCTGCTCGACCGGGACGTGGAAGGTGTGGTGAACCGGCTCTGCCCGGACTCCCCGGTGCCGGTGCTCGACGAGACCGTGGCCACCGACCGACCGGGGGGCGCCGGGCTGGCGGCGGTGTTCGCCGCCGCGCAGGGCGCCGAGGTGGTGCTGGTGACAGCGCTCGCCGACGACGCCGGCGGGGCCCGACTGAGCGCGCTGCTCGCCGCCGCCGGGGTGCAGGTGTACCCACTGGCCCTCTCCGGCGCGACGCCGGAGAAGATCCGGCTGCGGGCCCGGGGGCGGGTGCTGCTGCGCCACGACCGGGGCGGCACGTCCGGGGAGCCGGGTCAGCCCTCCGACGAGGTGCTCCGGGTGATCGCCGCGGCGTCGGCGGTGCTGGTCAGCGACTACGGCCGGGGGGTGGCCCGGCAGCCCGCGCTACGCGACGCGTTGGCCACCACCCGCGCGCCGGTGGTGTGGGACCCGCATCCGCGCGGCCCGGCGGCCGTGCCCGGCGTACACCTGGCCACCCCGAACGAGTCCGAGGTGCGCGAGCTGGTCCCCGCGCTGCCCGGCGCCTCCCGACTGGCCACCGCGTCCCGGGGCGCCCAGGGGCTACGGCGGCGCTGGCGGGCCGGCGCGGTCGCCGTGACGCTGGGCGGCGACGGCGCGCTGCTCTGCCACGCCGGGTCGACGCCGCTGGTGGTGCCGACGCCGGGTAGCGCCGAGGGGGACACCTGCGGCGCCGGCGACCGGTTCGCGGCGGCGGCCAGCCTCGCGCTGGCCCAGGGCGCGCTGGTCTCCGAGGCGGTGCAGGTGGCGGTCGCCGAGGCGTCCGCGTACGTGGCCGGTGGGGGAGTGGCCACCGCACTGCCTCCGTCGGCGCCTGCGGTGCGGGCCAGGAGTGCGCCGGGGCCACGAGCCCTCCAGCCGGTACCACGAGGTGCTGCGGTGGCCGACCGGGTGGGAGTCGCCGCCGTCGCCACGCTCCTGGGTGAGATACGTGCCGCGGGTGGCACTGTGGTGGCGACCGGCGGTTGCTTCGACCTGCTGCACGCCGGGCACGTGGCCACCCTGGAGGCGGCCCGGCAGCTCGGCGACTGCCTGATCGTCTGCCTGAACTCCGACGCCAGCGTGGCCGGGTTGAAGGGACCGGACCGGCCGGTGCAGTCCGAAGGCGACCGCGCCCGACTGCTGGCCGCGCTGAGCTGCGTCGACGCGGTCCTCGTCTTCGACGAGCCGACCCCGGAGACGGCGCTGTCCTGGGTACGCCCCGACGTGTGGGTCAAGGGCGGCGACTACGCCACCGGCGGTGGGGACGCGAACGCCACACTGCCGGAGGCGGAGGTCCTGCGCCGTTGGGGTGGGAACACCGTCGTGGTGCCCTATCTGGACGGTCGTTCGACCACCGACCTGATCGTCCGCACGCTCGCGGAGCGGACCCGATGACCGCCACGCGGCCCGGTGCCGGGCCCACCGTCCTGGTCACCGGCGGCGCCAGCGGCCTCGGCGCCGCGGTGGTCGCCGCGGTGGCCGCCTCCGGTGGCCGACCGCTCGTGCTGGACCGGCAGCCGCCGGCCGACGGGGTGTCCTGGACCGAGTGCGACCTGGCCGACACGCGTGCCGCCGAGGTGGCCACCCAGCACCTCGCCGAGCAGGCCGGTGGCCTGGACGCGGTGGTGACCGCCGCCGGCACGGACGTGCCGGGCCGACTCGCCGACCTGCCGGGGGAGACCTGGGACCGGATCGTCGCCGTCGACCTGCTGGCCACCGCGGCGGTGATCCGGGCCGCGCTGCCGTTCCTGCTGACCTCCCGGGGCCGCATCGTCACCGTCGCCTCCACCCTGGGCGTCAAGGCGGTCAGCGACGCCACCGCGTACTGCGCGGCGAAGTTCGGCGTGGTGGGGTTCACCCGAGCCCTCGCCGCCGAGCTGGCCGGTCAGGTCGGCGTCACCCTGCTCATTCCGGGTGGCATGCGCACCGCGTTCTTCGACGAACGTGACCCGCAGTACAAGCCGGGGCCGGACGCGAACCTCAACGAGCCCGCCGACACCGCCGCCGCGATCATGTTCGCGCTCAACCAGCCGCCCGGTTGCGCGGTGCGCGAGATGGTGGTCTGCGCCGAGCAGGAGACCTCGTACCCGTGATCCTTGTGCTGCGCGCCCTCGGCGTCGGCGATCTGGTGACCGCGGTGCCCGCGCTGCGGGCGCTTCGGGCCGCGTACCCGTCGCGGGAGCTGGCGCTCGCCGCGCCCGGCTGGCTGGCCCCGCTGGTCGACCTGGTCGGCGGCGTCGACCGGCTGGTGGACACCGCAGGGCTGGATCGCCCTCTCCGGGTGGAGTCGGCCCCGCGGGTCGCGGTCAACCTGCACGGACGCGGCCCGCAGTCGCACCGGCTGCTCGCGGCCACCCGGCCCGGTCGGCTGCTCGCCTTCGCCAGCCCGGACGCCGGCTGCGCCGACGGCCCGCGCTGGGCTGTCGACGAGCACGAGGTGGACCGGTGGTGCCGGCTGCTGTCCTGGTACGACATCCCGGCCGACCGCGCCGACCTCAGCCTGCGTCGGACCCCTTCGGCGGGGCTGCCCAGCGGCGTCACGGTGCTGCACCCGGGCAGCAAGATCCCGGCCAAGCGGTGGCCCGCCGAGCGGTTCGCCGCGCTGGCCCGGGCACTGACCGACCAGGGGCACCGGGTGCTGCTCACCGGCTCGGCCGACGAACGGGCGCTGGCGGCCCGGGTGGCCGAGGCGGCGGGCCTGAGCTCGGAGGCTGTGCTGGCCGGCCGGACCGACCTGGGCGCGCTCGCCGCGCTGGTGGCCGACGCCCGGCTGGTGGTCAGCGGGGACACCGGGGTCGCTCACCTGGCCACCGGGTACGGCACCCCGTCGGTCGTCCTCTTCGGGCCGGTGCCGCCGGCGCTGTGGGGGCCACCACCGGACCGGCCACGGCACCGGGTGCTCTGGGCCGGCGAGGCGGATTGGTCCAGGTGGGATGGGGTAGGAAGCCACCCGACGATGGCGGCTCTGCGCCTTGACGAGGTGCTCGTCGCCGTGGCCGAGGTGGAGAGGGTGGTGCGGGTCTCCGGTGCGGTTGCGGCGTAGCGACCCGGGTCGACCGGGGTACGGACGGCGTCGGCGCGGACGGGGTTGGCTCTTCGTCGACTCGTCCGGGGCTCCGGTGCGGGATCCGGATGTCCTGGCCCGGCTGCGGGAGTTGGTCATCCCGCCGGCCTGGCAGGACGTGTGGATCGCGCCGCACCCGAACGGGCACATCCAGGCGATCGGGATCGACGCGGCCGGGCGCAAGCAGTACATCTACCACCCGCGGTGGCGGGAGAAGCAGGACGAGGCGAAGTTCGACCACATGCTGGAGGTGGCCCGGCGGCTACCGGCGCTGCGCGAACGGGTGGGGCGCGACCTGGACGGCCGTGGACTGGGCCGGGACCGGGTGCTGGCGACGGTGACCCGCCTGCTGGACATGGGGATGTTCCGGGTCGGCAGTGACCAGTACGCGAACGGCGACGACCCGACGTACGGGGTGTCCACCCTGCGCCCCGAGCATGCCCGGTCCCGGAGCGGCTGCGTGGTGTTCGTGTTTCCCGCGAAGGGGGGCATCGAGCAGGTACGCCGGATCGAGGACCCGGAGCTGTGCCAGGTGCTGGTGAATCTGCGCCGTCGTCGGCGACGGGCGGAGCGGCTGTTCGGCTACTGGGACGGCCGGGAGTGGCGCGACGTGCGTAGCGACGAGGTCAACGGTTACCTGCGCGACGCCAGCGGTGGGGAGATGACAGCGAAGGACTTCCGCACCTGGCACGCCACGGTGCTCGCGGCCACCGAGTTGGCCACCGCCGGTCCGGCCCGCTCGGTGACCGCCCGGCGGAAGGCGGTGGTCGCCGTGATGCGTGAGGTGGCGGAGCTGCTGGGCAACACGCCGACGGTGGCTCGCGCGTCCTACGTGGACCCTCGGGTGGTCGACCTCTACCACGACGGGGTGGTGGCGTCGGTGGACCCGCAGGCGCCTCGCGAGGAGGCGGAGCAGGTCGTCCTGAAGCTGCTGGAGGGGGCCTGACCGGCCCCGTCGGCGATTCTGGGGGGAAGCGCGACGGAGCCGGAGCCTCGGCGTCAGCGGGGTGCCACCGGGCGGCCGCCCGCCGCGCGAGCGGCGGGCGCCTCGCCACGGCCCCCGTTGGCGGCCCACCAGGTGATGGCCGGCCGCGTTGGTGTCAGTCTGCCGGCAGCGAGTTGACCGTGGACGCCTGGCGGTTGACGATCCGCGCCAAATCCGAGCCACTGTCACGGTGTTCCTGCGGGGTGGTGCCGTACGCGGCCCGGAATGCCCGGCTGAAGTGGGCCTTGTCGGAAAAACCCCACCGCGCCGCGACGGTCTGCACGGGCTGCCTGCGCAGCGCCGGGTCGGTCAGGTCGCGCCGGCACCGGGCCAGCCGCAGATCCCGGATGTACGACGCCACAGTGGCGTCCTCGGCCTCGAACAATCGGTGCAGGGACCGCACCGAGATGTGGTGGGCGTCGGCGACCACCTGCGGGCCGAGCGTCGCGTCGCCGAGGTGACTGTGGATGTACGACTGCACCTGGGTGAGCAGCGCCCGGCGGCGGACCTCGGTGGGCACGGCGTCCTCGGCGACGAGGTGCCGGCCGAGCATGGTGGTGGCCAGGTCGAGCCCCACCGCGCCGAGCCGGCTGGCGTCGGCGGCGTGGTACTGCTCGGGGTGCCCGGTCACCTGGAGCAGGAACTGCGCGAGCAACGCCCCGATCCCCTCGCTGCCGGACATCCGGCCGCCGTAGAGCGCGGCCATCCGCTGTGGTGGCAGTGGCAGCGCGGCGTGCGGGATCATCGTGATGATCGAGGTGGCCTGGTTCCGCTCGGGCTCGGTCGCGTGGTGGCAGACGACGTGCGGCCGGGACGCGTCGTAGAAGGTGAACTCGCCGGCCAGGATCTCGCTGCGGCGACCGTCCTGGCTGGACGTGCCGAGGCCGCCGGTGGTGAGGGCGAGGATGTACAGCTCCGGGTCGGACTGACGGACCAGCTTCCGGGTACGGGTGGCGTCCAGCGACGGGTACTCGTACTGCACCAGCTGGATCGGGCCGAGAGCGGTGAAGTCGGCGCGGGCGGCGAAGTCGTCGCTGTGCGCGGACTGGATGCGCAGCGGCGCTGAGGTACGTGCGACCAGGTCCAGCCACATGCCGAACCGTTCGCCCGGTGGCAGGACCGTGGTGTCGATGGTGTGTCTCGGCAGCATGGGGCTCCCTCAGCCCGCCCGGCGTCGGATCAGCGCCTCGACGCCGTCGAGGATCCGGTCCAGGCCGAAGGCGAACTCGTCGTCGGGGTCGTCGTCCTGGGTGAGCACGCCGGCGCTCAGCACCCGGTGCAGCGCGGGGAAGCGGGCCGGGTCGATGAGCCGGGTCACCAGCCGGCTGTACGCCGGCATCATCTCGCTGGGCTCGACGCCGGCCGCCCGGCTGCCCTCGGCGATCTGCGACGTGAGGGTGGCCTCGTTGCGGACGTAGCCGGTGATCAGCAGGAGCACCGACATCTTCTCGCCCTCGCCGAGCGTGGTGCCGTCGAGGCAGCGCAGCCCGTCCTCCATCCAGCCGAGCTGCTGCGGGGTGATCGGTGGGCCGCTGATCGGCACGTGCAGCAGCCAGGAGCGTTGCCGCAGTACCTCGTGCTCGGCCCAGGCCCAACGGGTGAGGCCGGCGCGCCAGTCGTCCTCGGGTGGGGGCGGCCCGGGGGATGGGCCGTACCCGGTGTCCACCATGAGCATGAGCAGCTCGTCCTTCGAGCCGACGTACCGGTAGAGGGCCATGGTCGCGGCGCCCAGCTCCTTGGCCACCCGGCTCATCGAGACGGCCGCCAGACCGTCGGCGTCGGCCACGCGTACGGCGGCGTCCACGATGGCGGGCACGCTCATTCCCGGCCGTGGGCCCTTGGGTTGCCGCTCCCGCAGCCCCCAGGCGCTCTCGATGGCCGGCGGGAGTACGGGCCCGCTGTCGTCTGTCTTCGCCGCCACATTTCCTCCTTGCCCCGCCATCCTAGTTCTGCGTATGGTCTACGCATAACAGCGTACGCCCTACGCAGAAGGAGAACTGGTCATGACGGTCACCACCACACCGGCACCGCGAGCGGGCCGGCGGGAGTGGATCGGGCTCACGGTGCTGATGCTGCCGCTGCTCCTGGTCTCGATGGACGTGTCGGTGCTCTACTTCGCCGTCCCGTTCATCAGCGCGGAGTTGCGCCCCACCGCGACTGAGCAGCTATGGATCTTCGACATCTACGGCTTCGTGCTGGCCGGGCTGCTCATCACCATGGGCGCTCTGGGTGACCGGATCGGCCGGCGCCGACTCCTGTTGATCGGGGCCACCGCGTTCGGCGCGGCGTCGCTGCTGGCCGCGTACGCCGACAGCACCGCGACGTTGATCGCCGCGCGGGCCCTGCTCGGCGTCGGTGGTGCCACCCTGATGCCCTCGACGCTCGCCCTGGTGCGCAACATGTTCCACGACGCCAAGCAGCGCGGCACCGCCATCGGCATCTGGACCGCCACCCTCACCGGTGGTATCGCGATCGGTCCGGTGCTCAGCGGCATCCTGCTGGAGCACTTCTGGTGGGGCTCGATCTTCCTGATCAACATCCCGGCGATGCTGATGCTGCTTCTGCTCGTCCCGCTCCTGGTGCCCGAGTTCCGCAACCCGGCCACCGGGCGGTTCGACCTGGTCAGCGCGGCACTGTCGCTCGGCGCGCTGCTGCCGGTCATCTACGGCATCAAGGAGATGGCCCGCGACGGCCTCAGCCCGGTGCGGGTCCTCGCCATCGTCGGCGGTCTGCTGGTGGGGGCGATCTTCCTGCACCGGCAGCGGACCCGGGCGTACCCGATGGTGGACCTCGCGTTGTTCCGCCGTCGCGGCTTCGCCGGGTCGCTCGCGGTCAACCTGCTGGCGATGTTCGCCATCGTCGGCTTCGCCATCTTCACCACCCAGCACCTCCAACTGGTGCTCGGCCTGAGCCCGCTGCGGGCGGCGCTGTGGAGCCTCGTGCCGTCCCTCGCCGTGGGCGGAGTCGCGCCGGCCGCCGCCGCCCTCGCCCAGCGCGTCGAGCGGGCGTACCTGATCGGTGCGGGGTTCGGAATCGCCGTGGTCGGCTTCGTGGTGTTGACCCGGGTCACCCCGGAGACGCCGCTGTGGCTGCTGCTCGTCGGCGCCAGTGTCTACGCGGCCGGCCTGGTGATGGTGATGTCCCTCGTCACCGAGCTGGTCCTCGGCGCGGCGCCGCCCGAGCAGGCCGGTGTCGCGTCGGCGCTGACCGAATCCAGCAGCGAGCTGGGCGGTGCGCTGGGAATGGCGATCCTGGGCAGCGTGGGCGCGGCGGTCTACCACCGCGAGATCGTCGACGGCCTGCCGGCCGGGCTGCCCGCCGACACCGCCGCCGCGGCCCGGGAGACTTTGGGCGGTGCGCTCGCGGTCGCCCAGGAGCTGCCGGCGGAGCTGGCCGACGCGGTGCGGCACGCCGCCGCTGTCGCGTTCACCGACGGGCTGCACCTGGCCGCGTACGCCGCCATGGCGGTGATGCTGCTGGGCGCGGTCACCGCGCTGGTCGCGCTGCGCGGCGTCCGACCGGCCGACTCCACGGCGCTGGCCGTCGAGCCGACCGGTCCGGCCGATACGTCGTTGTCGTCGGTCAGTCGATGAGCACGTGCGCGAGCCGGTCGCGGAAACGCCGCTCGGAGTCGCTGACCGACTCGCCGCCGATGCCCAGCAGCCCACCGCTGGACGCGGCGCCCACCACCTGCTCGGCGATCTTCACGAGCCAGTGCTTGTACGCGCCGGCCTCACCCTCGTCGACCCGCGCGGCCAGCAACGCGCCGGCCTCACCGGCCCGCAGCAGCACGTCGTCGATGTACGCCGCGGGGTCGGCGGGCGCGATGACCGGCAACTCCTCGCCGGTGTCCGGGTCACCGACCCGGGTGACGATCTCGCCGGCCACGGCGGCGACGAGCGGGCTGGCCGACTCCCGGCCGGCGGCGATGGTCTCCAGCCCGGCCGCGGTCTCCGCCATGGTCCGGCGGGTGCCGTCGGACTCGGCGGCGCTCGCCGCGGTCAGCACCGACTGCGGCAGGCCGACCAGCAGCCCCCACTCCTCGTCGGAGAAACCGAACCCGGTGTACGCCGGCTGCTCGATCACGACAACGCCCCTTCCGCCCTGCTCTGCTTGGTCAATCGGTGCTCTGCTTGGTCGATCCACCGGGCCCGAAAGTGGCGCCCGGGTCAGGCTAGTCCAGGGTCAGCAGGCCCTGTTCGGACACCACGCGCACGGACAACGTCTTGTACCCGACCTCCTCGAACAGGACCGTCATCTTGTCCTCCTCGTAGGAGAGCACCATGCCGGACCCCCACTCCGGGTGCCGCACCTGGCTGTGCACCGGGAACGGGCCCACAGCGCCCTGGTCGGCCACGCTGGTGCCGTTGTGGCAGTTGTCGCAGTGGCCGCAGACCTGCGTCATCTGCTCGCCGAAGTAGGCCAGCAGGGTCTGCCCCCGGCAGGCCCGGGTCTCGGCGAAGGCCCGCATCATGTCGGTGCGGGACCGGGTCACGGTCTGCTGGCGCTCCGCCTCTGCCAGCGCCGCCGCGGCGGCGTCGGTCGGGGTGGGGGAGTAACGGGGCGCGCCGATGCGCTGTCGTGCGCGCGGTTCGGCCGCCCCGACCTGCTCCAACAGGGAGAGGTACTGGCCCAGCTTGCGCGGCCCGAGGCCGGTGGTCTCGCGCAGTCCGGTCTTGGTGGCCGGCTCGCGACGCAGCAGCGCGGCGAGGTCGCGCAGCTCGTCGACGTCGGGCAGGCCGCCGCTGAAGAACCGTTGCAGGCCCACGTCCTCGGCCTGCCAGAGCAGCAGCACCCGGGCCGGTTGCCCGTCGCGGCCGGCCCGGCCGATCTCCTGGAAGTAGCTGTCCGGTGAGTCGGGCAGCGCCATGTGCACCACCCAGGCGATGTTGGGCTTGTCGATGCCCATGCCGAACGCCGAGGTCGCCACCATGATGGGGACCTGGTCGGCGAGGAACGCCTCGTGCAGTTCGTGGCGTGCGCCGGCCGCCATCCCACCGTGGTAGAACTGCGCCGGGTAGCCGGCGTCGGTCAACCGGGTGGCCAGCTCCTCGGCGGCGCGACGGGTCGGCACGTAGATGATCCCGGGCCGCTCGTCGTCGCTCAGCAGCGCGATCAGCCGCCGCCACCGGTAGTCCTCGGTGGGGCAGTGCGCGACCTCGACGAACAGGTTCGGCCGGTCCAGTCCGGAGACCACCACCTCCGGCTCGCGCAGTCGCAGCCGGGCGATGATGTCGTCGCGTACCGGAGGGGAGGCGGTGGCGGTCAGCGCGACCACCGGCGGTCGGCCGATGCCGTCGATGAGGTGCCCGAGGGCCAGGTAGTCGGGGCGGAAGTCGTGCCCCCACGCGGAGATGCAGTGCGCCTCGTCGATCGCCACCAGGGCCGGCTTCAGTTCGGCGACCTCGGCCATCCGGTCCGGGTTGCTGAGCTGTTCCGGGGTGATGAAGAGGAACTCCGCCCGGCCCTCGCGGATCTCGGTGATCGCCTCGGCCTGCTGGGTCGGCGACTCGTTCGAGCTGATCCGCACCGCCCGCAGCTCCGGGCGTTGCCGCTCGTTGAGGGAGGCGATCTGATCCTGCTGGAGGGCCAGCAGCGGGGAGATCACCACTGTGGGTCCGGGGATCAGGCTGGCCGGGATCTGGTAGATCGCCGACTTGCCGGCGCCGGTGGGCAACACCACCAGGGCGTCGCGTCGCTTCATCACGGCGCGCATGGCGGCCAGTTGGTTGGGCCGTAGCGCCTTCCAGCCGAAAAGGCTGCGGGCCGCGCGGCGCAACGTCATCGAGTGCGTGGACAGTTTCATCGAGGGCCGGAGGTACCCGAGCCCATGACCGCCGAAACGCATTCGGACGATCATGGGCTCGTTGATGGCCGACTCAGCGCAGGCGGGGCAGGACCTCGCGCTGGTAGAGGTCGAACAGACCCTGGTAGTGCGGGCCGGTGTTGGCCACGTAGACCTCGTCGAAGCCGGCCTTGGCGTACTGGTCGATCATCTCCAGGTGCGCGTCGGCGCTGTTGCCGCAGACGAACGCGTCCTTCAGCATCTCCGGCTTGACCAACTCGGCGGCCTGCTCGAAGTGCCGCGGCGAGGGCAGCACCTGGGACAGCTCACCCGGCACCCCCGCGTTCGGCCAGCGCTCGTACGCGATGCGCAGCCCCTCCTCCTCGCTGTCCGCGTACGCCGCCTTGAAGCCGGCCTGGCACGGCTTGTCGCCGCCGCCGTTCTCGCGGAAGCGCCGGACCATCTCGCCGTCGGGCATCGTGCTCACGTAGCCGTCACCGATCCGCGCGGCCAGGTCGATGGACTTCGGCCCGAAGCCGGAGACGTAGATCGACGGGGGAGAGTCGGGCAGCGTGTAGATCCGGGCGTTCTCCACTGTGTAGTGCTTGCCGTGGTGGTTGACGAAGCCACCGCCCCACAGCGCGCGCAGCACCTCGACTGCCTCCTCCAGCATCTCCAGCCGGACGTCGGCCTGCGGCCAGGCGTCGCCGAAGATGTGCTCGTTGAGTGCCTCGCCGGTGCCGACACCGAGCACGAAGCGCCCACCGTGCAGCACCGCGCTGGTCGCCGCCGCCTGCGCGATCACGGCCGGGTGGATCCGCACTGTCGGGCAGGTCACCGCCGTGGTCACCGGCAGCGAACAGACCTGGCTGAGCGCGCCGATCATCGACCAGACGAACGGGCTCTGGCCCTGTGCGTCCACCCAGGGGTGGTAGTGGTCGGAGATCCACAGCGCCTCGAAGCCGGCCCGTTCGGCACCGCGCGCCTGCTCCAGCAACTCGGCTGGCGTGAACTCCTCACTGGACAGGAAATATCCGATCTTCATGGCTTACCCCTTCGGCACGCGGACCTGCTGATGGCAAGAGCCGTACCCCGGTCGTGGGGGACCACACCCGGACCGCCGGGCCCGGATCGGCACGGCTCGCTCAGCGTCGACCGAACATCGCCCGGATCGCGGCGAGGAGCAGCAGCGCGCCGACCACCAGGCCGAGCAGGCGTACGCCGGGGATGTCGGCCGGGCTCGTCGCGTCGGCCAGCAGGACGGGATCCATCCCCGCACTCTCCCCGGGAAGCGGGCCGCCAGGCAACTGTAAGGTTTATTGACTATTGAATCGCTCAGTGTGACCATGGCAGGACCGCCTGCCGGTGGCGGTGCGCCGAGGGCGCGCGAGAGATGGGGTACGGGGGCCGCATGAGCGAGCGCAACCAGCGGATCGACGGGGGCGCACCGTCGCCGGTGATCGACATCGATCACTGCGAGGGGGCGGAGTGACCACTACCAACGGGCACCTCCCGGCGCTCGCCGCCGCCGTCCTGCAACCCGGCTTCGTCGGCACCACCCCACCACCATGGGTGTGCCGCTGGCTCGGCGAGGGTCTCGGCTCGGTGGTGCTCTTCGCTCGCAACGTCGTCGACACCGAGCAGGTGGCCGCGCTCACCGCGACGCTGCGCGCGGAACGGCCGGACGTCATCGTGGCGATCGACGAGGAGGCCGGCGACGTCACCCGGCTGGAGTCGGTGCACGGCAGCTCCCGGCCCGGCAACTTCGCCCTCGGCGCTGTCGACGACCCGGAGCTGACCGAGGCCGTCGCCCGGGACCTCGGCGCCGAGCTGGCCGCGGCGGGGGTCACCCTCAACTACGCCCCGGACGCCGACGTCAACTCCAACCCGGCGAACCCGGTGATCGGCGTCCGCTCCTTCGGCGCCGACCCGGTGCTGGTCGCGCGGCACACCGCCGCCTGGGTCCGCGGGCTCCAGGCCGGCGGCGTCGCGGCCTGCGCCAAACACTTCCCCGGGCACGGCGACACCCGGGTCGACTCACACCACGACCTGCCCCGGATCACCGCCGACCGGGACCGGCTGGACGCCTGCGAACTGGCCCCGTTCCGCGCCGCCGTGGCCGCCGGGGTGCAGGCGGTGATGACCGGTCACCTGCTGGTGCCCGCGCTCGACCCGCACCTGCCGGCGACGCTGAGTCAGCGCATCCTGGGCGGGTTGCTCCGCGACGAGCTGGGCTTCTCCGGCGTGGTGGTCACCGACGCGATGGAGATGCGCGCGGTCGCCGACCGGTACGGCTTCGCCGGGGCGACGGTCCGCGCCCTCGCCGCCGGGGCCGACGCCATCTGCATCGGCGGCGAACGGGCCGACGAGCAGGCCGCCGGCGAGCTGCGCGACGCCATCGTGGCCGCCGTCGTCTCCGGTGAGCTGCCCGAGGAACGTCTCGCCGAGGCCGCCAAGCGCGTCGGTCAACTCGCCGCCTGGACGGTGGCCGCCCGCAGCTCCGGCTCGGCCGGAGCGCGCGCCACCGCCGACGTCGGCCTGGTCGCCGCCCGCCGGGCCGTCCGGGTCACCGCCGCCCCGGGCACGACTGTCGCGCTGCCCCTGACCCGCGCGGCACACGTCGTCGAGTTCGAGCCGCTGCGCAACATCGCCATCGGCGCCGAGACCCCGTGGGGCATCGGCGGACCACTGACCGAGCTGCTGCCCGGCACCAGCACGGTCCGCTACGCCGAACCCGACGTCCCAGCCGACCCGAGCGCCGGTGCGGGCAGCCGCCCTCTGGTCCTGGTCGTCCGCGACCAGCACCGGCACGACTGGATGCGCGCCGCCGTGCACCGCGCGTTGGCCGCCCGGCCGGACGCCGTAGTGGTCGAGTTGGGCGTGCCCGAGCTGGTCACCGGGGCGGTGCACCTGGCCACCCACGGCGCCACCCGGGCCAGCGGGCAGGCCGCCGCCGAGGTGCTCACCGGCGTCCGCTGACGGTCCGCGCTACGGGAGGTCGGCGACCAGGTCGGCGTACTCGGGGTGCTTGTCGATGAACGCGGCCATGAAGGGGCACTGCGGCACCACTGTCGTGCCGCGGGCCCGGAGCTGGTCCAGGGTGCCGCGGATCAGCGTGCCACCCACCCCCTTGCCCTGAAAGCCCCGGTCCACCTCGGTGTGGGTGAAGACCAGGACCTCCCCGCGCGGCAGGTACGCGGTGAAGCCGGCCAGCGCGTCGTCGACAAGGATCTCGAAGCGGTGCTTCGCCGGGTTGTCCTCGACCAGGGTGCTCATCCGGCCATTCTCCCCGCCCGCTCGGCCAACGCGTCGAGTTCGCCGAGCAACCGGTCCACCTCGTCGGCCGTGTTGTAGTGGTAGATGCTGGCCCGCACCGCCCCGCCGCTGTCGCGCAGACCCATCAGCTGGAAGTACTCGTAGGCGTAGTAGTCGCCGACGGAGAGGCAGAACCCGGCGTCGCCCAACGCCTCCTGGGTGGCCGTCGGGGACATCCCGGCGATCCGGAACGAGACCGTCGGGCAGCGCCGCGCCGGCGAGCCGTAGACGGTGATCGCCGGCCGCCGCGCCAGCCCGGCGAGCAGCCGGTCCAGTAGCGCCTCCTCGTGCGCCTGGGCGGCGGCCAGCCCGGCCCGCAGCCGGGCCCGCCGGTCCCCGACCGCGTCCGGGTCCAGCCCCGCCAGGTGATCCACCGCCGCGGCCACGCCGGCCAGCAGCGGGAAGCTCGGCGTGCCGTACTCGAACCGGTCCGGCACCGCGTCGGAGGACGGCACCAGCTTCGCCGGGCGCAACGCCGCCCACCGGGCCGGGTCCGCCACCATCGCCGCCAGGTGCGGGCCGGACCACTTGTACGCGCTGGTGACCAGCACGTCGGCGCCGAGCGAGGCCAGGTCGGTCGGCCCGTGCGGCACCGAGTGCACGCCGTCGACGTAGACCAGCGCGCCGACCGCGTGCGCGATCTTGGCGATCGCCGGCACGTCCGGCATGGTGCCGATGGCGTTGCTGCCGGCGGTGACCGCCACCAACCGGGTCCGCTCACCCACCAGGTCCGCGTACTGTGCCGCGGGGAGTTCACCGGTGTGCCGGTCGACCTCGGCCCACCGCACCGTCGCGCCGGCCGCCTCGGCGGCCTGCACCCACGGCCGCACGTTCGCGTCGTGGTCGAGCCGGGAGACCACCACCTCGTCACCCGGGTGCCAGGCCGCGCCGAGCGTGCGGGCCAGGGTGTACGTCAGCGCGGTAGCGCTCGGGCCGAGCACCACCCCGGCCGGGTCGGCGCCGAGCAGGTCGGCCACCGCCGAGCGGGCCTCGGCCACCAGCTCCAACGACCGGCGACCCGGTAGGAAGGCGGCGCTGCGGTTGCCCACCGCCGACCGCATGGCGTCGGTGACCGCGTCGATCACACCGGCCGCGGTCTGGGTGCCGCCGGCACCGTCGAAGTGGACGAAGCCCTCGGTCAGGGCGGGGTACGCGGCCCGGGTGCGGGCGATGTCGAACGGCATGTCCCGGACCCTAGCCGGTGCTCCCCGTACCCTTCCCGGCCGCCAGGTGATCACCGTTGGGCGGTGCCGTCGCGGATGTCTCGTACTCTTGGCGGGGTGACGAACCGACCCGCCACCGTGCCCATTCCCACCGTCCGCCGCGCCGCCGGTCTCTTCGCCGGTCTGGCGCTCGGCCTCGCCGTGCTCGCCGGGTGCAGCTCCCAGGGCGCCTCCACCGACTGCGGGCTGGACGCCTGCACCGTCACCTTCGAGCGGGGTGTCGACGCCAGCGCCACCATCCTGGGCGTCGAGGCCAAGCTGGTCGGCGCCGAGGGTGACCAGGTGACCGTCGAGGTCGCCGGTGAGCAGCTCACCCTCACCACCGGCCAGCAGGCCGCCGAGGCCGGGGGCTTCGCTGTCACCCTGGACAGCGTGACCGACCAACAGGTCAAGATTCGCGTAGCGCGCAACCCGGGTAGCTGACCCGGGCGGGCGGCGGTGGCCGACGTTTGGGAATCTTCAGAATCGGAGATTGTGACGCCATGTCACTTACCCGTAGCGCCGAAGCCACCGCCTCCCGTACGGCGGACAGCCGGTGGCTGGAACTCCTCGCCCGGGCCGGCTTCATCGGCTACGGCATCGTCCACCTCCTCTTCGCCTGGTTGGCGTTGCAGATCGCGTTCGGCACGTCGTCCGACGACGGCGACCAGTCCGGCGCGCTGCGTACCCTCTCCGCGCAGCCCCTCGGCAAGTTCCTGGTCATCGCCGTCGCTGTCGGCCTGCTCGCGATGGCGATCTGGCAGGCGCTGGAGGCGGCGGTCGGGCACCGCGCCGAGCGCGGCAAGGAGCGGGTGATGGAACGGGTCGCCTCGGCCGGCCGGACCATCGTCTACCTCTACTTCGCCTGGACCGCCTTCAAGGTCTTCTCCGACGCCGGGTCGAACAGCGCCGACCAGCAGGAGGCGTTGACCGGCAAGCTGATGACCTCCAGCGGTGGCCGGTGGCTGGTCGGCCTGGCCGGCCTGGTCGTCGCCGCGATCGGCATCGGCCTGGTGATCTACGGCGCCCGGAAGAAGTTCGAGAAGCACCTCAAGACCGGCGAGATGAACCCGAAGACCCGCCAGCTCGCCCGCCGGCTGGGCATGGCCGGATACATCGCCAAGGGCGTCGCGTACGGCATCGCCGGTCTGCTGGTCATCGTGGCCGCGGTGAACTACGACCCGGAGAAGGCCCGTGGTCTGGACGCCGCGCTGCACGCCCTGCGTGAGCAGTCCTACGGCATGTTCCTGCTGACCCTGGTCGCCCTCGGCATCGCCGCCTTCGGCGTCTACTGCTTCCTCCAGTCCCGGTACCGCAAGGTCTGAACTGGTCGATTCCCGGGCTGTCGGGCACTCTTGGGCTTTTGCCCGAAGTGCCCGACGCCTGGTCGAAGGGGAGCACCGAAGCCGTGCAGAACTATCTCGAAACGGCCGTCGCCGCGCTCGTCGCGGCGGCGGTCGCCCTGTTCCTGGTCGAGGTCGTCCACCGGTTGACCCGGCGGTTCGGCCGCCGGTCACTGCTGTTGACCGAGCTGACCGACCACGCGCACCGCCCGTTCCAGGTCGCCGCAACGGTCCTGGCCGTGCAGTTCGCCGTCCGCTTCAGCACCGGGTACGCGGTCGGCGAGAGCTGGCGTCGGCTGCTGCTGCACCTGCTCATCCTCGGCGTCATCGCCACCCTCGCCTGGCTGGTCGCCGGTCTGCTGCTCGTCGTGGAGGACACCGCGCTGGCCCGGTTCCGGGTCGACGTACCGGACAACCGGCACGCCCGGCGGGTCCGGACCCAGGTGGTGATGCTGCGCCGACTGACCATCGCGGTGATCGTCATCCTGGCCGTCGGCGTGATGCTGATGACGTTCCCCAGCGTGCGGGGCATCGGCGCCGGTGTGCTGACCTCGGCCGGTGTGGTCGGTGTGGTGGCCGCGCTCGCCGCACAGAGCCTGCTCGGCAACGTCTTCGCCGGCCTCCAACTCGCCTTCAGCGACGCCGTCCGGCTCGACGACGTGGTCGTCGTCGAGGGGGAGTGGGGTCGCATCGAGGAACTGACACTCAGCTACGTCGTGGTGCAGATCTGGGACGACCGCCGGTTGATCCTGCCCACCTCGTACTTCACCAGCAAGCCGTTCCAGAACTGGACCCGGACGGAGGCGGCGGTGCTCGGCACCGCCGAATTCGACGTCGACTGGGCGGTGCCGGTGCAGATCATGCGCGAGGAGCTGCGGCGCCTCGTCGAGGGCACCGAGCTGTGGGACGGGCGGGTCTGCGTCCTGCAGGTCACCGACGCCACCGGCGGAATGGTCCGGTTGCGCGCGCTGGTCAGCGCCGCCGACGCGGGCAGTCTGTGGGACCTGCGCTGCCTCGTCCGGGAGCACCTGGTCGCCTGGATCCGGGACAACCGCCCGACCGCCATGCCCCGGCTGCGCACCGAACTGGGCGACTCCAACAGCAACCTGTCCTGGCAGTGGGTGCAGCCGAGGCGGCCGGCCCGCCGCCTGTCCGACACCGAGGCGCCCGACGACGCCCGTGTCTTCGGCGGCAGCGACGACGGCGACGCCCGCAGCGAAGCCTTCGTAGGCCCCGAAGAAACCCGCCCCCAATAACCCACCCCCACCCCGGCCCGGCCCGGGGTGGAGGGGGCCGGTGCGGGAGGTTTGGTCGGGCTTGGGTGGGGGATGTGCTGCCGGACGTCTCTGGCGTGATCGCGGCGGCTGGCCGCGTATCGGCGGCGCGGCGTCCGGACAACGGGACGGTGAGCTGCTTGGCGCGCTTTAGGATTGACGAGCGGCGACTTCGGGCATACAGCGCGGTGATGAGGAAAGGAGGACAGCATGGCTGACGTGGCGAAAGCCCGCACATCCCAGAACGGGAGCGAGCCCTCCACCGCCGAGTTGGTGCAGCGGGCCACTGAGCAGATCTCCCGCCTCGTACGGGACGAACTGACGCTGGCCCGAGCGGAGTTGACCCAGAAGGGTAAGCACGCGGGCATCGGGATCGGCCTGTTCGGCGGCGGTGGCGCGCTCGCGTTCTTCGGTCTTGGTGCGCTGGTCGCCACGGCGATCCTGTTGCTCGACCTGGTGTTGCCCGCCTGGGCTGCTGCGCTGATCGTGGCGGTGGCCTGCTTCCTGGTGGCCGGCATCCTCGCCCTGGTGGGCAAGAAGCAGGTCAGCCGTGCCGTCCCGCCGGTGCCGGCGGCCACGGTCCGTAGCCTCCGGGCAGACATGGACACCGTCACCGCCGCGGTGAAGGACAGGGGGCGGCAATGACCGGTAACGGGACCGGCGACACGGAGGCCCTCCGCGAGGAGATCCGTCGCACCCGGGTCGAGTTGGGCGAGACGATGGAGGCGTTGGCCGCCAAGGCCGACGTCAAGGCGCGTCTGAAGGAGTCCGCCGAGCAGGCCAAGGAGCGGATGCGGGAGCAGGCGGCGCAGACCGTCGCTCGGGTCCGCGGGCAGGCCGCCCGTGGCGCCGGAATGGCGCGGGCGCAGGCGTACGAAAAGGGCGAGATGGTACGCGCACAGGCGTACGACAAGGGCGAGTTGGTGCGCCGAAACCCGGTGCCGTGGGCGGCCATCGCGGCCGGCGCGGTGGCCACCGTGGTGGTGCTGATGATCGTGCGGGGGAGGCGTAGGTGAGCAAGAGTATCGGCAGGGTCGCATACCGGCCGGTCGGCGTGTTGCTGGGTATCGCCGCGGGCACGGTGGCCGGGGCGATCTTCCGGCAGGTCTGGAAGGCCACCGCGGGCGACGGTGAGGCGCCCAACGCGACCGACGAGGATCGCGGCTGGGGCGAGATCCTGGCCGCCGCCGCGTTGCAGGGCGCCATCTTCGCTGTCGTCCGGGCGGCAGTGGACCGGGGCGGCGCGGTCGGCGTACGCCGGATGACCGGCAGCTGGCCGGACTGACCAGCAGCGACTTCAGCCCCCTTCCCGCATCGATGGGAAGGGGGCTTTCGCATGGCATCGCACGCCGCCCAGCGCACCTGAGGCATCCGTCAGGTCACATGTCGGAGAAATTCGTCGGAGAGGTCGTGACAGACTTTTTGCCTCCGTGATTTGCTGGTCCCCGCTGTTGCGAGATGGCGTGGGTTGAGAGAAGTCTCCTTCGTGGGGCCGCCTCAGGCACCGCTGCTCAAAAACGGCCAATCGGCCGGACGGCGTGCACGGCCGCCAGTTTTTAGAGGGAGAAACACATGGCTCAGGGAACCGTGAAGTGGTTCAACGCTGACAAGGGCTTCGGCTTCATCACCGTCGATGGTGGGGGTGCTGACGTGTTCGTCCACTTCTCGGCCATCCAGACCAGCGGCTACCGCTCGCTGGAGGAGAACCAGCGGGTGGAGTTCGAGATTGCTCAGGGTCAGAAGGGCCCGCAGGCTGAGCAGGTCCGTCCCATCTGAGTAGGACGGCCGGCCCCCGCCGGCCGGTGGGACGATCCGGTTCAAGGGTCGCGGTAAAGCCCCGCATCCCGGTTGGGATGCGGGGCTTTCGCCTGCTCAGGCTCGCCGGTGCAACGACCGGTCAGCGTCGACGCGAGCGCAGGCCGAGCCAGAGCACCACCAGCCCGGCCGCCGTCACGAGCGGGCCGATCACCGCCCAGATCTTCTCGTCGGTCATCACGCTGCCGCTGACGTAGCCGAGGCCCTGGACCGTCCACACCGCACCGATCACCACGGCCACCAGGCCGAGGGTGAGCGGAAGCCAACCTCTCATCGCGTCCCCTCTCCGCCGCCCGGGGCGGCGCGCCGCCGTCCAGCATCGCCGGCCGGGTGGCGTGACGCGAGCACCCCGGGCGCGCGGGTCACCACCGGTCGTGCACCTGCGGGCGGATCAGCTCGTCGTAGGTCTCGCGGACGGCTGCCAGCTGCTCGTCGGTGAGCGGGGACAGGGCCGCCGCGGCGGCGTTGCGTCGGGCCTGGTCGGCGTCGCGCGCGCCGGGGATGACCACTGTGACGCCCGCCTGGTCCAACACCCAGCGCAGGGCGAACTGCGCCATCGTGCGGTCCGCGTCGACGAGCGGGGCCAGCCGGCGTACGGCGGCCAGACCTCGGTCGAAGTCGACTCCGGAGAACGTCTCTCCGACGTCGAAGGCCGCGCCGTGCCGGTTGTAGTTGCGGTGGTCGTCGGCGGGGAACTCGGTGTGCTCGTCGTAGCGGCCGGAGAGCAGGCCACTGGCGAGCGGCACGCGGGCGATGATGCCGACACCGGCTGCGGCCGCGGCCGGCAGCACCCGCTCCAGGGGCTTGTGGCGGACCGCGTTGAGGATGATCTGGACGCTGGCCACCCCCGGTCGGGCGATCGCGGTGAGGGCCTGGTCGCAGGTCTCGACGCTGACCCCGTACCCGGCGATGGCCTTTTCGGCGACGAGGGTGTCCAGGCCGTCGAAGACCTCGTCGGAGGAGAAGACCTCGGTGGGCGGGCAGTGCAACTGGACCAGGTCCAGGGTGTCCATGCCCAGGTTGGCCCGGGAGCGGTCGGTCCACTGCCGGAAGTTGGCCAGGGTGTACGCCTCCGGGCGCTGCTCGACGCGGCGGCCCATCTTGGTGGCGACGGTCAGCCCGGCGTCGGGTCGGGTGCGCAGGAAGCGGCCGATCAGCTGCTCGCTGCGGCCGTCGCCGTACACGTCGGCGGTGTCGAGGAAGGTGACCCCGGCGTCCACGGCGGCGGCGAGCACCGCCATCGCGTCGTCCTCGCTGACGGTGCCCCAGTCGGCGCCGAGTTGCCACGCGCCCAGGCCGACCGCGCCAACGGTCCGGCCGAGCCGGTTGAAGCTGCGCTGTTCCATGCCCCGAGCCTAGTGATCGGGTTGCCACCCTGCCACGGGAGCCGTACCGTCAGCAGTACGGACGTACGGTTTGGGAGGCGACCATGTGGGACCCGACGACCTACCTGCGCTTCGGCGACGAGCGATCCCGGCCGTTTCACGACCTCCTCGCCCGGATCCCGGCCGAGCGACCCCGGGCGGTGGTCGACCTCGGCTGCGGCCCCGGCCAGCTCACCGCCGTCCTCGCCGAACGCTGGCCGACCAGCCGGGTGCGCGGCCTCGACTCCTCGCCCGAAATGATCGAGCGGGCCGAAGCCCTCGGCGCGCCGGTCGACTTCGCGGTCGCCGACCTTCGCGACTGGCGTCCGGCCGGCGACGAGGACGTGGTGGTCACCAACGCGGCGCTGCAATGGGTCCCCGGCCACCAGGAGCTGCTGCGCCGCTGGGCCACCGAGCTGCCCGTCGGCGCCTGGCTCGCCATGCAGGTCCCCGGCAACTTCGCCGCCGACTCGCACAGGGCCCTGCGGGAGGTCGCCAACCGGCCGACCTGGCGGGCCGAGGTCGCCCCGCTGCTGCGCGCGGACCCGGTCGACGACCCGGCCGACTACGCGGCGCTGCTGACCGCCGCCGGTTGCGAGGTGGACGCCTGGGAGACTACCTACGTGCACCTGCTGCCGGCTCGACCCGCCGCCGAGCACCCGGTGCTGGCCTGGATGGAGGGCACCGCGCTGCGCCCGGTCCGGGCCGCACTGGACGCCGCCGGCTGGTCCGCCTTCCGGGCCGAGCTGGGAGTACGGCTCACCGCGGCGTACCCGGTGCGGCAGGGTCAGGTGTACTTCCCGTTCCGCCGCGTCTTCGTCGTCGCCCGCACCGGCGACCATGCCCAGGAGAACCAGTGATCGACCTGTCCACCTTCATCGCCGGCCTGCCCAAGGTGGAGCTGCACGTGCACCACGTCGGCTCCGCCCTGCCCCGGATCGTCGCCGAGTTGGCGGCGCGCCACGAGGGGCGTACCCCCGTGCCGGCCGACCCGGACGCGCTCGCCAACTACTTCGAGTTCCGCGACTTCGCGCACTTCATCGAGGTCTACCTGAGCGTCGTGGATCTCATCCGCGACCCGGAGGACGTCTGGATCCTCACCCACGAGGTGGCCCGCGAGCTGGCCCGCCAACAGGTCCGGTACGCGGAGCTGACCATCACCCCGTACTCGCACGTCCGACGGGGCATTCCCGCGCCGGCGTTCTGCGAGGCGATCGAGGACGCCCGCAAGCGCGCCCTGGCCGACTTCGGCATCGAGCTGCGCTGGTGCTTCGACATCCCCGGCGAGGCCGGCCTGCCGGCAGCCGAGGAGACGCTGCGCATCGCGCTGGACGAGCGCCCGGACGGGCTGGTCAGTTTCGGTCTGGGCGGCCCGGAGATCGGCGTACCCCGACCGCAGTTCCGGCCCTACTTCGACCAGGCCCGCGCCGCCGGGTTGCGCTCGGTGCCGCACGCCGGGGAGACCACCGGGCCGCAGACCGTCTGGGACGCGCTGAACGAGTTGGGCGCCGAGCGGATCGGGCACGGCATCTCCGCCGCGCAGGACCCGCAACTGCTCGCGTACCTGGCCGAGCGGCAGATCGGGATGGAGATCTGCCCGACGTCCAACGTCCGCACCAGGGCGGTGGCCACCCTCGACGAGCATCCGCTGCCCCGGCTGGTCGAGGCCGGGCTGCTGGTCACCATCAACTCCGACGACCCGCCGATGTTCGGCACCACCCTCAACGACGAGTACGCGGTGGCGGCCCGCCTGCTCGGCGTCGGTGCCGAGGGCCTGGCCGGGCTGGCCCGCAACGCGGTGACCGCGTCCTTCCTGGACACCGCCGGCCAGCAGCGCATCCTCGCCGAGATCGACGCGTACCTCGCGACCGCCGGCTGAGCTGGTCGGTCGGCTGGGCCGGTCGGTTGAGCAGGGCGCGCGGCGGGAGCGTGGGTGTGGGGGGACCTGTGACTCCCGCCGCGCGCGCGGCTCCACCGGCCGCCGGTGCGTGGTGCGCTCGGCCGGTGGAACTGGTGGGTTCGTGCTCTGATCCTGTCAGCCCGCGGCCGATCCAACGCGGTCGTTAACCGCGATCTAAGGAAGACTTGCGCCGGCGCACAGCCCCGGGTTCGGCCGGGTCAGTCGTCGGTGGGGCGCTGGCGGGGCCAGCGACGTCCGGTGGCCTTCGTGTCCCGGGCGTCGCGGGCCATCCGACCGACCAGACCGAAGCGGCTGACCTGCCGGGGCGTCGCCTCCGGGTCGGCGAGCAGCATCACCACGCTGGCCCCGCCCAGCCGGGCCCGGTCGATGCTCACCGAGCCGTTGGCCTGCAACGCGACCCGCTTGGCGATGTCCAGCCCGAGCCCGGTCGAGCCCTGGTCACTGGCGCCCCGGCGCAGCGCCCGGTCCGGGTTGGCGATGCCGGGGCCGGCGTCGTCGATCCGGATCGCCACGTAACCGTCGCGCCGGGACACCGCCACCTCGAAGGCGGTGCCCTGCGGCGTGTAGCGGAAGACGTTGCCGATCACCGCGTCCAGCGCGGCGGCCAGTTCGGCCCGCGGCACCGGCGCCGGGATGCGCAGCTGGGCGCCGTTGACCCGGTGCGGCCGGTTCTGGTCGCCGGCCAACGCCGCCCAGAACACCATCCGGTCCCGGACCACCTCGCTGACGTCGCACATCGCCGGCCCGGCCTCGAGCGCCACCGTCTTACGGGTGGTCTTGATCAGCACGTCGATCTCACCCTCCAGGGTGACGATCGCCTGCCGGATCCGCCGGATCCCGCGCAGCCGGTCCAACTCCGCCGGGCTGAACGAACCCACGCTGGTGTCGTCGGACTCCAACGCCTCCGCGTCCAACCGCAGCACCGTCAACGGGGTACGCAGACGGTGCGACAGGTCGGCCACCAACTCCCGCTCGTCGGTGCGGGCCGCGTCCAGCCGGTCCGCCATCCGGTTGAAGGCGTACCCGGCCTCGGCCAGCTCGCGCGGACCGGTCGGCTCGACTCGTACGCCGAGGTCCCCGTCGCCGATGGAGAGCGCGGCCTTGACCAGACCACGGGTGGAGTCCACCGCGCGGGCGGCGACCCGGTCGACCACCAGCACCGCCGCGCCGGCCATCGCCGCGCCGACCGCGAACAGCAGCAACCAGGTGCCGCCGGCGCCCTCGCCCAGCGCCGACTCCGGAAGGAACACCTCGACCACTGCCGTCCGGTCACCGAGGACGACCGGGTCGAGCCGGGCCACACCCCCGTCGACGTCGACGACCAACGACTGGCGCTCGGAGCGGGCCCGGTCCAGGTCGCTGCCGCTGGCCCGACCAGCCGACTCGTCCAACCCCAACCCGTGCACCACGGGCCGGGTGGGTGCGCCCTCGGCGCTGGCCACCACGGCACGCTCGACGACCGCCGGGTCGGTGCTGACCGCCAGCGCGCCGGTCACCAGGGCGCTGCGCCGCGCCGCGTCGGCGATCGCCTCGTCCCGGCTCTGCTCGCGCAGGCTGAGCCCGAGCGGGATCAGGAACGCGAGCGCCACGAGACTGCACATGCCGGCCGTGAGCAGGGCCAGCGCCGTCCTCAGTCCGGTGCCACCAGCCGGAATCCGACCCCCCGCACGGTGCGCAGGTAGCGCGGCTTCGCCGCGGACTCGCCCATCTTTCTGCGGAGCCAGTACAGGTGAACGTCGATGGTCTGATCCTCGCCGACCGATGGCTGCCGCCATACCTCCTCCAAGAGTTCCCGGCGGGACACTACCCGCCCAGGTCGTGCGGCGAGATACGCCAACAGGTCGAATTCCTTGCGGGTCAGCGCCAGCGGCTCCCCGTCGAGCTGGGCGCTGCGCTCGCCCACGTCCACCCGCAGCCCGCCGACGCTGTGCACAGCGGGCTGCACGGACCGACTGGCCCGGCCGGCCCGGCGCAGCACCGTGGTGATCCGGGCGTCCAGGTGCGCGCCGGTGAACGGCTTGACCATGTAGTCGTCGGCGCCGGCGCGCAGCAGCTTGACCACCGACTGCTCGTCGTCGCGGGCGGTGGCGATGATGATCGGAACGTCGGTGATGCCGCGCAACATCCGCAGCGCGTCCGAGCCGTCCAGGTCGGGTAGGCCGAGGTCGAGCACCACCAGGTCGGGTGTCTCCGCGGCGACCCGACGCAGGGCGTCCAACGCCGTACCCACGGCGTGCACGGCATGCCCCCGGTCGGTGAGGGACCGCAGCATCGCGCCGCGTACGACGTGATCGTCTTCGACCAGGAGCACGGAGGCCACGACAAGACCGTACTTGGCCTGGCAAGTTGATCGCGTTGCGGCGTGCCTGGCGACCGGGCAAGCTGGTACGACGATGTCGTTCACCCTGTTCGCCGATGCCCGCCTGGCGCTCGCCCGGGACAGCCTCGCCGGTCTCTCCACCGGCGACGCGCTCGGCGCGCAGTACTTCCTGCCGGGGCCGGTGCCCGTGGATCTCGCCGCCGACGCGCTGCCGTCGGCGCCCTGGGAATGGACCGACGACACCGAGATGGCCTGCTCGGTTCTCGCCCAGTTGGCCGACTCCGGCGGCATCGACCGGGACCGGCTGGCCCTCTCCTTCGCCGAGCGGTGCACCGAGCGCCGAGGCTACGGCGCGGGCGCGATGCTCATCCTGGGGCTGATCCGCACCGGCACCCCGTGGCCGCTGGCCGCCGCCTCCGCCTTCGACGGGCAGGGCTCCTGCGGCAACGGCGCGGCGATGCGGGTCGGCCCGCTGGGCGCGTACTTCGCCGACTCGACAGCGCGCGCCGCCGCCCAGGCCCGCGCGTCCGCCGAGGTGACGCACGCGCACCCGGAGGGGATCGCCGGCGCGGTCGCCGTCGCCGTCGCCGCCGCGCTGGCCGCCCGAGCCCGCCTCGACGGGCACCGGCCGGCCCCGGAGCGCCTGCTGGCCGGGATCGCCGCCGCGCTCGACCCGGTCACCGAGGTGTATCGGGGCGTACACCGGGCCGCCGGGCTGCTCGGCCGGCCGTTGCCCCAGGTGGTGGCGGCGCTCGGCAACGGCTCCCGGGTGACCGCCCAGGACACCGTCGGGTTCACCCTCTGGGTGGCCGCCACCCACCTCGACGACTATCCGGCGGCCATCGAGACGTGCGTACGGGCCGGTGGGGACGTGGACACCACGGCCGCCATCGCCGGAGCGGTGGTGGCGGCGCACACCGGCGTCGGCACCCCGGGCGGGGTGCCCGAAAAGTGGCTGGCCGCCCGCGAGCCGCTACCTACCTGGCTCCCCTGACCCCCGGGGCTGCCCGGGCGACCCGGGCTGCCTTGCCCTGCGCCTGCCCTGCCCTGCGCTGGCGCTGCCTACGATCAACTCGGCTTCCTGCGAATCGGGCTGTCCGTGCGGGGATGCAGCGGTTTCCAGGAACCCGAGTGGATCACCGCGATGCTGCGGGAACAGCGGGCTGCGGGTCGGCGGACCGGGGGTCCGCCGGCTGCGGGCTCGCGGGCGTCGGGTCTGGCGTTGCGGTGTCGTTCCCGCGGCCGGTTATCTCGGCCAGCGTCGCGGCCTCGTCCGGGTCGCCGGTCACCTCGGCGAGCGCGGTGGCCTCGCCCGGGTCGCGGCGGCGCCAACGGCTGACCAGCCAGCCGATCGCCGCGCCGCCGCCCAGCCCGGCCAGCAGGCCGGCGGCCAGCATCCCGTCGGCGCTGCCCTCGTCGGCGTCGCCCGATCGGGCCGGCGGTGCGGCGTCCACACCGTTGTCCGCTGCGGCCGGTGCGCCGGCCGCCGGGGGGCCGGCGTGCCCGCCGTGCGCGGCCGGACCCGCCGCGCCGGGCGCCGCCGGCAGCAGGGCGAGCGTCGGGGCCCGGCGCGGACCGGTGGCGTCCGCCCACCGGACCACAGTGCCGTCGGCGTACGTCTGGACCACCTCGAAGGTGAGCCGCTCGGCCTGCGGCATCGGCCCCATGGAGAGCGCCAGCCGAGCCGGCCCGGGGTCACTCTCACCGACCCGGACCCAGGTCACAGCGGTCGTCACAGTGCTCACCCCGGAGGAGTGGATACCGGCCACCGGCTTGTCCAGGGTGCGGGAGCTGATCCGGGGCGCCCAGCCGTTCACCGACATGGGGTAGACCTCGGCGATCGGCGCGTCGGCCGGCAGCCGGACCTCGATCTGGTTGGTCTTCGTACCGGCCCGTTCCTCCGGAACGCTGAACTCCAGCCGTACCGCCTCGCCCTGCCGGGCCTCGGTCGGGGTGGTCGTCACGTCCGCCGCGTACGCCGTGCCCGGCCAGAGCAGCAGCCCAGCGGCGGTCACCGCGGTCGCCGCCACGATCCGCCGCCGACGGCCACCGCCGTACGTGCTCGCCATCTCGTGCCCCCATCCGTGTCGACGCGGCCGGCACCGGTTTCCGGCCACACCTTCTAGTTCGGCTGCGAGGCGCGAAAGGTTCAACGTCGGCGGTAAGGAGGTGCCCTTCCCGGTCGCGGGCGGGTCGACCGATAGCATCGGCAGGAGCCGAGGATCGGCACCGTTTCGTACCACTTGGAGGAGTCACCGTGTCCGCACCCCGTACCCCCGCCGTGGCCGACCCCGTCGTCGTCGCCGCCGGGACCACGGCGGCCGACGCGGTGGCCGCGGCCGGACTGCCCGCGAACGGCCCCAAGGCGATCGTCGTGGTCCGCGACCCCGAGGGTCAGCTGCGCGACCTGGACTGGGCGCCGGCCGAGGAGACCGTCGTCGAGCCGGTGACCCTGGATTCGCCCGACGGGCTCAACGTGCTGCGCCACTCCACCGCGCACGTCCTCGCCCAGGCCGTGCAGGACATCTTCCCCGAGGCCAAGCTGGGCATCGGCCCGCCCATCGAGAACGGCTTCTACTACGACTTCGACGTCGAGAAGCCGTTCCAGCCAGATGACCTCAGCAAGCTCGAGAAGCGCATGCAGGAGATCATCAAGTCCGGGCAGCGGTTCCGTCGTCGCCGCTTCGGCAGCCTGGACGAGGCGCGCTCGGAGCTCGCCGACGAGCCGTTCAAGCTGGAGTTGATCGAGGTCAAGGGCGAGGGCCTGGACACCGACGAGGTGATGGAGGTGGGCGGCGGCGAGCTGACCATCTACGACAACCTCGACGCCAAGGAGGACAAGGTCTGCTGGTCGGACCTGTGCCGGGGTCCGCACCTGCCGACCACCCGACTGATCGGCGCGTTCAAGCTGATGCGCTCCGCCGCCGCGTACTGGCGGGGGTCGGAGAAGAACCCCCAACTACAGCGGGTGTACGGCACCGCGTGGCCGACCCGCGACGAGCTCAAGGCGTACCTGAAGCTGTTGGAGGAGGCCGCCCGGCGCGACCACCGCAAGCTCGGCGCGGACCTCGACCTGTTCAGTTTCCCCGACGAGATCGGCTCCGGCCTGGCGGTCTTCCACCCCAAGGGCGGCATCATCCGCCGGGAGATGGAGCACTACTCGCGGCGGCGGCACGAGGAGGCGGGGTACGAGTTCGTCAACACCCCGCACATCACCAAGGCGCAGCTGTTCCAGACCTCCGGTCACCTGCCGTACTACGCGGACACCATGTTCCCGCCCATGCAACTGGAGGGCGCGGACTACTACCTCAAGGCGATGAACTGCCCGATGCACAACCTGATCTTCAGGTCGCGCGGGCGGTCGTACCGGGAGCTGCCGCTGCGGATGTTCGAGTTCGGCACCGTCTACCGGTACGAGAAGTCCGGCGTCGTGCACGGCCTCACCCGGGTCCGCGGCCTGACCCAGGACGACTCGCACATCTACTGCACCCGTGAGCAGATGGCCGGCGAGCTGTCCACGCTGCTCAGCTTCGTGCTCGACCTGCTGCGCGACTACGGCCTGGACGACTTCTACCTGGAGCTGTCGACCCGGGACGACTCGCCCAAGTTCATCGGGGCCGACGAGGACTGGGCCGAGGCCACCGAGGCGCTGCGCACCGCCGCCGCGACCTCCGGCCTGGACCTGGTCCCCGACCCGGGCGGCGCGGCGTTCTACGGGCCGAAGATCTCCGTGCAGGCCCGGGACGCCATCGGCCGGACCTGGCAGATGTCCACCATCCAGGTCGACTTCAACCAGCCGGAGCGGTTCGCGTTGGAGTACCAGGCCGCCGACGGTAGCCGGCAGCGGCCCGTGATGATCCACCGTGCGCTGTTCGGGTCGATCGAGCGGTTCTTCGGGGTGCTCACCGAGCACTACGCGGGTGCCTTCCCGGCCTGGCTCGCGCCGGTGCAGGTGGTGGGCATCCCGATCCGCGAGGACCACACCGACTACCTGCACGGCTTCGTCGCGGCGCTGCGCGCCGAGGGCATCCGGGCGCAGGTGGACGCGGGTGACGACCGGATGCAGAAGAAGATCCGGACGGCGCAGCAGCAGAAGATCCCGTTCATGGTGATCGCCGGTGACGATGACGTGGCCGCCGGTACGGTCTCCTTCCGCTACCGCGACGGCTCCCAGCGCAACGGGGTGCCGGTCGCCGAGGCGGTGACCCACGTGCTGGACGTGGTCAGCTCGCGGACCAACATCGGCCCGTCCGCCGCCGCGGAGTAACGAGACCACCGCACGGCCCGCTCGCACGGCCCCCGCGCCCATGACCGTGCTCGATCCAGGAAGTAGTGGCCTCCCCGGTGGGGAAGGCCACTACTTCCATGTTCGAGCGCGATCTTCGCCGGGAGGCGGCGGGGGTCAGATGCCGCAGTTGGGCGCTGACCAGCCTCCGACCGCTGCCACGTGGGTGTGGTCGTTGTGGTCGGGGTAGCCGGGGCCGAGGATCTGCCCGAAGCCGTGGTTGCGGGCCTGCTGCGCCAGCCGGCAGAACGACGGGGAGCCGACCAGGTCGACCCCGTCGCCGTACAGGTGTCGGCTGTTCGACGCTCCGCCGACCGCGCTGTTGCAGGCGTAGCTGCGGAAGCTGCTGCTGATCGCGATGGACACATCGCCGAGGGCGTGGCGCATGGCCTGGAGCTTCCACATCGAGACGAGTGCGTTGAACCGGGCGGTGCTCGCCGAGACCGCGCCGCCGGACCAGTCACTGTTGCACTTGTTCAGCTCGGGGTAGCTGAAGTTGGCCGGGGTGCAGTCGTTGTCCTGGAGGGCGTAGAGCCGGTTGAACGTCTGTGGGCCGGCGATGCCGTCGGCCGGCAGCCCGTACGCCTGCTGGAAGCGGATCACCGCCGATCGGGTGGCCGGGCCGTACGCGCCGTCGAGGGTGAGCACCGCGCCGTAGCCGGGGTAGCCGGCGACCCGGATCTGGAGTTGCCGGACATCCTCGCCGGACGCCCCCTGGGCCAGGGTGCGCCCCCAGGTGTAGCAGCCGTCCGCCTGGGCCGCGCCGGCGGTGAGGGTGACGCCGGCCACTGTGGTGGCGGCGGTCAACGCCAGTGCCGCGAGGAACCTGCCGAGCCGTCGGAACATGTAACCCTCCATCGATTCATGGAAGTGCGTGGATGCATGGAAGTTTCAGGCTTCCGCCTTGATCCGTCAAGAACTTGCAGTCCCGGGTTTCCCGACGGCAGGTGTCGCGGCGTGCCCGCGGGGCTCCGTAGGATCGGCTCGTGACAGGGGCGGAACGGCACACGGACAGTGACGGCATGGCGGACGGCCTGGAGCGGCTCTGGACGCCGCACCGGATGACCTACATCTCCGGCGAGGACCGCCCGGCCGAGGGCTACGAGAAGCCCACCGGCTGCCCCTTCTGTCGGGGGCCGAAGCTGCCCCCGCAGGAGAGCCTGGTGGTGGCCCGCGGCGAGCACGTCTTCGTGGTGCTCAACCTCTACCCGTACAACCCAGGGCACCTGCTGGTCTGCCCCTACCGGCACGTCGCCGACTACACCGACCTGGACGTGTCGGAGACCACCGAGCTGGCGTCGTACACCCAGACCGCCATGCGGGTGATCCGCAAGGTCAGCAACGCCCACGGCTTCAACCTGGGCATGAACCAGGGCGGGGTGGCCGGCGCCGGCATCGCCGCGCACCTGCACCAGCACGTGGTGCCGCGCTGGGGCGGCGACGCGAACTTCATGCCCGTGATCGGCCGTACCAAGGTCCTGCCGCAGCTGCTCGGCGACACCCGCGACCTGCTCGCCCGCGCCTGGCCGTCCTGACCGCCGCCGGTCGCGCAACGCCGGTCGCGCGACCTCCGCACCGGTCCGGCTAGTCGGCGCGCAGCAACGAGGTCAGCTCCGACCAGCTCTCCACCCGGCGTACGTGGGGCAGCAGTGCGGCGTGTGCGGCGACCTCGGCCTTTCGGGGCCGGAACAGGAAGCGGTGCGGCACCGAGGCGAGATAGCCGAGCACCTCCAGCTTGTCGTCCACGAAGTGGGTCAGGTCGAGGCGTCTGGCGATCGGCGCCTTGTCCGGTCGGGTGCGGCAGAAGTGCACCCGCTCGACCGGGACGCCGGTGCGGGCCGGAAAGTCGTGGTGGGCCAGCCACTCCCGGGTACGCCGTTCGGTGGCCTCCCCGCACTTGGACACCAGGTGCACCTCGTCGAACGCCGGGCCGAGCGCCGCGAGCGCGTCGAACGCCCCGACGACGGCCGGGGTACGCAGGTAGTGCGCGCCGAAGAACGAGGTGTCCGCGTCGTCGTCGGCCGGCTCGATGATCACACCGCCGATGTCCACCCCGAGCCGTCGCATGGCGCTGATCATGCCGCACCGTGACCGTCTCCGTGCACCCGCGTGTCCGCCAGCGGATCTGCTACGCCCCGGCCCGCCGAAGGTGGCACGATCGGCCGATGGCAGTCACGACACGGGTGTTGGGGCGCAGCGGCATCGAGGTCAGCGCCCTCGGCATGGGGTGCTGGGCGATCGGCGGGCCCTGGGCGGAGGGCACCCAGCCACTGGGCTGGGGCGCGGTGGACGACGACGAGTCGGTGCGCGCCGTACGCCGGGCACTCGATCTGGGCATCACCCTCTTCGACACTGCCGACACGTACGGTGCCGGGCACGGTGAGCGGGTGCTCGGTCGCGCGCTCGCCGGTCGCCGCGACGACGCCGTGATCGCCACCAAGTGGGGTTACACCTTCGACGAGGCCGCCCGGCAGGCCACCGGCGAGGACGCGTCGCCCGGGTACCTGCGCACTGCCGTGACCGCCTCGCTGCGCCGGCTGGACACCGACCGGATCGACCTCTATCAGCTGCACCTGGCCGACCTGTCGGTGCCGAGGGCGCAGGCGCTCATCGGGACCTGCGAGGACCTGGTGGCCGAGGGCCTGATCCGCGCGTACGGGTGGAGCACCGACCGCACCGACCGGGCCGCCGCGTTCGGGCACGCCGCCGCCGGTGCCACCGCCGTGCAACACGCCCTGTCAGTGCTGCGCGACGCCCCCGAGCTGCTCGCCGTCTGCGACAAGTACGACCTGGCCAGCGTCAACCGGGGCCCGCTCGGGATGGGGCTGCTCACCGGCAAGTACACGGCCGGGTCGACGCTTCCCCGCGACGACGTGCGCGGGCTGGCCCCGGGCTGGTTGGAGTGGTTCCGGGGTGGCCGGCCGGCACCGGAGTGGCTGCGCCGGGTCGGCGCGGTCCGTGCCGCGCTCACCGCCGACGGGCGCACCCTCGCCCAGGGCGCATTGGGCTGGATCTGGGCGCGCAGCGGTCGCACCATCCCGATCCCGGGCTGCCGTACGGTCGCCCAGGTCGAGGAGAACGCCGCCGCGCTGCACCGGGGCCCGCTGCCGGCGGACCAGTTCGTCGAGGTGGAGCGTCAGCTCGCCGCCGTCCGCACCGCGGCCCTGCGCGACGCCGACCGCCCACACTGGCCCCGTCCGACCCACCCCACCGTCCACCCCTGAGAGCTGTGCGGGCCGGCGAGCTCTGCGGGCGCCGCAAAGGCCGGACGGCAGCCGGGAACTGGCCGCGAACTCTGGCCGTCCCGGCCATCGGACACAAGCGCAGGAAATTAGACCCCATCGGTCATTCCCGATCGACCATCGGGCATCCATGACCTTGGCGCAACCCTGCATCTACCAGGAATCGGCAAGGATGCATGTCACGTCTAGAGAACTGGAGCATGCGTGTCTTCGATGAACAGAAGGAAGCTGATCGCGCTCGGCGCCGGCGCGGTCGCCGCAGTGGCGACCGGCACCGCGGCACAGGCCGCACCGTCCACCGACGGAGCGCTGGCCGCCGCCCCGGCCGCCGCCGACCTCGCAGCCACCCTTCCGGGGGGGTTCACGAGCAGGTACGCGGAGGTCAACGGAGTCCGGCTGCACTACGTCGCCGGTGGGCGCGGGGCGCCCTTGATCCTGCTGCACGGCTGGCCGCAGACCTGGTGGGAGTACCACAAGGTGATGCCGGCGCTGGCCACCCGATACCGCGTGATCGCCGTGGACCTGCGCGGTGCCGGCGGCTCCAGCAAGCCGGCGTCCGGGTACGACAAGAAGACCTTGGCGGCGGACATCGCGGCGCTGGCCGGGGCGCTGGGCTACACCAAGGTGAACGTCGTGGGTCACGACATGGGGTCGATGGTCGCCTACAGCATGGCGGCGAACCACCCCGCGGTCGTCAACAAGATCGCCATGCTGGACGTGGAACACCCGAACAGCAACTACTACGAGTTCCGGATGCTGCCGGCGCCGGGTGCCCCGTTCCACCCCTGGTGGTTCGCCTTCAATCAGGTGTCACAGCTGCCGGAGCAGCTCATCACGGGCCGGTCCCGCTTCCTCGTCGACTGGATGTTCGACAACCTCCTGGTCAACAAGCAAGCCATAAGCGATTTCGACAGGGCCGTCTACGCCCAGGCATATTCAACTCCGGACGCCATCCGGGGCGGCAACGGCTGGTACAAGGCGCTGGGCCAGGACATCGTTGACAACGGGACGTACGCGCCGGTGACCGTCCCGGTCCTAGGTATCGCCCACGACATCTTCTACCCGAGCTTTGCCGCGACGCTCACCCAGCAGGCCACCAACGTGCAGCTGGTACAGATCGCCAACACCGGGCACTACTTCGTGGAGGAGCAGCCCCAGGTGCTCGTCCAGCACCTGAGGTCGTTCTTCGGCTGAGCGGGCCGAACTGAGGCACCGGGCGGGCCGGGTGGGCGATGGCCGATCGAGCCGTCGCCCACCCGGCCCGCACTCCGCCGAATGCTGTTCGGGCACGGCGTGGGGGTCAGGGGGTGTGTTCCTTGCGGGTCTGGTCGGCCACGTGGGCGGGCATGGGGTCGTGGCGGACGAAGTGGCGGCGGAAGGTGCCGGTGCCGGCCGTCATGGAACGCAGCTCGACGGCGTACCGGAGCAGCTCGGTGGCCGGCACTTCGGCGCGGACGAGGGTGCGGCCCTCGGTGTCCGGGTCCGGTTCGGTGCCGAGCACCCGGCCGCGTCGGCCGGACAGGTCGCCCATCACCGTGCCCACCGAGCCGTCCGGAACCCGGATGGTGACCTCGTCGATCGGCTCCAGCAGGGCCGGCTGGCCACGCTCGGCGGCGTCGCGCAGCGCCAGCGCGCCGGCGGTCTGGAAGGCCGCGTCGGAGGAGTCGACGCTGTGCGACTTGCCGTCGACCAGGGTCACCCGCAGGTCCACCACGGGGTGCCCGGCGACCAGGCCGCGCTCCAGTTGGGCGCGGACGCCCTTCTCCACGGACGGGATGTAGTTGTGCGGCACCGCGCCGCCGACCACCCGGTCGACGAACTCGAAGCCACTGCCGCGGGGCAGCGGCTCGACCTCGATGTCGCAGACCGCGTACTGGCCGTGGCCGCCGGACTGCTTGACGTGGCGGCCGTGTCCCTTCGCGGGCACTGTCAGCGTCTCGCGCAGTGACACCTTGACCGGTTCGGTGTCCAGTTCGACGCCGCCGGCGCGCAGCCGGTCGAGCACCACGTCCGCGTGTGCCTCGCCCATGCACCAGAGCACCAGTTGGTGGGTCTCCGGGTTGCGCTCCAGACGCAGCGTGGGGTCGCCGGCGACCAGGCGGGAGAGGTTGCGGGCCAGGGCGTCCTCGTCGGCGCGGCTCCGGGCGGCGATCGCCACCGGCAGCAGCGGCTCCGGCATCTCCCAGGGGGCGATCAGCAGCGGGTCGTCAGTGGTCGAGATGGTGTCGCCGGTCTCGGCGCTGCCCGACTTGGTGATCGCGCAGATGTCACCGGCCACGCAGAGCGACACCTCCCGCACCGTGGCGCCCAGCGGGGTGTAGATGTGCCCGACCCGCTCGTCGGCGTCGTGGTCGGGGTGCCCACGTTCGGCCATGCCGTGCCCGGAGACGTGCACCCTCTGGTCGGGGCGCAGCGTGCCGGAGAAGACCCGTACCAGCGAGACCCGACCGACGTGGCGGTCGATGGTGGTCTTGACGACCTCGGCGACCAGCGGCCCGGCCGGGTCGCAGCTCAGCGGCGGACGCGGTGAGCCGTCCACGCCGGTCACCGCCGGCAGCTCGTGCTCCAGCGGCGAGGGGAACGCGGCGGTCAGCACCTCCAGCAGCACGTCCAGCCCGACACCGGTCTCGGCGCAGACCGGCACCACCGGGTAGAAGTGGCCCCGGGCGACGGCCTTCTCCAGGTCGTCGATGAGCACCTCGTCGCCGATCTCCTCGCCGTCGAGGTAGCGGTCCATGAGGGTCTCGTCCTCGCTCTCGGCGATGATCCCCTCGATCAGCTCGTCGCGGGACTCGTCGATGGCCCGCTGGTGCTCCGGGTCCGGGTCGCGGACGTCGGCGGGCAGCCCGGCACTGTAGTCGAAGACCCGACGGGTGATCAGGCCGAGCAGCCCCTCGGTGGACACCCCGTCGTCGCCGAGCATCGGCAGGTAGAGGGGCATCACGTTGTCGCCGAAGAGGCGCTGGCAGAGCGCCACCGTCTCGTCGACGTCGGCGCGGGGTTGGTCCAGTCGGGCCACCGCGACCGCGCGGGGCATGTCGACGGCGGCGCACTCCTCCCAGAGCGCGACGGTCGCCGCGTCCATGCCGCCCGCGGCGGAGACCACGAAGAGCGCGGCGTCGGCGGCCCGCAGCCCGGCGCGCAACTCGCCGACGAAGTCGGCGTACCCGGGGGTGTCCAGCAGATTGACCTTGATGCCGTTGTGCAGCAGTGGCGCGCAGGACAGGCTGACCGAGCGCTGCTGGCGTACGGCGGCGGGGTCGTGGTCGCCGACAGTGGTGCCGTCGGCGACGGTGCCGACCCTGCCGATCGTGCCGGTCGCGGCGAGCAGGGCCTCGACCAGTGTGGTCTTGCCCGCCCCGGAGTGCCCGACGAGCACCACGTTGCGAACCCGCTCGGGCTCGGTCACCACCGGCGTGCCGCCGGTGGAACCCTTCTCGTGACTCTTCTGCGCCATGGGG
Organism: Micromonospora sp. NPDC047187; assembly: GCF_040643355.1. NCBI lineage: Bacteria > Bacillati > Actinomycetota > Actinomycetes > Micromonosporales > Micromonosporaceae > Micromonospora > Micromonospora sp. NPDC047187. Next base: position 259,794 of record NZ_JBEYUF010000005.1, read on the forward strand.
CGCACCTCCCTCAGCCGGTGGTGGTGGCGACCGCCGCGCGAGGTGGAAGCGGCCCGGGGCGAGTGCGCGGCGATATCCTCCGGTGGTCTGCTGCACAGCGGGAACGGGACGGGCGGACGGGTGAGCTGGCTCACCTCCCGGCTCGATCTCACACCCGTTGCCGGGTAGGCACAAGCCTCTCCCGGGCGGGTCGGCGGTACCGTCCGTATCGCCGGAGCTGGGCGGACCGTTATCGTGGGGACCGCCATGGCGAAGATCTTCCAAGTGTCGGCCCGCGCGGGGATGACCCGCGTCGTCGAGCCGATTGCCCGCGCCCTGCTGCGCGCGGGCGTCACCCCCAATGCCGTCACCGTCGCGGGCACCGTTGGTGTGCTCGTCGGCGCGCTCGGCTTCGGTGCCCGCGGCCACCTGGTCGCGGGCGCGTTGATCGTCACCCTGTTCGCGCTCACCGACCTGCTCGACGGGACGATGGCCCGGATGAGCGGCGGCTCCACCAAATTCGGCGCGTTCCTCGACTCAAGCATGGACCGGGTAGCCGACAGCGCCGTCTTCGGTGCCGTCGCGTACTGGCTGGCCACAGAGAACGACTACTCCGGGGTGGCCGCCGCGTTGGTCTGCCTGGCCGCCGGCAGCCTGGTCTCCTATGTCAAGGCTCGCGCCGAGGGGCTCGGCATGACCTGCAACGTGGGCATCGCCGAACGCACCGAGCGGCTGCTGATCGTCGGGGTCGGCGGGATCCTCACCGGCGTCGGTGTCGATCCGGCCCTGGAGATCGCGCTCTGGCTGCTCGCCGCCGTGTCGATCTTCACGGTGGGGCAGCGGATGACGCACGTCTACCGCCAGGCCCAGCAGCTCCAGCCGGACGGCCAGGCATGATTGGCGTGCCGGCGACTCGGACGACCGGCGGCCGAGTCGCGTGAACCTCACCGAGCTGGGCTACATCGCCGGGTGGCGGGTGGTTCGCGCGCTACCCCGGCCGTTGGTGGCGGCGGCGTTCCAGGCGGGCGCGGACCGCGCCCACCGCGCCGGCGGCGGGGGTACGGCCCGACTGCGCGCGAACCTGCGTCGGGTGGTCGGCCCGGAGCTGCCCGACGCCGAGTTGGACGATCTCGTCAAGCGCGGGTTGCGCTCGTACGCCCGGTACTGGATGGAGGCGTTCCGGCTGCCCGCACTGAGCCGGTCGCAGATCCTGTCCGGTTTCCGGCTCGACGGCGCCGAGCTGCTCGCCGCCGACGTGGCCGCCGGTCGGGGCGCGGTGGTGGCCCTGCCGCACGCCGGTAACTGGGATGCCGCTGGCGCCTGGGTGGCGGCCACCGGTTGGCCGATCACCACCGTCATGGAGCGGCTCAAGCCGGAGGGCGTCTACAAGCGTTTCCTGGCCTTCCGGGCGAGTTTGGGAATGGAGATCCTGCCGACCCACGGGGGGCCGCGTCCGGCGTTCGACGTGCTGCTGGACCGGGTCCGTGCCGGTGCGGTGGTGCCGTTGCTGGCCGACCGGGACCTCTCCGCCCGAGGGGTGGAGGTGGACTTCTTCGGCGGGAAGACCCGGATGCCCGCCGGGCCGGCGCTGCTCGCGCTGCACACCGGCGCGCCCCTCTACGTGGCCTCGCTGTGGTACGAACCGGATGCCGCCCGCGCGTCGCTGGCTGGTCCGCTGCCGGTGCCGGGCCCCGAGGTGGGGCCGCTGGACCAGCGGGTCCGGTCGCTGACCCAGCTGATCGCCGACGGTCTGGCGGCGGGTATCGCCCGCCATCCGGAAGACTGGCACATGTTGCAGCGGATGTGGCTGGACCAGGCGAGGTCGGGGGAGGGCGCGGCGCTGCCCTCGTCGGCCTCCGGCCCGGCCTGAGGAGGTGGGCTGACGGATGCGGATCGGCATCGTGTGCCCGTACTCCTTCGACGTGCCCGGTGGGGTGCAGAACCACGTCATGGACCTCGCCGAGGCGCTGATCGCGCTGGGCCACGAGGTCAGCGTGCTCGCGCCGGCCGACGAGGATTCGCCGCTGCCGGAGTACGTGGTGTCCGCCGGGCGGGCCGTCCCGCTGCCGTACAACGGTTCGGTGGCCCGGATCGCGTTCGGCCCGGTGTCGACCGCCCGGGTGCGGCGATGGATCACCAACGGCGACTTCGACGTGCTGCACGTGCACGAGCCGCTCACGCTGAGTCTGTCGCTGCTGGCCGTGCTCTCCGCCCGTGGCCCGGTGGTGGCCACGTTCCACACCGCGATGACCCGTTCGCGGGTCCTCGCCGCCGCGCAGGGTGTGCTCCAGATCGTGTTGGAGCGGATCACGGCCCGGATCGCGGTGAGCGCGCTGGCCCGCAAGGTGCAGGTCGAACACATGGACGGCGGGGCGGTGGAGGTCCCCAACGGGGTGGCGGTGGCCAAGTTCGCCGACGCCGAGCCGTTGCCGGGCTGGCCGGGGGAGTGCGCGACCGGCACCGGCGGCACGCTCGGCTTCCTGGGCCGCTTCACCGAGGCACGCAAGGGCTTCCCGGTGCTGCGGGACGCGTTCGTGGCGCTGGCCGAGACCCGGCCCGGTCTGCGGTTGCTCGTCGCCGGCCCGGGTGACCCCGACGACCTGTACGACCAGTTCCCCGCCGAACTGCACGAGCGGATCACGTTCCTCGGCCTGGTCAGCGAAGCGGACAAGGCGCGCATGCTGCGCAGTGTGCACCTCTACGTCGCACCGAACACCGGCGGTGAGTCGTTCGGCATGATCCTCACCGAGGCCCTCGCCGCGGGTACGACGGTCATCGCCAGCGATCTGGACGCGTTCCGGCGGGTCCTCGACGGTGGGCGGGCCGGTCGGCTCTTCCCCACGGGCGACCCGGTGGGGCTGCGTGACGTGCTGGCCGAGCTGCTTGACGACCCGGCCGCGCGGGCCGCGCTGAGTGCCTGCGGCGATCAGGTGGTCGCGAATTTCGACTGGCCGGTGGTTGCTCGCCGCGTTCTGGAGGTATACGCAGCGGCGATCGAGGCAACCGACGGGCGGGTCATCGACCAGGAATGGGTGGGGCTGAGCTGAGCCGGTGTGACGGGTGGTGCGGCGGTGACCGGCGGGACCGGTCCGGCCGCGCCCAATCGGACGAAACGGAGCAGCACTACGATGCCGCACATGTGGTGGGTGGTGGCCGCGAGCGTGGTCGTGGGGCTGGTCGCGGCGTACCTCATCTGGACCGCCGGCCGGGTGGAGCGGCTCCAGGGCCGCGCGGAGCTGGCGGCCCGGGCCCTCGACGCCCACCTGCTGCGCCGCGCGGCGGCAGCCGCGGTCCTGGCTGAGCGGCGTTTCGGCGTCGAGCTGTACGCGGCGGCCCGGATCGCCCTGGACGCCAGCCCGGACGAGCGGGAGGCGGCGGAGAACGACCTCACCCGGCAGTTGCGCGGCGTCCAGTTGGATCCGGGCGACCCGGACTGCGCGGCGGTCATCGCCGCGAGTCGTCGGCTCGCGTTGTCCCGGCAGGTGCACACCGACCTGGTCCGGGACGCCCGCTCGGCGCGCAGCCGGCCGCTGGTGCGCCTGTTGCGGATGGGGCGGGGCCGGGAGTGGCCGCGCTACTTCGACATCGACGACCCGACCCTCGTCGTGCCGGCGGACGTCCCCGCCGCCTGACCCGCTGCTCCCGGCTGGGCGGGGGCGGGGACGGTGACCACTGCCACAGTGCAGGCCACCGGGGGTCTGATTGGCTGTCGGTACGGCGTTGGAGCGCGCGTAGCATTTTCGCTGCCACCCCCAGAGCATGTCCAAGGAGCGATGACCCGTGCCCGAAAACACCGCCTCGAACACCGGTACCGCCCCCGTCGTCGGCACCGCCCGCGTGAAGCGTGGCATGGCCGAGATGCTCAAGGGCGGCGTGATCATGGACGTCGTCAACGCCGAGCAGGCCAAGATCGCTGAGGACGCCGGCGCCGTCGCGGTGATGGCCCTGGAGCGGGTGCCCGCCGACATCCGCGCGCAGGGTGGCGTGTCCCGGATGAGCGACCCCGACATGATCGACGGGATCATCGAGGCGGTCTCCATCCCGGTGATGGCCAAGGCCCGCATCGGCCACTTCGTGGAGGCGCGGATCCTCCAGTCGCTCGGCGTGGACTACGTCGACGAGTCCGAGGTGCTGACCCCGGCCGACTACGCGAACCACATCGACAAGTGGGCGTTCACAGTTCCGTTCGTCTGTGGCGCGACCAACCTGGGCGAGGCGCTGCGCCGCATCACCGAGGGCGCGGCGATGATCCGCTCCAAGGGCGAGGCGGGCACCGGTGACGTCTCCAACGCCACCACCCACATGCGGAAGATCCGCCAGGAGATCCGCCGGCTGGCCTCGCTGCCGACCGACGAGCTGTACGTCGCGGCCAAGGAGTTGCAGGCCCCGTACGAGCTGGTCAAGGAGGTCGCCGAGAGCGGCAAGCTGCCGGTGGTGCTGTTCACCGCGGGCGGGATCGCCACGCCGGCCGACGCGGCGATGATGATGCAGCTCGGCGCGGAGGGCGTCTTCGTGGGTTCCGGCATCTTCAAGGCGGGCAACCCGGCGCAGCGGGCCGCCGCGATCGTCAAGGCGACCACCTTCCACGACGACCCGGACGTGCTGGCCAAGGTTTCCCGGGGTCTCGGCGAGGCGATGGTCGGCATCAACGTCGACGAGATCCCGCAGCCGCACCGCCTGGCCGAGCGCGGTTGGTGAGCGTGAGGAGTGAGCCGCTCGTGCGAGCCCCGCAGTCGCAAGGGAAAGACGGGTTGGTGAGCGTTCTTTCCGGGCGGCGGACGCGGAGAGGAACGGTGCGACCATGACGGCACCCGTGATCGGTGTGCTCGCGCTCCAGGGCGACGTCCGCGAGCACGTGGCGGCGCTGGCCGCGGCGGGCGCGGACGCCCGCCCGGTCCGCCGTCCGGCGGAGCTGGACGCGGTCGACGGCCTGGTCATCCCCGGCGGCGAGTCCACCACCATGAGCAAGCTCGCCGACATCTTCGAGATGCGCGAGCCGATCGACAAGCGGATCGCCGACGGCATGCCGGTCTACGGCTCCTGCGCCGGGATGATCATGTTGGCGACCGAGGTGCTCGACGGTCGACCCGATCAGCGGGGTTTCGCCGGCATCGACATGACCGTCCGGCGCAACGCGTTCGGCCGGCAGGTCGACTCGTTCGAGGCGCCGGTGACCGTCGTCGGGGTGCCGGGCGAGCCGTTCCACGCGGTGTTCATTCGCGCGCCGTGGGTCGAGCGGGTCGGTGCCGGCGTCGAGGTCATCGGGGTGGTGTCCGACGGTCCGGCCGCCGACCGGATCGTGGCGGTGCGACAGGGCAACCTGGTGGCCACCTCGTTCCACCCGGAACTCACCGGTGACCTGCGGGTGCACGCGTACTTCGTGGACCTGGTCCGCGCCGTCCGCTGAACGGCGGGCGACCGCGCCGGGCTGTCCATGATGCTCGCCGCGGTAGTGGCCGGACCCGAGGGGTTTTGTCCTGTCTGCCCTTGTCCGTCGAGGCCGGGCGGTACTGCCGTGCGCGGTGCATGACAGGGACCCGGGGGACGTCGGTAGGATTGCGGAGATTCGGCAGGGCCATCTGCCCGCCACGGCTTCCACCAGAGCTGACCGGCACCTCCGCGTGCGCCGGTGGGAGCGGGGCGTGAGCGGTGCGGTCGATGCAGACGGCGGGTAGCAACGGAGGTAGAAGATGTCCGGCCACTCAAAGTGGGCGACGACCAAGCACAAGAAGGCCGTCATCGACGCCAAGCGCGGCAAGATGTTCGCCAAGCTGATCAAGAACGTCGAGGTGGCCGCGCGGATCGGCGGCGGCGACCCCACCGGCAATCCGACGCTCTTCGACGCCATCCAGAAGGCGAAGAAGAGTTCGGTGCCGAACGACAACATCGACCGCGCCGTCAAGCGTGGCTCCGGCCTGGAGGCCGGCGGCGCCGACTGGCAGACGATCATGTATGAGGGGTACGGCCCGAGCGGCGTGGCCATGCTCATCGAGTGCCTCACCGACAACCGCAACCGCGCGGCGACCGAGGTACGGACCGCGCTGACCCGCAACGGCGGCTCGCTCGCCGACGCCGGCTCGGTGTCGTACATGTTCTCCCGCAAGGGCGTGGTGATCGTCCCCAAGGAGGGCACCAGCGAGGACGACGTGATGCTGGCCGTCCTCGACGCCGGCGCCGAAGAGGTCAACGACCTCGGCGAGGCGTACGAGGTGGTCTCCGAGCCGACCGACCTCATCCCGGTGCGCACGGCGTTGCAGGACGCCGGCATCGAGTACGAGTCGGCCGAGTCCTCCCTGATCCCCAGCGTCAACGTGCCGCTGGACGAAGAGGGCGCGCGCAAGATCTTCAAGCTGATCGACGTCCTGGAGGACTGCGACGACGTCCAGAACGTCTACGCCAACTTCGACGTCAGCGACGACGTGATGGCGGCGGTCGACGCCTGACCCTGTCCCCGCCCCAACCCCAACAGCAAGTGCAAGATCGCGGCGGGGTTGGGGTTGGGCGGCGAGCGAGGGGGTGCGGGGTGGTGGAGCGGTTTGCGCCTGGCGACACAGTGGTACGGCGTGAGGTGCTGCGGGGTGAGGTCTGGTTCGGCTGTCCGACGATCTGCGTCGAGGACTCGCCCGACCTGCTCGCCCTCTACCTCCCGCCGGGGGCCGAGTTCGGCTTCCCGGACACCGGCGACTTCCCCTGCGGGCGGCACCCGTGGGAGGCGGCCGGGCACCGCTCCTGGTCCGGGCACGGCAAGCTGATGCTGCAACGTCCCGGTGAAGCGCACTCGATCGACGTGTTCTGGACCGGGCCGGGGCGCGACTTCGCCGGCTGGTACTTCAACCTTCAGGACCCGGTGCGGCGTACCCCGATCGGGGTGGACACCCTTGACCACGAGCTGGACCTGTGGTGGGCCGCGGACGCCGACCGGTACGTCTGGAAGGACGTGGAGATGTTCGCCCAGCGCCTCGTCGAGGGGCGCTACCCGGGCATGGGAGACGCCATCCAGGCCGAGGGTGACCGGATCGCCGGCCTGCTCGACGGGGGTGAGCGCTGGTGGGACCCGTCGTGGGCCACCTGGCAGCCCGACTCCGCCTGGACGGCGCCCCCGCTGCCCGCCGGCTGGGATCGGGTGCCACCCGCGCGCTGAGCGGCGCCGACGTCAGTTCCCGGGCAGCGCGTTGACCAGGAACACCTGATCTGGGCCGCCGGTGCACGGCTCGACCAGCGCCGCGTCCGCCACGGCGCTGTCGTCGTCGCGCAGGCCGACGCACAGCTCGCTGCGGTCGGGCCGGATGCGGTACGCGCCGGGTGTCGCCCCGGCCGGTTCGAAGTGGAACACCTGCTTCGACCTGTTCGCGCTGCAATCCTTTTCGTTCCAGGGTTCGAGCAGGTCCCGGCCGGGATCCTCCTCGCGGATGGTCAGGCAGCCCTTCCCGAGCACCGGGTGGACCCAGTGGATGAAGAACATGCCGTCGGCCACCGGTTCCAGCGAGGTGTCCGGTGGGGTGGCCTCCGTGCAGGGCCGCTGGACCGCTATCTCCTTGGTGTACTGGCCGGTGCGATCGCGACCCTCGGTGAGGCAGAGGTGCGCGCTGCGGACGGGGCGGATCTCGCTGCGCCCGGCGCTCGGGAAACGGGCACCGCCGGCCGCCGACGCGGTCGGCTCGGTGGATCGCGCTTGTTCGTCGTAGCGGCGCTCGACCCAGAAGCCCACGCCGAGCGTGGCCAGCAGGGCGGCGACGACGAGGAGCGCCAGCGGCGCGGGCCGCGCGAACCAGCGCGGGCGGGCCGGGTCGGAGTGCTCCGGGGCCACTGTCGTGACCGGGTCGACCGGCGGTGAATCCGCTGCCGGGGACAGCGGGGCCAACTGACCCGCCGTGAGGCGGTGCCGGGCCCGTAGCCACGTCTCGACCTGATCTCCCGCACCGCACGCGCGCACGAACGCGGCCACCACCTCGGGGCGCGGCAGTGTGGACCGGCGCAGGATGTCCGCCGCGGTGCTGCGGGCCAGCACGTCACCCGTCGACGCGGCACGCTGCTCCAGTTGCCGGTAGGTGAGCCCCGACCGGTCCTTGAGCCGGCGCAGCATCTCGACGAACTCGGCCGGGTCGGACGCGTCGTCCGGGCGTAGCTCCCCCGTGGTCATCGCTCGATTCTCCAGACACCGCGGACATGAGGGCAACGGGGGTCCCGGTGACTGTCCGAGATGGTCGGACAAGACCCGGACATGATGCCCTGAGCTGCCCGGACAGCCCAACGCGGCGACCAGGGCATTGTCCTGGCCGACCGGGTTACCTAGCGTCATTTCTCGATGGCCGCGCCGCTGACCGGTCTACGGGCCGACGGGCTCGGTCCGGCACGGGTTCGGGCTCGACCACACCAATGACACGGGGAGATTCGATGGATGACGCTGTCCGGGATCCGGTCCCGCAGGCGGCCACGGCGGGGGAGTACGTGGCGTTGCTCAGGGAGGTGCGGCGGCGTTCCGGTCTGACCTATCGGGAGCTCGCCCGGCGAGCCTCGGCGGCCGGACACTGGCTGCCGCCGAGTACCCTCGCGACGATGCTGGGGCGGACGACCCTGCCCCGGGAACGCACAGTCGTCGCGTTGCTGGCCGCCTGCGGCACCCCGACGGTCGAGGTCGACAGGTGGCTGGAGACACGGCGGGACCTCGAGGCTCGCCTCGGCGAGCAGGGTCGAGGGGACAGTGTGGCGGCACCGACCCCTGCCGGCCCGTCCACTACCGTCTCGGCGACCATCCGCCCCAGCGTCGGCTCGGTTCCGCCGCTACCCGAAGCGCCCTGGCCGGCCCGTCGCTGGCTTCGGCTGGCGCTGCTGGCGGTGCTCGGCGTCCTGACGGTCGGGGCGACCGGTGCGCTGCGACCTCTCGCCCCTCCCGCAGTGGACGGCTCGCCGACAGTCGGCTGCCCGGAGGTGCTGCGCCAGGGCATGTACGGCCCCTGCGTGCTGAGCCTCCAGGAGCACCTGGTGGCCGACGGACTCACAGTGCCGGTCGACGGCTGGTTCGGCCCGGACACCACCAGCCGGGTGATGGTGTTCCAGGCGTTTGACGGCCTGCCGGTCAGTGGCACCGCGGACGAGCGGTTGCTCGACGAGTTGGCGGGCGATCGCAAGGTGCCCGCCACCTGGTCGGAGGACCGGATCGGCAAACATCTGCGGCGGACGTTCCCCGAGGACCCGGCCGGGGCGGTGCAGGTGGCGCGCTGCCTGTCTGGGCTGGACCCGTACCGGGTGGAGGTCGTCGAGGACGGATCGCGGCGCTGGGGGTTGTTCCAGTTCAGCGACATGGAGGTGTCCCGGTTCGGCGTCGACCGACAGACGGCGCTGGACGCGGCCTGGAACATCAGGGCGGCGCGGGAGGTCTGGTCTCGTACCGGCGACTTCGGCCACTGGAACTGCGCGGCGTAGCGCGGGAGACCGAGACGCGCAGGGAACGGCTGACGTCGGCCGCGGCGTCGAACTGCAACCGGTACGGCTGCGCGGCCGTCACCCCGAACTCGAAGTGACCGACCAGGTCCTCCCAGACGGGCTTGCCCACCGTGGCGCTGGTGCGGACGCGCAGTTGCCCGGCGCTGACAGTGGTGCTGGTCGAGGCGAGCCGCGTCCACCAGGGCTGGCTGCTGCCGTTGTCGAACGTGCCGTTGAGGATGAGATCGCCCGGGGCGGCGGCGGCCGGGGCGGGGCGGACGAGGGCGGTGAGGGTGCTGGCGAGGGCGACCGCGAGCACGACGCTGAGCAGACGGCGCAGTTGCCGTGCGTTGATCGGTGGGGACATCGAGAGCCTTTCCGGTCCGGGAACCGGCGACGACCAGGTCGTCGCCGTGAGGATCGGCTCAACGTAGGAGCGTTCGCGCTGTTCACGGCCACCGAACAGCGCTCGGAACCGTGCCGTACGGCAGCGGGCGCCGGCATCCGATCAGGACACCGACGCCCGCGCGGGCGGACCGCTGACTCAGCCGATGGTCTCCCGCTCCCGCCAGGCGGTGCGCAGCGAGGTCCGGCCGTTGGTGCGCAGGAGCGACCCCTCGTACACCCGGGCACCGGCGAGGAGGAACGCGCCGGCGGCGAGCACCAGGAGGACCAGTGAGACGATCGGCTCCCAGCCGGCCGCGTCGCCGGTGAAGAGCCGCAATGGCATGGCCGTGGGCGACGAGAACGGCAGGTAGGACAGCACCCGCATCGCTGTGGCGTTGTCGTTCAGGAAGATCACCGCGAAGAACGGCAGCATGACGGCGAGCTGCACCGGCGTCGAGACGGCGGCGATGTCCTCCTGCCGGTTGGCCAGCGCGCCGGCCGCGGCCCACATGGCGGCGAGCAGCACGAAACCGATCAGGAAGAACGGTACGAACCAGCCGATCGCCGGGGCGAGCAGGCTGAGCAGACCTCCGCTGTCACCGAGTTGCAGCCCGAGCACCGCCACCACCGCGATCAGGGCGATCTGCGCGAACGCCAGGATTGCCCCGGCCACCACCTTTCCGGCCAGCAGGGCCCGAACCGGCACGGCGGCGACCAGGATCTCCACGATCCGGGTCTGCTTCTCCTCGATGACGCTCTGCGCGATCTGCACACCGAACGTCTGCGAGGTGATGAAGAAGACGAACGCGAAGACGAACGGCACCAGGAACGCCACCACCGGGTCCACCGCGTCCGGGTCGAGCAGGCGGACGGTCGGTTGGGTGCTCAGGGCCTTCACCACGTCGTCGGGGGCGTCGTCCATGGCCAGGACGGCCGGTCCGGTGACCACCGCGGCGTCCACGTCGTCGTCGCGGACGGCCCGCTCGGCGGCCCGGTCGTCGGGGACGACCCGGACTTCCAGCCCGGCGGCGCGCAGCGGCGCGGCCAAGCTCTCGATTACGGCCACTGTGGACGGCCCGCCGGAGAACAGTGGCGGCAGGATGGTGCCGGCCGCGGCGATCAACAGGAAGAACAGCGTGCCGAACAGGAAGGTGCGGTCGCGCAGCTTGACCCGGATCTCGCGTTCGGCGACCAGCCGGGTGGCCTGGGTGACGTTCACTGGGTGACCTCTCGGAAGATCTCGGTGAGCGAGGGGCTGACCGGGCGGAAGGCGCGGACCGGGCCGCGCGCGAGGGCGGCCCGCAGCACGGGCTGTTCGTCGGTGCCGGCCGGCAGGTCGAAGACCACCCGCGCGCCGTCCAACTCGACAAGTGTCACCCCGGGGTGGTCGCGTACCCAGCCGGCGTCGTGCTCGACGACCAGCTCGAAGCGGGGCACCGTGTACGAGTCACGCAGCTGCTGCCGGCTGCCGGCGGCCCGGATCACCCCGTCCCCGATGATCACCAGGTCGTCGCAGAGGCGCTCCACGACGTCGAGCTGGTGACTGGAGAAGAGCACCGGCGCCCCGGCCGAGGCCCGTTCCCGCAGCACTGCCACGACGGTCTCCACGGCGAGCGGATCGAGGCCGGAGAACGGCTCGTCGAGCACCAGCACCTCAGGGTCGTGCACCAGCGCGGCGGCGATCTGGGCGCGCTGCTGATTGCCCAGCGACAGCGTCTCCAGCAGGTCGTCGGCGCGCTCGCCGAGCCCGACCCGGTCCAGCAGCGCGTCGGTGGAACGTAGTGCCGCGGCGGCGTCCAGCCCGTGCAGCCGGCCCAGGTAGGTCACCTGCTCGCGGGTGGTCATCTTGGGGTAGAGGCCCCGCTCCTCCGGCATGTAGCCGAAGCGCCGACGGTCCTGCCGGGTCAGGGTGGCGCCACCCCAGCTCACCTCGCCGGCGTCGGGGGCGAGCACACCCAGGATGATCCGCATGGTGGTGGTCTTGCCGGCGCCGTTGGCACCCACGAAACCGGTCATCCGGCCGGCCGACACCTCGAAGGACACGTTCCTGAGCACCTGACGGTCGCCGAAGCTGCGGTCGACGCCGTCGAGGCGAAGCGTTCTGGTCACGCACTCACGCTAGATGGATGACGCCGCCGCGCCGTCCGCCCGGCGGGTGAGCGGGCGGGTCCACCTCGCGGCGGACGCCGTCACCCGCCGGGGCGGACCACCCCGTTCTCGTACGCGAACACCACGGCCTGTACCCGGTCGCGCAGGCCGAGCTTGGCCAGTACCCGACTCACGTGCGTCTTCACCGTCGCCTCGCCCAGGTGGATGGCCGAGGCGATCTCCGCGTTGCTCGACCCGGCGGCGAGCAGCATCAGCACCTCCCGTTCGCGCGGGGTCAGCTCGGCCAGCGCGGCCTCGGCGTCCGGACCCCGGTGAGCGGTGCCCGACGGGTCGCCGGGGCGGGCGAAGGAGGAGATCACTCGGCGGGTGATCTCCGGGGCGAGCAGACCGTCGCCCCTGGCCAGCACCCGGATCGCCTCGACCAGCTCCTCCGGCGTGCCGTTCTTGAGCAGGAAGCCGCTGGCCCCGGCCCGCAGCGCGGCGAACAGGTAGTCGTCGCGGTCGAAGGTGGTGAGGATCAGCACCGCGGGCGCCCCGGGGCCGTCGGCGACGATCTGCCGGGTGGCCTCCAGGCCGTCCATCCCGGGCATCTCCACATCCATGAGTACGACGTCGGGGCGGGTGGCCCGGGTCATGGTGACGGCCCGTTCGCCGTCGGCGGCCTCACCGACCACCTCGATGTCGTCCTCCACCTCCAGGATGACCCGGAAGCCGGTACGGACGAGGTGCTGGTCGTCGGCGAGCAGCACCCGCACCGTCGGCCCGGTGTCGGGTGCCTGCTGGGCTGCCGCGCTCATGCCGACGGCTCCGCGCCGGTCGCCGCCTGCTGCCTGCCGCTCGGCTCCCGCTGTGCGCCCACCGGTCGGTCCGCCGACGCCGCGAGGGGGAAGCGGGCGCGCACCCGCCAGCCGCCGCCGGCCCGCGGCCCGGCCTCCAGGTCGCCGTCGTGGGCGGTGACCCGTTCGCGCATGCCGATCAGGCCCAACCCGACGGTGTCGGCCCGGCCGCCGCCGCGCCCGTCGTCGGTCACGTCGACCTCCACCTCCCGGGCCAGGTACCGGACCCGCACGTCCAGCAGGGCCGCCTCGGCGTGCTTGAGGGTGTTGGTCACCGCCTCCTGCGTCACCCGGTAGGCCGTCTGGGACACCGATTCGGGCAACGCGACCGGGTCGCCGTACACCCCGAGGGTGGCCGTCAGCCCGGCGGCCCGAGCCCGCTCGACCAACTCGTCGATCCGTTCGACGCCGCCGGCCGTCGGCGGCGCGGCGTCGGTGCCGGCGGAGGTCCGCAGCACGCCGAGCATCCGACGCAGCTCGTCGACGGCGGTGCGGGCGCTCTGCTCGATGGCGGTCAGCGCCGTGCGGGCCTTGCCCGGGTCGCGGTCGAACACCCGGCGGCAGGCGGATGCCTGCACGCCCATCACCGACACGTGGTGGGCGACCACGTCGTGCAGCTCGCGGGCGATCCGGACCCGTTCGCCGAGCACCGCCCGTTCCCGGGCCTCGGCCTGCGACCGGCGCAGGTCCTCGGCCTGGGCGCGCAGCTCGTGCTCGCGGCGCGCGGCCACCCACGCGGTCTCGCCGAAGAAGTACGCGAAACCGAAGACCAGCACGTTGAGCAGCACACCGTTGACCATCGCGGCGAGCACCGGTGGCACCGGCCCGACCGCGTCGGCGAAGGTGTCCGCCGGAATGTGGTCGATCATCACCGCGTAGTAGAGCCCGAGCCAGGCGAACATCGTGGCGATCACGCCGATCCGCAGCCGGCGGGACAGCTGGCGGTCCTGCCCCCAGGCGCCGACGGTGTAGAGGGCGCAGAACAGGGCCCAGGAGGAGAACTGGCTCTCCGGGGCCGAGCGGGCCTGCGCGGCGATGAACGCCACCGCGACGACCAGCACTGTCGCGGTCGGCCGGCGTCGTCGCCAGATGAGCGGGAGGGTCACCGCGACGGTCCAGAACAGCTGCTCCGGCCCGGACGGCGGTGGGCCCAGCAGGAACGCGCCGGTGCTGCGGGCCAGGGTCAGACTGACCAACGCCAGCCCGGTCATCCCCAAGCCGATCCAGAGGTCGTTTCGGCGCTGCTCGGCCGTTGGACCCGGACGACGCCATTCCGGTCGCGGTGCCACTGTCATCCGGGAACGATGCCACGCCGCCCACCAGGCCCTCCAACCGGGCGGGCCGCCGCGGTCACCACGACGGGCGACGGCCCGGCGCGGGGTACGCGCCGGGCCGTCGGGTCGGGGATCACTCACGCGGTCTGCCGCCGGGTCTTCACTGCGGTGTCGACCAGGTCCCAGACCACGATCGCGGCGGCGCCCACCGCGATGGCCAGGCCGAGGGAGTCCCGGTTGTCCGCCTCCGCCAGCCAGCTGAACCGCTCGCCGAGGGCCGGGTTGAGCAGTCGATCGGAGAGCGCCAACCACATCAGCGGCACCGCGAACGCCAGGCTGAGCACCGCCCTGATGCCGAAGATCGTCCAGGTCCAGTGCGCGATCCGGTACTTGACGATCTCGACCACAGCGCTGGCGGCGAGGACCACGATCAACGCCGGCAGCCAGAACGACCAGAGCGCCGGGTCGAGGATCGGAATGTTCTCGCCGTCGGTGCCACGCACCCAGGAGTGGTAGTGCTGGAGCGGCAGGTACGCGATGGTCAGCACCAGCATGATCACCGATGCGATGGTGTCGGCGAGGGGGATGCCTCGTCGCACCGGTGCGTCGGGCAGCTGGTCCACCGTCCACTCCGGCACGTCCACGGCCGTCTGGGTGCGCTCGAGAATGGCGAACGTCAGGGTGAGCCAGAAGGCGATCTGCACGGCCACCTGCATGGCCGCGACGACGCCCGGCCCGATGGCCCCGAAACCCTTTCCTTCGGCCGCCTCGACCACGGTGACGACCGTGCCGACCAGCGCCGGGATGAAGCTGAGCAGCAGCTTCAGCAGTCGCAGCCAGAGCAGGTAGTAGGTCGGGCCGATGAGCTGCAGCCGGCGGTCGGCGTACCGGGCGGCCAGCACGTCCGGATTGCCCAGCTCGGTGAGCACCTCCCGCTCGGCCGCTGCCGGGTCCGCGCCGCCGCCGGTGCGGTCGTCGATCATGTCTTCGATGGAGGCCCGCAGCTCGTTGGCGATCTCGTCTCGGCGCTGGGTGGGCACCGATCGCAGGGTGGCGGCGAGGTAGCGGTCGGTCAGGGTGTTCATCGGTCCACTCCTTGGATCAGCCCGGTGATGGAGGTCTGCACGGCGGCGAGGTCGTCGAGGAGCCGGTTCAGCATCGACTCGCCCTCGTCGCTGGTCCGGTAGAACTTGCGCGGTCGGCTCTCTTCGGTGTTCCACTCGCTGGTCAGCAGCCCCTGGTCCTCCAGGCGGCGCAGCAGCGGGTAGAGGGTGTTGGCGTCGACCGGGAAGCCGTGGTCGCTGAGCCGTTGCAGCAGTGCGTAGCCGTAGTCCGGTCGGCGTAGCGCGACCAGGCTGGCCACCACGACGGTGCCTCGACGCAACTCCTGCAGGTGCGTCCGTAGAACGTCCTCGCTAACCATGTGTCACACCATACTGTGTGGCACACAGTGTTGTCTACGCCGACATCATCGTGTCCGCCCAACCTCCGTTCGGGCCGATACGACGGACGGGGCGCCCGGCCGACACCGGACGCCCCGCACCTGGGAAAAGTCAGCAGGACACGCCCTGCCGGAAGTTCCGCTCGACGAAGCTTGCCGGGCCGACCTGGAAGTAGCCGACCCCCGGCCGGATCGGGTGACCGGTGAACAGCTCCACCCGCGACCCCGCCCGGACCAGGTACGCCTCGGCGTCCCCCGCGTCGTTGCGGATCAGCGACCCCCGCCAGCCGTAGATCGCCTCCAGCTCGTCGAAGGACATGCCGACAGTCGCACCGGCGGGGGACCGTGGCGGCACCGTCGCCGTACCGACCTCCACCAGTCGCCCGTCGCGGAAGGCCAGCAGGATCACGCCCGCCCAGGATCCGGCCGCGCCGGCGTGCACCACCCCGCCGCAGGTCGGCACGGTCCAGTCGAGGTGCCCGTTCGTGGTGAGCGACGCCAGGCTGGCACCGATGCGGTACACGCCGACGCCACCGACGCTGAGCACCTGCGGGTGGGTGTGCCCGGCGGCGACGGCGAGCGGACCGCGGGCCGAGGCGGACGCGACGCCGCCGGCCACTGGCGCTGCCGCCGCCGAGCCGGCGACGGTCGCCGGTACGAGCGTGCCGAGCGCCAACGCGGCGGTGGTGAGGAGGATCGCGGGACGGTTCATGGTGGCTCCTTCGGTGATGGGTCTCCTGCCCTCTTAGTCACCGCGCCAGGGCCAACGGTTCGTCGGAATTCCGACCGGCCGGGTCTACTGTGCAGACGAACGCCGACCGACCGTGCTGGCCGGGGGTGACATGGTGACGGCTCCACTGCGGATCGGGCCCTACGCCGTCGAGCGACTGCTCGGCGTCGGTTCGTTCGCGACGGTCTGGCTGGGCTACGATCGGGCGCTCGACGCGCACGTGGCGATCAAGGTGCTGGCCGAGAACTGGAGCCACGACCTGCGGGTGCGGGAACGCTTCCTGGACGAGGCCCGGTTGCTGCGCCGGTTGGAGCACGAGCGGCTGATCCGGGTGCACGCCGTCGGTGAGCTGCCCGACGGCCGCCCGTACGCGGTCCTGGCCTGGGCGGACGGGGGCAGCCTGCGGGACCGGTTGGCCACTGGCGAGATCCCCGCGCCGACGGCGTTGCGGCTGCTCGGCGAGGTCTGCGCCGGGGTCGCCGTGCTGCACCGCCACGGCGTCGTGCACCGTGATCTCACCCCGGGCAACATCCTGTTCCGCTCCGTCGGCCCCGGCGGCGCGGAACAGGTGCTGATCGCCGACCTCGGCCTCGCCAAGGCGCTCGCCGCCGCCTCCGGGCTGACCGCCCGGGCCGGCACCCCGGGCTACATGGCCCCCGAGCAGGATGATCCGGGCGCGGTGGTCGACACCCGCGCCGACGTGTACGGGCTCGGCCGGCTCGGCATCCGACTGTTGGCCGCCGACCCGTCGGGCGCGAACCGGACCAGACCCGACCCGCCTCGGCATCCCCCGGAGATCCGACTTCGGGACGACGTACCTGCGGCGGTCGCGGCGGTGCTCGTGCGGGCCACCGCCCACCGTCCGGCCGACCGCTACCCCGACGCCGCGACCCTGCACGCCGCCCTGAATCGCGCGAGTGGCCCGGCGGGCCGGCCGGTCGCGTCGACCGGCGGGAGCGGCCCGGGGGGACCGGCGACGGCGGCCGGTCCGGTGCGGCGCCAACCTCGGCCGGGCCGCCCGTACCGGTTGCGGCGCGTCGCGGCCGCTGTGGTGGCCGTCGCCGCGGTGGGTGTGACGGGCGCCGAGCCGGATGGTGCCGGGTCGGCCCGGCCGGTCGGCGGCACGTACACGACCGGGCCGCTGACCGTGACGCTGCCGCCCGGCTGGTCCGCCACGGGTGCCACCTGGGCCGGTCAGTACGGTGCCGACGGCGAACCCGAACCGGCGCTGGTGATGTCGCCGCAACCCCGCCGCTGGGCGGCCGACCCTCGCCTGCCCGGGGCTTTCGTGGGTCTCTCCGCCAGCACGGCGGCCCGTGCCACGCCCGCCGGGTTCCTGGCCGAGCGCACGCATGGCGACTGCACGCCCGCGCCGGCCCGGGTCACCCGGCAGGCCGGCGTCGAGTGGACAGTGGTGGCGTACCGCTGCGAGCGGGGTCGGCCGCAGATCACCGAGTCGGCCGCTCTGCACCCCGGCCGGCCCGCCCTGGTGTACGCGCAGATCGTCCCGCCAGCGGACAGCGGGCCCGCCTTCGTGGACACCCTGCTCGCCGGGGTGCGCCTGCGCTAGGCGCGGCTAGCGGACCACAACGGTGATGGTGTGCTCCCGGCCGTCCTTGGGGATCGTCACGGCGACCGTGCCGGGCCGGACGAAGCGGATGTCCACCACGCCCGCCTCGTAGTGCTGCGACACCAGGTCGGGGCGGTCCACTGTGACGAGCCCCGGCCCGATGCCCTGGATGCGCAGCACCGCACCGGTGGCGAAGCAGAGCGATTTCAGCAGCTCCATCTCGGTCTCGGCGAGCGGCAGGTCGTAGCGCACCGCGCCCTGACAGGCCGGCGTGGCGTCGGTCGGCGGGGGAGTCGGTCGGGGCGTACCCCTTGTCCTGGTGGGTGCGGGCGGTGGCGCGGCCGGGCGCGCGCTGGTCGGTGGCGGTCGGGACGGCGACGCGGAGGGCGTGCCGGGCGCGGGGATCGTGGCGATCGTGGTGGGTGTCGGGGTCGAGAGGCTCGGGCCGGGCGGTTGGACGGGCAGGGGCGAGACGGCGTCGGCGCCGCAGGCGGCGACGCCCACGGTGGCCGCGAGGACGACGACGACCCGGCGGAACGACGGGCGGCTCATTCCGCCCCGAGCCGTTGCCGGACCTGCCGCCGGGCCAGGTGCAACCGGGACTTCACAGTGCCCAGCGGCACGTCGAGCAGGGCGGCGATCTCCGGGTAGCTCAGCCCCAGGACGTCGCGCAGGGCGACCACCTCGGCGAGGTCGGGGTGGACCGAGTCGAAGGCGTCGAGCAGGTCGAGGCGGGTGCCGGCGACGACGCTGGTCCGTCGGGGGTCGGCCTGGTCGGGCAGCGGTACGCCCTCGGCCTCCAGCCGGCAGCGGCGGCGCAGCGTGCGGTAGGTGGAACGGGCCCGGTTGGCGGTCAGCCGGTGCAGCCAGGTGCGGAACGAGGAACGCCCCTCGAACCGGGTGATGCCGCCGGCCAGCGCCAGCAAGGTGTCCTGGCAGGCTTCTTCGGCGTCCTCCCGGCTAGGCAGGAATCGGGCGCACAGTCGCAGCACCTCCGGGCGTACCGCGACCAGCAGGGAGTTCAGCGCGGCGGGGTCGCCGTGGGCGGCGGACCGGGCCAGGGCGTCGATGTCGTCCGCGTCGGGCATGCCGGATGTCCAATGCTCGCCGGTGCCGATCCCTGAGCGTACGACCGGTGCGGCCCGCGTGCCCCCGTACGGTCCGGCACCCGACCCGCTAGTCGAAGCGGGACACGTCCCCGGCGCCCCGGCGCAGGATCTCCGGTTCGGGCCCGGACAGGTCGATCACGGTCGTCGGCTCCTTGCCGCAGTCGCCGGCGTCGAGCACCGCGTCGAGCTGGTGGTCGAGCCGTTCCTTGATCTCCCAGCCCTGGGTCATCGGCTCCTCGTCGCCGGGTAGGACCAGCGTGCTGGACACCAGCGGCTCGGCCAGCTCGGCCAGCAGCGCCTGGGTGACTGTGTGCCGGGGCACCCGCACGCCGACGGTCCGCTTCTTCGGATGCAGCATCCGGCGGGGCACCTCGCGGGTGGCCGGCAGGATGAACGTGTAGCTGCCCGGAGTGGACGCCTTGACCAGGCGAAAGACGGAGTTGCTGATCTGCACGAACTGGCCGAGCTGGGCGAAGTCGTGGCAGACCAGCGTGAAGTGGTGCCGATCGTCGAGATGTCGGATCTGCCGGATCCGGTCCAGCCCGTCCTGGTTGCCCAGTTGGGTGCCGAGCGCATAGCAGGAGTCCGTCGGGTAGGCGACCAGCCCACCGCTGCGGATCAGGTCGGCGACCTGCCCGATGACCCGGGGCTGTGGGTTCTCCGGGTGTACGTCGTAGTACCTCGCCATCCTCCGAGACTAGGCGCACGCGGGGAGGATCAGGAGACGAGGGCCACCCTCGGCGCGGACGGTGGAGCCCCGGAGATCACCTCGGTAGGGTAGGTCCCGGTCGGCTCCGACCAACAAGATCCACACCGCCGGGGGGCGCCACGCATGGCTGATTCGTTCGCGCATCTGCACGTGCACACCGAGTACTCGATGCTCGACGGAGCGGCCCGACTGAAGGACCTGTTCGCCGAGGCCAAGCGGCTGGGCATGTCCGCTGTGGCGATCACCGACCACGGCAACATGCACGGCGCGAACGACTTCTACAACCAGGCGATGGCCGCCGGGATCACCCCGATCCTGGGCGTCGAGGCGTACGTGGCGCCGGAGTCGCGCTATCACAAGGCACGGGTCAAGTGGGGTCGCCCGGAGCAGAAGAGCGACGACATCTCCGGTAACGGTGCGATCACCCACAAGACCATGTGGGCGAAGAACGCGCAGGGCCTGAAGAACCTCTTCACCCTCAACTCGCGCGCCTCCATGGAGGGGCACTACGTCAAGTGGCCCCGGATGGACATGGAGCTGATCGCCGAGCACGCCGAGGGGATCATGGCCACCACCGGCTGCCCGTCCGGCGCGGTGCAGACCCGGCTACGGCTGGGCCAGTTCGACGAGGCCCTCAAGGTCGCCGCCAGCTACCAGGACATCTTCGGCAAGGACAACTACTTCCTGGAGATCATGGATCACGGCCTCTCCATCGAGAGCCGGGTCCGTGAGGGGCTCACCGAGATCGCCCGCAAGCTGGACATCCCGCCGGTGGTCACAAACGACTCCCACTACACCCACGAGGCGCAGGCCACCGCCCACGACGTGCTGCTCTGCGTGCAGACCGGCAGCAACATCGACGACCCCAACCGGTTCCGGTTCGAGGGCGGCGGCTACTTCATCAAGAGCGCCGACCAGATGCGCGCTGTGGACTCGTCCGAGCTGTGGCAGGAAGGCTGCCGCAACACCCTGCTGGTGGCCGAGAAGGTCGACCCGAAGGGCATGTTCGAGTTCCACAACCTGATGCCGCGCTTCCCGGTGCCCGAGGGGGAGACCGAGGAGTCCTGGTTCCGCAAGGAGACCTTCGCCGGCCTGGCCCGCCGCTATCCGAACGGCATCCCGGAGGGGCACGTCGTCCAGGCCGAGTACGAGCTGGGCGTCATCAACCAGATGGGCTTCCCGTCCTA
The DNA here is from genome assembly GCF_040643355.1 of Micromonospora sp. NPDC047187. Lineage (NCBI taxonomy): Bacteria > Bacillati > Actinomycetota > Actinomycetes > Micromonosporales > Micromonosporaceae > Micromonospora > Micromonospora sp. NPDC047187. Next base: position 280,548 of record NZ_JBEYUF010000005.1, read on the forward strand.
CTTCCTCGTGGTCGCCGACTTCATCCAGTGGGCGAAGAACCAGGGCATCGCCGTGGGTCCGGGCCGTGGTTCGGCCGCCGGGTCGCTCGTCGCGTACGCGCTGGGCATCACCGACCTGGACCCGATCCAGCACGGTCTGATCTTCGAGCGGTTCCTCAACCCCGAGCGGGTCTCGATGCCGGATGTCGACATCGACTTCGACGAGCGTCGGCGCGGCGAGGTGATCAAGTACGTCACCGACAAGTGGGGCGAGGACAAGGTCGCCCAGATCGCCACCTTCGGCACGATCAAGGCGAAGGCCGCGATCAAGGACTCGGCCCGGGTCCTCGGCTTCCCGTACGCGGTCGGCGACCGGATCACCAAGGCCATGCCGCCGGCGGTGATGGGCAAGGACATCCCGCTCACCGGCATCTTCGACAACAAGCACCCCCGCTACGCCGAGGCGGGCGAGATCCGCGGCCTGTACGACTCCGACCCGGACGTCCGCAAGGTGATCGACACGGCCAAGGGCATCGAGGGGCTGATCCGGCAGACCGGTGTGCACGCCGCCGGCGTCATCATGTCCGCCGAGCCGATCATCGAGCACATCCCGTTGACGCGCCGCGACGCCGACGGGGCGATCATCACGCAGTTCGACTATCCGACCTGCGAGTCGCTCGGGCTGCTGAAGATGGACTTCCTCGGCCTGCGCAACCTGACGATCATCGACGACGCGGTCAAGAACATCGAGCTGAACCACGGCCGGAAGCTCGACCTGCTGGGCCTGCCGCTGGACGACAAGGCCGCGTACGAGCTGCTGGCCCGCGGTGACACCCTGGGCGTGTTCCAGCTCGACGGTGGGCCGATGCGGTCCCTGCTGCGGTTGATGAAGCCGGACAACTTCGAGGACATCTCCGCCGTCCTGGCCCTGTACCGACCCGGCCCGATGGGCGTCGACTCGCACACCAACTACGCGCTGCGCAAGAACGGCCTCCAGGAGATCACGCCGATCCACCCGGAGCTGGAGGAGCCGCTGCGGGAGATCCTGGCGCCCACCCACGGCCTGATCGTCTACCAGGAGCAGGTGCAGCGGGCCGCGCAGATCCTCGCCGGCTACACCCTCGGTCAGGCGGACCTGCTGCGCCGGGCCATGGGTAAGAAGAAGAAGGAGATCCTCGACAAGGAGTTCATCCCGTTCCGGGACGGCTGCCGCGAGCGCGGCTACTCCGACGAGGCGATCCAGGCGGTGTGGGACGTCCTGGTGCCGTTCGCCGGGTACGCCTTCAACAAGGCGCACTCCGCCGCGTACGGCCTGGTCTCCTACTGGACGGCGTACCTGAAGGCGCACTACCCGGCCGAGTACATGGCCGGGTTGCTGACCAGCGTCGGCGACGACAAGGACAAGATGGCGCTCTACCTGGCCGAGTGTCGCCGGATGCGCATCCAGGTGCTGCCGCCGGACGTGAACACCTCGGCCGGGCCGTTCACCCCGGTCGGCAAGGACATCCGCTTCGGCCTCGCCGCCGTCCGCAACGTCGGGGCGAACGTGGTCGCCTCGATCATGCGCTGCCGGGAGGAGAAGGGCGAGTACGCCGACTTCTACGACTTCCTGTCCAAGGTGGACGCCGTGGTCTGCAACAAGAAGACCATCGAATCGCTGATCAAGGCGGGTGCGTTCGACTCCCTGGACCACCCCCGCAAGGGCCTGCTCGCGGTGCACGCCGACGCGATCGACGCGTACGCCGACGTCAAGCGCAAGGAGGCCGTCGGCCAGTACGACCTGTTCGGCGCCGGCTTCGGTGACGCCGACACCGGCAGCACCACTGTGATGCCGACCATCGGCGACAGCGAGTGGGACAAGCGCGACAAGCTGGCCTTCGAGCGGGAGATGCTCGGCCTGTACGTCTCCGACCACCCGCTCTTCGGCTTGGAGCACATCCTCAACGCGGCAGCCGACACCACCATCGCGTCCCTGGCCGAGGAGGGCGGGGTGCCCGACGGGGCGATCGTCACCCTCGCCGGCATCCTGTCCGGGGTGCAGCGCCGGGTCACCAAGCAGGGCCGGGCCTGGGCGTCGGCCACCCTGGAGGACCTGGCCGGTGGGGTGGAGACGCTGTTCTTCCCCAACACCTACGAGGTGATCGGGCAGTACATCGCCGAGGACGCCATCGTGGTGGTCAAGGGTCGCGTGGACCGCCGCGACGACACCCCGCGGATCATGGCGATGGACATGTCCATGCCGGACGTCAGCACCAGCGCCACCAACAAGCCGGTCACCCTGACCATCCCGGTGCACCGCTGCACACCACCGCTGGTGGAGAAACTCAAGGAAACCCTGGTGCTGCACCCCGGCGACACCGAGGTGCACGTCAAACTCCAGAACGGCGGGCGCACCACCACCCTGCGGCTGGGCCCGTTCCGGGTGGCGGCCACGACCGCGCTGATGGGTGACCTGAAGAGCGTCCTCGGCCCGGCCAACGTGAGCTGAGCCGGCATCGGTCCGGCCGGCCGGCGCCGGCCGGACCGCCGGGCTCAGACCCGCTCGGGGGCGCTGATCTCCCGCAACTGGCCGTCGGCCAACCGCAACCAACGCTGCACGCCGATCTCGGCGAGGAACCGTTCGTCGTGGCTGACCACCACGAACGCCCCCTGGTACGCCGACAGCGCGCTCTCCAGCTGACCCACGCTGACCAGGTCCAGGTTGTTCGTCGGCTCGTCGAGCAGCAGCAGTTGCGGCGCCGGCTCGGCGCAGAGCACACAGGCGAGGGTGGCGCGCAGGCGTTCACCGCCGGAGAGCACCCCGACCGGCAGGTTCACCCGGGCGCCCCGGAACAGGAACCGGGCGAGCAGGTTCATCCGCTTGGCGTCCGGCAGGCTCGGCGCGTAGGCGGCGAAGTTCTCCGCCACCGTGCGGTCGAGGTCCAGCAGGTCCAGCCGTTGCGACAGGTACGCGATCCGCCCCTCGCCGCGCTTCAGCTCACCGCCGGACGGTTGCAGGTCACCGTTGACCAGGCGCAGCAGGGTCGACTTGCCGACGCCGTTCGCCCCGGTCAGGGCGATCCGTTCCGGCCCCCTGATCACCAGGTCGGCGCCGTCGCCGCCGAACAGCTCCCGGTCGTCGAAGCGGGCCCGCATCCCGTGGCCGGAGAAGACCGTGCGCCCGCCCGGGACGGTGGTGTCGGGCAGGTCCACGACGATCCGGTCCTCGTCGCGTACCGCCCGGCCGGCCTCGTCGAGTCGGGCCTTGGCCTGACCGAGCCGGGACGAGTGCGTCTCCTGCGCCTTGCCCGCCGACTCCTGCGCGCTGCGCTTGAGCCCACCGGCGACGATCCGGGCCAGGCCGGCGTTCTTCAGGTTCTTGGAGGCGTTGCTGGCCCGCCGGTCGGCCCGCTCCCGGGCCTGCTGCATCTCCCGTTTCTCCCGCTTGACCTCCTGCTCGGCGTTGCGCAGGTTGCTCTCGGCCACCTCCCGCGCCGCCTGCACCGCCTCGGTGTACGCGGTGAAGTTGCCCCCGTACCAGCGGATCTCGCCCTGGTCCAGCTCGGCGATGCGGTCCATCCGGTCGAGCAGTTCCCGGTCGTGGCTGACCAGCAGCAGACATCCGGACCACTCGGTGAGCACGTCGTAGAGCTTGTGCCGGGCCCCCAGGTCCAGGTTGTTCGTCGGCTCGTCGAGCAGCAGCACGTCCGGGCGGCGCAGCAGTTGTGCCGCCAGGCCGAGGGAGACCACCTGGCCGCCGCTGAGGGTGTGCAGCCGGCGGTCGAGCGACAGCTCACCCAGGCCGAGCCGGTCCAGCTCCGAGCGGGTGCGCTCCTCGATGTCCCAGTCGTCGCCGATGGTGGCGAAGTGCTCCTCGCTGGCGTCGCCGGCCTCGATGGCGTGCAGTGCCGCGATCCGCTCAGCCACGCCCAGCACCTGCGCCACGCTCAGGTCGCCGGCCAGCGGCAGCGTCTGCGGGAGGTAGCCGAGCACACCGTCGACTGTGACGCTGCCGCCGCTGGGTCGCAGCTCTCCGGCGATCAGCCGCAGCAGGGTGCTCTTGCCGGCGCCGTTGGGCGCGACCAGGCCGGTGCGACCGCCGGGAACGGTGAAGGACAGCTCCGAGAAGACCGGGGTGTCGTCCGGCCAGGAGAAGGACAGGTTCGAGCAGACAATGAACGCATCAGACATGCGAGTGACCTCAAAGGGTGGGGTGGGCGCGCCTCAGCCGCCCGACGACAACGGGAACCGGTGGAACGACAAAATGGCCACGGCGGCTGCGCAGGAGGCGCGCCGAACCAATGGCCGAACACATCCGGTCTCACCCGGAGATGTCGTCGTCACCCGCCATGTCTGGTCTCCCTGGAAGTATCGCCAACCCAACTCCGCCGAGTCTAACAACGGATCTCCGCGCCGCCACCGCGTTCCCGGCCGGCCACCGTTTCGCAGTATCGGGCAGCCACACTCGGAGCTGCCAAAGCTAGGAGACGTCGAAGAGACGTAGCCCGTCGTACTCGGCGAAGTCGGCGAAATCTTTGCCGTTGAAAGTCGCCAGCGGCAGCCGGTCGACCAGGCAGCAAGCTGCGATCCAGGAGTCGTTGGTCGGTCGGGGGCGTCCCCGGTGCTGAGCCCGCGCCTGGAGGTGCCCCCAGGTCACCGCCACCGCCTCGTCGAAGGGAAGCAGCACGATCCCCGAGCGCCACTGCGCGAGGTCGGCCAGCTTGCGCGGCCCTCAGCTTCGGAGCGCTGTCCACTTGGTCAGCTCTCCGAGCGTCACGAAGGTGATGCAGAGGGTCTTACCGGCCAGGCGGGCACGGAGACGTATCGGGTCGCCGTCGATTCTCCCACTTCCTGCATCGATGAGTGGCACCTCTCGGCTGGTTTCGGGGCGGAGTTACGCCCCGCTCAGCGGGGGCGGTACTCGACCTCGGGGCGGCCGGGGGTGCCGTAGCGCGGGGTGCGGGCGGCCCGGTCGACAGTCACCAGGTACTCCAGGTAGCGGCGGGCGGTCACCCGGGAAATGCCGGTCAGCGCGCTCACCTCGGTCGCGGACAGCCCGACCTCCGCGCGGGTGCCGTCGGTGAGCGCGGCGCGTACCCGATCGAGGGTCTGCGCGTCGAGTCCCTTGGGCAGGCTGTGCCCGGCGGTGCCGCGCAGAGTTGCGAACATCTGGTCCACCTCGTGCTGGGCGGCGACCTCGCCGTCGGCGAGCGCCTGGGCGCGGTAGTCGGCGTACCGCTCCAGCTTGTCGCGGAACGCGGCGAACGTGAACGGCTTGAGCAGGTAGTGGGTCACCCCGAGAGACACCGCGGTGCGCACCACCGCCAGGTCCCGCGCGGACGTCACCGCGAGCACGTCGACGCTGCTGCCGGCCGCGCGCAGCGCCCGGCAGACGTCCAGGCCGTGCAGGTCGGGCAGCCGAAAATCAAGGAGTACGAGGTCCACGTCGCCGCCGTCGTTGGCGCGCAGGGCCGCCATCGCCGCCCGCGCGGTGTGCGCCACCCCGACCACCACGAAGCCCGGAACCCGCTCGGTGTACGCGCTGTGCGCCTCGGCCAGTAGCGGCTCGTCCTCGACGACCAGCACCCGGATGGCGGTCATGACCGCTCGATCCTGCCCGGCAGCCGGACGGTGAACAGGCTGCCGCCGTCGTCCGAGCGACAGACCTCGGCGCTGCCGCCGTGCCGGCGTACCACCTGCCCGACCAGCGCCAAGCCGAGGCCCCGGCCGGTGCTCTTGGTGGACCAGCCGCGCCGGAACGCGTCGGCGACCCGCTCCGGTGCCAGCCCGGGACCGCTGTCTGCCACCTGGACCACCAGTTCGTCGTCGGTAGCGCCGACGAAGACCCGCACCCGGCGCGGCGCCGGCGTACCGGCCACCGCCTCCAGGGCGTTGTCGACCAGGTTGCCGACCACTGTGAGCAGGTCGCCGGTCGGCAGCGGACTGTCGTCGAGGCGGCAGTCCGGTTCGATGACCAGATCCACCCCGCGCTCGCCGGCCTGTGCGGACTTGCCGAGCAGCAGTGCGGCCAACGCCGGCTCGGTCACCGCGCCGACCACCCGGTCGGTCAGCTGTTGGGCGAGGGCCAGGTCCCGGGTGCCGAGCCGGACGGCCTCGTCGGCGCGGCCCAACTCGACAAGGGTCAGCACTGTGTGCAACCGGTTGGCCGACTCGTGGGTCTGCGCCTGCAACGCCTCGGTCAACGCGCGCACCGAATCCAGCTCACTGGCCAGGGTGCGCAGCTCGGTCTGGTCGCGCAGGGTCAGCACGGTGCCGAGCACCGCGCCCTCGAAGCGGGTGGTCCGCTGGTTGGCGACGAGCACCCGGTCACCGGCGACGATCGGCTCGTCGCGGGCGTCGCGCCCGGAGTCGAGCAGCTCGGCCGCCGCGGGCGGCAGGTCGATCCCGGCCACCGGCTGGTCGATCACCGGCGCGTCCGCGTCGAGCCCCAACAGCCGGCGGCCCTCGTCGTTCACCAACGCCACCCGGCGATCGGTGGTCAGCACGACGAGACCTTCACGCACCGAGTGCAGGACGGCGTCGTAGTACTCGTACATCCGGGTCATCTGGGCCGGCCCCAGACCGTGCGTCTGGCGACGGAGCCGGCGGCTGAGCAGCCAGGAGCCCGTCGCGGCGAGCGCCAGAGCCGGCGCGACCACACCGAACAGCACCGGCAACTGGCCGAGCAGCTTCTTGTCGATCTCGCGGGTGGTGATGCCCACCGAGACCAGACCGACGAGGTGTCGCTGCTCGTCGTACACCGGAACGACAGCGCGCACCGACTCGCCGAGCGTCCCGACATTGGTGGTGGTGAACGCGCGGCCCGTCAGAGCGGGCCCGATCTCGCCGACGAACGGTTCGCCGATCCGGTCCTGGGTCGGATGCGAGAAACGGGTGCGGTCGGGGGCCATCACCACCACGAAGTCGGTGCCCGTGGCCTTCCGGGTCGATTCGGCGTACGGCTGGAGGACCCTCGCGGGGTCGGCGGTCGCGAGGGCCGCGCGGACGTCGGGGGAGCCCGCCACGGTCTGCGCCACCGCGAGCACCTCCTCCTGCGCGGCCTGGCGGGAGTCGCTGCGGGCCAGCCAGACGGCGCCCGCCGCGCCGGCCAGCACGAGCAGCGTCACCACCATCGCCTGGAGGGCGAAGAGTTGCCCCGCGATGCTCCACTGGCGTCGGGCCACCTCCACCACCTCCCTCCTCGCGCCGCCGTTTCGCCATCGCGGTGAACAGAATGACCGCAAGGCTGTCAACGGGTGAGACGCGGTTCACATTGTCGACATGGACACCACCGCATCCGCCACCAACCCGGCACCGGCGGTCCGCCGGGACCGTACCCGTTACCTGTATGTGGCCGTCATCGTGGCCGTGGTCGCCGGCATCGTGGTCGGCCTGGTCGCCCCCGATTTCGGCAAGGAACTGAAGCCGATCGGCACCGGCTTCGTCAACCTGATCAAGATGATGATCAGCCCGGTCATCTTCTGCACCATCGTGCTCGGCGTCGGCTCCGTCCGGCAGGCCGCGAAGGTCGGCAAGGTCGGCGGCCTGGCCCTCGGCTACTTCCTGACCATGTCGACAGTCGCGCTCGCCATCGGCCTGGTCGTCGGCAACCTCATCCACCCCGGCTCGGGCCTGAACCTCGGCCCGGACCTCGTCGGCTCCGGCAAGGCCGCCGCCGGTGACGAGGCCGCCGGGACGGACGACTTCCTGCTCGGGATCATCCCGACGACGCTGCTCTCCTCGCTCACCGAGGGCAAGGTGCTCCAGACGCTGCTGGTCGCCCTGCTGGTCGGCTTCGCCGTCCAGGCCATGGGCCGGCGGGGTGAGCCGGTGCTCAGCGCCATCACCGTCATCCAGCGGGTCGTCTTCAAGGTCCTCGCCATGATCATGTGGCTGGCGCCGATCGGTGCGTTCGGCGCGATGGCCGCCGTGGTCGGCGCGACCGGCGTGGACGCCCTCAAGAGCCTCGCCCAGATCATGGTGGGCTTCTACGCCACCTGTCTGATCTTCGTGCTGGTGTTCCTGGGCGCGCTGCTGTGGTTCGTGGCCCGGATCTCGATCTTCTCGCTGCTGCGTTACCTGGGCCGGGAGTTCCTGCTGATCCTGTCGACCTCGTCGTCGGAGTCGGCGCTGCCACGGCTGATTGCCAAGATGGAGCACTTCGGTGTGAGCAAGCCGGTCGTCGGCATCACTGTGCCGACCGGCTACTCGTTCAACCTGGACGGTACGGCGATCTACCTGACCATGGCGTCGCTGTTCATCGCCGACGCGCTGGGCAAGCCGCTGGCCATCGGCGAGCAGATCTCGCTGCTGCTGTTCATGATCATCGCGTCGAAGGGTGCCGCCGGGGTCACCGGTGCCGGGCTGGCCACGCTGGCCGGTGGCCTCCAGTCGCACCGGCCGGACCTCGTCGACGGGGTCGGGCTGATCGTCGGCATCGACAGGTTCATGTCGGAGGCACGGGCGCTGACCAACTTCGCCGGCAACGCGGTGGCGACAGTGCTGGTGGGAACCTGGACCGGCGAGTTCGACCGGGAGCGGGCGACCGCGGTGCTGAGCGGCAACGACCCGTTCGACGAGGCCACCATGGTCGACGAGCACGACGACGAGGCGGCGTCCCGCCCCGACGAGAAGGAGGCCACGCTGGCCGGAGCCCCGGCCTGAGTCACGGCGTGAACCGGGGTCGCGGCGGCCGCGCCGCCGCGACCCCGCTCCACGATGTGATGCGCTCGGCTTCCTGGACATCGGAGCATCCGAGCCGCCCGGCCACCGCGACTTCCTGAGAATCGAGGTGATCAGTGGGCGGTGGCCGTGCGTCCAGGTGTCAGCGTCGGCGTGCTCGCCACATCGTGTGCTCCCGGGAGATCGCCGTCTCCGTGTCGTTCACGAATCGCGACAGGTCGGCTTCCGAACTGATCCGGGTACCGAGGGACCCGATGGCGGCGAGTTCCTGACTTGCCAGGGCATAGGCGGTGGCCACCGCACCGTGCTGCCGTGTCTGCGTCCAGGCCGCGCCGGCCGCGACCGCCGCGGCGGCCACTCCGAGCAGGTCGAGGTCGGTCAGCCCGGCGGCCCTCGACACGGCCAGGGTCACCCCGACTATCTCCATCACGAGCATGCTGACCGACCAGCGGGTCGCCTGCGCCCGATTCGACAGTGATCGTTCGGCGTACCAGGCTCGTTGGGCCTCAAGACGGCCGGTCAGGTACGCGGTGCGGCGCTCGTCGAGGGAGGCGGCCCGTAGTGTCCGCATTCCTTCCGTGATTTGTTGCCCAGCCACCGCTGGGGCCGCCAACGAGGCGGCCGACATGTCTCGGGTCAGGCCCAACAGTCGGTTGGTGAATTCCTCGGCGCTGTCGGATTCGCTTCGCGCTCGGGGAAAAGGGTCAGCCGCGATGGTGAATCGCCATGTGAGCGACTTGATGGATTCGGAGAGGGCTCTGCCGACGTACCACCGTTCATTGGGGCGATTGGTGAGGAGGAAGACCTCGACGATCGAGGTGGCGGCGAAGGCGCCCGCCGCGAGCGCCGGGCCCGGGGCGAAATTGTCGAGTTTCCACGTGGCGACTCCCGCGATCGCGGCCACCAGGAGCAGGGACAGCCGCAGCGCGATCAGGGTTGCGTACACGCGTTGGCCGCGCTGCGACTCGTAGGACACGGCGCGCTGAAACGGGGGGAGATCCTCGGCCTTCAGCATGTCGTTGACCTCTCGACAGAACGTCCAGGGCGTCGGCGGGGGTGAACAGCGATCCCGGCGAACAGTCGGTACGTAGGCGGTGTAGACAGTAGACCCAGCCGTCCACCCGGACCGCCCGCAGCGACGCCCGTCCCAACCAACGCCGTCCCCCACCGCTATCCCCGTTGATCAAGGGGTTTGCGGCAGGACACCCGGGTTGGATGACGCAAAGCTCTTGATCAACCGTGCGGGGGGTGGACGTGGGGGGCTACGGCTCGGTGGTCTTGTCGCAGGGGAGGCCGATGCCGAGGGTGACGCTGTCGTTCTGGCCGTTCGACGTCACGATGAGCGGTACGCAGGCGGCCTGCGCGACCCAGGTGCCGCCGACAAAGGCCATCCACTGACCCTGCCCACTCTCCGGCGCGCAGGCGTGCACCGTGACGGTCGACGCGGGGGTGCCGGTGCCGCCCCAGCCGAGCCGGGCCTTGTCCTGCCAGCCCGGTGCCACTCGCAGGTCGACGACCGTGCCGGCGCGGACGACGAGCCCCCATTTGGCGAACAGCCGTGCCGCCGGATCGGCCTCCCCGGAATCTTCCGCCGACAGCACGGGAGTGGTGGGCACCGCCACGTCTTCGCCCACCGACCGGTAGCCCGCCGGCGGTGCTGGCAGCGTGTCGACCGATGGCGTGCACGGCGGCCCACCAGCGCTGGCGCTCGAAGACGGCGCCGCGCGGTTGGCCGGCGGCGTGGTGTGTTGGCGCGAGTCACCTGCCGGCGTGCAGGCGGACAGGGCCACCGCCAGGTACAGGAATCCCCACCGGGCCGTGGCGCGGCCGATCCGGTGTTCGGTGGAATTCGAATTCATTCGATATTCATAGCAGATTACCGATGTACGCGTTGGTAACATTGCGGTGGGCGACCGTGCTCGCGCCGATGGTGGAGTTATGTCTAAATGAACGATCGCTCAGCAGTCGATCTTGCGTGTGACATATCCGACTGCCGCCTTTTCCAGCCGCCACAGGAATTGGGCGGGTAAACCTCGCCGGGTACGTTCCTGTCGTGCCAGACGCCTCTCGACAGTTGATTGCCGATCGCTATCGGCTGGTCCGTCCGCTCGGCCAGGGCGGGATGGGCCGCGTGTGGCAGGCCCGCGACGAGATGCTCCAGCGCGACGTCGCCATCAAGGAGTTGGTGGCGCCGCCCGGCCTGCGTGACGACGAACGCCGGGAGATGCGCGAACGGTCCATGCGCGAGGCGCGGGCCGTCGCCCGACTGGGCCACCCCAACGTGGTACGCGTCTTCGACGTGCTGCACGCGGGCGATGATCCCTGGATCGTGATGGAACTCGTGCCGTCCCGGTCCCTGCAACAGGTGCTCGAAGCCGAGGGGTCGATGCCGGCGGAGCGCGCCGCGCGGATCGGGCTCGGCATTCTGGGTGCGCTGCGCGCCGCACACCGGGCCGGCGTGCTGCACCGGGACGTCAAGCCGGCCAACGTGCTGCTCGGCGACGACGGCAGGGTGGTGCTGACCGACTTTGGTCTGGCCACCCTCCCCGGCGACCCACGGATGACCCAGACCGGGATGGTGCTCGGCTCGCCGGCGTTCCTCGCGCCCGAGCGGGCCACCGACGGCGACGTGGGACCGGCGGCCGACCTGTGGTCGCTCGGCGCCACCCTCTTCGCGGCGGTCGAGGGACACACCCCGTACCACCGCTCGTCTCCGATCGCCACGTTGGCAGCCCTCGCCACCGAGCCACCACCGTCGGCACAACGAGCAGGTCGGCTGACCCCGCTCCTGGCGGGACTGCTGCGCCGCGAGCCGGATCAGCGGATCAGCGCCGATGAGGCGGATCGTCTCCTGCGGCAGGCCGCCACCCCGGACGTGCCGGCCGCCGAGGTGAGCACCGCCGGCGGCGGGCCGCTGACCCGGATCACCGCCACGACCGCCACCGCCGTCGGCGATGGGCCCCGTCCGACGATCGTGCCCGAGTTCGTCACCGTCGAGCCCGACCCGCCCGCCGCACCGGCTGTTCCTGCCGCGCCGGCTGTCCCCGCGTCGGGGTCCGGGGCGGGCCGCAGGCGTCGGGCCCGGCTGATCGGGTCGATCGGTGCCGCCGCCCTGCTGGTCGTCCTGCTGGTCACCGCGTCCCTGCTGAATGGTGGGCTGTTCGGTGGCGCGGGTGACGGCGGAGTGGCGGCGCCGGCAGTGAACCCGTCGCCGATCGCCGAGACGCCGGTGTCCAGGGTGCTGCCACCGGCGCCCGCGGGTTGGCGCTACTACCGTGACGATCCCCGCTTCCTCGTACCGGTGCCGGACGGCTGGCAGGCGCGACGCGACGGTGCGCGCGCCGTGTTCCGCGAGCCGGACGGCAGCCGCGTGCTCGTCGTCGACGAGCTGCGGGCCGTCCCGGCGGACCTGGTCGCCGAGTTGCGGGAGCGGGAGGAGGCGCAACGCGGGCGCTACGCCGACTACCGGCAGATACGGCTCGACGCGCTGCGCTACCAGCTGCGGGCCGCCGAGTGGGAGTGGGCGTACACCGACGAGGACGGCACTCCGATGCACACGCTGAGCCGTGCCTTCGTCGGTCACAACGGGCACGCGTACTCGATCGACTGGACCACCTCCGCCGCCGAATGGTCCGCGAGCGCGGCGGTCTTCGCGCTGATCGCGGATGGTTTCCAAGGCCTGCCGGTCGCTGGTGTTTCGCCGTCCCGACCCGCCGGTCCGCCACCGTCGGCGAGCGTGGGGCCGCCGTCGCCCGGGACTGGTAGCGGCACGACGACCGGCCCGGGGGATCCGACGCAGCAATCGGCTGCTCCGCCGCCGTCCCCCACGCAGGGCAGCACGCCAGCCGGCAAGCAGATCTCCAGTTTCGCCAGTGACCGCTGCATCGACATCCCGGACGGCAACGCCGTCGCCGGTGCGCGGCTGCAGATCTGGGACTGTCGGCGGACCGCGAAGCAGCTGTGGACCTTCCCGGCGGACGGCACGGTCCGTTCGATGGGCAAGTGCCTGGATGTCGCAGGGCACTCCACCGAGGACGGCGCAGCAGTGCAACTCGCCGAGTGTTCCGGCGCGGCATCGCAGAGGTTCACCCTCAACAAGGCGTACGACCTGGTGAACACCAGGGCGGACAGGTGCGTCGACGTGCTCGACTCGAACCCGGACAACGGCGCCCGGCTGCAGATCTGGCAGTGCAGCGGCAACGCCAACCAGAAGTGGCGGGCCAATTGAGCCCTGACGGCAGGGGCTGGGGTGGTTACGGTCGTGGATGCCGAGGTTCCCGACCGTTCGAGGAGTGATCGCATGCCCCCCTCTCCGTCCCGGCTCTTCGCCGAGATAGCGACGGCCGAACCACCCGCCGAGACCAGAGTGGTCATGCGGCGTGCGGTGGTGCTCGGTGGCAGCATGGCCGGGTTGCTGGCGGCCCGGGTGTTGAGCGACCACGCCGAGGAAGTGCTGATCATCGAGCGGGATCCGTCCGATGTCGACGCCGGTCCACGGCCGGGTGTGCCCCAGGGCAGTCAGGTGCACGCGCTGCTGCCCGCCGGTCAGGTCCAGTTGGAGCGCTGGTTTCCCGGCATCGCCGACGAGGCGCTCGCGCTCGGCGCCCCGCCGCCACCGCGCGACCCGGGCACGGCGAAGGTCTTCGTGAACGGCATGTTGGGTCTGCCGCCCGCGGCGACCGGCACCGGACCGGCGCTGATCACCACGCGTCCGTTCCTGGAGGCGCTGGTCCGCCGACGCACCCTCGCCATCGACAACATCCGGATGGTGTACGGCCGGGCGGAGGGTCTGCTCTTCGACGAGCGGCGGGTCAACGGCGCCCGGTACGTGCCCGAGGGTGGCACCGAGCCCGTCGTCGAAGCGGCGGACCTGGTGGTCGACGCGATGGGGCGGTCCAGCCGGTTGAGCGACTGGCTGGCCGAGCACGGGTGGCCGCGCCCGCCGCTGCACCGCATGCCGATCAAGCTGAACTACGCCACGGCGCTCTTCAAACGCGACGAGTTGGTCAGCGATGCCTGGGTGGCGGTCTTCCACACCATGGCGGGCAAGGGGCGTACCGCCCGGATCGGTGGGATCAACTCGGTCGAGGGGGACCGCTGGATCATGCTGGTGGCCGGCTACGACGGGGACCGCCCCAGCCGCGACGTCGCCGACTTCACCGCCCGTTGCCGGGAGCACTACCCGCAGATGTTCGGTGACATCGCCGAACACGGGGAGATGCTCGGCGGGGTGGTCACCTACCACCAGGCGGACAGCCGACGCCGCGACTTCCACAAGCTCGACCGCCTGCCCGCCGGGTTGGTCGCCGCCGGTGACGCGGTCGCGTCCTTCAACCCGGTGTACGGCCAGGGCATGACCTCCGCGACACTGCACGCCTCTTGCCTGTCGAAGTACCTGCGCTCCGGTCCGAAGCCGCACGACGGTCCCGCGCACGCGTACTTCGACCAGGTCCGCGTGGTGGTCGACGCCGCCTGGCAGATCTCCACCACCGCCGACATCGAGCTGCCGCACGTCGACGGGCCGTACCCGCCCGGCTACAAGGTCACCAAGTGGTTCGGGGACCTGCTCTTCCGGGCGTCGCTGACCGACCCGGTGCTCAACGCCCGGCTGGGCCGGGTCACCACAATGCTCGACCACCCGGCCGCCCTGAGCCGCCCCGGCACCCTCTTCCGGGCCCTGCGGCTCGGCCTGCTCGGCGGCTCCCGGCGGTGATTCGTCGCCAAACCCGCCGCCCACCGCCGGGCGCGGTGGAGAATGGTGGGCCGGGGAGGGGTGCCGCGACGAACCGGGGGAGCGGTAGTGCTCGGAACCAGCCTCCTTGGCCGGCTTCGCCGCCGTGACCCGGGTGACGCCATCCTGCGACGTGCGGCCCGGCTGACGCTCGTCGCGTCCGTCGTCTTCTACGGCTGCCGGTACGGCGCGGACAACTCGACGCTCGCCACGTACGGGTTGTTCGGCACGATCGCCGCCGGGTCGTTCGCTCAGCTACCTGGTCCGGCGCCGCAACGGGCGCGGATCCTCGTGCTGTCGCTGCCGGTGGTGTGGGCGCTGATCGCGGCGGGCTCGCTGTTGGCGTGGAGCACCTGGGCGGCAGCCGGTGGCATGCTGGTCGTCGGGTTCCTGGTGGCGTTCGCCGGGGTCGGCAACCCGCGCCTGGTGGGGTTGGCCAGCGCCTTCCAGCTCTTCTACATCCTGGCGTCGATCCCGCCGTACCAGCCGGGCACCCTCCCGGAGCGACTCGGCGGGGTCACGCTCGCCGTCGTGCTGCTCGCCGCGGCCGAGGTGTTTCTCTGGCCCGACCCGGTGCCGGTCTCCTACCGGCAGCGCCTGGCCGCGGCGGCGGACGGCGTCGCCGCCTTCCTCGACGTCACCGCCGAGCGGTTGACCTACCCGCACGCCGCCGCTGCTGATCGGGGCGCGCGGCGCGAGCGGGCGTACGACGTGGTGGCGGCGATCGAGCTGAACCGCAGCCCTCCGGCGTGGGCGCCCACCGCGGCGGGCGCTCAGGATCGGGCGTTGCGGATCTGCGCGGCCGCGTTACGGGAGGTGCTCGCCGAGGCGGACCGGTTGGCGGCGGACGCCCCGCCGCAGCCGATCCCGGACCTGGCGGCGGCGCGTCTGCTGCGCTCGTGTGCGGACACCACCCGCGCGGCCGGTCGGAGCCTGTCGCCGGGTGCCCCGGCGGTGGCCCCGGCCGACCTGGACGTGGCGGTCGGACGAGCCGAGGCGGCGTACCCGGTGGGAGACGGCCAGGTCCGCGACTCGCCGGACGTACCCCGGTTGTGCCGGGACGCGACCGCCGTGGCCCTCGCGGACCAGGTACGGGTCTTCGTCGTCGGTTCCCGGGTGGCCACCGGGGCGCGGCTCGGCGGCGACGACGCCTCCTCGGCGCTGTTCGAGTACGCCCGGCGCAGCCCGTGGACGCTGTACTGGTGGCAGTTCCGCTCCCACCTGGCGCCGCGCTCGGTCCACCTGCACAGCTCGCTGCGGCTGGCCGTGGCGCTCGCCATCGCCCGGGTGGCCGCCGGGGTGTTGCAGCTGACCCACGGCTTCTGGGTGCTGCTGGCCACCCTCACGGTCCTGCGCACGTCGGCCGCCGACACCCGCACCGCCCTGCGGCCGGCCGTGCTGGGCACGATCATCGGTGCGGTCGTCAGCGGCGGGGTGATGCTCGTCGTCGACGAGCCGATCGTGTACGCCGTCGTCCTGCCGGTCACCCTTCTGCTGGCCTTCGGCGTCGGCCGCCTGCTCGGCCCGGTGTGGCAGCAGGCGCTGTTCACAGTGCTGCTGACCGTCGTCTTCGCCCAGCTCAGCCCGGAAGGGTGGCGGATCGCCGAGGCCCGCCTCGTCGACGTGCTGCTCGGCACGGTGATCGGCGTGCTCGCCGGGGTGGCGATCTGGCCGCGCGGCGCGGGCCACGACCTGCGGCACAACGCCACCCGCTACCTGGCGGCCAGCGCGGACGCTGTCGAACAGACGGTCCAGGCGGTGCTCGGCGACGCCCCGCCACCCGAGGCTGCTCTCGGCCGGGTCCGTCGCCGGATGGTCCTGATCGACTCGTCGTACTGCCAGTACCACTCGGAGCGGCACGATCCGCACCGTCAACAGGTGAACTGGGACGCCGTGCTGAGCGCCGGGCACCACGTCGTGCCCGGCGCGGAGTCGCTGCTGCGCCGCAACCCACCCGGCTGCCTCGCCGGTTGGCCCGGTGCGGCGGCGCTGCTGCGGGACTCCGCCGGGCGCCTGCGATCGGCGTACGGCCTCCTCGCCGACGAGGTCGCCCACGGCCGGACATCGGAGCGGGCGCCAGTCTCGACCACCTGCGTCGACCACCTGGACCGGATCCGTCCGCTCCTCGGCGAGGCCGACCATCAGTCGGTCCGGCACCTGGTGGAGGTCGACCGGTGGCTCGCCGGCCTCGCCGACAGTCTCGCCCGGATCCACCCGCCGCCCGGTTCCGCAGGGCGACCGTGAGCCAGTCCGGGTCAGGGGATGACGGGTAGGCCGCTGTGGTAGAGGTGCTCGAACTGACGGTGGACCCAGAGGATGCGGCCGTCGGGGCGTACCACCTTGCGGAGGTCGGCGATGGTGACGTCCTGGGCGCGGAGCGCGACGTGCAGCATCCGGAGGGTGGCGCCCTCGGCGTGGACGGGAGCCGTTGGTGCGGTGGGGGCCTGTTCCGCGAGCCCGGCGCTGTGGTCGTCCGCGGTGAGGTGGTTCGCGGCCTCCGCCGCGGCGTTCAGCGTCTCGTTCGCCAGGGAGACCTGCTCTTCGATGGCTTTCCACTGCTCGTCGCTGAAATCGAGTTTGAGCTCGGCCAGCCCCACGCCCAGGAGAGGCTTGAGGAGCATTGTGGTGGCCTTCAGGAGTGGGACAGCTCTGGTCCACCACTCGCGGGAAACGTCCGTGTCGTAGACCCCGGCATCGTGCCGCGCAGGCTCGAGGACGTGCACAGGCTGAAGCGAGTGCTCGCAGTACAACGTCAGCCGCATCCGCTTGGTGGTCCACTGCGGGTTGCGAACGGACGCCTCGACGGGGGTGAGGGTGAAGAGGCGCGGTCCGTCCGCGGCCTCGTCGTTGAGCTGCCACATCAACGCGGTCAGCTGTGCGTTCACGCCCGCAAGATTGGCCTTGACGGTGTCGTTGAGCTCGGTCACCCGCTGACTCAGCCCGCGGACATGGTTGTCCATCAGCGCCACGCCGTCCTGCAGAACGGCGAGCGCGTCCTGGGTCGCGCCCGAACCGCCCAGCAGCGAGTTGATGGCGGGGAAGGCGTCGCAGCCGGATATCGGGCACTGCGCGATGCTCTGCCCGTGCCGGTCGCGCAGTTTGATGAGCTTGTCGACGTCGAACAAGCCCGCACCCGGCGTGGGCAGGCCGCACCCGTCCCGGCAGGCGACGAGGGCGACGGTGCTCAGGCCGGGCCAGAACCGCTCGATGCAGTAGCGGATCTCGTCGGTGACCTGGCGTAGGTAGGTGACGGCGTCCGGGCCGCGCACCTGGACCTGGACACCGACCCCGGTACGTACCGTGAGGAGCGCGCGGGCACCGTACCGGCTCTGCAGGACCATGCCCTGCTGCCAGTGCACACCCTGCAGGGAATCGGGCTCCGTGTAGCGCTGGTGGTGGAGTCGAACGATGAGCCGGTACATCAGGGAGTCGGGAATGACCACGCTACCTGCGGGACCTTCCGAGATCCGGCACACCTCCAGGTACTCGCGGTCGCCGGGGCGGAACTCGACCCATGCCATCCGCAGGTCCGGCTGTGCGGCAGGGACGAGTTGCGCGATGAGACTCACCGGCTCGGGTGCGGCGTCGAGGGAGACCTGGTAGGTCAGCTCGAAGCGCCCCATGAGTGCCAGGAACAGTCGCTGCTGTTCCCTCGTGTAGAGCGTGCTGTCGGGAGCCTGGGCGGCACTCCACAGACTGCCGAGCATGCGGTGTGAGACGAGACCGAGGGCGTCGACGGCGTCTCGACTGTCGAGGACGGCGGCGATCGCGACGTTGAGCCAGTCCGGTTGAAGAATCACGAACGCGGCCAACGCGTCATCGTCCGCGTAGTAGATCCACTTTCCCAGGTGGTGGGCATTACTGGCCAGCGTTCGTGCCTGGAAGTCGTTCAGGCCCTGCGCTGCGGCTACCGCTTCGTAGCTGCGGTAGTCGACCGCCTGCTGACCGCCGGCCGTGACTGCCTCGATCGTCCGCTGCCAGTTGGCCGGGTAGTTACGGTGTACGTGCGGGAGCGTGCCGGCGGTCATCGCGATCGCCTCCCGCAGCGCCTCCAGCCGATCGTCCGGGACGGCGCTGTCGACCTCGTGAAAACCAACGATCAGATTGCCGAAGCGCTGTTTCAGGTGAGCCTCGTCGATGGCATCGGCGCGAGAGGACGGCCCGCCGTGGGACGCGACCACGAGGACCCGGGCGTCCGGGGCCCGGTGGGCGATCATGGCGATCCACGATTCCACCATGCCGGCCGCGACACCCGGACGGGGTTTCCAGACAACGACGTAGACGGCCGGCGCACTGAAGAACAACTGGTGCGCCGGCTGGTATGCCTGTTGGCCGCCAAAATCCCACCCGTTGAGGGTGATCTCATGGCCGGCGTGGCTCACCACCAGTGGCTTGATCTCCATGCCCTGTGTCTGGTGACGATCTTGCCAGGGCTCGCCGCGCAACGCCCCCAGCAGGGAACTCTTTCCAGCCTCGCCAGCGCCCACGAAAAGCAGCTTCGCCTCCGAGATCGAGATCCCGTCGGTGGCGACATCCCTGAGGAACGTCAGCAGCGCCTTCGTACCCTCCACCTCGGCGGCCAGCACCTCAGGCGGAAGTGGATTGCCCTGTACGACGAGCACCTGAAGCTCTGTGAGCCGACCAATGGCGTCGGGCAGGGTGGTGAGCTGGTTGTTGTCTAGGTGCAGCTCGGCGAGGGCGGTCCAGGCGGCGATGGCGTCGGGCAGCGTTTTGAGCTGGTTGCGGTCCAGGTACAGCTCGGTGAGGGCGGTCCAGGCGGCGATAGCGTCGGGCAGGGTGGTGAGCTGGTTGCCGTCCAGGTACAGCGCGGTGAGGGCGGTCCAGGCGGCGATAGCGTCGGGCAGGGTGGTGAGCTGGTTGCCGTCCAGGTACAGAACATCGAGATGGGCCCAGGCGGCGCTCGCGCTTGGCAGCGCCGTGAGCTCGTTGTAGTCCATATCGAGCTGTGTCAGGGCAGTCCAGGCGGCGACAGCGTCCGGTAGCGCGCTGAGCTGGTTGCCACCCAAGTTGAGTTGTGTCAGGGCAGTCCAGGCGGCGACTGCGTCCGGTAGCGCGCTGAGCTGGTTTCGGTAGGCACTTAGCAGGGTCAGGCCCCTCCAGGTGCCGACTGCATCGGGTAGCGCGGTGAGCCGGTTCTCACCCAGGTCCAGTTCGGTGAGGGCGGTCCAGGCGGCGACCGCGTCGGGTAGCGCGGTGAGCCGGTTGACGTCCAGGCGCAGCGTGGTGAGGGAGGTCCAGGCAGCGACGGCGTCCGGCAGGGTGTCCAGGTTGTTCTGGGCTAGATTGAGGCTGGTCACATCAGCGAAAGCCGGGATGTCGCGCAAGAGCTCGGCAAGGTCGCCAGCGGTCAGGCCGAGACCGCTGAGGTTGACATGCCCGCCGGTAGCGGCAGCTATCCGGTGCTTGGCCTTGGCAATCGCGCCGTCATCCATGCCGAAGCAGCGTAGTCCCTCATGCACAATCAGTATTGCCGGCTGGGTCGATTCTCGGCGCGGTCGGTCCGGCAACCGAGCATGCTCCCTGACAGGCCGCCGATCGCCGATTGGCAGTGCCCGTTCGACGCCACGCCGCCTAGCGTCGACGGCATGGAGATCGAGCAGGCGCAGAAGCTGTGGCAGCCGGAGCCTGGCTGGTTGAACACCGCCAGCTACGGGTTGCCGCCGGAGCCGGCGTGGGCGGCGTTGCAGGAGGCTCTCGCGGTCTGGCGGGTTGGTCGTACGTCATGGGAAGGCTGGGGCGAGTCGACGCACCGGGCTCGTGCCACCCTCGCCGACCTCATCGGGGTGCCGGTCGGTGACGTGGCGGTCGGCGTGGCGGTGTCGCAGCTCCTCGCGCCGGTCGCGGCGGCGCTGCCGGCCGGTGCCACGGTGGTGGTCCCCGAGGTCGAGTTCACCTCGAATCTCTTCCCCTGGCTGGTTCAGGAGGAACGTGGCGTCACGGTTCGCACGGTGCCGCTGGAATCTCTGGTCGACGCCATCGACGCCGATACCGACCTGGTGGCGTTCAGCCTGGTGCAGTCGGCCGACGGGGCGGTCGCGGCGTACGACGAGATCGTGGCCGCGGCCCGCGCGCACGACGCGCTGGTGGTGGTAGACGCGACCCAGGCGTGCGGCTGGCTGCCGTTCGACGGCAGTCGGGCCGACGCGGTGGCGGTGGGCGGCTACAAGTGGCTGATGAATCCGCGCGGGACCGCGTACGCCTATCTGGCCCCCGGGTTGCGTGAGCTGCTGCGCCCCGATGCGGCCGGCTGGTACGCGGGCCGCGACCCGCACGCCTCCTACTACGGCCCGCCGCTGCGGCTGGCCGACGACGCCCGCCGGTTCGACATCTCACCGGCCTGGTTCAGCTGGGTCGGTGCGGCGCCCGCCCTGGAGGTGGTCGCCGAGATCGGCGTGTCGGCGATCGGGGCGCACAACGTGGCGCTGGCCAACCGGTTCCTGACCGGGCTGGGCCGGGCGCCGGGGGAGAGCGCGATCGTCAGCGTGGACGTGCCGGACGCGGAGCAGCGCCTCGCGGCGGCCGGCATCCGGGCGGCGGTGCGCGCCGGACGGGTCCGGGCCTCGTTCCACATCTATTCCACCGAGGCTGACGTGGACGCCGCGCTCACGGCGTTGACCGGCTGAACCCGGCGCCGAGGACGGCCGGGCGCGCGGCCGGCCGTCCTCAGCGGCATCAGAGATGCGGCTCAGGCCAGGTGGCCACCGATCTTCGTGTAGCCGCGCAGCAGGTCCCGCGAGATGATCAGCCGCTGCATCTCGTCGGTGCCCTCGAAGATCCGGTAGAGCCGGACCTGCCGGTACCAGCGTTCGATCGGCAACTCTCGGGTGTAGCCCATGCCGCCGTGGATCTGGAGCACCCGGTCGACCACCCGGTTGACCATGCCGGCGCCGTAGAGCTTGCCCATCGACGAGGCGTGCCTGGGGTCCAGGCCCGCGTCGACGGTCCACGCCGAGCGCAGCACCAGCCAGCGGGCCGCCTCCAGCTCCGTCTCGGAGTCGGCGATCATCCACTGGATGGCCTGGTTGGCGCCGATCTTCGTGCCGAAGGTCTCCCGGGTGTTGGCGTACTCGATGGCCATCTGCAACACCCGCTCGGCGATGCCGATGGCGTGCGACGGGATGGTGTAGCGCCCCTTGCCGATCCACTCCATGCCGAGCGTGAAGCCCTGCCCGATCTCACCGAGGATGTTGCGGTGCGGCACGCGTACGCCGTCGAAGATGAGCGACGCGGGCCCGCCCTCGCCCATCGTCTGGATGAACTCCGAACGCCAGCCCATCGACCGGTCCACCAGGAACGCGGTGGCGCCGCCGTTGCGGGCGCCCTTCTCCCGGTCGGTCACGGCGACCACGATGGCGAAGTCGGCGTCGTGGCCGCCGGTGATGAAGGTCTTCTCGCCGTCGAGGATCCAGTCGTCGCCGTCGCGGCGGGCGGACAGCCGGATGTTCGCCGCGTCGGATCCGGCGCCCGGCTCGGTGATCGCGAAGCAGGAGCGTCGCTCGCCCTCGATGGTCGGGATGAGGAACTCCCGCTTCTGCTCCTCGGTGGCGTGGAACAGGATGTTGTCGGCCTCGCCACCGAAGCGGAACGGCACGAACGTGCGGCCCAGCTCGGTCCAGATCAACGACTGGAGTACGGCTGGCAGGTTCATCCCGCCGTACTCCTCCGGGGTGGCCAGGCCCCAGAAGCCGAACTTGCGCGCCTTGAGTTGCAGTTCGCGCACCTCGGAGTGGTCGAGGCTCGGCTGGTGCGCCCGTTCCCGGCGGAGCACCTCCGCTTCCAGGGGCATCACCTCGCGGGTGATGAACGCGCGCACCGTGTCTCGGACGGCGCGTTCCTCGTCGGACAGTGCGAAGTCCACGGTTCCCCCTCGGTCGGCGTGGTGGTGCGCCGCCACGGGCCGTGGCGGTCCCTCATAAACTAGCGGTGTAAGTTTTCATTCGTCCAGACCCCTTCTCCGGCCGACGTGGTGACGCCTGCCCGCAGGCGGTCCCCGATAGGGTGCGTGAACAGGTGGTTCCCACGGGGAGGGACACCGCAGACCGAGGAGTTCTGACGTGCCCCGACCTCGACGGCCTCTGCTCACCCGCGACCGGATCGTCGAGACGGCGCTCGCGCTGATCGACGCCGACGGGCTCGGCGCGCTCTCCACCCGCCGGCTCGCCGCCGCGCTCGGCGTACAGGGCCCCTCGCTCTACAACCACTTCGCCACCAAGGACGAGATCCTCGACGCGGTCGCCGACACTGTCACCGGTGCCGTCGACACCAGCGGCTTCGCCAGCCGGGACTGGCTCGCCGCGCTGCGGGACTGGGCCTGGTCGTACCGGCGGGCCCTCACCGCGCACCCGAACATCGTGCCGTACCTGGCGCAGGGGCCGGGTCGTCGACCGGCAGCCCTCGCCATGGCCGACGCGGTCTACGGCGGGCTGGTCCGCGCCGGCTGGCCGCCGGCCCGCGCCACCCACATCGGCGCGGCGCTGCGTTACTTCGTGGCCGGGTCGGCGCTCGGCTCGTTCGCCCGTGGTTTCGTCGAGGACCCGGAGCTGTACGCGGCGCACTACCCGCACCTGCGTCAGGCCCACCGGCTCGCCGAACACCAGCAGAGCGTGGACGAGGGTGCCTTCGCCCTCGGCCTGGACGCCCTGCTGCACGGTCTGGCCGCCGAGTACACCCGCACCGTCGAGACGGTGGAGTCCGCCCGGCCCAACGGGTAGCGTCCAAACTCCCAGCGCTAGTTTCATCGCCCGTCGCGACCCCACCGCCCACCCCTCGAAGGGACGACATGGACCTCGCCGCCCCGCCGTCGCTGTTGCCCGACTCCCTGCGCCTCCGGCGCCACCTGCACCTCGGCGGGGAGTGGACGCCCCCCGCCGACGCCGGTCTCATCGACGTGGAGAATCCGAGCACCGGGGAGCTGATCGGGCAGGTGCCGGCCGGCACCCCGGCCGACGTGGATCGTGCCGTGGCCGCGGCCCGCGCCGCGTTCCCCGGCTGGTCGGCCGCGACCCCCGCCGAGCGCTCCGCCCACCTCGACCGGCTGCACGCGGCGCTCACCGCCCGCGCCGACGACCTCGCCCGCACCATCGCCGTCGAGCTGGGCTCGCCGCTCAAGCTCGCCACCCGGGTGCAGGTCGGGCTCCCACTGACGGTGCTGCGCGACCACGTCGCGCTCGCCGCCCGCGCGCCGGTCGAGGAGAGCATCGGCAACTCCCTCGTCGTCCGCGAGCCGGTCGGCGTGGTCGGCGCGATCACCCCGTGGAACTACCCGCTGCACCAGGTGATGGCGAAGCTGGCGCCCGCCCTCGCCGCCGGCTGCACGGTGGTGCTCAAGCCCAGCGAGCTGACCCCGTTGACCGCGTACCTGCTCTTCGACGCGGTCACCGAAGCCGGCCTGCCGCCGGGCGTGCTCAACCTGGTTCCCGGCACCGGGCCGGTGGTCGGTGAGGCGCTCGCCGGGCACCCCGACGTCGACCTGGTCTCGTTCACCGGCTCCACCGCCACCGGCGCGCGGATCATGCGGCTCGCCGCCGACCGGATCGCCCGGGTCGCGTTGGAGCTGGGCGGCAAGTCCGCCAACGTGATCCTCCCCGACGCCGACCTGGGCACCGCGGTCAAGGTGGGCGTCGGCAACGCCCTGCTCAACTCCGGGCAGACCTGTACCGCCTGGACCCGGATGCTGGTGCACAGCGACCGGTACGACGAGGCGCTGCACCTGATCGCCACGGCAGTGGCCGGCTACCGCCTCGGCGACCCGTTCGACCCGGCGACCCGGCTCGGCCCGCTGGTCTCCGGTGCCCAGGCCGAGCGGGTTCGTGGCCACATCGACCGAGCCCTCGCCGACGGTGCCCGGCTTGTCGCCGGCGGTCCCGACGCCCCGGTGCCGACCCGGGGGCACTTCGTCGCCCCGACCGTCTTCGCCGACGTGCGCCCCGACAGCGCGCTCGCCCAGGAGGAGGTCTTCGGCCCGGTGCTCGCCGTGATCCCGTTCGCCGACACCGATGAGGCGGTCGACATCGCCAACAACTCGAAGTACGGGCTGGCCGGCGCGGTCTGGTCCGCCGACACCGACGCGGCGCTCGCGGTGGCCCGGCGGCTGCGCACCGGCGCCGTCGACATCAACGGTGCCCCGTTCAACCCGCTCGCCCCGTTCGGCGGCTACAAGCAGTCCGGCCTGGGCCGGGAGTTGGGCGTGCACGGGCTGGCCGAGTTCTGCGAGCTGAAGGCGATCCAGCGATGACCGACCCCGAGCTGTCCCCGGCCGCGCCCGCGGGCCGCATCGAACCGTCGCCGGCCGCGCCGGGTGGCGGCACCGAGCCGGCGTCCGCGCCGGTCGTTGTTCGCGCGCTGGTCGCGCGCGGGTCCGGCGCCGAGCTGCGGGTCGAGCGGGTACGCCTGCCCGCGCCCGGCCCCGGCGAGGTGCGGGTGACGATCAGGGCGGCCGGTGTCTGCCACTCCGACCTGTCCATGGTCAACGGCACCCTCGCCGCGAGGTTCCCGCTGGTGCTCGGGCACGAGGCGACCGGCGTGGTGGCCGAGGTCGGGCCGGGCGGCCAACTGACGGTCGGCACCCCGGTGGTGCTCAACTGGGCGCCGGCCTGCCGGGCCTGCTGGTGGTGTCGGCGCGGCGAGCCGTGGCTCTGCGCCGACACCACCGCCCCGACCGTGGCGCGCGGCGAGACCGACGACGAGGTTCCGCTGCACCTGACCCTCGGCCTCGGCGCGCTCGCCGAGGCTGTGGTGGTACCCGAACGGGCCGTCATCCCGATCCCCGCCGGGCTGCCGCCCGAGCAGGCCGCACTGCTCGGCTGCGCGGTGCTCACCGGCGTCGGCGCGGTCCGGAACACCGCCCGGGTGGCGCCCGGCGAGTCGGTCGCTGTCGTCGGGCTCGGTGGGGTCGGGCTCGCCGTGCTCAGCGCGGCCCGCCGGGCCGGTGCCACGCCGATCCTGGCCATCGACGTCGCCGAGGCGAAACGGGACCTGGCGCTCGCCGCCGGGGCGACCGACTTCCTGCTCTCCGACGACCGGCTCTCCAAGGAGGTACGGGCGCGCACCGAGAGCCGGGGCGTCGACCACGCCTTCGAGTGCGTCGGTCGGGCCGCCACCATCCGCGCCGCCTGGCGGCTGACCCGGCGTGGGGGAGCGGTGACGGTGGTGGGCATGGGCGCGAAGGACGACATGGTCAGCCTGGGCGCGCTGGACATCTTCCACTCCGCGCGCACGCTGCGCTCCTCGGTGTACGGCTCGTCCGACCCGGACCGGGAGGTGCCGGTGCTGGCCGCCGAACTGGCCGACAGCGCACTGGATCTGGGTGTGCTGGTCAGCGGGACGGTTCCGTTGGACGAGGCGCCTGCGGCGTTCGACCGGTTGGCGCGGGGAGAGGGCGCTCGCTGGGTGGTCACCCTGGACTGACGCTCGTCACAGCCGTCGGGCGACTGACGTGGTTGGCCAGGTGCCCTGGGTCGACCCCGGGAGGGCCAACCCTGGGCACCCGGGCAACGAGGCCGGGGGACTGGTCAGAAGGGTGGGGCGTCCTCGCCCATCAGCGCCAGCACGACGCCGCCCTTGCCGCTCTTGAGGCCCTGGACGACGACCTTGCCGGTGCTGCCGTCGGGCAGCTCCAAGGTGAAGGTCTTGCCGACCGCGTTCTTGGGGCCGTTGCCGGCGCTGTTGGCGGGCCGGAAGTCGCCTGCCCAGGGCGGAATCCCGCCCCTACGGGCCGGCTCGGCGAAGAGCGCGGCGGTGCCGGGGGTCCTGGTGCCGTCTGAGGAAAGGAGCACTGAGGCGCTGCGAAAGGTAGCCATATGCGCCAAGGCTAACCCGGACCAAGCCGTTCGCGGCACCACAGCTGCCCGGAACGGCGATTCGGTCGACCCCTTGCCCCGGGAGTGATACCTAGCAGTACTATGCATCGTACCTCTAGGTTTGGAGCGTGAGGTTTCATGAAGGTCGCCAAGGATCTGGTCGCCGCCTCGGCGACGCCGATGGTGCTCGGCATCCTGGCTGAGGGTGAGAGCTACGGGTACGCCATCCTCAGGCGGATCAACGAACTGTCCGGGGGTGAGCTGGACTGGACCGAAGGGCTGCTCTATCCGTTGCTGCACCGGCTCGAGCGCCTCGGTCACCTGGAGTCGAGCTGGCAGGCGGTCGCCGGCGAGCGGAAGCGCAAGTACTACCGCGTCACCGACCGGGGTCTGGCCGAACTGGCCGAGCAGCGTCGGCAGTGGGACACAGTGGTGGGTGCGCTCAAGGAGATCTGGCACGACCGCGCGCCGCTGACGGTGCGCCCGTTGGAGGGCCTGGCATGACGGCGCACGAGGGGCCGCAGGAGTTGGAAGCGCAGTTCGAGCAGTGGCGTCAGTACGTGCTGCGCCGCCGGGAACTGCAACCGGTGGACGCCGACGAACTGGAAGACCACCTTCGTGGCTCCGTCGACGAGCTCGTGGCCGCCGGCCTGAGCCCGGACGAGGCGTTCCTGGTCGCTGTGAAACGAATGGGCAGCCTCGACGACCTGTCCCGCGAGTTCGCCCGGGAACATTCCGAACGGTTGTGGAAGCAGTTGGTGCTGACCGGCGACTCCGGCAGCCCGGTCGGCGGCACGCGCTCCCGCCGGGACCTGTGGGTCATGCTCGGCTGTGCGGCGGGTGCGGTGGCGTCCGTCAAGGTGCCGGCGCTGTTCGGGCTGAGTTTCGCCGACGACGGCTCGTTCTACGCGCGGAACTTCACACTGTTCGCGCTGCCCTGGCTGGCGGCGTACCTGGCCTGGCGCCGGGGGGCCGGACGGACGGTGATCGCGGCACTGGCGGTGCTCTTCGTCCTCGGCGCCGTGGCGGCCAACGCCTACCCCCTGGCGGACGATTCGCAGTCCGTTGTCGTCACCAGCATCCATCTGCCCATCGCCCTGTGGATGGTGGTCGGCCTGGCCTATGTCGCCGACGACTGGCGCTCCTCCCGTCGACGCATGGACTTCATTCGATTCACCGGCGAGTGGTTCATCTACCTGGTGCTGATGGCCCTCGGCGGCGGCGTGCTCTCCGCGTTCCTGTTCAACACCTTCGCGGCCATCGGGATCGTCCCGGAGGCGTTCATCTCGCAGTGGCTGCTGCCCGCAGGCGCCGCGGCCGCGGTCGTGGTGGCCGGGTGGCTCGTCGAGGCCAAGCAGAGTGTCGTCGAGAACATCGCGCCGGTCCTCACCCGGCTGTTCACCCCGCTCTTCACCGCCGCGCTGCTCGCCTTCCTCGTCGCTGTCGTCTGGACCAGCCACGGCATCGACGTCGAGCGGGAGGCGCTGCTCCTCTTCGACCTCCTGCTGGTCGTGGTGCTGGGGCTGCTGCTCTACTCACTCTCGGCCCGTGACCCGCTGGCCCCGCCCGGTCCGTTCGACAAACTCCAACTCGCGCTGGTGGTCAGTGCGTTGGCCATCGACGTGCTGGTGCTGGCGGAGATCACCGGGCGCATCACCGACGAGTACGGCGGTACGCCCAACCGGGCGGCAGCGCTCGGCGAGAACGTGATCCTGCTGGTCAACCTCGCGTGGTCGGCGTGGCTGCTGCTGTCCTTCATCCGTCGGCGCACACCGTTCGCGACGCTCGAACGGTGGCAGACCGGCTACCTGCCCGTGTACGCCGTGTGGGCCTGGATCGTGGTCCTCGTCTTCCCGCCGCTGTTCAGCTTCGCCTAGGCGGTCAATTCCTCACGGCTCCACCGTGCGCTCGGCTGGCCCGCGATGTCGATCTGCCGAGGAGCGGTATACCTCGGAGGCATAAATATGCCTCTGAGGTATACCGCTTGATGCCGCACCCGCCCCTACGAAGGTGACCGACGGTGATCGCCTTGGGGCTGTGGGTCACTTGCCGGTGACGATGCCCGGGTTGATGCAGAGCCCCGGGTTCGCGCCGTTCTTCTCCGCGATCTCCAGACAACGGGTCACCTTGTCGACAGTGGCGTTGGTCTCGGTGATCTGCTTGGAGATCTCGGCGTTCTTGCGGTCCTGCTCCAGGTTGCGGGTCTGCGCCAGCTTGTCCTGGAACGCCTTGATGTTGCCCTCGGTCTTGTCGTCGTGGTTCACCCGGGTGATGGTCACCGAGAGGATGTCCACGTCGGTGGCGAGGCGGGTCTCCGCGCTGGTCTTGATGTTCGCGGCGAACGGCTTCAGGTCGACGTTGAGGTCGCCGGTCTGGGCGTCGATCTTCTCCAGCGGGTTGTACGCGGCGAAGGCGTCGTTGACCGCGCTGTCGAGCTGCACACCCACCCGCTGACCCCGGAAGCTACCGAAGTCGCCCTTGTAGTCCATGAACTGCTTCGGCGCGTTCTCCGGCTTGACCTGCCATTCGACGAGCACCTCGACGCAGGCGTCGGCGAGGGTGCCGGTGCGCACACGCACGCAGTTGTCGCCGCCGATGTGGTCGTACTTCTGGCGGCCCGCGTCCCACTCCCCGACCTTCTGCCAGGGTGCCACCCACTTCAGGCCCGAGCCGGTCACCTCGCCGGTGGGCTTGCCGAAGCTGGTGACGATGCCGACCGAGCGGATGGGTACCGAGTGGGCGCTGGAGGCGATGCCGACCACCAGCGTGAGGGCGAGAAAGCCGAGCGCCGCGAGGGCGGCCATCCGCTTGAGCGGCCGTGCGGGGGCGACGAGTGCGACGACGGCGCTGACCGCCAGGGCGACGGCGAAGACGATCGCCATGGTGAAGCCGACGGGCATGGGGTGGGAACCTTCCGGTGGGCTGTGTGGATCATCAACCTAGGGGGTCCGGTCAAGTCGACGGCGCGGGGGAGTGGAGTTCACGCACGTCAATCGCGGGTCGAATATGGAGCCCATCGACATGGTTCGACTCCAGCGGCCCGCCGTAGGTTTCGTCCACGCGACGGGCCTGTGACCACGGTCACCGAACCCACCGTCGCCGCGACGTGCGGAGGATGAGGCGATGGCCGGGCAAGCGCTCCTGTCGGCCCGTGGGCTGACCCGCGACTTCCAGGGCTTCCGGGCGGTCGACGACGTCGACCTCGACGTGGCGTCGGACAGCGTGCACGCGCTGGTCGGCCCGAATGGCGCGGGCAAGACCACCCTGTTCAACCTGCTCACCGGCTTCCTGCGACCCAGTGGTGGCCGGATCGAGCTGGGCGGGCGGGACGTCACCGGGCTGCCCCCGGAGCAGGTGGCCCGGCTCGGCGTGGCCCGTTCGTTCCAGATCACCAGCCTCTTTCCCCAACTGTCCGCGCGCGAACACGTCGCGCTGGCGTTGCAGTCGCCCAGTGGGCTGGGCTGGCGGTTCTGGCGGTCGGCGAAGCTGATGGGCCGCTACACCGAACGGGCCGACGAACTGCTGGCCATGGTGGGGCTCGCCGAGCTGGCGCATGCTCCCTCGGCGTCCCTGGCGTACGGCCGCAAACGCGCCCTGGAGCTGGCCATCGCGCTGGCGCTGGACCCGAAGGTGCTGCTGCTCGACGAGCCGACAGCGGGCATGGGCCTGGAGGACGTCGACCGCACCGTCGAGCTGATCGGTCGGGTCCGCCAGGGCCGGACCGTGGTGATGGTCGAGCACAACATGAGCGTGGTCGGCCGTCTCGCCGACACCGTCACAGTGCTCCAGGCCGGCAAGGTCCTCGTCGAGGGCCCGTACGAGCAGGTCCGCGCCGACGAGCGCGTGATCACCGCCTACCTGGGAGCCGCCGATGCTGCGCATTGACAACCTGTCCGCCTCCTACGGCGAGGCGCAGGTGCTGCGTGACGTCAGCCTCGAGGTCTGCGCCGGCGAGGTGGTCACCCTGGTCGGCCGCAACGGTGCCGGCAAGTCCACACTGCTGCGCTGCGTGATGGGGCTGCACCCCGGTCAGCGCGGCACTGTGGAGCTGGACGGGCGGGACATCACCAGGCTGCCGGCGCACAAGCGGGCCCGCCTGGGGCTGGGCTGGGTGCCAGACGACCGGGGCAGCTACGCCACGTTGACGGTCACCGAGAACCTCACGCTGCCACCCACAGTCGGCCCCGACCCGTGGTCGCTGGAGCGGGTGTACGAGGCGTTTCCGGCCCTGTACACCCGACGGGACTCGGCGGCCACCATGCTGTCCGGCGGCGAGCAGCAGATGCTCGCGCTGGCCCGGGTGCTGCGGATGGGCGCCCGGCTGCTGCTCTGCGACGAGCCCACCGAAGGGCTGTCGCCACTGCTGGTGCAACAGGTCGGCGACCTGCTGCGCGAGGCCAAACGGCACGGGGTGACGGTGCTGCTGGTCGAACAGAACCTGCACTTCGCCACCGGTGTCGCCGACCGGCACTACCTGCTGGCCGAGGGCCGGGTCGCCGAGGCGATGGACAACTCCGACGTGCTTTCGCGCGAACGCGAACTGCTCGCGTACCTCGGGATCTGAATTTCTCAACGACGACCCGCGCGACGCCGCGCGGAATGGATGGAGTGGGCATGCGCAGGACGATGGGTGTGGCCGCGGCGTCGGCCGTGGTGGTGCTGGCCGCCGGATGCGGCGGCGGTGGCCCCCAGTCGAGTGGCGACCAGAAGCTGACCGGCGACAAGATCGTGCTGGGCGTGCTCAACGACCAGTCCGGGGCGTACTCGGAGTTGTCCGGAAAGAACTCGGTGGCGGCGGTGGAGATGGCCATCGCCGACTTCACCGCGAAGTACGGCGACAAGGCGGTGACCAAGAACATCACAGTGGAGACCGCCGACCACCAGAACAAGCCGGACGTGGCCAACTCCAAGGCCCAGGAGATGTACGACCGCAAGGGCGTCGACCTGATCCTGGACGTGCCCACCTCGTCGGCCGCGCTGAAGGTCGCCGACGTGGCGAAGGAGAAGAAGAAGCTCTACTTCAACATCGGTGCGGCGACCACCGACCTGACCGGCAAGAGCTGCAACAAGTACACCTTCCACTACGCGTACGACACGTACATGCTGGCCAACGGCACCGGAAAGACCACCACTGAGCAGATCGGCAAGAACTGGTACATCCTCTACCCGAACTACGCCTTCGGTCAGGACATGGAGAAGAGCTTCTCCACAGCGATCACGGCGGCCGGCGGCACTGTCGTCGGCAAGGACGGGGCGCCGTTTCCGAACACCAGCGGTGACTTCTCCACCTTCCTGCTCAAGGCACCGAACCTGAACCCGAAGCCGGACGTGCTGGGCACCATGCAGGCCGGCGCGGAACTGGTCAACGTGGTGAAGCAGTACAACGAGTTCAAGCTGCGGGACAAGGGCGTCGGCCTGGCGGTGGGGCTGATGTTCCTCACCGACATCCACTCGCTCACCCCGGCGGCGCTGGCCGGCACCACGTACACCGATGCCTGGTACTGGAACTTCGACGCCAAGAACCGGGAGTTCGCCGACCGCTTCCAGCAGAAGGCCGGCACCCGGCCGACCTTCGCGCACGCCGCCAACTACTCCGCGGCCTCGCAGTACCTGGAGGCGGTGCAGGCCGCCGGCACCGACGACGCGGACGCCGTGGTCAAGGGCCTGGAGGGCAAGACGGTCGAGGACGTCTTCCTGCGCAACGGGAAGATCCGCGCCGAGGACCACCGGGTGGTGCACGACGCGTACCTGGCCCAGGTGAAGCCGCAGTCCGAGGTTGCCGAGCCGTGGGACTACGTGAAGGTGCTCAAGACGATCCCCGCCGCGGAGGCGTTCCGCGCGCCCTCGGCGGACTGCAAACTATGAGCGGATTCGCGCAGAACACGTTCAACGGGTTGGTGAGCGGGGCGTTCTACGCCCTGCTCGCCCTCGGGCTCGCTGTCATCTTCGGCATGCTGCGGGTCGTCAACTTCGCCCACGGCGCGTTCTACATGCTCGGCGCGTTCGGGGCGTACGTGCTGCTCAGCGAGGCGGGCGTGCCGTTCTGGGCCGCCCTGGTGATCATGCCGGTGGGGTTGGGTCTGCTCGGCATGGCGCTGGAACGCGCGGTGATCCACCGGCTGACCAAACTGGACCCGCTCTACAACTTCCTGCTCACCTTCGGTCTGACGCTGATCCTTCAGGACCTGGTGAAACTGCGCTACGGCGTGCAGTCCAGCCCGTACGAGACGCCGTCGCTGTTGAGCGGTTCGGTCGACTTCGGGCTGTTCGACTTTCCGACGTACCGGGTGTTCATCCTCGGCTTCGCGGTGCTGCTCTGTGTCGCGGTGTGGTGGGTGCTGACCCGGACCCGGATCGGCATGGTGGTCCGTGCGGCCACCGAGCGGCCGGACCTGACCCGCGCGTTCGGCATCGACGTCGGACGGTGGGTGACCCCGGTCTTCGGCTTCGGCATCGGGCTGGCCGGTCTCGCCGGTGTGCTGGCCGCGCCGATGCGCGCGGTCAACCCGCTGATGGGCGCCGACCTGATCATCGTGGTGTTCGCCGTGGTGGTGATCGGCGGGCTGGGTTCGATCTTCGGGTCGGTCGCCGCCGGCTTCGGTATCGGACTCGTGCAGGCGTGGGGTGAGGCGTACCTCTCCAACTTTCCGCTCGTCTCGCAGACGATCGTCTTCGTGGTGATGGCCGGCGTGCTGCTCTGGCGCCCGGCCGGCCTGTTCGGTCGGGAGGAGGCCCCCGCATGACCAACACAGTGGACACTCCTACCGACGCGTCGCGTTCGACGCCACCGTCCGGGCTGATCGCCGTGGCCCGGGCCCCCGGCTGGGTCCGGTACGCGCTGCTCGCCGTCGGCCTGGCCGTCGCGGCGTGGCTGCCCAACGGCCTCTACCCGGCGGTCGCCGTTGACATCCTCTGCTGGGCGCTGTTCGCCGTGGCGGTGGATCTGCTGCTCGGCTTCACCGGGCTGATGTCCTTCGGTCACGCCGCGTTCTGGGGCACCTCCGCGTACGTCACCGGGCTGGTGGCCATCCACGTCGGCCTGCCGTTTCCTCTCGCGGTGCTGGCCGGGGCCCTCGCCGCGGCCGTGCTGGCGGTGCCGATCGGCTACCTGGCGGTCAAGCGGACCGGCATCTACTTCGCCATGGTGACCCTGGCCTTCGCGCAGATGGTCTACTACGTCGCCAACGAGTGGCGCTCGGTGACCCAGGGCGAGAACGGCCTGCAGGGGGTGCCCCGCGAGCTGTTCGGCCTCGACCTCACCGACGACTACTTCTTTTACTACGCGATCCTGCCGATCGTGCTGCTCGGGCTCGCCGCCGCCTGGCGGATCGTGCACTCGCCGTTCGGCCGGGTGCTGGTCGGCATCCGTGACAATCCCGCGCGGGCGCGGGCGCTGGGTTACCCGGTGCACCGCTACAAGCTCACCGCGTTCGTGCTCTCCGGGTTCATCGCCGGCCTCGGTGGCGGGTTGTTCGCTGTCGGCCACCGGTTCGTCTCGCTGGACGTGCTGCACTGGACCACCTCCGGCAAGGCGGTCATCGTGGTGGTGCTCGGCGGGATCGGCACCCTCTGGGGTGGGGTGCTCGGCGCCGCCCTCGTGGTCCGGTTGGAGGACTGGCTGTCGTTCTCCGGGTTCGAGGCGATCGGCCTGGTGACCGGCGGCATCTTCGTCCTCGTCGTGGTGCTGTTCCGGCGCGGCATCTGGGGCAGCGTCGCCGCGCTGGCCCACCGACTGGCGGCCCGCCGCCGCTGAAACTCACCCGAGGGCGCATCCGCCACGCGCCGTCCGAGCGAACCCCCGGGTAGAGACCGTCTACCCGGGGGTACGTCTGGTGCTGACCGATCCGATGCCGGCGGAGGCCGTGGAGATCGCGCACAAGCAGGTTTCGCTGGCGGCCGAGGACCTGGACGCCAACGGCGTCGCGACGCTGGTGCTGGAGTTGGTCGAGGCGTGGGGCGTGCCGGCGCTCTGGGAGCAGGTCTGCCGTCCGCTGCTGGCCCGGCTGTCGGGGCGTACCGCCGCCGAGATCGTCGTCGAGCACGCCCTCTTCGAGGGCGTCCGGGTCGGGTTGGACGCGTACCGCCGGGAGCCGGGCCGGGCACTGCCCACCGGCGGGGTGCTGCTGGCCGGCGCCGAGAAGGAGGCGCACAGCCTGGGTCTGCTGGCGCTCGCCGCCGCGCTGCGCGAGCAGGGCCGCGGCTGTCTGAACCTCGGCCCCGCGCTGCCCTGGTCCGCGCTCACCAGCGCTGTGTACCGGGCCCGCCCGCGCATCGTCGTGCTCTGGTCGCAGACGCCGCTCACCGGCCGCGCGTACCGCCTGGTGCGCTTCGCCCGGGACTTTCCGCTCCTTCGGGTGTACGGCGCCGGGCCGGGCTGGATCGCGCCGCTCGGCGGTCCGGCGGTCCGTCTCGGCACGTTGACGGAGGCCGTCGACGCCTGCCTGGCGGCCGCGCCCGGGCGTGATGCCCACCACATACGATACGGATCGGTGCCGTATCGTTAATACGCGTCGTAGGCTGACCCGCGTTACGAGTCTGACCCGTATCGTATTTCGTCGCGGGTGATCAGCGTGGGGGGAAAGCAAGGCATGGAGCTGCACGACAACACCGGACACCCGAGGCGGTGGGCGATCCTGGGGGTGCTGGTGATCAGCCTCCTCGTGGTCGTCCTCGACAACACGATCCTCAACGTCGCCCTGCGCACCCTGGCCGACCCGGTGCACGGTCTCGGCGCCAGCCAGGGCGAGCTGGAGTGGTCGATCAACTCCTACACGCTCGTCTTCGCCGGGCTGTTGTTCACCTTCGGGGTGCTCGGCGACCGCGCCGGCCGCAAGCGCTTCCTGATGATCGGTCTGGTGCTGTTCGGCCTGGCGTCGCTGCTCTCCGCGTACGCCCAGAGCCCCGGACAGCTCATCGCGGCCCGCGCCCTGATGGGGGTCGGCGGCGCGGCCATCATGCCGGTGACCTTGTCGATCATCTCCAACGTCTTCGACCCGCGCGAGCGTGGTCGGGCCATCGGGGTCTGGGCCGGCGCTGTCGGTCTCGCCGTGGCTATCGGTCCGATCCTCGGCGGCGCGCTGCTGGAGCACTTCTGGTGGGGCTCGGTCTTCCTGATCAACGTGCCGGTGGTCGTCGCCGGCGTGATTCTGGTGGCGCTGCTGGTCCCCGAGTCGCGTGACCCGCGGCCGGGTCGGATCGACGTGCTCGGCGTGCTGCTCTCCGTTGTCGGCCTGGTCGCCCTCTCCTACGGCATCATCGACGGCGGCGAGCACGGCTTCGGCCGCCCGGTGGCCTGGGGCTCGATCCTGGTCGGCGTCGCGGTGCTGGCCTGGTTCGTGCAGTACGAGCGGCGCAGCGACCACCCGTCGCTGGACGTTCGACTGTTCAAGGTGCCCCGGTTCGCCGCGCCGGTCGTGATCGTGGGCCTGGTGTTCTTCGCCGCGATGGGCTCGATGTTCTTCGGCTCGTTCTACCTGCAACTCGTGCGCGACTACAGCCCGTTGCAGACCGGTCTGCTCTTCCTGCCCTTCGCCGGCGCCCAGCTGGTCTTCGCGCCGCGCAGCGCCGCGATGGTCCGCCGCTACGGCGGTAAGGCAGTCGCCACCGTCGGGTTGGCGCTGACGGTGGTGTCACTCGGCGCGTTCGTCTTCATCGGCGACTCCACCCCGATCTGGATCGTGTTGCTCGTCTTCCTCATCCAGGGCGCCGGGATGGCCAACATCATGCCGCCGGCCACCGAGTCGATCATGTCGGCGCTGCCCCGGGAGAAGGCCGGAGTGGGCTCCGCGGTCAGCAACACCATCCGCCAGGTGGCCGGCGCGCTCGGCGTGGCCGTCCTCGGCTCGGTGCTCTCCGCCGTCTACCGCAGCGACATCGCTGACGCCCTGACCGGTCTGCCCACCCAGGCCCAGGACGCGGCCAACGAGTCGATCTCCGGTGCGTACGCGGCGGCGGGCCAGCTCGGCCCGGCGGCGCCGGGACTGATCTCGGCGGCCAACGACGCCTTCGTCACCGCCATGCACTGGGCGGCCGGGCTCTCCGCGGTCATCGCCGCACTCGGGATCATCGTGGTGCTGCGCTGGATGCCGGGCAAGGAGGACACGAGCGTCGCCCCGGCGGCGCCGGTCGCCGAGCCTGAGCTGGCCGGCACGGCATAGGTTCGGGGAGAATGGCGGACATGACGTCCACTGCCGATGCTCCGCGGTCGCCCGGTCGACCGCGGAGCATCCGCGCCGACGAGGCGATCATCGAGGCGACCCTCGACCTGCTCGCCGAGGGCAGCACCATCGAGGCGCTCTCGATCGAGGCGATCGCCACCCGCGCCGGGGTCGGCAAGGCCACCATCTACCGCCGCTGGGCCGGCAAGGACGCGTTGCTGCTGGACGCGCTGCGCCGCCTCAAGGGCGTCCTGGCCCAGCCGGCGGGCCACTCCGTCCGCGACGACCTGGTGCTGCTCGTCGGCGCGATCGGCAAGAACGTCGACCCGCGAGCGGCCAAGATCATGCCCTGCCTGGCACCCGCCGTGAACCGCAGCGCCGACCAGTTCCAGCTCTACCAGAACATCATCTCGCCCCGGCGGCAGCTGATGCGCGAGGTGCTGCGACGCGGCATGGACGAGGGGGTGCTGCGCGCCGACATCGACGTCGAGGTGACGATGGCGCTGCTCACCGGGCCGATGCTGATCCAGCGGGTGCTCCAGTGGAACCCGGACCTGGACGAGCAGTCCCTGCCCGAACGGGTCGTCGACGCCGTGCTGGAGGGCATCCAGGCCCGCTGACGCCGGGCGCCCGGTCGGCGGCGTTCGTGCCGCCGGCCGGCGTCGGTCAGCCGGCCGGTGCCCGCAGTCGGTGCAGGCGCAGCGCGAGTTGCACCTCCAGCGCCCGCTCGGGCCGCTGCCAGTCGACGCCGAGCAACTGCCCGACCCGCTCCAACCGCTGGGTCACCGTGTTGACGTGCACGTGCAGTTGCTCGGCGGCCCGGGCCAGGCTGCCACCCACCCCGAAGTACGCCTCCAGCGTCTTCACCAGAGCCGTGCCGCGCCGGGCGTCGTAGTCGAGCACCGGCCCGACGGTGGCGCCGAGGAACTCGGTCACGTCCTTCTCGCCCCGGTCACCGACAGTGCCCAGCAACAACCCGACGAAGCCCAACTCCACTGTGCTCGCGCCCTGCCCGGCGCGACCCAGCGCGCCCAGCGCCGTCAGGCACCGGTCCGCCTCCTGGAACGTCCCGGCCAGCGCCGCCGGCGTGTTCGACGGGCCACTCGCCCCGGCCGTCACCGGTCGACCGGTCACCCGGGACAGGTCCCGGGCCACCGCGCGGGCGCTGCCGCCCGCGTCCAACCCCGGCAGCATCAGCACCACCCGGCCGTCGCGCGCCGCGGCCAGCCCGCCGCGCGCCGAGGCGTACGTGGTGGCCCAGGAGAGCACCCGCTGCCGAGCCGAACCGGTAGCGGCGATCGCGTCGTCGCCCACCGCCACCAGCACGTGCGGCGCGTCCAGGTCCACCCCGAGCCGACGGGCCCGACTGCGCAGCGCGTCGGTGTCGCGCAGCGGTCGGGCGATCAGGTCGTCCAGCAACTCGCCACGCACCCGCCCCTCCGCCTCCGCGACCGTTCGGCGGAACAGCAGCAGCAGCGCGGTCACCAACGCGGCCCGCTCCAGGATGCGCTGGTCGGCGTCGACCAACTCGTCGTCAGGGCGCAGCACCAGGGCGCCCAGGTTCTCCGCGCCGGCCACCACTGCCGCGTACCAGAGCGGACCCCGGCGTACGCTGCGCCCCTCGGTCCGGGACGCGGCCACCGCCTCGACGATGTCCGCGCGGTCCGGCTCCTCGATCTCACCCACCCGGGCCAGCAGGCGGCCCTCGGCGTCCAGCGCCAGCAGCGCGCCGCCCAGCACCTCGGTCACCGCAGCCGCCACGTCCTCCACGCCGCCGCCGCGCAGCACCAGCGCTGTCATCCGGTCGTGTGCCGCCGCGGCCCGCTCCACCGAGCTGCTGTGCGCCCGGATGGTGGTGTTCGCCGCCGACAGCTCGGCCAACGCCGAACGGGTCTCGGTCAGCAGCCGGGCGGTGTCGATCGCCACCGCGGCGTGCGCGGCCAGCGACACCAGCAACGCCACCTCCTCCCGGACGAACGGCCGGGCCGAACGGTTGGCCGCGTAGAGCACCCCGATCGAGGTCGAACCGAGCCGCAGCGGCACCCCCAGGATCGCCACCAGCCCCTCCTCGCCCACCCCGGCGTCGATCTCGCCGGTGTGGTGGAAGCGCGCGTCCTCGCCGTAGTTGGCGGTGACGTACGGGGCACCGGACTGGGCCACCAGGCCACCGAGACCGGCGCCCATCGGCAGGCGCAGCCGCTGGAAACGGGCCGAGACCGACCCGTCGGTGACCCGCATGTAGGTGTCGCCACGTTCGTCGTCGTTGAGCGTCATGTACGCCACGTCCGCGCCCAGCAGGTGACGGGCCCGGTGCACGATCGCCCGCAACACGTCGTCCAGATCGCGCAGCCCAGCCAGGTCGCTGACAGTGTCGTACAGGCCGGACAGCTCGCTCTCCCGGCGGCGGCGACGCTCCAGCAGCGCGCGGACCCGCAACGCCACCGACTTGGCCTGCTCCAGCTCGGCCAGCCGGTCCGGCGGCAGCCCGGCGGCCCGCGCGGCCACCAGCGGTCCCTCGAACTCGACCGCCGCGGCCTCTCGGGCGAGCAGCTCCAGGAACTCCACCGGCGAAGACATGGTCGACATTGTGCTCAGCCCCACTAGTTGGCCGTCCAGCCCCCGTCGAGGGCGATCGACGCCCCGGTGATGAACGCCGCCGGCGGCGAGCAGAGGTACGCCAGCAGCTCGGCCACCTCCTCCGGCTCGATCAACCGTTTGATCGCGGCCCGGGCCAGCATGATCTTCTCGATCACCTCGGCCTCGTCGATGCCGTGACTGGCAGCCTGGTCGGCGATCTGGCTCTCCACCAGCGCGGTACGCACGTACGCCGGGTTGATGCAGTTGGCGGTGACCCCGTGCGCGGCGCCCTCCAACGCGACCACCTTCGACAGCCCCTCCAGGGCGTGCTTGGCCGAGACGTAGGCCGCCTTGTACGGCGAGGCACGCAACCCGTGCACCGAGGAGATGTTGACGACCCGTCCCCAGCCCCGCGCGTACATGTGCGGCAGCGCCCGGCGGATCAGCAGGAACGGCGCCTCCACCATCACCCGCTGGATGTACTCGAAACGCTCGACGGGAAAGTCCTGCAACGGCGCCACGTGCTGGAGCCCGGCGTTGTTCACCACGATGTCCACGTCCACGTCGAGCGAATCCACCGCCGCGGCGTCGGACAGGTCCACGCCCTCGGCCCGGCCACCGGCCTCGGCGGCCACCGCCTTGGCCGCCTCCAGGTTGCGGTCCACCACGAGCACCTTGGCGCCGGCCGCACCCAGCCGCAGGGCACACGCCCGCCCGATGCCGCCGCCGCCCCCGGTCACCAGGGCGGTCCGACCGGAGAGGTCGACCTGTACGACGTGGGGGACCACCACGGGTTCTGCCGTCATGGCGCAAGAAGTTACGAGCTGTGTGCTCCCCGGCACATGGGTCAGCGACACATACTCCGTACCAAAGCTGTGTGGCCCCACCCGCCCCGCCGCGCCTTGCCTCGTCCCGTCGTGCGCCCGCAGGATCGCCCAACCTCAGGATGATGCCGTCGGACACGTCGGGGCGCGGGGCGTGCAGCGGCGCGAGGGCGTGTCCCGTGGGGCTGGTGGGAAGGGCGCCGGTTAGGGTGTCGAACACACGTACTGCTGACGGCTGGGGAGGGGGCGGCGTGCGCGTGCTCGGTGTGGACCCGGGGTTGACCCGGTGTGGGGTGGGCGTGGTCGAGGGTGTGCCCGGCCGGCCCTGCACCCTGGTCGCCTACTACGTGGTCTACACCGACCCGGCCGACGACCTGGCGCTGCGCCTGTTGCACCTGGACCGGTCGCTGAACAAGCTGGTCGCCGAGCATCAACCGGAGAGCGTCGCCGTCGAGCGGGTGTTCAGTCAGCACAACGTTCGTACCGTGATGGGCACCGCGCAGGCCAGTGGCATCGCCGTGCTGGCCGGGGCGCGGGCCGGGCTGCCGGTGCAGACGTACACCCCGAGCGAGGTGAAGGCCGCCGTGACCGGGTCCGGTCAGGCCGACAAGGCGCAGATGACCGCCATGGTGACCCGGCTGTTGCGGCTGGACGAGCCGCCGAAGCCGGCGGACGCCGCCGACGCGCTGGCCCTGGCCATCTGCCACGTGTGGCGCGGCGGGACCCGCTCCAAGCTGGCCGCCGCAGCCGACCGGGCACGACGAGGAGGAGCGCGATGATCGCCAGCGTGCGCGGCACGGTGACCGCGACGGGTCCGGACCAGGCCGTGATCGAGGTCGGCGGGGTCGGGCTCGCCGTGCACTGCGCCCCGGGGACCCTCGCGGAGCTGCGGGTCGGCCAGGTCGCCCGGCTCGCCACCAGCCTGATCGTGCGGGAAGACTCGCTGACCCTCTACGGCTTCGCCGACGACGACGCCAAGTCGCTGTTCGAGCTACTCCAGACCGCCAGTGGGGTCGGCCCGCGACTGGCCCAGGCGGTGCTGGCGGTGCACACCCCCGACGCGGTTCGCAAGGCGATCGCCAACGCCGACACGGCCGCCCTGACCCGCGTACCCGGGATCGGCAAGAAGGGCGCGGAACGCCTGGTGCTGGAGCTACGTGACCGGATCGGCCCGGTGCCGATCGGCGCGGACGGGGCGGCCGGGGTGACCCGCGGCAGCTGGCCCGACCAGGTCCGGCAGGCGCTGGTGGGGCTGGGCTGGACGGCCGGGCAGGCCGATCAGGCGGTGGCCGCGGTGGCGGAGTCGATCGAGGGTGAGACCCCGCCGGTGCCGGTCCTGCTCAAGCAGGCCATCCGACTGCTGGGTCGCACCCGATGACCGCCCGGGTCGCACGATGAGCGAGACCGAGGGGCTCGTCTCGGCGTACGTCAGCGACGCCGATCGGGACGCGGAGGCCACGGTCCGGCCGAGGCGGTTGGCCGAGTTCATCGCCCAGGACCGGGTACGCGACCAGCTCGACCTGTTGCTGCAGGGCGCCATGCGGCGGGGGTCGCCGCCGGATCACATCCTGCTCTCCGGCCCACCCGGGTTGGGTAAGACGAGTCTGGCCAACATCGTCGCCGCCGAGCTGGGCGCGGGCATCCGGGTGACCAGCGGGCCGGCGATCGAGCGTTCCGGTGACCTGGCGGCGATCCTGACCAGCCTCGCCGAGGGCGACGTGCTGTTCATCGACGAGATCCACCGGATCGCGCGGCCGGCCGAGGAGCTGCTGTACAGCGCGATGGAGGACTTCCGGGTCGACGTGGTGGTGGGCAAGGGGCCGGGGGCGACGGCGATTCCGCTGGACGTCGAGCCGTTCACCCTGGTCGGCGCGACGACCCGCTCGGGCCTGTTGACCGGGCCGATGCGGGACCGGTTCGGCTTCGTGGCGCACCTCGACTTCTACGCCCCGGCGGATCTGGAGACGCTGCTGCACCGTTCGGCGCGGATCCTGGGGGTGCCGATCACCCCGGAGGGCGCTACCGAGATCGCCGGTCGGTCCCGGGGCACGCCGCGGATCGCGAACCGGCTGCTGCGCCGGGTCCGCGACTACGCCGAGGTCCGGGCGGACGGGGTGGTCGACCTCGACACCGCCCGCGCGGCCCTGATCGTGTACGACGTGGACGCGCTCGGCCTGGACCGGCTGGACCGGGCGGTGTTGACCGCGTTGGTCGAGTCGTTCCGGGGCGGCCCGGTCGGGTTGTCCACCCTCGCCGTGGCGGTGGGGGAGCAGCCGGACACTGTCGAGGAGGTCTGCGAGCCGTTCCTGGTGCGGGCCGGGCTGTTGGCCCGTACGCCCAGGGGTCGGGTGGCGACCGAGGCCGCCTGGCGGCATCTGGGGCGCACGCCGCCGAATGGTACATTTGGTGCGGATAGTCCACCTGTACCCGACTTGTTCTCCTTGGATGTCGATCAGCCGTGATGTGAACGTGATCTGTGCCGCATTCGGCGTTCCCAGGTGCAGGGTTTAGACTTCGCCGCGGTCTGTACAGGACGTGAGAATCCGCCTCCGCTCCGGCACCCCGGTGCCGAGCAGGTGGCCAATGGGAAGGTCAGTAACCGTGCAATTGGCAGCACCGGGTGGCGGGGCCGGCGGTATCACGCCGATCCTGATGATCGCCCTGCTCTTTGGCGTCATGTACTTCATGATGATCCGGCCCCAGCAGAAGCGCCGCAAAGAGGCGGAGGCGATGCAGTCCAACCTCGGCCCCGGCGACGAGGTCGTGACCATCGGTGGGCTCTACGGCACTGTCACCGGCATCGAGGACGACACCGTCCTGATCGAGGTCGCCCCGGGCGTGCAGACCCGCTATGCCCGCCCGGCCATCGCGCGGGTGGTCACCCGCGCGGAGCTGCCGAGCGAGCCGGTCACCGAGGACGCGGACACCGTCAAGGAGTGACCCCTCCCCCGGGAGCGGCGAGTCCGGCGTACGGCCGGTCGGCCGGCTTCCGGGTCGTCGCGCCCGAACGGGGCAGCGGGCGAGACGTGAAAACTGGATAGTTGGGTCGACGCCGGGCGTCGGCACGTTCCCGTGACCGTCGGCGTTCCGCGCCGGGGTGCCCGGTCCTCGTGTCGGCACTCCGTCGGCTCAAGGCAGACCCCGTCGGGCAGGACCCCCGGCCCGACACCGCCGCCGCTGCGACAGCGGCGCGACCGTACAGGGAGACAGGACAGCCGTGGCACCACCTCAGGGACAGATGCGCCCCGGGCGGCAGCTCGCCGTGCTCGGGTTCATCTTCGTGGTCCTCTATCTTTTGGTGTTCTTCGCTGGCGCCAGCGGCAGCTGGAAGGACCGGCTCGAGCCCAAGCTCGGCCTGGACCTCATCGGCGGCACGCGGGTGACACTGGAGGCGACCAACAGCGTCGACGGCAAGCCCCCGACGGCGGAGAACCTCGAGGAGGCCCGGGAGATCATCGAGAGCCGGGTCAACGCGTTCGGCGTGGCCGAGGCCGAGGTGGTCACCGAGGGCAACCGCAACATCGTCATCTCCCTGCCCGGTGAGAACCGGAACCTCGACGACGTGGGCGAGGCGGCCGAGCTGCGCTTCCGCAAGGTGCTCAAGGCCGCCTCCGGCAGCGGGGTGGCCGAGGCGCCGCCCGCCGCCACGCCGGCCCCGTCCGGCAGCGCCGCCCCGACCGGCAGCGCGACCCCGTCCGGCGCCGCGACCCCGACCCCGACGGGCAGCGCCTCGCCGAAGGTGACCTCGTCGCCCAGCGGCGGTCAGGGCGGAATGGCCCCGGCGTC
Organism: Micromonospora sp. NPDC047187; assembly: GCF_040643355.1. Classification (NCBI taxonomy): domain Bacteria; kingdom Bacillati; phylum Actinomycetota; class Actinomycetes; order Micromonosporales; family Micromonosporaceae; genus Micromonospora; species Micromonospora sp. NPDC047187. Next base: position 324,082 of record NZ_JBEYUF010000005.1, read on the forward strand.
GCCCAGCGCCACGCCGACCCCCTCCGCGTCCGCCACGGCCTCGCCGAGCGCCGCCGCGCCCAGCGCCGAACCGGTGCCGGCCAGTGTCGAGCAGCAGCGCAAGGTCGTCGAGCAGAAGGTCGGTGCCGCCGCGTGGCAGGCCGCCAACGGGTTGCAGGCCCCGGCCGATCTGACTGCCGACCCGTCGCTGGCCGAGAAGCTCAAGCCGTTCGGCACGCTGTCTCCGCAGGAGGTGGCGGTGCTGCCGGCGCAGATGCAGTTCAACGTGCCGACGATCAGCTGCGCGCAGCTCGACCAGCGCCCCCCGGCGTCGATCTCCGACCCGAAGCAGCAGGTGGTCTCCTGCGAGGACGGCGCGTCGAAGTACCTGCTCGACCAGGCCAAGGTCGAGGGCACCGACGTGTCCGACGCCGACGCGGTGCTCGACCAGACCAACGCCTGGGTGGTCAGCCTGGACTTCACCGGCGACGGCCAGGGCAAGTGGACCTCGCTGACCCGTGAGTCGTTCAACAACGAGGGCCAGGCCTGCGACGCGACCGCGCTGGGCCAGGACGGCAAGTGCCGAGTGGCCGTCGTACTGGACAACAAGATCGTCTCCTCCCCGGAGATCCAGGGCGTGCTGACCGGCAACTCCCAGATCACCGGCACCTTCACTCAGAAGGACGCCAGCACCCTCGCCGGTCAGCTGCGCTACGGCGCACTGCCGGTGACCTTCGAGCAGCAGGAGGCGCAGAACGTCACCGCCACGCTGGGCGCCAGCCACCTGCGCGCCGGTCTGCTCGCGGCGGGCATCGGCATGCTGCTGGTCATCATCTACTCGTTCTTCTACTACCGGCTGCTCGGCTCGGTGATCTTCCTGAGCCTCATCCTGTCCGCGCTGCTGGTCTTCGGCGCGCTGGTGGTGCTCGGCCGGCAGATCGGCTTCACGCTCACCCTCGCCGGCATCGCCGGCATGATCGTCTCACTCGGTGTGGCGGCGGACTCGTTCGTCATCTACTTCGAACGACTGAAAGACGAGATCCGGGAGGGGCGCAGCCCGCGTAGCGCGGTGCCCCGCGCCTGGATCCGGGCCCGCCGGACGATCATCTCGGCCAACGCGATCACCCTGCTCTCCGCTGTGGTGCTCTACGTGGTCTCGGTCGGCACGGTCAAGGGCTTCGCCTTCGCCCTCGGTCTGGCCACAGTGCTGGACCTGGTCGTGGTCTTCCTCTTCCGGCACCCGATCATGACGATGTTCGCCCGCACCCGGGCGTTCCTGTCCCCGCGGGTCAGCGGTCTGGGCCGGGCACTTCCGGCCCGCAACCAGCCGACTCAGCCCCGCAACCCGCGCGCCAAGGAGGCCTGAGATGGCTGAAAACGGTCTGGCGAGCCGCCTCTACAACGGCGAGGCCGGTCTCAACATCGTCGGCCGGCGCAAGCTCTGGTTCGGCGTCGCCGGGGTCCTGGTCCTGATCGCGATCCTCAGCTTCTCGATCCGTGGGTTCAGCCTGGGCATCGAGTTCGCCGGCGGTAACTCGTTCCAGGTGCCGGCGAGCGTCGGCACCCTGGACGACGCCGAGCGGGAGGTCAACTCGGCCCTCACCTCGGCGAACACCGGCGTTGAGGTGGCCACCGCGCAGAAGGTCGGCGGTCCCGGCGGTGACTCCTACGAGCTGCGCACGCCGCAGCTCACCGTCGACCAGGCCACCGCGGTCAAGGCCCAGATCGCCGAGGACCTCGGCATCAACGTCGACCAGATCAGCGACAACCAGGTCAGCGAGGCGTGGGGCAGCCAGGTGACCCAGCGGGCCATCCTCGGTCTGGTCATCTTCATCGCGCTGGTGATGGTCTACCTGATCCTGCGCTTCGAGTGGCGGATGGCCGTCGCCGCGGTCGCCTCGCTGATCACGAACCTGATCCTCACCGCCGGCATCTACTCGCTGGTCGGCTTCGAGGTCACCCCGTCGACGATCATCGGCTTCCTCACCATTCTGGGCTTCGCGCTCTACGACGTGGTGGTGGTCTTCGACAAGGTCCAGGAGAACACCCGGGGCATCACGGCCAACAACAACCAGACGTACGGCGAGGCGTCCAACCTGGCCATCAACCAGAGCCTGATGCGGTCGTTGAACACCTCGGTGGTCGCCCTGCTGCCGGTCGGCGGTCTGCTCTTCATCGGTGCCGGCCTGCTCGGCGCCGGCACGCTGAAGGACCTCGGTCTGGTGCTGTTCGTCGGTATGGCTGTGGCGTTCCTGACCTCCATCCTGGTGGCCACTCCGCTGCTGGCGCTGTTGAAGAACTACGACCCGCGGATCCAGGCTCACAACAAGCGCGTCCTGACCCGGCGGGGCGGGGCCGGCCGCGGCGAGGTCACCGGTAAGGGTGCTGCCGCGAGCCCGGTGGCCCAGGCCGATGCGACCGACGAGCCGGTCGACCAGGACGCCGCCGCGCTGGCCGGTGCCGCCCCCAAGGTGGGCGCTCGGCCGGCGGGCAAGCGGCCCACCGGCGCCCGGGGCGGTCGCCCCGGTGGCGGCGGCAACCGGCCGGGTGGCGCCAAGCGGCGCTGACCCGACAGGAAACACCCGAACGGCGTCCGGCATGCTGTTGCCGGACGCCGTTCGTCGTCGAAGGAGAGCGAAAAAGCCGTGACGGAGACCCACAGCACCGCAGCGCGCGGGGACAGTGGCCCGGAGGTCGCCCGACTGGTCGCCAGTCGGGTGCTGGACGTGCCCGACTTTCCCAAGCCCGGCGTCATGTTCAAGGACCTGATGCCACTGTTCGCCGACGGCAAGGTCTTCCGTGAGGTGATCGACGGGATCGTCGCCCACCACGGGCGGGACACCTTCGACGTGGTGGTCGGCATCGAGGCGCGCGGGTTCGTCGTGGCGGCGGCCATCGCGTACGCGACGGGGGTGGGTGTGGTGCCGGTGCGCAAGGCCGGCAAACTGCCCCGTCCGGCGCACTCGGTCTCCTACGAGTTGGAGTACGGCGAGGCCACCCTCGAAGTGCACGAGGACGCCTTCACCGCCGGGCACCGGGTGCTGGTGGTCGACGACGTGCTGGCCACCGGTGGCACCGCCGAGGCGACGCTGGACCTGGTCGAGCGGGCCGGCGGCACCGTCACCGGCTTCACGGTCCTGCTGGAGCTCGGCTTCCTGGGCGGGCGCCAGCGGCTGGCGCCGCGTCCCGTCCACGCCCTGTTGACTGTTTGAGCCGGTCGATACTCTGCTGACCGTTTGATCCCGGACCCGTCGGACGGACCCGGCGCCGACCGTCCGGCGGAGCGGCAGGGGACCGTCCGTGCGGGTAGCATTGCCCTTTGCTGACGCCGGCGGTAACCCGTCCGGCGGGCGAGACCAGGTCGGCCGATCTTCGGCCGGCGTGTTTCCGGCGAGCGGTGAGGAGGCCGGTGTCCCACGATGTCGTCCCTCCGGCGGAGGGCACGGTGCACCCGACAGGCGACGCTGACGGCTCGGTGACCGACCGGACAGGCGACGCGCCGGCCCGGGTGACGGGCTCCGGCAACGGCTCCGGCCGGGCTCCCGGCGAGAGCGCGGTGCGTCCGACCAGCGGCCCGCCGAGCGCCGAGGCGTCCCCCGGCGCCGATGGCGTCGTGGTGCCGTTCCCGACCGACGCGGGCATCGACCCGTCGCCCAGCGGTGGCTTCGGGCTGTCCAACGCGCCCACCGGTCGGCGGGTCCGGGCCAGGCTGGCCCGGTTCAACGCGCCCTGGCAGACCTCCCAGGTCAGCGAGGTGCTGGAGCCGCTCATCGCCAGCCACCGGGACAACCACCCCAAGGCGGACGCCCGGCTGCTCCAGCGCGCCTTCGACACGGCCGCGCGGTGGCACTCCGGGCAGTACCGCAAGTCCGGTGACCCCTACATCACCCACCCGCTCGCGGTGGCGACGATCCTCGGCAACCTGGGGATGGACACCACCACGCTGGTCGCCGCGCTGCTGCACGACACCATCGAGGACACCGAGTACACCCTCGACCAGATGCGCGCCGACTTCGGTGGCGAGGTCGCCCTGCTGGTCGACGGCGTCACCAAGCTCGACAAGGTCAAGCTGGGCGACGCGGCCAAGGCCGAGACGATCCGCAAGATGGTCGTGGCCATGGCCAAGGACCCGCGGGTGCTGGTGATCAAGCTGGCCGACCGGCTGCACAACATGCGCACCCTGACCTTCCTGCCCCGCCCCAAGCAGGAGCAGAAGGCCAAGGAGACGCTGGAGATCCTGGCGCCCCTCGCCCACCGGCTCGGTATGAACACGATCAAGTGGGAGCTGGAGGACCTGTCCTTCGGCACGCTCTTCCCGAAGCGCTACGAGGAGATCAACCGGCTGATCGGAGAGCACCAGCCGCAGCGCGAGGCGCTGCTGCGGCAGGTGACGCAGAAGGTGCAGACCGACCTGAAGGCCGCCAAGATCAAGGCGGAGACCACCGGGCGGCCGAAGCACCTCTACTCGATCTACCAGAAGATGATCGTGCGGGGTCGCGACTTCAACGACATCTACGACCTGGTCGGTGTGCGGATCCTGGTCGACACGGTTCGCGACTGCTACGCGGCGCTGGGGGTCATCCACGCCAACTGGCAGCCGGTGCCGGGCCGCTTCAAGGACTACATCGCGATGCCCAAGTTCAACATGTACCAGTCGTTGCACACGACGGTCATCGGGCCCACCGGCAAGCCGGTGGAGATGCAGATCCGCACGTACGCGATGCACCGCACCGCTGAGTTCGGCATCGCCGCGCACTGGAAGTACAAGGAGCACAAGGGCACCCAGATCGTCGGCCCGCCCGCGCACATCGACGAGATGACCTGGCTGCGGCAGTTGCTCGACTGGCAACGTGAGGCGGCCGACCCGAGCGAGTTCCTGGACGCGCTGCGCTTCGACCTGTCCAGCCAGGAGGTGTACGTCTTCACCCCGAAGGGTGACGTCATCCCGCTGCCGACCGGGTCGACGCCTGTGGACTTCGCGTACGCGGTGCACACCGAGGTGGGGCACAAGTGCATCGGCGCGCGGGTCAACGGCAAGCTGGTGCCGCTGGAGTCGACGCTGTCCAACGGCGACGTGATCGAGATCTTCACGTCTAAGTCCGAGACGGCCGGCCCGACACAGGACTGGCTGGGCTTCGTCAAGAGTCCGCGCGCCCGGACGAAGATCCGGCAGTACTTCAACAAGGAGCGCCGCGAGGAGGCGATCGAGGCCGGCAAGGACGCGATCGTCAAGGCGATGCGCAAGCAGGGTATGCCCCTGCAGCGGATGCTCACCTCCGACGCGCTCATGTCGATCGCGCGGGACCTGCACCTGGCCGACGTGGCCTCGCTCTACGCGGCGGTCGGCGACAGCCAGGTCTCCGCGCAGTCGGTGGTCCAGAAGCTGATGGCCGCGTACGGCGGCGAGGAGGGCGCGGCGGAGGACATCGCCGAGACCGCCGTCGCCACCCGGCCGCCGCGCAGCCGGCAGAGCAGCAGCGACCCGGGCGTGGTGGTCCGGGGCGTCAGCGACGTCTGGATCAAGCTGGCCCGCTGCTGCACACCGGTCCCACCGGACTCGGTGTTCGGCTTCGTCACCCGCTCCGGCGGGGTGAGCGTGCACCGCGACGACTGCGCCAACGCCGAGGACCTGCGTGCGCAGAGCGAGCGGGTCGTCGAGGTGAGTTGGAAGCTCACCTCCGCGTCGACGTTCCTGGTCGCCATCCAGGTCGAGGCGCTGGACCGGCACAAGCTGCTGGCCGACGTCACCCGGGTGCTCTCCGACGAGCGGGTCAACATCCTCTCCGCCACCGTCACCACCACCCGCGACCGGGTGGCGGTGAGCCGGTTCAGCTTCGAGATGGCCGACCCGAAGCACCTGGGCCACCTGCTGGCCACGGTCCGCAAGGTCGACGGCGTCTTCGACGCCTACCGGGTCACCTCCGGGGCCTGACGCCCACCGGGTCGGTCCCGCGGCCCGACGCGTACCCCCGAGAACGCGACAGCGCCCGCCGGCTCAGCCGGCGGGCGCTTCGTCGTGCGCGCGGGGGTCAGCCCTGCGGGTTGCTCATCGTGAGGTCCTTGATGATGACCTCCTTCTTCGGGTGGCCGCCACCGGCCTGCTGGGCGAACGCCCCGTCGTCGCCGGCCTTGGCCACGTCCTTGACCAGGTCCAGACCGCCGGTGATGGTGCCCAGCACCGTGTACGCCGGGTCCAGCGGCGAGTCGCCGTAGACGATGAAGAACTGGCTGCCGGTGCTGCCCGGCTGGCCGGAGTTGGCCATCGCGATGACACCCTCCGGGTACGGCGGGCGCTTGTCGGTGGGCAGGTTCTCCTCGGGCAGGCGGTAGCTCGGGCCGCCCTGGCCGTCGGTGGGGCGCCAGCCGTTGCCGGTGGCGCTGGGGTCACCGCACTGCAACACCTTGATGCCCTCGGTCACCAGACGGTGGCACTTGGTGTTGTCGAAGAAGTTCTTCTCCGCGAGGTGGGTGAAGCTGCCCGCCGTGCACGGCACCAGCGACCGGTCGACCTTGGCGGTGATCGGGCCGAGGTTGGTGTCGATCGTCATGGTCTGCACGCCGGTGCCGGACTGCTGGTTGCTCGGCACCCCCACGTCCTTGATCTGCGGGGGCCGCTGCTCGGTGGGCAGCGCGTTGTACACGCACTCGGACGCGCCGGGCGCCGGCGCGGCGGTGTCGCTCTTGTTGTCGTCGTCGCCGCCGAGGCTCACCGCCAGCCAGACGGTGCCGGCGACCACGAGCACCAGTGCGGCACCCGCGCTGACGATCGCCGTCGTCTGCCGGCGCTTGCGGGCCTTGGCCGCGCGCTCGGCCATCTCCTTCTCGAGCCGGGCGCGTCGTGCCGCCGCTTGCTGCCGCTCTCTGGTGGACGTCACGCCTGGATCCTCCTGGCTATCTGCTGCTGGGTGCCGAGTAATTGGGTGGGGCGACCGGTCAGCCGGCGCTCGGGCTGCTGGCCGGGGTGCCGGAGGCCGACGGCGCCGGTGCCGCACCGGTGACCGGCTCACCGACCGTGAGGCTCTGGATCGTCACATCGGTGCTGGGCTTGATCTTCGCCCCGGTCCCATTGTCCACGGTCGGGAGGGCGCCGATCTTCTCCACCACGTCCAACCCGCCGGTCACCCGGCCGATGACCGGGTACTTCGGGTCGGCGGTGGTGAAGTCCTTGAAGAAGATCAGGAACTGGCTGCCGTTGCTGCCCGGCGGGTTGGAGACCATCGCCACTGTCCCCTTCGGGTACGTGGGCGGCTGGTCGGGGGCCGGACTGGCCGACGGCGACGCCGACGGCACGGTCGGCAACTCCTCGTCGTAGAACGAGTAGGTAGGCCCACCAAGACCCGTGCCGCTGGGGTCGCCGCAGCGCAGCGCGCCCTCCGCGGTGATCTCGTGGCACTTGGTGTTGTCGTAGAACGACCGGCTCGCCAGGTGGGCGATGCTCGCGGCCGCGCACGGGGAGTTGGTCAGGTTCAGTTCCGCGGTGATCGGCGCGCCCTGGTTGGTGGTCACTGTCATCGCCCGGGTGCCGTCGGTGGGCAGATCCTTGGTGGCCGGCGTGCCGACGTCCTTGAGGTTGGTGTTGGCCGTCGCGTCCTGCGGCGTCCAGAGGCAGGTCTCCTCCGCGGCCGTGTTCTGCTTCGGGTCGGAGTCGAACGCACCGAGCGCCCAGGCTGAGCCGGCCACTACCAACACGAGGATCAGCGCGGCGCCAACTCCGGCCTGGATCTGCCGTCGGCGCCGCGTCGAGGCGGCCCGGCGAGCCAACTGCCGGTCGAGCTTGGCCCGCGCCAGTTTGCGCTGCCGGTCCCTGCTGGAAGCCACCCGTGCTCCCCTTTCCTCTACCTGGTCGTCGCCGGCGGCCGGTCGCCCCGACCCGTCCGAGCGTCACGTGTGCCGCGCCACACGCCCGCCAGAGTGTACGGCTAGTGACTGGGAATGTGGTGTACGAGGTCCACCCCGTCCCGAGCAGCGCTTATCGGAGGTTGTCACTGTGCACTGCGGGGCCCCTGGGGCGGACGCGGCAAACTCGCTCGGCCCGCCCGATAGGCTGCTGTGCAGGACGACAGCTGCTCGACGGAAAGGACAGCGCCCGTGCTCGTGGCCGGCTTTCCCGCCGACGCCTTCGGCACCAACTGCTACGTGGTTGCCACCGCGCCGGGGGAGCAGTGCGTGGTGGTCGACCCCGGCATCGGGGTGCTCGACCAGCTCGACGCGCTGCTCGCCGAGCACCGCCTGCATCCGGCCGCCGTGCTGCTCACCCACGGCCACCTCGACCACACCTTCTCGGTCGCGCCGGTCTGCGGTGCCCGCGGCATCACCGCGTACGTGCACCCCGGTGACCGGGAGATGCTGGCCGACCCGTCCAAGGGCCTCTCGGCCGACCTGACGTCGCTCTTCGGCGGCCGGCTGAGCTACACCGAGCCGGACGACGTGGCGGAGTTGACCGACGGCGCCACCCTCACGCTCGCCGGCCTGGAGATCGCCGTCGACCATGCCCCGGGCCATACCGGCGGGTCGGTGCTGTTCCGGCTGCCGGGCGCCGGGTCGAGCTGGGAGGCTGACGAGCTGTGCCTCTCCGGTGACGTCCTCTTCGCCGGGTCGATCGGCCGCACCGACCTGCCGGGCGGGAGCATGCCGGCCATGCTCACCAGCCTGCGCGACAAGATTCTTCCGCTCGCCGACGACACCGTCGTGCTGCCCGGCCACGGCCCCAGCACCACCATCGGCCGTGAGCGCGCCAGCAACCCGTACCTCATCGAGGTGGCTGGCACGTCGCCGGCCGCTCCCACCCGGGGCCTCTAGATCTTCTGTCCGCGCCGCGCGCGGACCCACGACACCACCGCGCCACCGGCGCGGAACCGCAAGGAGTACGCCGATGAGCAAGCCCACGCCCATCTCCGGCTTCCCGGAGTGGACCCCCGGCCAGCGGATGATCGAGCAGTTCGTGCTCGACAAGATCCGGGCCACCTTCGAGCTGTACGGCTTCGCGCCGCTGGAGACCCGCGCCGTGGAGCCGCTGGACCAGCTGCTGCGCAAGGGCGAGACCTCGAAGGAGGTCTACGTGATCCGGCGGCTGCACGCCGACGCCGAGGGTGCCGGTGGTGACGACCAGCTCGGCCTGCACTTCGACCTGACCGTGCCGTTCGCCCGGTACGTGTTGGAGAACGCCGGCAAGCTGAGCTTCCCGTTCCGCCGCTACCAGATCCAGAAGGTGTGGCGGGGCGAGCGACCGCAGGAGGGCCGCTACCGGGAGTTCGTCCAGGCCGACATCGACATCGTCGACCGGGACACGCTGGCCGCGCACCACGAGGCGGAGATGCCGCTGGTCATCGGGGACGCACTGCGCTCGTTGCCGATCCCACCGGTGACGATCCAGGTCAACAACCGCAAGATCTGCGAGGGTTTCTACCGGGGCATCGGGCTGACCGACCCGGAGGCGGCGCTGCGCGCCGTGGACAAGCTCGACAAGATCGGCCCGGCGAAGGTGGCCGAGCTGCTGGCCCAGACCGCCGGGGCGAGCGAGGCGCAGGCCAAGGCGTGCCTGGCGCTGGCCGAGATCTCCGCCCCGGACGCCTCGTTCGCCGACGCCGTCCGGGCGCTCGGGGTGAGCGACCCGCTGCTCGACGAGGGCATCGAGGAGCTGGTCCGGGTGGTGGACACCGCCGCCGAGCACTCGCCCGGTCTCTGCGTGGCGGACCTGCGCATCGCCCGTGGGCTGGATTACTACACGGGCACCGTCTACGAGACCCAGCTGCGCGGCTACGAGCGCTTCGGCTCCATCTGCTCCGGTGGCCGGTACGACAACCTGGCCAGCGCCGGCGCCGTCTCGTACCCGGGGGTGGGGATCTCGATCGGCGTGACCCGGCTGCTCGGGCTGCTCTTCGGCGCGGGGGAGCTGTCGGTCTCGCGGGAGGTGCCGACCGCCGTGCTCGTCGCGGTGACCAGCGAGGAGCAACGTACGGCCAGCAACCGGGTGGCCGAGGCGCTGCGGCGGCGCGGGGTGCCGACCGAGGTGTCGCCGAGCGCGGCGAAGTTCGGCAAGCAGATCCGTTACGCCGAGCGGCGCGGCATCCCGTACGTGTGGTTCCCCGGTGTCGAGGGAGCGCCGGACGAGGTGAAGGACATCCGCTCCGGTGAGCAGGTCACGGCCGGTGCGGGGGAGTGGACGCCGCCCCCGGGAGACCTGAAACCCACTGTCGGTTGAGTGTCCCCACTGGCGCTGACGGCCGCGGGGACCTACGGTAGCGTAAGTTACGCCACCGTAGGGAGTTTCTCGTGACCGTCAGCACCACAGTGAGCCAGACCGCGCTGCTCGTCGAGTTGGAGCCGGTTGTCGCGCGCAACCTGGACCGCCACCTCTCGCTCGCCAAGGAGTGGTTCCCGCACGAGTACGTGCCGTGGAGCGAAGGACGGACCTTCGACGGGCCGCTCGGCGGCGAGGCGTGGTCACCGACCGACTCCACCATCCCGGACGTGGCCCGCACCGCGCTGATCGTGAACCTGCTGACCGAGGACAACCTGCCCTCGTACCACCACGAGATCGCCACCCTGTTCGGTCGCGACGGCGCGTGGGGCACCTGGGTGCACCGGTGGACCGCCGAGGAGGGTCGGCACGGCGTCGCGATCCGCGACTACCTCACCGTCAGCCGGGCGGTCGACCCGGTGGCGTTGGAGCGGGCCCGGATGACGCACATGTCCGAGGGTTACACCAACGCCCACGGCGACGAGGTGCTGCACTCGCTGGCGTACGTCTCGTTCCAGGAGCTGGCCACCCGGATCTCGCACCGCAACACCGGCAAGGCCACCGGCGACCCCACCTGCGAGGCGCTGCTGGCCCGGGTGGCCGCCGACGAGAACCTGCACATGGTCTTCTACCGCAACCTGCTCGCGGCCGCGTTCGAGCTGGCTCCGAGCCAGGCCATGCGGGCCGTCGCCGACGTGGTGGCCGACTTCCAGATGCCGGGCAGCGGCATCGACGGGTTCGCCCGCAAGTCGGTGGCGATCGCCCTGGCCGGCATCTACGACCTGCGTCAGCACCGCGACGAGGTGCTGCAGCCGGTCCTGCGTCAGTGGGACGTCTTCAACGTGACCGGCCTCAACGCCGACGGCGAGGCCGCCCGCGAGCAGCTCGCCGCCCAGCTGGAGAACCTGGACCGCGCCGCCAGCCGCTTCGAGGAGAAGCGCGACGCCCGAGCCGCCCGCCTAGCCCTCCGCTAACCCCCACCCCCCCGGTCCCACCCTGTTGATCATGAAGTTGTTGCCACTCTCGTCGGCGTGTCGAGGCAATAACTTCATGATCAACCCGGGGGGTGAGGGGTGGGGTGGGGTTAGGGGGTTGGGAGGGGGAGGATGAGGCAGGTGCTGGTGGCGTGGGCTATCAGGCGGTCGGCGGCATCGGTGATGCGGGCCTCGGCCAGGGCCGTACGGCGGCCGCGTTGCAGCACCGTGCCCTCGCAGCGCAGGGTGCCGCTGTCGACGGTGACCGGGCGGAGGAACTTCACGTTGAGATCCAGCGAGGTGTAGCCGACTCCGGCGGGCAGCGTGGTGTGTACGGCGCACCCCGCGGCGGTGTCCAGCAGGGTCGAGAGCACGCCACCGTGGACGCTGCCGAGCGGGTTGTAGTGGAACTCCTGCGGAGTCAACTCGACGACGACCCGGCCCTCGTCGGCTTCCATTCTGGTCATGTCGAGAAGGTGCATCACCGGCGGCGCGGCCAGTTCTCCGGCGATCATCGCCCGGAGCATGTCCAGGCCGCTGCGTCGACCGACCTGGGCGGCGTTGACCGACGGGTCCGCCCAGGTGAAGGTACGGCTGCGCACTGGTTCCTGCGTCTGCGTCATGGACGCAGCCTGGCAGCAGGTTGCTGAGTCTGTCAACGAGATCTAGCCTGGTCGGATGCGACCCGCGGCTCTGGACTGGTCAGTGGAGAACTGCACCATCGCCCGCGCGATGGAGGTCCTCGGTGAGCGGTGGACCCTGGTGGTGCTCCGCGAGGTGTTCACCGGCGTACGCCGCTTCGACGACATGCGGGTACGCACCGGCATTCCCCGCCAGGTGTTGACCAACCGGCTCGCCAGCCTGGTGGAGCAGGGCGTGCTGAGTCGCGAGCCGTACCGGGAGCCCGGCAGTCGGCTGCGCCACGAGTACCGCCTCACGGAGAAGGGCCTGGATCTGTGGCCGGTGCTGGTCGCCGTCCTCGGCTGGGGCGACCGGTACCTCGCCGACACGGAGGGCCCGCCGCTCACTGTCACGCACCGCGACTGCGGCGCCGAGGTGCGCGCCGAACTGCGCTGCGCCGACGGGCACGACGTGGGTCGGCCCCGCGACGTGGTGCCCAGTCCGGGCCCCGGCGCCCGTCGCCGTATCCCCTGACCCGTTCCCGCCGCACTCCCTGGCGCCCGTCGCCCGCCGCACTCCCTGGCGCCCGTCGCCGTCGCCGTCGCCCGTAGCCCGTCGCCTGACGCCCGTCGCGCGGCGCCGTGCCGTCCCGGCGTGCGGTGCATCCGACGCCCGGCGGGGAAGACATCGATGATCGTGCGCGTCGAAAGTGGGGCGGATGTCGGTTGGGTGTGACGGTGGCTGTTCGCCAGCGTGTCGGGGGTGTTGCGGCCGTGCGACCAACCGGGATCGGTGAATCCGGGCGAATTCAAGCCTTGTTAATGATCTTAAGTATGTGAATACTTCAGTCTCAGTCGGCCGGTTTCCCCAGATCGGCCGGGTTGCCCTCGGGTCAGCCGCCCCCGGCCAGACCCGCTCCCCCGCCCAGGAGGTTGTTACATGCGACCCACGAGGTCCTCATTCCGCGTTGCGGCTACAGTCGCCGTTTCCGGAACCCTGGTTGTCGGCTCGCTCATCGGCGCGCCGGCCCAGGCCGCTCCCGCCGCATCGCCCGACACCGCCGCCGCGATCTCCGCGGAACTCGGCGACCGCTCCGCCGGCTCGTACATCGACGCCAGCGGCAAGTCCGTCGTCACGGTCACCGACGCGACCGCCGCCAGCAAGGCCAGCAAGGCCGGCGCCGTCGTCCGCTACGTCACCCGCGGCGCCGCCGAGCTCAACCGGGCCACGGCCGAGCTGGAGCGCTCCGCCAAGATCCCGGGCACCGCCTGGTGGAGCGACCCGGTCACCAACCAGGTCGTCGTCTCCGTCGACAGCACCGTCACCGGGGCCAAGCTGGAGCGGGTCAAGGCCGCCGCCGCGCGGGCCAACGGCGCGGTCCGGATCGAGGCCGAGGCCGGCGTGCTGAGCACCCGGATCTCCGGTGGCCAGGCCATCTACGCAGGCGGGGGCGGGCGTTGCTCGCTCGGCTTCAACGTGCGCAGTGGCAGCACCTACTACTTCCTGACGGCTGGGCACTGCACCAACATCTCGGCCAGCTGGTACTCGAACTCCGCCCAGACCGCGCTGCTCGGCAGCCGTACCGGCACCAGCTTCCCGGGCAACGACTACGGCATCGTGCGGCACAACAACTCGGCCAACGCCGCCGGCAACGTCTACCTCTACAACGGCAGCTACCGCGACATCACCGGCGCCGGCAACGCCTCCGTCGGCCAGTCGGTGCAGCGCTCCGGCAGCACCACCGGCCTGCGCGGCGGCTCGGTGACCGCGACCAACGCCACCGTGAACTACGCCGAGGGCTCGGTCTCCGGTCTGATCCGCACCAACGTCTGCGCCGAGCCTGGCGACAGCGGCGGCTCGCTGTTCGCCGGCGGCACCGCCCTGGGTCTGACCTCCGGTGGTAGCGGCAACTGCCGCACCGGTGGCACGACCTTCTTCCAGCCGGTCACCGAGGCGCTCAGCCGCTACGGCGTCAGCGTCTTCTGATCCACGCACCGCTCGCGGGCCGCCGGAACACTCCGGCGGCCCGCGTCGCGTTGACAGCCACCGAACCCCGCCGACGCCGGGCGAACGCGACGACGCTCAGCCGGGCCCGGACGGTCCCGGTCGCCGCCGGGAGACCAGCACGGCGGCCAGCGGTACGCCCGCCTCGGCGGCCGCCGCCAGCCGCTCGGTCAGCCCGATCCATGCCCCGTCGGTGAAGAACTCGACGGCGAACCAGCCGACCAGCGCGAGGAGGACCACCGCCGCCGCGAGCGCCAGCCGGCGTACGAGAGCCGGCGGGTGGCGGTGGTCCCGGTCGGGGGACGGCCTCGCGCGGCGGGGCACCGCCAGGGCCGGCCAGACTGCCAACGCCGCGAACGCCACACCGGCGGCCACGGCGTGCGTCGTCGAGTCACCGGTCGGGCGCTGCGGGAACGCGACCAGGATCAGTGTCGCCAGCCCGCCCAGCGCGAGTAGCGCTCGGCCTGCCGGCGCGGCGCTGACCAGGCCGAGCGCGGTCGTCAGGTGACAGAGGCCCAGGCCGGCCAGCCCGACCGTCATGATCCAGCGATGCTCCGCACCCGTGGCGGCGAGCGCGCTGATGGTCTGCCGCACCGGGTCGAATCCGTCGGACTGGGCAGCCTGCGCCAGGGTCCACCCGCCGACGAGGAACAGGGGTGCGCCACCTGCCGACAGCAGGGCCCAACGGGGAACGGCAGACATCGGGCGATCGTAACGATCCGACCGGCGCGGTTTCCGGGCCGCGTGCTCGGGCTGACCGGCCGACGGTGCGGACCCCCTGAGCGGGCGAGGGCGACGAAGAGATCAGGCGGGACGACTCACGGCAGCAGGTCGGGGCGCCCGGGGGTCGGCCCGCTCGGTGGTCCGAGCGGATCCGGGGGTACGACGCCGATGGTCGGCAGGTCCGGGCCGACGCGTACGGTGCCGCCGGTCGACCAGGCGAGGTGCGCCCGCCGGGCGGAGAGGACAGCCAGCAGCGGCCAGAGGGAGACCGCTATCGCCGTCACCCGCTCGGCCAGCCCGGTGCGGGACCCGCTGGTCACCTCGAACGCGCACCAGCCGAAGAGCGCGAGCAGCACGAGCGTGGCGCTGAGCCCGACCGCCCGGCGGAACGCCCAGGGCGGCTCCGGTCGAGCGGGGTGCTCGGTGTCGCTACCACGCGGCAGCCGCAGTGCCGAGCCGGCCGGCCAGAGCACCAGGGCGAGGACGGCCACCGTCGCCGCGACGCCGTGGCTGAGTGAGCCGCCGACCGGCGGCCGGGGAAAGGCGACCAGCGCGATGGTGGCCACGCCACCGATCGCGAGCAGGAAGCGGCTGGGTAGTCCGGCCGCGTGCAGGACGGCGGCGACCGACAGGTAACAGCAGCCGAGCAGCACCAGGGCCACCACCATGATCCAGGCGTCGGTGGCGTCCTGTCCTGCCAGCTCGCTGATGGTGTCCCGGACCGGGTCGTACCCGACGGGCTGTCGGGCCTCCGCCACCGTCCAACCGGCCACCAGCAGCACGGGCGCCGCCGCCGCCGTGGCGACGGCCCAGTTCGGTACGGGCCGCATTTCGCCACGTTAACCGGCGCGGCCGCCGGCAGTGTCGGGTTCGCCGGTCCACCCCACCAGCGAATCGTGCCGGCCTGCCGGGTGCCCGGAGACGGGGCGGCCACCCCTGACAGAATGCGGGTGAGGACTGTTCCACGATGAGGAGTTGCCAGCCGTGATCCGTACCCACAATGCCGGAAGCCTGCGCGCCGCGGACGCCGGCTCGACGGTGACGCTCGCCGGCTGGGTGGCCCGCCGCCGCGACCACGGCGGGGTCATCTTCGTCGACCTGCGCGACGGTTCCGGTGTTGTCCAGGTGGTGTTCCGCGAGGAAGATGCGCACGCGCTGCGCAACGAGTTCTGCGTGAAGGTCGTCGGCGAGGTGACCCGCCGCCCGGCCGGCAACGAGAACCCGGAGCTGCCCACCGGCGAGGTCGAGGTCACCGTCGTCGAGTTGGAGGTGCTCTCCGAGGCGGCGCCGCTGCCGCTGCCGGTGGACGACCAGATCGAGGCCGGTGACGACATCCGACTCCGGTACCGCTACCTGGACCTGCGCCGCAGCGGCCCGGCGAACGCGCTGCGGCTGCGCTCGCGCGCCAGCCAGCTCGCCCGGGGTGTCCTGCACGAGCGGGACTTCCTGGAGATCGAGACGCCGACGCTGACCCGCTCGACGCCGGAGGGCGCCCGCGACTTCCTGGTGCCGGTGCGGCTTCAGCCCGGCAGCTGGTACGCGCTGCCGCAGTCGCCGCAGTTGTTCAAGCAGCTGCTGATGGTCGGCGGCATGGAGCGGTACTACCAGATCGCCCGCTGCTACCGCGACGAGGACTTCCGCGCCGACCGGCAGCCGGAGTTCACCCAGCTCGACATCGAGATGTCGTTCGTCACCGAGGACGACGTGATCGACCTCGGTGAGGCGATCGTCTCGGCGCTGTGGAAGGACCTGGCCGGGCACGAGATCACCCGACCGATCCCGCGGATCACCTGGCACGACGCGATGGCCCGGTACGGCTCGGACAAGCCGGACCTGCGCTACGGCGTCGAGCTGACCGAGCTGACCGAGTACCTGCGCGGCACCGAGTTCCGGGTCTTCGCCGGGGCGATCGACGCGGGCGGCTACGTCGGCGCGGTGGTGATGCCGGGCGGGGCGGCGCAGAGCCGCAAGGAGCTGGACGGCTGGCAGGACTGGGCGAAGGCGCGTGGGGCGCGCGGCCTGGCGTACGTGGTGCTGGACGCCGAGACCGGCGAGGCGCGTGGCCCGGTGGCGAAGAACCTCTCCGCCGAGCACCTGGGTGGGCTCGCCGACGCGGTCGGCGCCAAGCCGGGTGACGCGGTCTTCTTCGCCGCGAGCGCCACCACCCGGGAGGCGCAGGAGCTGCTCGGGGCGGCCCGCGTGGAGATCGCCAAGCGGTCCGGCCTGATCGACGAGAGTGCCTGGGCGTTCTGCTGGGTGGTCGACGCGCCGATGTTCGAGCGCACGGACGAGGGCGGTTGGACGGCCGTGCACCACCCGTTCACCTCGCCGAACTCGGAGTGGGTCGACCGGTTCGAGGAGGCTCCGGACCGGGCCCTGGCGTACGCGTACGACATCGTCTGCAACGGCAACGAGATCGGCGGCGGGTCGATCCGTATCCACCGGGGTGACGTGCAGAAGCGGGTCTTCGACCTGCTCGGCATCACTCCCGAGGAGGCGCAGGACAAGTTCGGCTTCCTGCTGGAGGCGTTCAAGTACGGCGCCCCGCCGCACGGCGGTATCGCCTTCGGCTGGGACCGGGTCTGCATGCTGCTCGCCGGCGCCGACTCCATCCGTGAGGTCATCGCCTTCCCGAAGACCCGGGGTGGCTTCGACCCGCTGACCAGTGCACCCACCCCGATCACCGCCCAGCAGCGCACCGAGGCGGGCATCGACGCCAAGCCCAAGCCCGCCGCAACCGCCCACACCGGCACGGCCGGCCCCGCAGCCCCGGTAGCAGACCCGGTCTGACCCCCGCTCCTGCTTGGTTGATCAAGAGGTTTGCGTCATCATCGCCCCGCGAGATGACGCAAACCTCTTGATCGTCAGTGGGGGAGTGGGCTGGGATGCGGGTGCTTGTTGTCGGGGGCAGTGGGTTACTCGGGCGGTCGGTTTGTCGGCGGGGCCTCGGCGCCGGGTGGTCGGTTGTGGGGACCTTTCATTCGGGTGAGATCGCGGTGCCGGGAGTCGCGGCACGACGGCTGGACGTGACCGACCGGTCCGCCGTGCGCGCGCTGGTCGCCGAGGTGCGGCCGGACGCCGTGGTCGGGACCCCCTATCGGTACGGGGACTGGGCGGTCACCGCCGACGGGGCGGCGCACGTGGCGCTCGCCGCCGCCGAGGTGGGTGCCCGGCTGGTGCACGTGTCCAGCGACGCGCTGCACGCCGGACGACCCGTGCCGTACGCCGACGACGAGCCACCCACGCCGGTGCACGCCTACGGTGCCGCGAAGGCGGCGGCCGAGACCGCAGTACGGGCGATCGACCCGGGCGCGGCGCTGGTGCGGACCTCCCTGATCTTGGGGGAGGGCAGTAAGCAGATCCAGCTCTGCCGGGACGCGCTCGCCGGCCGGGCCACCCTGTTCAGCGACGAACTGCGCTGCCCGATCGACGTCACCGACCTGGCCGACGCCGTGCTGGAGTTGGTCGCCTCGACGTACGCCGGTGTGCTCAACGTGGCCGGCCCGGACGCGGTCAGCCGGGCCGAGCTGGGCCTGCTGGTCGCCGAGCGGTACGGCCTGGACGCTGTCGGGTTGAGGACCACCACGAGCGCGGCGACCGGTGTGGTCCGCCCCCTGGACGTACGCCTGGACTCCGCGCGTGCCGCCGCCCTGCTGCGCACCCGGCTGCGCGGAGTACGCGAACTCCTCGCCCGCTGACGAGGGCACCTGCACACTTCCTATGCACAACTATTGTGCATAGGAAGTGTGCAGAGATAGTGTGCAGGCATGGCGAACGACGAAGGCGTCCCGCGGCCGGCGCCGCGTGAGGTGCGGATCGACAAACGGCAGGTCCGGGTGCTGGCGCACCCGCTGCGCATGCGGCTGGTCGGAGCGCTGCGGGTGAAGGGGCCCGCCACCGCGACCACCCTCGCCGAACTGCTCGGCACCAACACCGGCGCGACCAGCTACCACCTGCGGCAACTCGCCGAGGTCGGGCTGGTCATCGAGGATCCCGACCGCGGCAGCGGGCGGCAGCGCTGGTGGCAGGCGGCGCACGACGTGACCAACTGGGATCCGAGCGACTTCGACGACGACCCCGACGCCAGGGCCGCGATCGAGTGGATCCAGGGCGACCAGGTGCGTCTGCTCGCCGAGACCGCCGATCGCTGGTTCGCCACCCAGCACGAGTGGTCGGCCGCCTGGCGGGACGGGTTCGGCATGAGCGACATCTTCATGACCATCCCGCCGGCCCGGCTCGAGGAGCTCAAGGCGGAGGTGTGGCAGGTGCTGGAGCGGTATCACCGCGAGGCCGAGTCCGCTGCCGCCACCGACCCGGAGGCCCGCCCGGTGCAGGTGTTCCTGGCCGCCTACCCGTTGCGCGAGGGCCTCCAGTGAGCGCGCTGACCGTACGTCAGGTTCGGCGTCGTTACCTCACGCTCTACGGTCTGCGCTGGCTGCCCACGGGTCTGATGATCCCGGTGATGATCCTGCTGATGCAGGAGCGCGGCCTGTCGTTGCCGCAGATCGGCCTGGTCTCCACGGCGCAGGGGCTGCTGGTGCTGGCGCTGGAGTTGCCCACCGGCGGGCTCGCCGACGCCCTCGGTCGTCGACCGGTGCTGCTCGCCGCCGGGGTGCTGAACCTCGCCTCGCTGGCGCTGTTCGCGGTGGCCGACTCGTTCTGGCTGTTCTTCGTGGTCTGGGCTCTGCAGGGGATCTACCGGGCGTTGGACAGCGGCCCGTTGGAGTCCTGGTATGTCGACGCCACCCTGGCCGCCGACCCGGCGGCCGAGTACGAGCGTGGCCTCGGCTACGCCGGCACCGTCGTCGGTGGGGCCATCGGTGGTGGCGCGCTGCTCAGCGGTGGTCTCATCGCGCTCGGCCCGATCGGGCCGGTCAGCGCGCTCACGGTGCCCGTGTTCGCCGCCATCGTGGCGCAGGCGGCGGCACTCGTCGCGGTGGTCGTACTGCTTGTCGAAGAGCGTCCGGCCACGGGGTTCGCGGCGCTACGGGCCTCGGTGGTCCAGGCGCCCCGGATGATCGGCCAGGCCGTCGGGCTGCTGCGTCGTTCCCGGGTGCTGCTGGCGTTGGTGGCCGTCGAGTTGTTCTGGGGCTTCGGCATGGTCACCTTCGAGTCGCTGCTGCCGGTCCGGCTCGCCGAGGTGATCGGCGACCCGGAACGCGCCGCGGTGCTGCTCGGGCCGGCGAACTCGGCCGCCTGGCTCGCCTCGGCCGCCGGCGCGGCACTGACCCCACTGCTGCTGCGCTGGTTCGGCGCCGCGCCGGGTGCGGCAGTGCTGCGCATCCTCCAGGGCGTGACGGTGGTCGGGATGGGGTTGTTCGCCGGGCCGGTCGGCGTGCTGGTGGCCTACCTGGCCTGCTACGCCGTGCACGGCGCGTCCAACCCGTTGCACAGTGGACTGCTGCACCGGCAGGTCGACGGCCCGTACCGGACCAGCGTGCTGTCGCTGAACTCGATGATGGCGCAGCCGGCCGGCGCGCTCGGCGGGGTGGTGCTCACCGCGCTCGCCGCCGCCACCAGCGTCAGCACCGCGATGGTGGTCGGCGCTGTGGTGCTGGCCGTCGCCGCCCCGCTGTACCTGCCCGCCTGGCTGGCCGGCCGTCGGGCCGTCCCGGCCGTCGAGCCGACAGCGGTTCCGGTTCCCGCCGCGGACCGTTGAGAAGGGGCCCCTTGTCCGCAAGGGCCCCTTCTCAACGGTCAGGCGAGGCGGATCGATCGTGCGGTCCAGGCTAGGAGCCGAGTGTCGAATGCCTCCGTGGGGCCGTCGCGGCGTGGCCGTCTCCACCGTCGAGATTGGCGAGTCGACCGATTGGGTACATCACGCGCCGACCTACTGGGAACCCCCACCGGAGGATTGACATGCTCGCCATTCTCGCGGCCATCGTTTTTGGCTTTGCCCTGCTGCTCGACCTGCTCGGCACCGACTTCGGAGCGCCCGACCTGTTCAACTGGAACACCCTCGTACTCATCGGGTTGCTCCTGCTCTCGCTCTACCTGGCCGGCGTGGGCAGCGGCCCGCGCGGCGGCGGCGGCGGTGGCGGCGGCCGTTGGTACCGGGGCCGTCGCCCCGGGCGTGGCTGACCGGAACCGATCACCGGTGGCGGGCCCGCGGCGCGATTCCGGCGTCGTGGGCCCGGCCCGGTACTGTCTTCGTGATGGAGTCCGACGCCCTCTTCTCCCTCGGTGAACCCGCCGGGTCGCGCAGCGCGCCCGACGGTCCCGCCGGTGTCGACGGCTTCACCGCGGTGGCCGACGATTCGCCCCTGCCCGTCCGGATGCGCCCGGTGACCCTCGACGAGCTGGTCGGGCAGGAACACCTGCTCGCTCCCGGCGCACCCCTGCGGCAACTGGTCTCCGGCGGCGCTCCGATGTCGGTGATCCTCTGGGGTCCGCCGGGCAGCGGCAAGACCACCATCGCGCACCTGGTGGCCGGGGCCACCGACCGCCGCTTCGTCGCCATGTCGGCGCTCTCCGCCGGCGTGAAGGACGTCCGGGCGGTGATCGAGGCGGCGCGCCGCCAGCGCCGTTCCGGCGGCCCGCAGACCGTGCTCTTCATCGACGAGGTGCACCGGTTCAGCAAGACCCAACAGGATTCGCTGCTCGCGGCCGTCGAGGACCGCACTGTCACCCTGCTGGCGGCGACCACCGAGAACCCGTACTTCTCGGTCATCTCACCGCTGCTGTCGCGGTGCGTGCTGCTCACCCTGCAACCGTTGGACGACGAGGCGGTGCGGGGTCTGCTGCGCCGCGCGGTCGCCGACAAGCGTGGCCTGGACGGCGCACTGGCCCTGACCACCGAGGCCGAGGATCACCTGGTCCGGCTGGCCGCCGGTGACGTCCGTAAGGCACTCACCGCCCTGGAGGCGGCGGCGGCCTCCGCCACGGCCCTCGGCGGCGGGCGGATCGACCTCGCCACCGCCGAGCAGGCCGTCGACGTGGCGGCGGTGCGCTACGACCGCGACGGCGACGCCCACTACGACGTGGTCAGCGCCTTCATCAAGAGCATGCGCGGCTCGGACGTGGACGCGGCGGTGCACTGGCTGGCCCGCATGCTGGTCGCCGGTGAGGACGCCCGGTTCATCGCCCGTCGTCTGGTCATCTTCGCCAGCGAGGACGTCGGCATGGCCGATCCCGGGGCGCTGAGCGTGGCGACCGCCGCCGCGCACGCGGTCGAGTACGTCGGGTTGCCAGAAGCGCAGCTCAACCTCGCCCAGGCGGTGATCCACCTGGCCACCGCGCCCAAGTCGAACTCGGCCACCACCGCCATCGGCGCCGCCATCGCCGACGTCCGGGCCGGTCGCGGTGGCCCGGTGCCGCGAGGGCTGCGCGACGCGCACTACGCCGGCGCCCGAGGGCTGGGCCACGGGACCGGCTACCGCTACCCGCACGACGACCAGCGCGGTGTGGTCACCCAGCAGTACGTCCCGGACGACCTGGTGGGCACCGACTACTACCAGCCGAGTCCGCACGGCGCGGAGCGGTCGGTGGCCAGCCGGTTGCCGGTGCTGCGCCGGATCGTGCGTGGTCTGCCGGCTCCGGCCGCGCGCCCGGAGACGCCGGCATCCGAGCCGTCCGTAACGGCGCAGACCGCGCCAGCGCTATCCCCGGGGGCCGCCCGTCCGACGACGGGCCCGGGTGCCCCCGGCACGATGCAGGACAGCGGCACCGACGCCGCAGGAGAGGGTCAACAGTGAGATCGCGTGGTGGGGACCGCCCGGACGAGGGCCCGGACGAGCGGCGCGATCCCCGCGCCAAGACCCGCCGTTGGGGTCGGGGCCGGCCGGCCGAGCCCGAGCCGGAGCAGCCGGCCGCCGGCGAGGAGTTCGGCTGGATCGACGACCTGCGCTCGGCCAAGCAGCAACGCGCCGAGCTGGGCCCGGACGGCGCACCGGCGGAACCGAACCGGCCCCGTGGGGGCATGCCGCCGGCCGACCCGGCCGGGCCGCCGGCACAACCCACCCCGCGTACGCCGGGAGAGCCGGCCGGTGCGCGCGGCAGTGCGCCGGAGTCCTCGGCGCCGCCGGCCCCGCGCCAGAGTGAACCGGGCGGTGCCGCCGCCCGTCGACCGGTCGACGGGCCCTGGCCCGGAGAGACGCCGCCGGCGGGTCGTCGCCCGGACAACCGGCCACCCGCCGCCGGCCCCGCACCCGGGCAGCCGCCGCGCCGCGGCGTGCAGCCGGTGCCCGGCGCCCGCGCCGCCGTACCGCAGTCGCCACCCGCCGCTCGCCCGGGCGGGGGTGACCCGGCCGGCCAGCAGGGGCCTCGTCCGGCACCCGACGCGCCCGGCGGCCCGGCTCGTCCGCGCGGTGCGGCAGCCCCTCCCGGCCCACCGACCTCAGGCCCCCCGGCCGGTCGTCGTCCGGACGCCCCCGCTTCGCCGGCCCGTCGTCCGGACGCCGCTGTTCCGCCGGGCCGTCATCAGGACCCCGCCGCGCCCGGCGGTCATCCCGACGCCATGCCGCCGCTGCGCCGTCCGGATGCTGGCCCACCGGTCCGCCGACCCGGCCCGGCGCAACCGGTCGAGCCCGGCCGTGCCCGGCCGCCCGCCGACGGCACGCCCGCCGGTCGCCGCGCCGCCGGCTCGGCACCCGACCCGGCGCGGGCCGCCGGAGCACCCGCAGCCCCCGGGCCGGCCCGCTTCGACGGCCCGCCGGCTGGCGTCGTGCCGTCGACCGCGGACGGCCTGCGGCCCGACCCCGCCATCGACCGTGACCCGCGCACCGCCCGGCGTCGTCCGGGCCCGGCCGACCCCGGTGCACCCGAGCCCGCCGGGCGCGCCTCCGAGGGGCCCCGTCCGACAGCCGGCGGGCGTCGCCGCGCCGCCGAACCCGACGAGCCGGTGGTGCCCCGCTCGGGTAACGCGCCACCGGTGCCCCGCTCGGGGAACGCGTCGTCGGTGCCCGAGGCGACCGGCGCGCACAGCGGCGCCCTGCCCACCACCGGCCCCGCCGACGGCACCGGCCGCCGCAGGGTCGTCTCCGACGAAACGGAACGCCGAACGCCGCCCGGCGGCGAACCCCGCCCGGACCGGCCGGACCGCCCGGAGCGGCCCGCGGACTGGCTCCGCCAGGCCGGCCGCCTGCCACACACCGACCCCGGCCTGCCGGTGGTCAACCGCCGAGACGGCAGTCCGCCGGCAGGGGGTCGCCGCCCGGCGCCGCCCGCCGGGGCGGTAGACCTCACCGACCAGGCGTCCGGTCGGCTCGCCGTGCCCGACCCGGCCGCGGCACGCACCGCCGCCCGCCGGCCCGTCGGCCCGCCGGTCGACCCGGGCGCGGACGCACCGACCGGTCGTCGCGCCGTCCGGCCCGACGCGTCGGGATCCACCGGAGAGCAGGCCCTGACCTACCCCCCGCCGCCCGGTGACCGGCCCGCCCGTGGGCGGGGCGCTGCGGCGGTACCCACTCCGGACGCCACCGGCCAGCGCGGCCGTGCCGTGGCGGGGCCCGGCCCGGACGCACCGCCCGCCCTGGATCCGACCGGCCGACGAGGGCGTGGACCGGCCGAGTCCGGCCCCGGCGGTACGGCTGTCCCCGGTCGACCGGGGCCCGCGACCGACCACGGCGACGACCCCTACGCCGGTGGTCGACCCGGTGCCGGTCCCGCTGCTCGGGGCGCCGCCCGCTCCGTCCCACCCGGCCGGGCCCGCCCCAGCACCGCGGCCAACGCCGACTCGTCGGCCCGGGTGGCGTGCCGGTCGGCGGTCTCCTCCTG
>NZ_JBEYUF010000006.1:0-323204 GCF_040643355.1 Micromonospora sp. NPDC047187
ACGAAGGTGGCCGGTGCCCGGTGCCGTACGTCGACGGTCAGGCCGGTTCGGCTACCGCTGCCGCGGCCCGCGCCGCTGCGGCGGCCACCCGCTCGGCGGCGTTGCCGAGCACGCAGAACTCGTTGCCCTCCGGGTCGGCGAGCACCACCCAACCACCACCGGTCGGGCCGACGTGGTCGGCGACGAGCGTCGCGCCGATGCCGAGCAGCCGCTCGACCTCCTCGGCCCGGGTACGGTCAGCGGGTTGCAGGTCCAGGTGCAGCCGGTTCTTCACCGTCTTGCCCTCGGGCACCGCGATGAACAGCACCTCCGGGCCACCCGGCGGCAGGAGCATCGCCTCCGGGTCGCCGGGGAAGTCGTCGGGCTGCCGTGGGCAGTCGAAGACCTGCGCCCAGAAGCCGGCCAGGGCGTACGTGTCGTGACAGTCGATGCTGATGTTGTGGATCGTCGAACTCATGCTTGGTCCTCCACAGTCGTGTCGACCCGCTCCCCGGCGCTGCGGACCACGCAGAACTCGTTCCCCTCCGGGTCGGCCAGAACCGCCCAGCCCGTCCCGTCGGTGCGCCGCTGGTCGGTGATCATGGTGGCCCCGAGGCCGAGAACCCGCTCGATTTCCTCGTCGCGGGTCCGGTCGACCGGTTCCAGGCAGATGTGGAGCCGGTTCTTGGTCACCTTGTCCTCCGGCACCGCTTGGAAGAACATGTTCGGAGTGGCACCGTCCGGCGGCAGCAGGGCAGCTTCCGGGTCACTCGGAAGGTCCTCCGGGAGCCGGGCGTAGCCGAGCACCGCCGACCAGAAGCCGGCCAGGGCGTACGTGTCGTGACAGTCAAAACTGATGTTGCGGATCCGTGGATACACGGGTGTTCCCTCCGTGCGGGATGGGACGCTCCGCTTCCGGGAGTCAGCCGGCGCAGACCCGGGGCGCGGAGTCATGATTGGCGGACATCGACGCACCCCCCTTCGCTTCTTGGGCTGACGCGGCGATCTTGCCATCGGCCGAGCCTCCTCCGCAACCCCGTTCAGCCGGGGCTGGGCACCGCGCCGTTGACCACCGGGGCGTCCGACGACGGCAGGGTGACAGTCACCTCCAGGCCGCCGCCGGGCTGCGCGACCACCCGTACGCTGCCGCCGTGCGCGGCGCAGACCGCCCGGACGATGGACAACCCGAGGCCGGAGCCACGGGCTCCGGTGCGTTCCCGGCCACCACGGCGGAACGGCTCGAACAGCCCCGGCACGTCGGCCTGGTCCACCTCGAAGCCGGTGTTCCCCACCACCAGCCAGGACCGGTCACCGTCGGTCCCGGTACGCACCCAGAGTCGACCGTGCAGGTGGTTGTAGCGGACCGCGTTCTCGATCAGGTTTCCGGCCAGCCGGTCGAGCAGCCCCGGGTCACCGACGACCGGCGCGGACTCCAGCGACGTCTGCACCCGCAGGCCGATCCGTTCCACCTCGCGGCGCATCGCCGACAGCGCGTTGGCGGTGCCCGCGGCGAGGTCACACTCGGTACGCCGGCCCAGCTGCCGCCCCGCCTGCGCCTCGCTGCGGGCCAGCACCAGCAGCGCGTCCACCAGGCCGTTGGCCCGCTCGGAGGCGTCGCGGACCACTGTCGCCATCCGGCGGTACTCGGCGGTGTCCGCGTCGTCGTCGCTGAGCGTCACGTCGATCTCCGTCCGCATCACGGCGAGCGGGGTACGCAGCTCGTGCGAGGCGTTCGCCACGAAACGCTTCTGGGCCTCGAAGGCGGACGCGATCCGGTCCAGCATGGCGTCGAACGTCTTGGCCAGCTCGGCCACCTCGTCGTCGGCACCCGAGTAACCGATCCGCTGGTCCAGGGTCGCCTCACCGAGCCGCTGGGCGGTCGCCGTGACCTGGTGCAGTGGGCGCAGCGCCCGACCGGCCACCGCGTACGCGCCGGCCACCCCGACCACGCTGATCGCCAGCAGCGCGACCAGGCCCTTGGCCAGCAGCTCCCCCGAGGCGGCGTCGACCAACTGCCGCTGCCACTGGGCGGCGTCCATCTGCCGGCCGTCGGAGAGCAGCACGATCGTGCCGGGCACCAACTCGTCGGTGGGGCGCAACGCGTCGCGGACCAGCAGCCAGGCCAGCAACACCAGGATCGCTCCGGCCCCGATCAGCAGCACCCCGTTGAGCAGTGTCAGCCGCAGCCGCAGGGTGGGTCGCAGCCGCCGGCTCATGCGCTCACCTCGGCGGTGCGGTAGCCCGCCCCGACCACCGTCTCGATCAACGGCGGGTCGCCGAGCTTCTTGCGGAGCGTCATCACAGTGACCCGGACGATGGTGGTGAACGGGTCGGTGTTCGCGTCCCAGACCCGTTCCAGCAGCTCCTCACTGGAGACCACCGCGCCACGCGCCTTGAGCAGCTCGCAGAGCACCCCGAACTCCTTGTTGGTGAGGTCCACCGGCACCCCGGCGCGGGTGGCCACCCGGCGGGCCGGGTCGAGCACCAGGTCGGCCAGTTCGAGCACCGGCGGCGCGGCCGGGGTGGCCCGCCGGCCCAGCGCCTGCACCCGGGCGACCAGCTCGTCGAAGGCGAACGGTTTGGGCAGGTAGTCGTCCGCGCCGAGCTGCAACCCCTCCACCCGATCGGCCACGGTGCCACTGGCGGTGAGCATCAGCACCCGGGTCAACGCGCCGGAGGCCGCCAGGTCGGCGCAGATCTGGTCGCCGTGCACACCCGGCAGGTCGCGGTCGAGCACCACCACGTCGTACCGGGTGATGAACGCCGCCTCGTGGCCGGCGTCGCCGTCGTACGCCACGTCGACCGCCATCCCCCGCTTGCGCAACCCCCGTGCGATCGCGTCGGCGAGGTTGCGCTCGTCCTCGACCACCAGTACCCGCATCCCGGCCTCCTCGCTGCTGACCACCGACAACCTAGTGCCGGCCGGCAACCATCGTCCCTCGCCGTCCGCGCCGGCCGGCGTTGCGGGCCACCACGGCGTACGCGATGCTGGCCGGCGGTATCGAGCGACGGACGGACCTGGCATGACCACTGCGGCACCACCCACCCGGCGAGACATCGCCTACCGGGGTTTCCACCTGCCGGCCGACACGACCAGCGGCAGCGGCGACGGCGACGGCCTGCTCGCCGACGGTCGAGGGCTCGTCCTCGACGGCGTCGCCGAACGGGGCACCTGGACGTCGCCGCCGGTGCCTGTCGGCTTCGCCGTCGCCGAGGTGGTGCCGTCCTGGACGGCCGACACCCCGGACGGCTGCTGGATCGAGGTCGACCTGCGCGGCTGGCACGACGACGCGCCCAGCACCGACTGGTACCGGCTGGCCCGCTGGGCCGCCGACGACCACACGGTACGGCGCACCTCGCTGCCCGGACAGCGTGACAGTGGCGCCCGGGTCGACACCGACACCCTGATCGTGACCGGAGCGACGGTCACCGGTTGGCAGACGCGGGTGACCTTGTGTCGGCCCGCCGGCAGCCCGAGCGGCCCGGTGCTGCGCAGCATCGGCGCGGTCGCCACCGGCCCCACGACGGCCGACCACTGGTACGCGGCGGAGCCCGTCTCGTCCGCCGCCCGAGGCCGGGTGCTGGACGTGCCCCGCTACTCGCAGCGGCTGCACGCCGGCCAGTACCCGCAGTGGGGCGGTGGTGGGGACTCCTGGTGCAGCCCCACCTGCACCTCGATGGTGCTCGCCTACTGGGGCGCCGAGCCGACGCCGGACCGCTACGCCTGGGTGGAGCCGTCCGGCCCGCGTCCGGTGGTGGTACACGCCGCCCGGCACTGCTACGACCACGCGTACGCCGGGGCCGGCAACTGGCCGTTCAACACCGCGTACGCCGGTCTGCACGGGGTGGACGCGTTCGTCACCCGGCTGCGGTCGCTGGTCGAGGCGGAGGCGTTCGTCGCCGCAGGCATCCCCCTGATCGTCTCCGCCGCGTTCCGGGCCGACGAGGTGCCGGGGCTCGGGTACGACACCGGTGGGCACCTGATGGTGCTGGTCGGCTTCACCGCCGACGGCGACCCGGTGCTCAACGACCCGTACGCCCCGGACGACGACGCGGTCCGTCGCACAGTGCCCCGACAGCGGTTCGAGGCGGTCTGGCAACGCGGCAGCGGCGGGGTGGCGTACGTGCTGCGACCCGCGTCGGTGCCGCTGCCCCCGCCGCCCACCCAGCCGAACTGGTGATCAGTCGGTCAGTTTCCAGAGCTGGTACGAGCCGGTGGTGGTGGCAGTGCACACCAGGTAGCCGGTGACCGCCTGACACCCCCCTGTGACATCGGGCAGCGCGTCCAGGATGTGCACCTTCCCGGCGGCGATGTCCAGCTCGCCGACGAGCACCCCTCCGTCGGGATGCCTGCGTATGCCGACCAGCCGGCCGCCGACACCGAGTTGGTACAGCTCCCACCGGCCCAGGTCGGCCAGTTGCTGGCCGGTCAGCGCATCGAGCACTACGTACTGCTCCGACGGACCGACACCGCTGAGGTTGGCCAACAGCCGGCCGTCGGCCGGCCAGGCCCACCCCCACTGGCTGCTGCGCCAGCGCACCTCGCCGGTCGCCGGGTCGAGCGCCTGTAGTTCGTTGTTGCCGGTGCGCAGACACAGGACGGGGCCACAGTCCAGCGCGAAGTCGATGTGCACCCTGGCGCGGGTCCAGCGGGGCTTGAGCTGGTCCAGCTCGTACGCGGTGACAGTGCCCGAGCCTCTGTCGATGGACAGCAGCAGGTCCTTGGTCAGGTCCAGTCCGATCCGACCACCGTCGGGTGGGCGCAGGTCGGCGCGGGCCAGCACCGCACCGGTGATCGCGTCGCGTACCTCGACCGGCCCGTCCGACTGGTTGAGCACCACCCGGTCCACCCCGTGCCCGGTGTCCCGCACCCTCATGTCGGGGCTGAGGCCGGACAGCTCCCAGCGCACTGTGCCGCAGCACGGATCCACAGCGCGCAGACTGGACGGTACGGTCTCGCCGCCGTTGCGCAGCAGCAGATTGCCGTCGGTCAGCTTGGAGACGGCACCCGGCTGCTGCCACCGGTACGCCCCGGTCGCCCGGTCCAGTGCGACGGTGAGTGTCTCCCGACCCTCCGGGCCGATCTCGTACCCGGTGGCCAGCAGCATCCCGGCCAGCGGAATCATCCCCCAGTACCGAGCTTCCGCCGGCAGCGTCACCTGCCAGACCGGCTCGACGCCGGGCAGCCGATACGCGGCCAGCCGCGCCTGCCGCGCTTCGGTGATGGCCGGCTCCATGACCAGGAGAAGGTCACCATCGACCATGACATCCGACCCGGGCCGGCCCGGCAGCGTCAACGGGGCCGGCCGGGGCGGTACGACGGCGGAGGCGGCGAGCGTGACCAGCGCGAGCACCACGACCAGCGCGCAGCGCAGCGGGCGACCGTGGCCGCGAGGTGGGCGGGGCGTCGACTCCGGGTCCGGGGCGTCCCGCAGCTCGCCGAGGTCAATCACCGAGTCGGTCACCGCGTCAACCTCCACAGAGCGGTAGTGCCGTCGAGGCGCTGGCAGAGCAGAACCGGCAGGGACGCCTGGCAACTCCCGGCGATGCCCGGCAGCACGTCGACGATCCGCGTTCGGCCGGCCAGCAGGTCCAGCTCGGCGACGACCATCCGACCGTCGTCACCGCGCCGCACACCAACCAGCGGGTCGTCCGGGCGCAGCACCGGCATCAGACTCCACGCGCCCAGTTCGGTCCGTTCCTGCCCGGTGGCCGCGTCCCGCACCGCGTACCCCTGGCCGGGCCGGGCCATCAGCAGCCGACCGTACCGGACGTCGGCCAGGACGTCCTGGCCCGGTTCCGACCACCGCACGGCGCCGGTGGCCGGGTCGAGCACCTGGAGGCCGCCGGTCTGCGGTACCGCGCAGAGCAGACCGCCGCATTCGAGCACATGCGACACCAGCGTCACCTCCGCCGTCCACAGTGGCTCCAACTCGGCCAGCCCGAAGCTCACCAGCCGGGTGCTGCCCGGCGGGACGAGCAGCAGCAGGTCGTCGACGACCTGCACCCGCTGGTACGCCGACCGGTCACCGGGCAGCGTGTCGATGCTGCGCACCAGTTGGCCGGTGCCGGCGTCGTACACCTGCACCTCGCCGGTCGGTTGCAGGAGCACGAACCGGTCGACCTGCCCCTCGGGAGCGAGATGGAAGGTGGGGCTGGCGGCCGGCGGGATCGGCACCGACCAGAGCACCAGGCCGGTGCCGGGTTCAACCCCGCTCATCGCGCCCGACCCGTCCTCCCGGCCATTGGTCACCAGCAGGCCACCGCCGGTTGTCGGCTGGGGAGCACCGGGATGCTGCCAGCGTTGCCGGCCCGTCGCGACGTCGAAGGCGGTGGTCTGGAACAGCCGGTTGGGGGCGTTGACAGCCATCGCCAACACCAACCCCTGCTCGACCCGGACGTCGAGGTAGTCACCGGTGCGGGCCAGCGGCGCCTGCCACCGCCGCCGCACCTCGGCGCCGGTCGGCGCCGGTCGGGCGTACGCGGTCAGGTACCGGTCCCGGTCGGGTGTCGGCGGATCGACGACGAAGACGCCGTCCCCGGCCAGGTACGCGGTGGCCGTCCGCGACGCCGGCACCACGCTCACCGTTCGCTGCGTCGTCGGCGCGGCACCGGCCAGCACCACCAGGCTGAGAAACAGCACAGTCGCGCTGCGCAGCGGGCGACCGACGGCGCGCGGGCGGTGAACCGGAGGCGCCGACGCGGGCTCGTCGCGAATCTCGCCCAGCTCGATGATCGACAAACGACCGTCCTTCCGTCACCAGGTAAGGCTGGCCGACGGGTCACCGTCCGGCAAACCGACCGTCAGCGCACCGGCCCGGCAAAAGTGACGGAACCCCGCCTGTACGATGGCGCGTCGTGGCTGTGCCGGTGGTAGACCCTTCGCTGAAACCCGTTACCGACGCCGACCCGGCCGAGGCCGAGTCGACACGGCGGCCTCGACGCCGTCCGGCCCGAGCCGACCTGTTGGCCCTCGGAGCCTATGTGCTGCTGGGCGTCTTCGTCTGCCTCAACTACTGGGGTGACGTCAACGGCCGGGTCTCCTCGCACCTGCCCACCGATCACAGTTGGTTCGAGTGGCTGTTCGCGCACGGCGAGTACTCGGTGCGGCACCTGGAGAACCCGCTGTTCACGGCCCGTCAGAACGCCCCGGACGGGGTGAACATGATGGCCAACACCTCGCTGCTCGGGGTGACCCTGCCGCTGGCCCCGCTGACCATGCTGCTCGGCCCCCAGGTGATGTACGCGCTCTACCTGGGCGCGGCGCTGGCGGCGACCGCCGGCACCGGCTACTGGGTGCTCTCCCGTCACCTGGTGCGCTCCCGGGCGGCGGCGTTCGTCGGCGGCGCGTTCCTCGGCTTCGCGCCGGGAATCATCCACCACGCCAACGGCCAACCGAACTTCGTCTCCAACTTCCTGCTCCCGCTGATCGTGGTGCGGGTGCTGACCCTGGGTGAGCCGGGCCGGTGGCGCCGCAACGGGCTCGTGCTCGGCGCGCTGGTGGCGTACCAGATCTTCATCAACGAGGAGATGCTGCTGCTCACCGCGCTGGCCTGCCTGGTCATCGTGCTGGCGTACGCCGTGCAGCGGCCGCGGGCCACCCGGGCCGCCGCCGGCACGTTCCTGGCCGGGCTCGGCGTCGCCGGCGGACTGGCCCTGGTGCTCACCGCGTACCCGATCTGGTTCCAGTTCAACGGCCCGCAGTCCTACCGGGGCCTGCAGGGCGGCGTGTTCCACAACTGGGGCGAGGACCTGGTCGCCTTCGTCACCTTCGCCCGCGACACCTGGGCCGGTGACCCGGCCGTGGAGAAGACGATCGGTCTGACCGAGCAGAACACCTGGTTCGGTTGGCCCCTGGTGCTGCTCTCGGTGGTGGCTCTGGTGCTGCTCGTACGCCGCTCGCTGGCCGCCCGGATCGCCGCGGTGCTCATCGTGGTGTTCAGTGTCGCCGCGATCGGGCCGTTCGTGCGCTTCAACGGCGTGGAGACCGGTGTGCGCGGCCCGTGGTCGTACGTGTCGGACGACCTGCCGCTGGTCGAGATGATGATGCCGACCCGGTTGACGCTGGTGGTCGCCGCCGCTGTGGGCGTACTGCTCGCGTTGACCTGGGACGCCGCGCACCGCCAGGGGCGCCCGGTGGCCGACCGGCCACGGGTGCCGGCCCAGCGGGTCGCCGAGGCGACCCCGGCGACGTCCGACGACGAGCCGGCCGTGCCGGCCGCCACGCGCCGTCGGTGGCTGCGCCCGGTGGGGTACGCGGCGGTCGCCCTCGCCGTGCTGCCGCTCTTCCCCCGCCCGCTGCCCGCCCAGCAGATCGACCCACCGCCGCACTTCATCACCGCTGGCGGCTGGCGGCCGTACGTGCCGGCGGGTCGAACCCTGGTGCCGGTGCCGATCCCGAGCAACGTGCACGGTCTGCCGACGCTGCGCTGGAGTGCGCTGACCGGGCAGGAGTTCCCCGTTCCGGGCGGCTACTTCATCGGCCCGAACGAGCTGGGTGAGGGGGTCTTCGGTGCGCCGAACCGGCCGACCAGCTCCCTCATCTACTCCACCATGGACAGCGGCACGGTTCCGGCGCTGACCGACGAGAACCGCCGGCAGGCCGTCGAGGACCTGCGGTTCTGGCGGGCGTCGGTGGTGGTGCTCGGGGCGCACCCCCGCGAGGCGGTGCTCCGTGATCTGGTCACCGCCCTGCTCGGGCCACCGCAGCGGGTCGACGACGTCTGGGTCTGGGACGTGCGCGCCCTGGTGGGTTAGTTAGCCGACGTGGTCCCGGACGTCCCACAACCAGCCGCCGTCGACCGGTCGGCCCGGGCCGAGCAGGTCGTCGACGGTCCGGCGGACCGGGTCACCGTGCTCCACCTGCCCGAGTACGACCACCGCGGCACGCCAGTGCCGCAGGTCCTCGACGGCCTGGCGGCGGTCGGCGTCGGTCAGCACCGGCACCGCGCCGGTCTCGGCCACCTGCCGCAGCAGCACCGACGTGGGCCGGTCCGGCGCGCCCCAGCGGGCCGCCGGGTCGTCCGGGCCGCTGGGGCCGATGAAGTAACCGCCCGGCGCGGCGAACCCCAGACCGGTACGGGCGGTCCAGAGCATCACCGGGCTGCGCGCGGCACCGGTGACCGGGGGCACCGCGACCACCGTCCGACCGGGCGGCACCAGTGGACGCCAGCCACCGGCGGCGAGAAACGCCGGCACCGGCGCGACCGGCACCACGCGGATCGGCGTCGGGAACAGGGGCAGCAACGCGGCGGCGACCGCGCCGGCCCACAGCAGCCGCACCGGTAGGCCCGGCGCCGCGTTCGGCGCGCGCGCGGCCCGGACCCGGTCCAGGGACAGCGCCACCAGCACACCCAGCACCGGTACGCAGATCAGCGCGAACCGGGCCGGCACCGCGAGATCGAGCAACGGCAGCCCGCCGACCAGCCGGTACGGCCCCGGAATGCCGGTGGCCTCACCGTCCACCCGCAGCTCGTGGCCGAGCGAGAGCAGGGCGAAGACCACGCCGCAGGCGGCCAGTGCCCGGACCAGCGGTCGTCGCCACTGCCAGATCACGATCACCACGGCGAGCACCAGCAGGCCCGGGCCGAAGAACGAGTTCTCCTCGGTCGGATTCGGCGAGAGCAACCCCGGCAGCCAGTCGTCACCCAGCACGGTCTGCCGGGCCGACGCGGTGAACGAGGCGACGTCCAGTTGGAAGCCCTGGGTGGCGAACGCCATCCCGGTGTAGTGCTGCGGGCCGTGGAACTGGAACCACAGCGGGTACGCCAACGGCACCGCCGCCACGCCGGCCGCCACCGCGAGCCGACCGAACAGGGCCGGCGCCAGCCGCCGTGCGGCCACCCGGTCGGCGAGCGCGTAACCCAGCGCGAAGACGCCGGCCGCGAGCGCCAGGAAGACCAGCACCTCCTCGCCGATGAAGACCTGCCAGACGAGCAGCAGCCCCAGGCCGACGCCGGGCCGCCACACGCTGTGTCGCGTCGTCTCCGAGGCGGGCCGGAACACCAGGGCGAGGATCGCGGGCACCAGGAACTGGGCGGCGATGTGCAGGTGGGCGCCGGCCTGAGCGATCATGCCAGGGGCGAAGCCACAGATCAGCCCACCCACCGCGGCCGGGGCCCGGGTGCCGACCAGCCGGCGGCGCAGCAGCACGTACCAGGCGACGGCGGTCCCGGCGAGGCAGCCGACGACCGCCACGCAGAACGCCACCTGCGAGCCGAAGAGCAGGGTGACCGGGGTGAGCGGGACACCCAGGCCGAGCACCGAGGTGTTCGCCATCAGGTTGACCCCGTCGGGCGCGTTCAACCCCGTGCTGAAGAGCGGGTTCTCCCCCTCGACCACCGCATGCGCCGCGTGGGCCAGCATCCACTCGAAGAGGATCTGGTCACCCGCCTGGTGGAACAGCCGCCACGGGTGACCCCACTGCCCGCTGGTCACCAGCACGGCGAGGCCCAGATAGCCGGCCACCACCAGCGCGTCCCGCAGCCAGGCCGCCCGGAACGCGCCGACCGTCACCGGGGGCGAAATGTTCGGGGACGTCGTCCCGGTGGTCATCAGACCGAACGGTCGGTGAGCGTCCGGACGTCCCAGACCCAGACGTCCAACTCCTGGCGGCCCGGGCCGACCAGCTCCTCGACCGTACGTCGCAGTGGCTCGGCGTTCTGCTGCCGCACCGGCAGCACCAGGATCGCCGCCCGCCAGTGCCGCAGCTCGTCGGCGAAGCGCCGACGCTGCCGGTCGTCCAGCTTGGGCGTACGGCCGGTGGTCGCTACCTCCTCCAGCATCTGACCCACCCCGCTGGGACGACCGCCGAACCGGCCCGGGTCACCGGTGTTTCCGTTGCGGGGCGCGAGGAAGTAACCGCCGGGGATCTTGAAGTCGAGGTTGGTGGCCGCCGCCCAGCGCATGCCGTGCGTGTTGCCCATGCTGGGCACCGGGATCGGCACCAGCGTCTGGTCCGGCCCGACGTACGCCCGCCACCGGTCCGCCGTGATGAAGTCCGGCACCGGGGGCCGGGAGACCATCCGCAGCGGCATCGGTGCGATCGGCAGTAGTGCGAAGGCCAGGCCCGCGGCGGTGAGCACGTGGACGGTACGGCGGTCGGCCGGCCGCAGCGCCCAGGCCCGCTCGACGGCGAGCGCCAGCAGCAGGCCGATCACCACGCTGGTGATGAGCCCGAACCGGGTCGGCACCACAGCGTCCAGCAGCGGCAGGTGGACCAACCACTGCCACGGCCCGGTGATCAGCTCGCGGTCCCACCAGGAGACCCGCTCGCCGAGGGAGAGCACGGCGAAGAACACGCCGGTCACCGCGAGCGCCCGAACGATCAACTCGCGGCGCAGCCAGACCACGATGCCGATGGCCAGCATCGACAGGCTCCAGCCGAAGAAGGCGTTCTCCTCGGAGTAGTTCGGCGCCAGGTTGATGTTGGCTCGCTGGTTGCCGCCGAGGGTGGGCGAGCCGGGGGCGAAGAAGGCGGCGATGTCGTTGCCGTAGTCCTTCACCGCGTCGCTGAGCCCGTGGTACGCCATCGGCCCGGCGAACTGCACGTAGAGCGGGTACGCCAGCAGCGCCCCCGCCAGCAGCGCGCAGGTCAACACGCCGACGCCCAGGGGTCGCCACGCCGCCCACCACCGGGCCGGCTCCTGGGCCAGCACCGCCAGCAGGAAGACGCCGCAGGCCAGCGCCGTGAAGAGCAGGATCTCCTCGTTGATGAACGCCTGCGCGGTGACCAGCAGGGCGAGCAGGGCCCCGTCCCGCACCGGTCTTCCGGAGCGGGTGAGCACCAGCACCCGCCACACGATGAACGGCAGCAGGAACTGGCTGATGATGTTCGGGTGCCAGCTGGCGTGCGAGAGCATCGCGGGCGAGAACCCGCAGAACCAGCCGCCGACCGCCGCCGCGAGCGGGGTACGCACCAGGTGGCGGGAGAGCATCAGGTACCAGGCCATGGCGGTGCCGGCGAGACCGAGCGTGACCAGCACCACGAAGGAGACCGCCGGCCCGAAGAGCAGCGTCACCGGGACCATCGGGATGCCCAGCGCCAACACGGCCGTGTTGGCCATCAGGTTGACGCCGTCCGGGTAGTTGAACTGCTCGGTGTAGAACGGGTACTCGCCGTGCAGCACCACGCGTACCGAGTGGGCGAGGAAGAACTGCACCTGCGCCGGGTCACCGGTGTAGAGCGAGGCCACCCGACCGGACGGGTCCAGCCAGATCCGGCTGGTCACCCAGAGTGCGGCGAGCAGGAACAGGCCACCCACCGCCAGGTGCTGCCGACGCCGGGTCCACCGACGCCACCGCGCCCGTGTCGGCACCGCGCTCTCGGCCGGCGCTCCAGGCTCGACCGGCGTTTCGGGCTCAACCGGCGCCGTGGTGGGGGCGGCCGGCGCTTCGGGCTCGGCCGGCGCTGTGGTGGGGGCGGCCAGCGCGGGCGGGCCGGCGAAGAGGCCGGCCGGTGTGCGGTAGCTCACCAGCTCGGCGGAGTCGGCTACCGCCTCCGGGTGCGGCGCGGGCAGGGCGCGGGACTCGGCAGGCGTCACAGTCGGCGGAGTCTACCGGAGCAACCAAAACACCCTAAACCCCCGGTGCTGTCCACTATGGTGCTTCGGGTGCCGGCCAACTGAGGCGCCGCATCGGACATCTCGTACTATGGCGCTTTCCGACAGCGACGGTGAGGCGATCGGGGGCGGGCCAGGTGACTCCAGGCCGTCGGTACGGCAGGGCGCTTCCCGTCCTGCTGAGCGCGCTGCTGGCCGGCACGGCCTGCGGTCCGGTAGCCGAGCGGAAGCCGCAGGACCTCCGGGTCGGGTACGACAGCCTGGACGGCACCCTCGCCGTGTGGCCGCCCCGGGGCGACCTCTCCGGGGACGCGACGGCGACGGCGGCGGTCACCGCGGCGGTCCGGGGCTGGCGGTCGCCGGCCGACGACCGCGCGCACCTGCCCTCGTCGGGCATCCTCTTCTCCGGTCGGGTCGACGGCGCCCCGGTGGCGCTGGTGGCCGCCGACGTGCCCGGCGAGAGCGCGTCCTGGCTGCTGCAACTGACTCGCGAGGGCGACAGGTACGCGGTGACCCGCGCCACCGAGTACACCGATCCGGGTTATCTCGTCTACTCCGACGTGCTGCCGGTGCAGACGGCCGGCGGCCGGCGTTACCTGGTCTCGGCCCGGGTGCAGAGTCTCCTCGGACCACAGGACCGGACGTTGACCATCGCGGACGGTCTCAGCGCACCGGTCGACGTGCCGTCCTGCACGGCCGTCGGCGTGACGGCGACCCTGCGGACCACGGAGTCGCTCCCCCGTGGGCGGGCCGCCGACCGGCTGATCGACCTGGGCACCGGCACCGTCGACCCGCGCTACCCGTTGGTCCGCGACGAGTCCGGCACGGGCCGGCGGGCGCTCACCGGCCTGGACACCTGCGTGCTGTCCGGCGATCGGGGCCCCTTCGGCAGCATCCCGCGCCGGATCGGGGACCGGGACGCCCCACGCTCGGTGCCGACGTCCTGGCCGATGGCGAAGCTCACCGTGCGATCGCTCGGCGAAGTCGCCCTCGGCGGCGGCGAGCCGGCCGAGTTGCAGCAGCTCAGCTGGGACACCGACGCCGGCGCGATGACGGCGGTGATCTATCGACCGGCCGACGGGAGCGCGCCCGTCGTCTCACCCGCCGACCGGGCCACCCCCTTGCAGGCGTACCAACTGCCGGTGCCCGGTCAGCCGCTGGTGGTGCTGAGCTGGCGGGCCACCCGGGACAGCTCCCTGTCCGTCCCGCCGGGCACTCCCCTGCTGGTCGACCGCCCCGGCCTGGCGGTCATCCCGACCCCGTCCCGCTCCCAGACCTACAGCCTCGCCAACACCGACAAGACCCACTACCGCTCAATCTCCCCCCGCTAACCACCCCCACCCCCACCCCGCCCCGCCCGCCACTCCCCGCCTGCTCGATCTTGCACTTTCTGTGCCGACAGATCAGCGCGCAAGGTGCATAACGCCAATCGAAAGTGCAAGATCGGCGGAGGCGGGGCGAGGGCGCGTCGCGGCTAGACCGCGACGCGGCGATGGGGTACGCAGACGGCGGGCGCCCCGAGGGACGCCCGCCGTTGTTCGTTCTCGTCAGTTCTGTGCCGCCGCGTCGCTGGGGGTGAGGCGGTCCGGGGTGGCATCAAGGCCGGAGATCCAACCGGTGACGTTGCGGGCCACGTCCTGAGCGGTCAGACCCAGGTCGGCGAGGATCTGCGCGCGGGTGCCGTGCGGGTGCCAGTCGGCCGGCACACCCAGGTCCTTGAGCGGCACCCGGACGTCGGCGTCGCGCATCGCCTGGGCGAGCGCGTCGCCCACCCCGCCGACCCGGACGCCGTCCTCGACGCTGACCACGAGCCGGTGGCGGGCGGCCAGGTCGACCAGCTCCGCCGGGACCGGACGCACCCAGCGGGGGTCGACGACGGTGACGCCGTACCCCTGCTCGGCGACCCGGGCGGCCACCTCCATGCCCAACTGGCCGAAGGAGCCGACGGCGACGAGCAGCACGTCGGTACGGGCGGACTCGGCCAGCACGTCGACAGTGCCGACCCGGCGCAGCGCCGGCAGGTCCGCGGCGACCGCACCGGTCGGGAACCGCACCACTGTCGGGCCGTTGTCGACGGCCACCGCCTCGCGCAGCTCCTCCCGCAGGGTGGCGGCGTCGCGGGGAGCGGCGATCCGCAGCCCCGGCACCACCCCGAAGACCGACATGTCCCAGATGCCGTAGTGGCTGGGCCCGTCCGGGCCGGTGATGCCCGCCCGGTCCAGCACGAAGGTCACCGGCAGCTTGTGCATCGCCACGTCCAGCAGGACCTGGTCGAAGGCGCGGTTGAGGAAGGTGGCGTAGACCGCGACCACCGGGTGCAGGCCACCGAGCGCCAACCCGGCCGCCGAGGTGGCCGCGTGCTGCTCGGCGATGCCCACGTCGTACACCCGCTCGGGGTACTTGCGGGCCAGCTTGGCGATGCCGGTCGGCTCGGCCATGGCGGCGGTGATGCCCACCACGTCCGGGCGCTCGTCGGCGATGGCCAGCAGCTCGTCGGCGAAGACGTGCGTCCACTTCACCGACGGCGCGGCCAGCAGCGCGCCGGTCTCGACGTCGAAGGCGCTGCTCGGGCCGTGCAGGCAGTCGGCCTCGTCCTCCTCGGCGGGACGGTAGCCGTAGCCCTTGCGGGTGACGGCGTGCACGATGACCGGGCCGCCGAAGTTCTTGGCCGCACGCAGCGCCGACTCGACCGCGACCACGTCGTGCCCGTCCACCGGGCCCACGTACTTGATGCCGAGGTCCTCGAACATGGCCTGCGGGGCGACCGCGTCCTTGATGCCCTTCTTGACCGCGTGCAGCACCTCGTACATCGGCTTGCCGACCAGCGGCGTGGAGCCGAGGGCGTCCTTGACGGTGTCGAGGACCTTCTCGTAGCCGGGGTTGAGCCGCAGCGAGGAGAGGTGGTCGGCCAGCCCGCCGATGGTCGGCGAGTAGGACCGGCCGTTGTCGTTGACCACGATCACGAGGGAGTTGCCGGCGGTGGCGATGTTGTTCAGCGCCTCCCAGCACATGCCGCCGGTCAGCGCGCCGTCGCCGACCACGGCGACGACGCTGCGCGCCTCACCACGCAGGGCGTACGCCTTGGCGAGGCCGTCGGCGTAGGACAGCGCTGTGGAAGCGTGCGAGTTCTCGATGAGGTCGTGCTCGCTCTCCGCCTGACTGGGGTAGCCGGAGAGGCCACCGCGCTGGCGGAGCTTGTCGAAGCCGGCCTGACGCCCGGTAAGGATCTTGTGTACGTACGCCTGGTGGCCGGTGTCGAACAGGAGCCGGTCCCGGGGGGAGTCGAAGACGCGATGCATGGCGAGCGTCAGCTCGACCACACCGAGGTTGGGCCCGACGTGCCCGCCGGTACGGGAGACCTTGGTGATCAGGAAGTCCCGGATCTCGGCGGCGAGGACGTCCAGTTCCTCGCCGGACATCCGCTTGACGTCCTGCGGACCGCGAACCGTCCCCAGCAGCCGGCCGTGGTTGGCCGTGTCCTCTTCAACACTCATGACCGGAGAGTCTATCGGCCCCCCGGTACTCCGCAGCTCGGCCCGAGCCCCACGCACCCGGGCCGGGCGGGGAGTGGGCGGCTGAGCACCCGGTCAGGCGCCGACGCGGGGTGTTCTACCGCCCGTCCGGGGGAAGCAGCAGCCCGACCTGCTCGACGTGCTGCGTCATCGGGAAGAGGTCGAAGCCCCGTAGCGCCGCCAGCCGCCAACCGAGGTCGGCGAAGGTACGCACGTCCCGGGCGAAGGCGGCCGGGTCACAGGCCACGTACGCGACCGCCCGCGGGCCGGCGGCTGCCAGCGCGCGGACCACCGGGGCGCCGGCCCCGGAGCGCGGCGGGTCGAGCACCACCACGTCGACCGGGCCGGTGATTCGTCGGCGGGCCAGCGCGGTCTCCACCCGGGCCGACACCACCTCGACGCTGGGCAGGTCGGCGAGGTTCTCCCGGGCGGCGGCGACACCCTGCGCCGCCGCTTCGACCACTGTCACCCGGCCGGTCGCGCCGACCCGTGCGGCCAGCCCGGCGGCGAACAGCCCAGCGCCGCCGTAGAGGTCCCAGGCGACCTCGCCCGGCTGCGGGTCCAGCAACTCGAACACGGCCGTGGAGAGGGTGTCTGCGGCGGCCGGGTGCACCTGCCAGAACGCGGACGCGGGCAGCGTCCAGTCCCGTCCGGCGGCGACCTCGCGGACCTCGGTCGGGCCACTGACCGGGGCGGGCACCCCGTCGCGGATCTCCGTGACGGTCACGTCCCCGCCGGTGCTGGCGACGGTCTCCACGGCCTCGGCGGCCGGCCAGCGCGCACCGGTGGGGGTGAGCACCGGCAGCTGCTGGATGGCCGGGTGGGCGATCCGGCAGCGGTCGATCGGCACCACCTCGTGTGAGCGGTGCTTGAGCAGGCCGGCCCGGTCGGCGGCGTCGACCGCGTAGCGGACCCGGGAGCGCCAGCCGAGCAGCCCACCGGGCAACGCCTCGACCTGGACGCCGAGCCGGTCCAGCTCGACGTCGGTCAGCCCACCGAGGCGGACCAGTTGCTCGCGGATCACGGCGGTCTTCCAGGCCAGCTGCGCGGCCGGTGCGACGTGCTGGAGGTCGCAGCCCCCGCAGGCACCCGGCTTCGCGTACGGGCAGGGCGGCTCGACCCGGTCCGCTGAGGGCTTCAGCACTGTCACCGCATCGGCCCGGACGAACCCGCGGTGCACCTCGGTGACCTCGGCGATGACCCGTTCACCGGGCAGCGCGTGCCGGACGAAGACCACCTGCCCGTCCACCCGGGCGACACAGTGCCCGCCGGGGGCGACCGCGTCGACGGTCAGCTCGACCCGGTCGGTCTCGGCCAGCCCCCGCTCGAACGTCGACGAGGTCGACGCCGACGGCGTCCTGGGTGTCGCGGTCCGCGGACCGCCCGGCTCAGTCACGTGTGTTCCTCATCGTTTCGCTGTTCTCGGGCCCGCCCTCGCCGGGCGGCGCGGCGGCCACCGGCGGGGCGGCGACCAGCGGTGGCACGGCGCTGCGTGGCCCACGCGCCGGGGTCCGGGACAGCGTGGCGTCCAGCCGGTCCAGGTTCTTGCTCGCCGTCGACGCGAGCTGCCACGGCACGCTGACCACCATCACCCCCGGTTCGAAGAGCAGCCGGCCCTTGAGTCGCAGGGCGCTCTGGTTGTGCAGCAGGTTCTCCCACCAACGGCCGACCACGTACTCCGGGATGAACACGGTGACCACGTCCCGGGGCGACTTGCGGCGGGTGGAGGCGACGAAGTCCAGGATCGGGCGGGTGATCTCCCGGTACGGCGAGTCGATCACGGTGAGCGGGATTGCCATCTCCCGTCGCTCCCAGTCGGCCTGCAGGTCCCGGGTGTCCTTCTCGTCCACGTTGACGGTCACCGCGGTGAGCGTGTCCGGTCGGGTGGCGCGGGCGTAGGCGATGGCCCGCAGCGTCGGCTGGTGCAGCTTGCTGACCAGCACGATGGCGTGGTTGCGGGCGGGCAGCACGGCCCGACCCTCGTCCGGCGGGGTCAACTCGACGGCGATCCGGTCGTAGTGCCGGCGGATCGCCAACATCAGCGCGTAGATCACCGCCATCGCGGCGATCGCGATCCAGGCGCCGAGCAGGAACTTGGTGATCAGGACGATCACCAGCACCGTGCCGGTCAGGCCCATGCCGAAGGTGTTGATCGCCCGGGAGCGGACCATCCGGCGGCGCGCCTCCGGGTCCCGCTCGGTGCGCAGGTGCCGGTTCCAGTGCCGGATCATGCCGGCCTGGGAGACGGTGAACGAGACGAAGACCCCGACGATGTAGAGCTGGATCAGCTTCGTCACCTCGGCCTGGAAGCCGACGATCAGCACGATCGCGAAGAGGGCGAGGAAGGTGATGCCGTTGGAGAAGGCCAGCCGGTCGCCCCGGGTGTGGAACTGGCGGGGCAGGTAGCGGTCCTGGGCCAGGATCGAGCCGAGCACCGGGAAACCGTTGAACGCGGTGTTCGCGGCCAGGAAGAGGATCAGGGCGGTCACCCCGGCCA
The DNA here is from genome assembly GCF_040643355.1 of Micromonospora sp. NPDC047187. Lineage (NCBI taxonomy): Bacteria > Bacillati > Actinomycetota > Actinomycetes > Micromonosporales > Micromonosporaceae > Micromonospora > Micromonospora sp. NPDC047187. The sequence goes on from NZ_JBEYUF010000006.1 coordinate 18,549, forward strand.
GCACGTAGAGCAGGATCGATCCGGAACCGAAGACCGTCTCGCCGAGCTGGGTGGTGACCGTCTTCTGCACGTACCCCTCGGGGCCGGAGACGATCTGGAGGTTCGGATCCTCGACGAACTGCAGGTGGGTGAGCCGGGCCAGCCAGATGATCCCGATCAGCATGCTCACCGAGATGGTGCCGAGCAGCAGCAGGGTGGTGGCGGCGTTGCGGCTCTTCGGCGCCTTGAACGCCGGCACCCCGTTGGAGATCGCCTCCACGCCGGTGAGCGCGGCGGCGCCCGAGCTGAACGTCCGCAGCAGCAGGAAGACGAGCGCGAAACCGGTCACGCTGTGCTCGGCCTGGATCACCAGGTCGGCGCTCGGCGCGCGCAGTTCGTCGCCCAGCACGAAGACCCGGAACAGCCCGGTGAGCAGCATCCCGAGCATCACGATCACGAAGCCGTAGGTGGGGATGGCGAACGCCGTGCCCGACTCGCGCAGCCCGCGCAGGTTGACAGCGGTGAGCAGGACCACCGCGCTCACCGCGATCAGGACCTTGTGGGTGGCCACGAACGGCACCACGGAGCCCAGGTTGGCCACCCCGGAGGAGACCGACACCGCCACCGTGAGCACGTAGTCGACCAGCAACGCGCTGGCCACCCCGACGCCGAACTTCGGCCCCAGGTTGACAGTGGCCACCTCGTAGTCGCCACCACCGGACGGGTAGGCGTGCACGTTCTGCCGGTAGCTCGCCACCACGGTGAGCATGACCACGACCACGGCGAGCGCGATCCACGGCGAGAAGAAGTACGCGGACGCACCGGCGATGGAGAGGGTCAGCAGGATCTCGTCGGGCGCGTACGCGACGCTGGACAGCGCGTCGGAGGCGAACACGGGCAGCGCGATGCGCTTCGGCAGGAGGGTGTGCTGGAGCCGGTCGGACCGGAACGGTCGACCGAGAAGAAGCCGCTTCAGCAGCGAGGTGGGACTGGCCACGAACGCCAAGAGTACGACCACCACGGCGGGGGCGCGGGGGTGGGCGATCACCGCTGCTCGCGACGGCGGGGTACGGTCGGTCCCCGCTAGCGACCGGGACGTGGCAGGCTCGCACTCGAAGGTCACCGGCAGCGGAAGTGGTACGCACCTTGGGAGGGACAGCGTGCACGTCGTGATCATGGGATGTGGTCGGGTCGGGTCGACCCTCGCCCACAGCCTGGAGTCCCGAGGGCACTCGGTGGCGGTGATCGACCAGGACGCCGACGCCTTCCGCCGGCTCGGCCCCGACTTCGCCGGGATCACGGTGACCGGGGCCGGTTTCGACGGCGAGGTGCTCAGACAGGCCGGCATCGAGCGCGCGGACGCCTTCGCGGCGGTGTCGAGCGGCGACAACTCCAACATCATCTCGGCCCGGCTGGCCCGCGAGACGTTCGGCGTGTCCCGGGTCGCCGCCCGCATCTACGACCAGCGCCGGGCGCAGGTCTACGAGCGGCTGGGCATCCCCACCGTGGCCACCGTGCGGTGGACGGCGGACCGGATGCTGCGACACCTGGTGCCGGAGGGCAACGTGGAGATCTTCCGCGACCCCACGAGCACGGTGTCGATCGTCGAGGTGCCCGTACACAAGGACTGGATCGGCCGACCGGTGCGGACGCTGGAGGACGCGACCGGGGCGCGGGTGGCCTACCTGATCCGCTTCGGCATCGGCACGCTGCCTACCGGCTCCACCGTCATACAGGAGGGCGACCAGGTGTTCATGCTGGTCAGCGATGACATCGTGGCGGCGGTCACGTCGGTGGCGGCGACGCCGCCGGAAGGAGGGCACTGAGCCATGCGGGTCGCCATCGCGGGCGCGGGCAACGTGGGCCGCTCGATCGCCCAGGAGTTGATCGACAACGGGCACCAGGTGATGCTCATCGAGCGCCAACCCAAGATGCTGCGCCCGGACCGGGTGCCGGCCGCCGACTGGGTGCTGGCCGACGCGTGCGAGCTGAGCAGCCTGGAGGAGGCCAACATCGCCGGCTGTGACGTCGTGGTCGCGGCGACCGGCGACGACAAGACCAACCTGGTGCTGTCGCTGCTGGCCAAGACCGAGTTCGCGGTGCCCCGGGTGGTCGCCCGGGTCAACCGGGCCGAGAACGAGTGGCTGTTCACCGAGCAGTGGGGCGTGGACGTCGCGGTGAGCAAGCCGCGGGTGATGGCCGCGCTCGTCGAGGAGGCGGTCACCGTCGGCGACCTGGTCCGGCTGATGACCTTCCGGCAGGGCGAGGCGAACCTCGTCGAGATCACCCTGCCGCCGACCGCCCCCTACGTCGGTCAACCGATCCACGCCGTGCCGCTGCCCCGCGACTCCGCCCTGGTGGCGATCCTGCGCGGCAAGCGGGTCCTGGTGCCCAGCCCGGACGACCCGATCGAGGCCGGCGACGAGCTGATCTTCGTCTGCACCGCCGAGGTGGAGGACCAGGTCCGCCAGGTGATCCTCGGGCCGGACAGCGTCGAACGGACCCGCAGCTCACGCTGACCCCGACGGGCGCGCTGAGCGGTCCGGTCGGCAGGGCCTCGCTCAGGCGCTGGGCAGCGGGGCCGGCGGCGACTCCCGGGTGACCCGGCGCACCGTCCAGACCGTGATCAGCAACAGCAGCGCGTACGGCGGGTAGCCCAGCGCCAGCCGGGCCACGCCCAGGGCGGTGTCCTGGTGGGCCAGGTAGAGCCCGGCCTGCACGCCCACCTTGGCCAGCCAGACCACGCCCCAGAGCACGGTCAGCTGGGTGAAGGTGCGCACCAGCTTCGGGTCGGACCGCCACTCCGAACGGCCCTTGGCCACCAACACCGACCAGATCCAGCCCACCAGCGGCTGGCGGATCGCGGCCGAGATCAGCAGGGCGATGCCGTAGCCGATGCCGTAGAGGATGCCGGGAAGGTAGAAGTCGCGCTCGTCGCCGGTGCGCCACGCGATGGCCGCGCCGACGCCGACGCCGAACAGCCCGTTGACGGCGTGCCGGATCGGTCGACGCTGGGCCAGCCGCAGCCCCGCGATCAGCACGGCGACCGCGATCGACGCGATCACCGCCGGCCGCAGCTCGCCGATGATGTTGGCGACGACGAACACCACGACCGGGATGCTCGACTCGACCAGCCCGCGCCAGCCGCCGAGCTGGTCGGCCATCTGCTCGGCGATCGTCGGCAGCGGCTCCTCGTCCTGAGGGTCGGTATCCGGCTGTGCCGCCCGGTCCTGTCCCGTCGTCATCGCTGGCCTTCCGTCCGCAGTGCCGTCACTTGGGCGAGTCCAGCTCGTAGTAGGGGTTGTAGATGACCTTGCGGTCGTCCCGCACCGCCACCCGGCCGCGGGCGGTCAGATGCCGGCCCGGCTCGATCCCGGCGATGTGCCGCCGACCCAGCCAGACCAGGGTCACCACGTCACTGCCGTCGTACAGGTCGGCCTCGAGGGTGGGCAGATTGGTGCGCGGCGTGTAGACCACAGTGCGCAGCCGGCCGGCGACCGAGACCAGCTGGCCCCGGGAGCACTGCTGGGCGGGGATCCCGCCGCACTCGGCGCTCTCCCGACGCAGCTCCTGCGCGTCGATCTCGGCCTCGCTGGCGGTGAACCTCTGCAGGATGCGCCGCAGCGACACCCGGCCCTCGTCGGTCGTCATGACCTCCGCGTCACCCTCTCCACGCTCGCCGTCCCCGGCCGGCCCCGGCGGCGCCGGAACCGTGCCGCCAGCGTACGCCGACGGGGCTGGTTCCGGCGGGCCGGTGCGCGCGGGTCAGACCTGACGCGGCGCGGCGGCGGCGTCGCCCGCCTCGGCCTCGGCCTGGTCGGCGACCTCCCGGGGCAGCCGCAGCGGCAGCGGCTCGCGGACGGGCTTCGCCTCCTGCCCACGGTCGACCACCAGGCCGTCCAGGCACTCGACGAGCGATCCGGCCATCGCCGGGTCGGTGGCCACCGGGCCCTGGAACACGCCCCGGACCATCCAACGCGGCCCGTCGATTCCGACGAACCGCAGGTTCGTCGCGCCGTCCGGGGTGTTCACCTGGGCGTGCAGCTCCGGGCCGTACTCGCCGGCGACCTCCTGCGCGCTCGCGCCGTCGCGGAGCAGCGACTGCCGGATCTCCTCGCGCACCTCGTCCCAGATCCCCTCGGAGCGGGGGGCGGCGAAGACACCCAACTGGAGCGCGTTGTCACCGTGCACCAGCACCACCTGCTGGACCACACCCTGCGGGTCGGCCTGCACCCGCACCTCGACGTCGGCGATCGCCGGGATGTGCAGGCTGCCCAGGTCGAGTCGCTGCACGTCGTCGTAGCTCTCGGAGATGTCGTACGGGCCGCGCTCCAGCCTCGGCGTCGCATCACCCTGGTCCGGGACCTGGGTAGCCCGCTCGTCACGGGTCTGCCGCTCCGCATCGGCCCGCTTTCGGGAGAAGATCACTGCGCCTGCCCTCCGCTGTTCACACTCACCCTGCCACCTCTTCCGTCTGCCCGCGGCCCGGCTCGCTCGGCCGCCGCTCGACCCGGTCCTGGCCCGTCGGCGACGGCACCAGCCCGGCGTGCCCACCGGTGGACCCGTGCCCACCGGTCCCGCGCCGGGACGCGGGCAGCTCGACCACCGGCTCGAACCGCGCCCGCGCTACCTGCTGGACCACGAGCTGCGCGATCCGATCGCCGCGGGAGATCTTCGCCGGCACCTCCCGATCATGATTGATCAGGTTGACCAGGATCTCACCCCGGTAGCCGGCGTCGACCGTACCGGGCGCGTTGAGCACCGTCACGCCGAGCCTGGCCGCCAGACCGGAGCGGGGATGGACCAGTCCCACGTACCCCTCCGGCAGCGCGATGGCCACGCCGGTGGGCACCAGGGCCCGGCCGCCGGGTGGCAGCTCCACGTCCGCGGCCGCCACCAGGTCGGCCCCGGCGTCGCCGGGATGGGCGTACGTGGGCAACGGCAGCTCCGGGTCGAGCAGTTGCACAGGCACGGGTACGACGTCGGTCACGGGTCCCCTCTTCCGTCCGGTTCGCGGGGTGACCCTGCCATCCTGCCGGTTCGTCGAGCCGCCGTGCGCCGTACCCTCGCAGGAGTGAGCATGTCGCCCTCCCCGTCCGCCGATCAGCCGCCGGCCGCCGCCCGCTCGGCGTACACCGAGCGGCTGGATCTGCCCTGGTGGCTGTGGCTGGCCGGGCTGGTGGCCGCCGCGTTGCTGGCCGTCGAGATCTGGATGGGCGCCTCCGGCGTCCGCACCTGGCTGCCGTTCGCCGTGCTGGTGCCGCTCACCGCGGTCGGGCTGTGGTGGCTGGGCCGGATCCGGATCGGGGTGGCCGACGCCGAGCTGCGGGTGGACGACGCCCGCCTGCCGGTCCGTTTCGTGGCCGACGTGGTGCCGCTGGACGTGGCCGGCCGACGTGAGGTGCTCGGCGTCGGCGCGGACCCGCTCGCCTTCGTGGTGCAGCGACCGTGGATCGGCGGCGCGGTGCAGGTGATCCTCGACGATCCCGCGGATCCGACCCCGTTCTGGGTGGTGAGCACCCGCCACCCGGTCGAGCTGGCCGAGGCGGTGCTGACCGCACGGGACGCCCTGGCGGCCACCCACCCGACGGCCGGCGAGCCGGGCTGACCCACCGGCGAGGGCCCGCTCAGGTGCCGGTCGGCGGGCCCGGGAGGGCCGCCGGTGGCGCGGGCCGGGCGATGCCCCGCCGGCGCAGGTCGACCTGGAGCTGGTCGGCCATCTGCTGGGTGGCCCGGCGGTTGAGGAAGCTGGCCACCGCCGCGCCGGTCAGGAACGGCCCGAGTGTGGTGAGGTTGCGACCGAAACGCCTCAGCAGCATGTCCCGCAACTCCTTGCGGGCGGCGGTGCCGAGCACCGCTCCCACTCCCACGCCGGGCACCATCGGGTTGACACCGCGTTGAGTGGCCCAGTGAGTGCACCAGCGCGACCGCCCGTTGGCTGCCGGCGGCCGGTAGTGCCACGCCGTGGATCTCGTGCAGCTCGCCGACGAGTTTCAGCTCCACCGCCACCACGGCCACGGTCTCGGCGGCGAGCAGCACCGGCGCGGAGAGCAGGGTCGGAGCCACCGTCCACTCGACGGCGGCGACGCCCCCACCGGCCGCGCCGATCGCGGCGGTGGTCCTCGACGCGTTGCGGATGAGCCGGTCGGCCAGGGCGGCGTCGTCCAGGCCGGGGAAGTGCTGGCGCAGCGTGTCCAGGTCCCGTACCGGCACGTGCGGGGCGATCTCGGCGACGGCGTCGACCATCCATCGCACGGCGGCACGGGGCTTGAACAGGTCGGAGATGCCCCGCGCACGGGCCTGCCCGACCATCCGGGTCAGCAGTTGGCGGCGTCGGGCCGGCGCGATGTCGTCCGCGGTCAACGCCGCGACGGTGGCACCGAGGTCGTCCGTGCCACCGGTGGCACCAAGGCCGTCCGTGCCGCCATCGGTGGTGCCGCCTCGATCGCTCATCGGACCTCCCGGTGCTGTGGCTACCCGCTACGAGTCAAGCAGGTACCCACCGCTGCCGCATGCCTACACCGGCAGCGGCGACCCCGTTCAGGAGGCCGCCGCCGGTGTTGTTGTGGTTGTCAGACGCACTCGCGGCAGATCAGCTCGCCATTACGCTCGACCGCCAGCTGGCTACGGTGGTGGACCAGGAAGCAGCGGGCGCACCGGAACTCGTCCTGCTGCATCGGAAGCACCTTGACCGTGAGCTCCTCGTCGGCCAGATCGGCACCGGGCAGCTCAAAGCTCTCGGCCACCTCGGCCTCGTCGACGTCCACCGCGCCCGACTGTGAGTCGACGCGCCGTGCCTTGAGCTCTTCCAGGCTGTCCTCGCCGAGGTCGACCTCGTCGCGACGCGGGGCGTCGTAGTCGGTGGCCATCGGTTTCACTCTCCCATATCGATGTTGTCGCTTCCGGTTGTAACGCCGGACGACGCTGTTTCGGTTCCGCTGGCCGGCCACCACTTGTGTCGGGCACCCGACCCGAGGACCGAACGGGTCGAGCTCGCCGGGGCGACTCCCCTGCGAGCGCGGAACCTTACCCCCCCTTGGGCGAGGCATGTATACCGCCCTTGCGGCTGAGATGTACGCCCCCGCACGCGAAGTTGTTCCCAATGTGATTCAGGCGACACGAAGATAGGGGTAGTAGTACCCGGTTCGCGGTCGGCGCGCCGGCATGTCGGGCTGTTTCCACGCGACGGCCGGACAACCGTTAACCTCAGCGGCGTATTCGACGGCCGGCGGCCTGAGCGATCGTTCCTGGCCGCCACCACCCACTGAAGTCCGGGGAGTGCCCTGATGAGTTTTGCGCGCGTGCGAGCACTCGTCGTCGTCGGCCTGCTGGCGATCATCGCCCTGGTCTTCGTCGTCGTGGCCGTGGTCCGCGACAGCCAGGGCAACGTGGGTACCGCGGCGGGTTGCCCCGAGGGCTGGCCGCTGGCGGATCTGACCCTGCGCGAGCGCAAAGACGTCAAGATCAACGTGTTCAACGCCACGGATCAGCCCGGTCTCGCGCACACCGTCGCCGACGAGTTCAGCAATCGACAGTTCCAGGTCAAGAAGACCGGGAACGAGAAGAAGATCAACAGCGTCGCGGTGCTGCGGTACGGCCCGAAGGGCGTCGGGTCCGCGCACCTGCTCCAGGCATACTTCCTCAACAACGCCACCCCGGGCTACGACCCGAAGCGCACCGACGACACCGTGGACGTCGTACTGGGCAACAACTTCCAGCAGCTCGCCACCACGACCGAGGTCAACCAGTCACTCGGCGACTCGGGTCCGCCGGAGGCTCCCAAGGGCTCCTGCCCGTCCCCACCCGCCAAGTGACTGCGTAACCGGCCCGCCGCAGCGCCCGGTCGGCGACCGGCACCGACCTGGCCCCACCGGTTGGAGCCGGCCACTCAAGAGGCCGGAGCCGGTCGCTCAGAGCCGGCCGACCTGGTCCGCCGGTCAGGGACCGCCGGCGGCGTCCAGCGCGGCCAACCGGTCGTGCAGCGGCGCGAAGAGCGCGGGCGGGGCCGCGACCACCAGGTCCGGCCCTGGCGGTCGACCGGCCAGGCCGGCGACCCGAACCCCCGCCTCGGCGGCCACCAGCCCGCCAGCCGCCAGGTCCCAGGCCGCAAGACCCTTCTCGAAGTACGCGTCGAGCCGCCCCTCGGCGACCAGGCAGAGGTCCAGCGCCGCGGCGCCGAGCCGGCGGATGTCGCGTACGTGTGCGATCAGCCCGGCCACCACCTGCGCCTGGTGCGCCCGACGGCCGGCGTCGTAGCCGAAGCCGGTGCCGACCAGCGCCTGCCCCAGATCGACCTCGCCGGAGCAACGCAGCCGGACACCGTCGCGCCAGGCCCCACCGCCGGCTGTGGCGGTCCACTGCTCTCCGGTGTTCACGTTGCGCACCACGCCGGCAACCACCACCCCGTCCACCTCGGCGGCCAGCGAGACCGCTGAGTGCGGCAGTCCGTACAGGTAGTTCACAGTGCCGTCGATCGGGTCGACGATCCAGCGCACACCGCTGCGCGTCGCGCCGGAAGCTCCCTCGCCGTACTCCTCGCCCAGCACCGAGTCGTCCGGGCGCAGCGCGGCCAACGCGTCGAGGATCTGTCGCTCGACCGCCCGGTCGGCGGCGGTGACCACGTCGGTGACGGTGCTCTTGGTGGCGGCGACGACTACCCCCTCGGCGCGCATCCGGTACGCGGTGTCCGCCGCGTCCCGAGCCACCTCCACCGCGATGGTCAGCAGCTCCGACGGTGTCGTGGCCGAGTTGGTCATGATTCGCCTCTTTCCGCAACTGGGCGCATGTGGGTGGGTGAAACTACCGAAGATCATCGTTCCCGACGCCGCCCGACGGCACCAGAGCAGGATCTTTGGCGCCTGGGATCCGCTGCGAGGTGGGCGCGCCCGCACCGCCCTGGCGGCCTGAGCGGCCGACCTCCGCCAATATGCCCCTTTCGGTTGGTAATGTCGCTTAAGTGCTTACCGCCCCGTCCATGCTCGGCTCACAACCGTTGCCCAACCGCGACCTGGTGGGGACGCCACCGGCCGGACCGACAGCGACCTCGGTGATCCACACGCGCACCCTCGCAATCGCCATGTTGACCTCGTACTGCCTGCTCAAACGGCAGTTCGGACACGTTCGGCGCGCCACCGGCCTCGACGACGGAAGCCCTTCGCCGGCCACGCGGCTATCATTAGCGCGAAGCCCATATCTCCGCCCCACCGACGGTCCCCACCGGCGGTACGCGGTGCGGAGCAGGATGATCGCCGCAGACGGCGTTACAATTCACCCCTGCCCACGCGGCACGGACCGCCGACCACCGGCCGGACCGTGACACGAGGGTCCCTCAACCACATCGCCCGGCACGGTAACCCTCGCTGCGCTGGACGAACCCGCCGTGCCCGCTCTTCGCCTCCGGAAGGTCATTCGTGACAGAACCCCGCCAGCCCGGCGCCGACGTTCGCTCGCTCACCGACACCCTGATCGCCCACGCGCAGAGCGCCGGTGGTCAGCTCACGTCGGCTCAGCTCGCGCGCACCGTCGAGTCCGCCGAGGTGACTCCGGCCCAGGCCAAGAAGATCCTGCGGGCGCTCTCCGAGGCCGGAGTGACCGTCGTGGTGGACGGCTCGGCGAGCACCCGCCGCCGCGTCGCCGCGGCCCGCTCGACCACGCCAGCGTCCCGGGCCACCACCGCCAAGACCACCAAGAAGGCCGCCGCGCCGGCCCCGAAGCAGGCGCCCGCCGGCGACGACGCCCCGGCGACGTCGGCCCCGCGCAAGGTGGCCGCTCGCAAGGCGACCGGCACCGGCGCCGAGGCCGCCACGGCGACGCCGGCGAAGGCGACCAAGTCGACCCGAGCCACCAAGGCGACGGTGGCCGCGGCTGCCGGGGCCAAGCCGACCAAGGCTGGCGGTAAGGCCAAGGGCGAGGGCGCCGAGGGCGAGATCGACCCGGAGGAGCTGGCCGCCGCGATCGAGGACGTGGTGGTCGAGGAGCCGGCCGAGCTGGCCCAGGCCGCCGAGACCGACGCCGCCGCCTCGGCGACCGACAACGACTTCGAGTGGGACGACGAGGAGTCCGAGGCCCTCAAGCAGGCTCGACGCGACGCCGAGCTGACCGCCTCCGCCGACTCCGTCCGGGCGTACCTGAAGCAGATCGGCAAGGTTCCGCTGCTCAACGCCGAGCAGGAGGTGGAGCTGGCCAAGCGGATCGAGGCCGGGCTCTACGCCGCCGAGCGGCTGCGGGCTGCCGACGAGGGCGAGGAGAAGCTCGTCCGGGAGATGGTCCGTGACCTGGGCTGGATCTCCCGCGACGGCGAGCGGGCCAAGAACCACCTCCTGGAGGCGAACCTCCGACTGGTGGTGTCGCTGGCCAAGCGCTACACCGGCCGTGGCATGGCGTTCCTCGACCTGATCCAGGAGGGCAACCTCGGTCTGATCCGGGCCGTGGAGAAGTTCGACTACACCAAGGGCTACAAGTTCTCCACGTACGCCACCTGGTGGATCCGACAGGCCATCACCCGCGCCATGGCCGACCAGGCCCGCACCATCCGCATCCCGGTGCACATGGTCGAGGTCATCAACAAGCTCGGCCGCATACAGCGTGAGCTGCTCCAGGACCTGGGCCGCGAGCCCACTCCGGAGGAGCTGGCCAAGGAGATGGACATCACACCCGAGAAGGTGCTGGAGATCCAGCAGTACGCTCGGGAGCCCATCTCACTGGACCAGACCATCGGCGACGAGGGCGACAGCCAGCTCGGCGACTTCATCGAGGATTCCGAGGCCGTGGTCGCGGTCGACGCGGTCTCGTTCTCGCTCCTGCAGGACCAGCTCCAGCAGGTGCTGCAGACGCTCTCCGAGCGTGAGGCGGGTGTGGTACGTCTGCGCTTCGGCCTGACCGACGGCCAGCCGCGGACGCTCGACGAGATCGGCCAGGTCTACGGGGTGACCCGGGAGCGGATCCGGCAGATCGAGTCCAAGACGATGTCCAAGCTGCGTCACCCGTCCCGGTCGCAGGTCCTCCGGGATTACCTGGACTGAGCGGGTTTCGTCAACCGAACGTGTCGTTTTGACCACCTGGTGTGCAACACCAGATGGTGATCGTCCGGATGCACGAATGTGATCGTTGACGTGGCACCCTTGGTGCACGGCACACTGTCCCTTCCAGGTGTGACCTCGGTCCCCCGCGGGCACACAGGGAAGGCAGTGCCTAGTAAGGGTGTTGCACGATAGGTGAGCAACGACCGAAGAGATTGTTCATCGGTGACGACCAGAGGAGGAAGGCGATGACCCCGACCCTCACGCCGCCGCCCGTGACGGCGGCTCCCCCAGCCGCCGATGAACGGTGCGACCGCTGCAATGCTGCCGGGAAGCTCCGGATCACTCTCACGGGTGGGAGCGAGTTGGTGTTCTGCGGGCACCACGCGAACAAGTACGCGGAGGATCTTGTAAAGATCACCGAGCGGTTCGCGACGGAGCCCGATTTCAGCTGGCGTGGCGCCGATCTGATGGCGAACTAGATCCGCAAACCGACATAGCTGACCGGAGGCACCCCGAGGGTGCCTCCGGTCAGCTCTTTCTGTCTGGACTCCCCCGCGCCCGCGCCCCGCGCAAAGATCCGAGCAACTTCCCCTGATGTTGCTGCCTCCGACCCGCCGGAGACGGTCTAGAGGGTCTGCACGGTGGCGATGCGTTCCTCAAGCTGCTCGATGGTGGCCTGGGCGCTCGGCGGGCCGCCGCAGAGCCGGCGCAGCTCGGCATGGATCTTGCCGTGCGGCTGACCGGTTCGGTGGTGTCGGGCGGCCACCAGAGCGTTCAGTTGGCGCCGTAGCGCCACGCGACGCTGGGCGGCGCTCATGGGTGCGGGTGGCGCTGCCGTGGCCGCAGCGGCCGGCTGAGCGGCCCCGTCGGCCGTACGACGGCGTTGGGCGGCGAGCTGTGCGGCCTGCCGCTTGGTCAGCAGCAGCGAGACCTGGTCGGCGGTGAGCAGACCGGGCAGGCCGAGGTATTCCTCTTCCTCGGGGGTGCCGGCCTGGGCCGCGGTGCCGAACGACGCGCCGTCGAAGATCACCTGGTCCAGCTCGGCGGTGGCCGAGAGCGCCGCGAACCGCTTCTCCAGTTCCCCGCTGGCCTGGTCGTCGCGCTGCGCGCGTTCCAACAGGTCGTCGTCGAAACCGTCGGCTTCCTTGGGTTTACCGAGTACGTGGTCGCGCTCGGTCTCCATCTCGCTGGCCAACCCGAGCAGGTGCGGCACGCTGGGCAGGAACACCGACGCGGTCTCCCCGGGCCGGCGGGCCCGCACGAACCGGCCGATCGCCTGGGCGAAGTAGAGCGGCGTGCTGGCGCTGGTGGCGTAGACCCCGACCGCCAGTCGGGGGATGTCGACCCCCTCGGACACCATCCGCACCGCTACCAACCACCGCTGGTCGGACGCCGCGAACGTCGCGATCCGGGCGGACGCGCCCTGGTCGTCGGAGAGCACCACGGCGGCCTTCTCGCCGGTCACCTGCTCGATCAGCTTGGCGTACGAGCGGGCGGTCTGCTGGTCGGTGGCGATGATCAGACCACCGGCGTCGGCCATGCCCGCGTTGCGCAGCACTGTGAGTCGGGCGTCGGCGGCCCGCAGCACCTGTGGCATCCAGTCGCCGGCCGGGTCCAGGGCGGTACGCCATGCCTGGGCCACCAGGTCCTGGGTCATCGGCTCACCCAGCCGGGCCGCCAGCTCCTCCCCCGCGTTGGTACGCCAGCGGGTCTCCCCGGAGTACGCCAGGAAGAGCACCGGCCGGACCACCCCGTCGCGCAGCGCGTCGGAGTAGCCGTACACCGAGTCGGCGCGGGAGCGCAGCAGCCCGTCCCCGCCCCGCTCGTAGCTGACGAACGGGATCGGGTTGTCGTCGGAGCGGAACGGCGTCCCGGTGAGCATCAGCCGGCGTACGGCGGGTTCGAAGGCGTTCTTCACCCCGTCGCCCCAGGACCGGGAGTCGCCGGCGTGGTGGATCTCGTCGAGGATGACCAGGGTGCGTCGGGTCATGGTGCGTCGCCGGTGCACCTGCGGTGCCATCCCCACCTGTGCGTAGGTGACCACCGCGCCGTGGAAGTCGGCAGCGGAGTGCAGGTCGGCGTTGCGGAAGGCGGCGTCGAGTTGGATGCCCACCCGGGCCGCGGCGTCGGCCCACTGGTTCTTCAGGTGCTCGGTCGGCGCGACCACGGTGACGGCCTCCACGGTGCCGTCGCCGAGCAGCTCGGCCGCGATCCGCAGGGCGAAGGTGGTCTTGCCGGCGCCGGGCGTGGCGACCGCTGTGAAGTCCTCACTACGGCGACGCAGGTACTCCACCAGCGCCTTGCGCTGCCAGGCGCGTAGCGCCGGGAACGTCTCGAGCACCGGCGTCCGGGCTGCCACGCGAAGCTCCTCTCCGACCGCACGATGGCGGACCCCGGGCGAGGGCCACGAGGATCCGCCGCCCATGAAAACGCCTCCGCGCAGAAGCTGCCGCGAAGGCCGACTCAGCATAACCAGCACGGGCCGCCGGGCCCAGGCGACGCCACGCTGGTCACAATCCCGCACCCGAACGAGCGGCGGCCCGACCCGTCTCACCACTCCCGGTCGGTGCGTGGATCCGCCCCGTCGGCGCGGGGCGGGCGCAGCGTGGCCACCGGCGCGGACCAGCGTCGACGCAGCGCGATCAGGCGTAGCCCGAAGACCAGGACGGCGGCGGCGGTGAGCGGCGCGGGCCCGGTCTGCCCGGTGACGTACAGCAGCACCACCAGGACCGAGCCGGCCAGCGCGGCCAGCGCGTAGATCTCCCGGCGCAGCACGACCGGGATCTCGGCGGTGAGCAGGTCGCGGCCGAGCCCGCCGCCGATGGCGGTGAGCATGCCGATCAGGCAGGCCCCGACGGCCGGCACCCGGGCGTCGAGCGCCTTGAGCGTACCGGTGACGGTGAACAGCGCCAGGCCGGCCGCGTCCAGCACCAGCACTGTGGTGCGCAGTCGGGCCAGTTGCGGGTGCAGCCAGAAGACGGCGAGCGCGGTGATCGCGGCGGTGGCCACGTACCGCCAGTCGGCGAAGGCCAGCGGCGGCACCTCGTCGATGACCAGGTCTCGGAAGATCCCACCGCCGAGGGCGGCCACGAAGCCGACGAACGCGACGCCGAACAGGTCCAGTCGCTTGGCCACCGCCGCCGAGGCCCCGGACGCGGCGAACACCGCCACCCCGGTCAGGTCGGCGAGCAGCAGGGCGGTGGAGGTGGTCACCGCCGCAGGCTACGTCGCCGGCCGGAGCACCGGCCGAGGTTCACTCACGGTACGAGTCGTAGATCTCCTTGCACTTGGGGCAGACCGGCGAACCCGGCTTGGCCGCCTTGGTGACCGGGAAGGTCTCGCCGCAGAGAGCGACGACGAAAGTGCCCATGACGGCGCTCTCGGCGATCTTCTCCTTGCGGACGTAATGGAACATCTCGGGACCGGTATCGGCGTCCTTCAGCTCCGGACGCTCGAGAACCTCTGTGCTCACGTCTGCACCTCCAACCGACAAGTTTGGCAGGTCATCACGGCCGGGTCCACTTGAGGCCGGCCGAAGCCCCACCCCGTACGGTGCCCGTGTGACTGACTTTCACATCAGCTACGGCACCGAGGTCGCCGTTGCCCTGCGCGACGGCCGGCCCGTCGTCGCACTGGAGAGCACCATCGTCTCGCACGGCCTGCCCCGACCGGAGAACCTACGCGTGGCCAGGGAGATCGAGCGGACGGTTCGGGACGCCGGGGCCGTTCCGGCGACGATCGGCATGATCGCCGGTGAGCTGGTGGTCGGCCTGGACGACGCCCAGCTGACCCGGCTGGCCACTGTCGACGGCGTGACCAAGCTCTCCGTCCGCGACCTCGCGGTGGCCGCCGCGACCGGCGCGGACGGCGCGACCACGGTGGCCGCGACCAGCGCGGTGGCCGCCGCCGCCGGCATCGGCGTGTTCGCCACCGGTGGGCTGGGTGGGGTGCACCGGGAGGCCGCGCACACCTTCGACGAGTCGGCGGACCTGGTCACCCTGGCGCAGACCCCGATCGCGGTGGTCTGCGCCGGGGTCAAGTCGATCCTCGACGTGGGCGCGACGCTGGAGCGCCTGGAGACCCTCGGGGTCGCTGTGGTCGGTTACCGCACCCGCCGGTTCCCCGGCTTCTACCTGACCGACGCCGGCTTCGACCTGGACTGGTCGGTGGACTCGCCGGAGCAGGTCGCCGCAGTGCTCGCCGCCCGGGACGAGCACGCCGTGCACACCGGCGGGCTGCTCATCGCGAACCCGCTGCCGGTCGACGAGCAGCTCGACCCGGAGCTGCACGACCGGACTCTCACCGAGGGCCTGGCCCTGCTGGAGCGGGACGGGATCACCGGAAAGGCCGTCACGCCGTACCTGCTCGCGCACTTCCACTCGGCAACCGAGGGCGCCAGCCTGGCGGTGAACGTGCGGATCATCCTGCGCAACGCCGACCTGGCCGCGCGGATCGCGGTCGCCTCGGTGGCCCGCGGCACCGCCGTCCCGGCATGACCCGACCGGCCCGGATGGTCGTCGTCGGCGACGTGATCACCGACGTGGTCGCCGTGTTGTCCGGGCCGCTCGCGGCCGGCTCGGACACCGGGGCCGCGATCAGTCTCGGCGGCGGCGGTCAGGCGGCCAACACCGCCGCCTGGGTCGCCGCGCAGCGGGTGGACGTCACGCTCGTCGGGGCCGTCGGTGACGACGACGCCGGGCGGGACCGGGTGGCCGAGCTGGAACGGGCGGGCGTCGACTGTGCCGTCGAGCGGGTCGAGGGCGCCCCGACCGGCACTGTCATCGTGTTGGCCGCCGACGACGAGCGCACCATGGTCAGCCAGCGCGGCGCGAACCTGCGGCTGAGCGCCGCGCACGTCGAGCAGGCCATCGCGGCGGCGCCCGGCGCCGGGCATCTGCACCTGTCCGCGTACACCCTGTTGGACGCGGAGTCGCGCGGCGCGGGGCTGCGGGCGTTGGCCGCCGCCCGCGAGCGCGGGCTCACCATCAGCGTCGACGCGGCCTCCGCGGCGCCGTTGCGGCGGGTCGGCGCGGCGGCGTTTCTGAGCTGGGTACGCGACATCGACCTGCTCCTGGTCAACGCGGACGAGGCCACGGTGCTGGCCGGCGGGCTGGACCCGGCGGCGCAGGGGCGGGTGCTGTCGGCGACGGCTCGGCGGGTGGTGGTGAAGCGCGGCGCGGCCGGCGCGGTCTGGGTGGACCGCACCACGCCGGTCTGCGTGGCCCCGGCCAGCCGGGTGGCGGTGGTGGACGTCACGGGCGCTGGCGACGCCTTCGCGGCCGGTCTGCTCACCGCGTGGCTCGCCGGTGCCACCCCGACTGCGGCACTGGGCCGCGCCACCGACCTGGGCGCGCTGGCCGTCTCCACCGCCGGGGCTCGGCCACAGGCGTAGCAGCCGGCGCACGGCCACAGCCCCGACTGCTCGAACCCTGGCCCGTTCGCGGGTCAGGGTTCGAGGTCGATGACCTTGTGTGGGCGCTCCTCGGCGGTGAGGCTCATCGGCGGGGTGTCGTCCTGTTGGCGGGGGTGGAACCGGTTGGCCAGCCGGTGCTCTTCCTTCGGCGGCCGGTCGTTGGCCAGCAGCACGGCCAGCCAGGGGATGAGCACCATGCCGAGGCCGCACAGTGGCAGCCAGAGCCAGAGCAGTGGGGCGTTCGCACCGACCAGGATCGCGCCGACGATGATGCACAGCACCCGGATGCCCATCATCAGGACATAGCGGCGCTGGCGACTGTTGAGCTGATCGTCCTGGCTGCGCGAGGCGTCGGTGATCAGAATCGGCTGGTACGCCTGACGCTTCACCATGGACCTCCTCGAGGGGGTTACGCCTCATCCTGTCACCGCAGGTCCGTGATCAGCGAACTTCGACTCATCCCGCCGCGTGTTACGCCCGTGGTACGCTCCGCGATGTGGGCAGCAGGTTCAGCTTCACCGACGAGGCGTTGGCCAACCTGAGGGTCTACGACGTCACACCCGGGGAAGTCTGGGAGGCGCTGCACAGCGCCCGACGGGTCATCCGTCATCTGGGTGACGACGTGATGGTGGTCTACGCCGCCGCCCGTCGGGGCCGCAGGCTGGCGGTGCTGCTCGCCGAGGCCGATGGCACCGACAACGACTGGGACATTCTCTCCGCCCGCGAGTTGAGCGACGTCGAGTCCAAGCGCTACGACGAGGCCGTGCGGAGATCTCGGTAGATGAGGAGGCCGTGACGATGCACCGTAACGACGCGACCAAGCAGTTCCACGGCGGCGGCGAGCGAATCGCCGAGCTGATCGACGAGAGCCCGGCGGCGGAGCTGCCCACCCCCGACAGCGACGTACCGATGGTGAGCCGCTCGGTTCGGCTGCCACTGGACACCTACGAGCGGGTCCGCGCCGCCGCCGACGCCCGGGGCATCGGGGTCACCACGCTGATGCGCCAGTGGATCGAGGCCGGCCTGGCCGACCTGGACGACTCGGCGACCGTCTCGCTGGCCGACGTCCGGCGCGCGCTGGCCTCGCTGGCGCACCCGACCGCCGCCTGAGCAGACCGCCCCTCAACAGGCCGGTCGGTCAGCCGCCGGTGGTCTTCGCCTTGGCCGCCGCCTTCATCTGCTGCTTGAACTCCCGCACCCGACGTAGCGAATCGGCGTCCGTGACGTCGGCCACCGACCGGTACGCGCCCGGGTCGCCGTAGTCTCCGGCCGCCTTCCGCCAGTCCTGCGGGGTCACCCCGAACCGCTTGCCGAGCAGGGCCACGAAGATCTGCGCCTTCTGCTTGCCGAAGCCGGGCAGCGCGGAGACCCGGCGCAGCAGCTCCGGCCCGTCGGCGACCTCGGCCCAGAGCAGCGCCGCGTCCCCGTCGTAGCGCTCCACCAGCACCTGGCAGACCTCCTGCACCCGGGCCGCCATGGCCTTCGGGAACCGGTGCAGCGCGGGCGGCTGGGCGAAGAGCGCGACCAGGGCCTCCGGGTCGTACCCGGCCAGCTCCGCCGCGTCCAGCTCATGGCCGAGCCGCTGCTGGAGCACGTACGGCGACGAGAACGCCTTCTCCATCGCCACTTGTTGATCAAGAACCATGCCGACCAGCAGGGCCAGCGGGCTACGCTCCAGCAGGCGGTTGGCCTCCGGGTCGATGGGCAGAACGAGCGTCATGCGGACCATCCTGCCTGGCCCGTCACGGGTGGGCGGATGCCACCCTGACTTTGCCACGTCTCACCGGCCACGTAGCTGGGACCAGGGACCTGTTGCCGATACTCTCGGTGGGTCCTGGAAAGGAGGTGGCCGTGCCGAGCCTGGAGAGGCCACGCGTCGAATACCGCACGCCGGAGGATCTGGTCCGGGACGTCACCACCGGACTGGTCCGAATACCGCCTTTCCAGCGGTCCTTCAAGTGGGAAGCGTCCGACATCGTCCGACTTTTTGACAGCCTGCTGCGGGGCTTCCCGATCGGAAACCTGCTGCTGTGGCGACGCCCAGCGCCGGCGCAACGCCTCCAGGTTGGCCCACTCGAAGTCGTGGCACCCGAGACAGCAGCGGCTCTCTGGGTTGTTGACGGTCAACAGCGCATCGTGTCTCTCGTCGGTGCTCTGACCCGGGCCGACCGCTCGGTCGATCCACGTTTCCGGGTCCATCTCGATCTCGATACCGGCGAGTTTCACACCATCGGCAACCGTCAACGACCGCCGCGGTCCTGGGTGCCCGTCAGCTCTCTGCTGGATACCGCGGTCCTGCTCCGCTGGATGCGGGATAACTCCGACTGGCTCTCCGATGAACAACTCGCCCTCGCCGACCAGGCGGCCAAAGCGATACGCGAGTACCAGATTCCGACGTACGTCGTTCACTCGGCCGACGAGAACGCCCTACTTGAGATCTTCACCCGAATGAACACCACCGGAAAGCGGCTCACCAAGTCAGAAGTCTTCCAGGCGTTACACACCGGTGCCGTCAACGACGAACTGAGCAGCCTGCACGGCCTTGGCCAGGTTCCGGCCACGCTCGGCTTCGGAACGCTCGACGATCGGCTCACCCTGCGCTGCGTCCTCGCGTATCGGGGTGGCGATATTTTCCGAGAGGACTTCCGGCAGGAGTTCGGGCCCCAGGACGACCCGGCCGAAACGCTCCGCGAGGTCGCGGCACGACTGAGGGAGGTAGTCGAGTTCCTACGTGGCGAATGCGGCATTCCCCACATCAGGCTCTTGCCCTACTCACACGTGCTGCCGATCTTGGTGCGGTTCGTCCGCTTGCACGGCACACCGAGTGGTCGACCGGCGACGTTGCTGCGTCGCTGGGTCTGGCGCAGTGCTGTCGCTGGCACCCGCGCCCGTGGAGTCAGCGTGGCCGACGTCCGCAATCAGGTGGAGTCGGTGGACGCGCCCAATGCGTTGACCGCTGCGACAAACGTCTTGCGACAGGTGCAGTCCTTCCCGGACTTCGCCGCAGAGTTGGACAAGGTGCATTTCAACCACGCAATGACCAAGCTCAACACCCTGGGGCTCCTCGCGGCCGAGCCTCGTGATCTCGACAGCGGCGAGATCATCGACATCACTCGGCTGCTGGAGCAGGGCAGTCCGTTACGTCCCCTACTGCCGGAGAGCGGCGACAAGGCCCATGGCACGATCGCTAACCGGTTTGTGCTCCCCCCCGGGGAACGTCTCACCCGCTCGCTCCTGGTAGCCGCCTCGCCAACCGTCGCAGCCAGCCATCTGATCAGCGAGGATGCTGCGGCCCTCGCGCTGCACGACGACTGGACCGGGTTCCTGGAACTACGGGCGCAGGCATGCCTCCGCATCATTACTGGCCACGTCAATCGAATGGCCGAGTGGGGCGCACGGGACGGGCAATCATTGGCGGACGTTTTGCGAACGGCCGCGTGACATGGCAGGAACGACAGCCGAGGTGCGGCTACATGGTCGTCGGGTCGGTGAGCTCCAGTTTGTTCAGGGCGGTTCCGAATTCATCTACGACGATGACCTTTCCTCTCCCGATCATCAAGTTCTTGGCCAGATCTTCGAAGACGATCCGCGATCGGTCCGACGTACACGCGTCGGCCTGCCGCCCTGGTTCGCCAACTTGCTACCCGAAGGCGCCTTGCGGCGTCAGATCATCCGTGAACTCGGGGGCGGAAGAGTGGGCGACTTCACCCTGCTACTCAGAGTGGGCAGCAACCTGCCAGGTGCCGTAACCGTGCATGCCGACAGCGAGCCGGAGGACGATTTTCTCCCAGACTCAGGGGAGCAGATCGACCACCCGCTACGCCACTCGCTGGCCGGTGTCCAGCTTAAGTATTCGATCTCAGCTGACCGACTCACCGTGCCAGTCAGCGGGCAGGGCGGTTGGTGGATCGTAAAACTGCCCGACCAGAGTCTGCGTGAGCTACCCACCAATGAGTATCTGACCATGAGATGGTTGGCAGCAGCCGGATTCCCAGTTCCGGCAGTGGATCTCCTGCGTGCGGACGAGGTCAAAGGTCTCCCCGATGGGCTAGTCCGCCCGGCTGATCTCGTCTACGTCATTCAACGGTTTGACCGCGCATACGGGGAACGCATCCACGTGGAGGACTTCGCCCAAATCGCGGACGTCGATCCTAAGTTCAAGTACAGCGAATCGGGTGCCTCGTACGACGGTTTGGCCGCAGCGATCCGGCAGCTTACCGGGGACGGCGGGTACCACGACTTCATTGCTCGTCTTGTTGCCCTGCTGGTGGTTGGCAATACAGACGGGCATCTGAAGAACTGGGCGATCAGATACGCGGACGGACGGACTCCCCACCTCGCCCCTGTTTACGACTTCCACTCTCTGTCGCTCTATTCCAACTTTCGTTGGGCTCCGCTGGCGCTCAGCCTGAATGCTGAGACAGTGCCGAGCGCCATCACCGGCGACCACTTTCGGCGCCTGGCAGAGCGAGCTGGTGCGGACCCGGAGCGGACCTTTGAGACGGTGACGCAGACCGTGGCGCGGCTGCGAACGGCGTGGACCACGGTTATGGCAGACGAGGCCCGAACACGATTCGACGCGTTGGCGGCTCATTACACGGAGCGGCTCGACACCCTGACGATCTGCAAATCGGTCGGGTGACGCGATCCGGGACGCGACGGGAGGCAGGATGTCGGGGTGGACGAACACGACATGCTGCTCTCCCCCGCCGGTGTCGACGCGCTGCGCAGCGCACTGACCCGGACCGGATTCACCAGCCACGGCATCGCCGAGCGGCTGGGCGCCCAGGCGACCGCGGCGGTCGCCCGCAACGACTATCGGGCCGCGCTGCGCGCCACCGAGGACGGCGACCCGCTCGGCACCCTGATCCGGCTGTTCATCTGCGCCCAGACCGAATCGGAGGCGGCGGTGGCCGCCGCGCTGGCGCCGCTGAGCCTGGCCGAGGCCCTCGCGGGCGGGCTGGTCGAGCGGTACGGCGACGGCCTGCGTGCCGGCATCGACCTGGAGCCGTACGGCGAGGACTGGTGGGTGCTCGCCGACGTGCCGGCCAGCGCCCGCCCGGGTCGCCCGTTGCACGCCGAGCACGTCCTCGGCGTCGGCGGGGCAACCCACACCCTGATCGGCGCGACCATGCGCCGGCCGGTCGACACCGCACTGGACCTGGGCACCGGCTCCGGCATCCAGGCCCTGCACCTGGGCACCCACGCCAGGTCGGTGACCGCCACCGACCTCTCCGAGCGGGCGCTGCGCTTCGCCGCGACCACCGCCGCCCTCAACGGTCAGGAGTGGGAACTGCTCCGCGGCGACCTGGTCGCCCCGGTGGCCGGTCGGCGGTTCGACCTGGTGGTGAGCAACCCACCGTTCGTGGTCGGCCCGGGCACGACCACGCACGTGTACCGCGACTCCGGCCGGATCGGTGACGCGATCGGCGCCGAACTGGCCGCCGCCGCCCCGGGCCTGCTCACCGAGGGCGGCACCATGCAGTACCTGGCGAACTGGGTGCACGTCGCCGGCGAGGAGTGGGACGAGCGGGTGGCCGGCTGGTTCGCCGGGACCGGTCTGGACGCCTGGGTGATCCAACGCGAGGTGGCCGACCCGATGGCGTACGTCGACCTGTGGCTCACCGACGTCGGCGAGACCGCCGACCCGCAGCGGATGGCCGCCTGGCTGGACTGGTTCGACGCACACAAGGTGGAGGGCATCGGCTTCGGCATCGTGTCACTGCGTCGGAGCGGGCACGCCGACCCGGTGGTGCGGGTGGAGGATCTGCGCCAGCGGGTGCAGCCACCGCTGGGCGACCAGGTCGCCGCCTGGTTCGACCGCCAGGACTTTCTCCGGGTACGCGACACCGAGGCGTTGCTCGCCGAGCGCTACCGGGCCGCCGAGGGCCTCCAGCTACGACAGGAGGCCACCATGGGCGACGAGGGCTGGGGGGTGGACCGGCAGGTCCTCGCTATGCCGCACGGCCTGCGCTGGACCGAGGAGATCGACCCGCTGGTGCTGGCGCTGGTCGGTGGCGCCGACGGCCGGCTGCCGCTGCGTGACCAGCTCGCCCTGCTGGCCGCCGCGCACGACGTCGAGCCCGACGAGATGGCCGAGGCCGCCGGCCCGATCGTGGCGCACCTGGTGGAGCGCGGCTTCATCGAGCCGGTGAGCGCCTGATGCGGGCGGTGGTGCAGACCGTCGGGCGGGCCAGCGTGACGGTGGACGGCGAGGTGGTCGGCGCCATCGAGAACGGCCTGCTGGTGCTGCTCGGCGTGACCCACACCGACACCGCGGAGACCGCTCAGACGATGGCCCGCAAGGTGCACGAGGTACGCATCCTGGACGGTGAGCGGTCCGCCGCCGACACCGGCGCGCCGATCCTGGTGGTCAGCCAGTTCACCCTGTACGGCGACGTCCGCAAGGGCCGCCGACCGAGCTGGACCGCCGCCGCCCCCGCCGAGGTCGCCGAGCCACTGGTGACAGCGGTGGTCGACGCCCTACGCGCACGAGGAGCGAAGGTGGAGACCGGCCGCTTCCGCGCCCACATGCTGGTCGAAAGCATCAACATAGGCCCCCAAACCCTCCTCCTAGACCTCTAACCCACCCCCGCCCCACCCCCCTCCCCGGCCCGGCCCCCGGCCCACCCCCTCCCTCGTTGATCATGAAGTTATTGCCAACCGCAGCGGCGTGTCGGGGCAGTAACTTCATGATCAACGGAAGGAGGGTGGTGGGGAGGGTTAGGAGAAGAGGCCGCGGCGGGTTAGGGACTGGCGGAGCCAGTTGTCGAGTTCGGCGGTCCAGTCGGTGCGGTCGGCGGTGGCGTGGTCGACAGTGAACCGGCCGAAGGCGTCCCGGCCCTCGGTGAAGACACCGCCGCGCTTGTCGACCTCCAGCACCACCTGCATCTGCTGCGCGTCGGCGATGAACGTGACCTCCAACTGGTTGATCGAGCGGGCGTACTGCGGGGCCGGGCTGAACTCGATCTCCTGGTAGAACGGCAGCGTCTGGCGTACACCGTAGATGTGACCACGCTCCACGTCGGCGCGTGCGAACCGGAAGCCCAGCCGCAGCAGCGCGTCCAGCAGTCGCTCCTGCGCCGGCAGCGGGTGCACCGACACGGCGTCCAGGTCACCCTTGTCGACAGCGCGGGCGACCTCCAGTTCGGTACGCAGGCCCATCGTCATCCCGTGCAGGTGCTGCCCGTACAACTCGGTGACCGGTGTCTCCCACGGCACGTCGAAGCGGAACGGAAGGTCAAAGCGCTGCCCCGGCTCCAGCCGGAACGCGCCGGTGACCTGCTGGCGGTGGAACTCCTGAGTGGTGTCGTAGTCGTTGTCGCCGCTCTCCACCTCGACCCGGGTGACCAGGCCGAGGGCGACGTGGTCGATGTCGACCTGGTGGTCGCCGCCCAGCACCTGGATGCGGCCCTCCAGCGGGCCGCCCGGGCGGCAGTTCGGGTTCGCCAGCACCGTCTCCACCGACGGACCACCGACGCCCATCGCCTTCATGAGCCGCTTGAAGACCACACCGTCCTCCAACTGTCGTTTCGGCCGACCTGAGGTGGCCGGCCGTCCGCAACGTAGCCGGGGCGGGCAACCACACACTCCGACGACACACCGCACCAGCGATCCGACGCAATTCCTGTCGGGTGCCCGATCGCCTCACTCCCGTTTTACGCCCCGCCCGCCAAGCTGTTGTTCACACCGGCACCACTGGGCCGGGAACACGGCACCGACGTGGAAACGGGGAGAGACAGAGATGGTTCTGCAGATGACGGAACACCGGACGCGCCCGGCCACCACGACCGACAGTGACGGGACCCCCGAGGCCCTCGTCGACCTGGACGCCACCGACGAGCGCGGCATCTCCACCGACCTGGTCCGGGCCTACCTCAACGGAATCGGCCGGACGAAGCTGCTGACCGCCGCGCAGGAGGTCGACCTGGCCCGGCGTATCGAGGCCGGCCTGTTCGCCGACGAGAAGCTGGCCACCTGCACCCCGGTCTCCGCGGAGCTGCGAGCCGACCTGGAGCTGATCGTCGCCGAGGGGCGGGCGGCCAAGGACCACCTGTTGGAGGCGAACCTGCGGCTGGTGGTCAGCATCGCCAAGCGCTACACCGGCCGTGGCATGGCGTTTCTCGACCTGATCCAGGAGGGCAACCTCGGTCTGATCCGGGCGGTGGAGAAGTTCGACTACGCCAAGGGCTACAAGTTCTCCACGTACGCCACCTGGTGGATCCGACAGGCCATCACCCGCGCCATGGCCGACCAGGCCCGCACCATTCGCATCCCCGTGCACATGGTCGAGCAGGTCAACCGGATGGTCCGGGCCCGCCGCGAACTGGCGGTGACGCTGGGCCGTGAACCGACTGTCGCCGAGGTGGCCCGCGCACTGGAGATCCCCGAGATCCAGGTCATCGAGCTGATCTCCTACGACCGGGAACCGGTCAGCCTGGACCAGGCCGTCGGCGACGACGGTGAGAGCGCGCTCGGCGACTTCGTGGCCTCGGTGGACCCGCGCACCGAGCAGGGCGACGCCGCCGCCCAGGGCGAGCTGCGCAACGAGGTCAGCATCGTGCTCTCCACCCTGTCCCAGCGGGAGCAGGCGGTCATCCGCCTCCGGTTCGGCCTGGACGACGGCCGCCAGCGCACCCTGGACGAGGTCGGTCGGGAGTTCGGCCTGTCCCGGGAGCGGATCCGGCAGATCGAGAAGGTGACGCTGCTGAAGCTGCGCGCCCCGGAGCGGGCCCAGCGCCTGGAGGCGTACGCCTGCTGACGCACCCGGTTCCCACGGAAGGCCCCGGCGGTTCGCCGGGGCCTTCCGTGCTGTCGGGGTGCTTGACTGGGACACCGTCCGCTGACCGACGACGCGAGGAGAGCGACGATGAACTGGACGCTGGAAGTGGTGATCGTGCCGGTATCCGATGTGGACCGGGCGAAGAAGTTCTACGCCGACCAGCTCGGCTTCACGGTGGACCACGACACGGTGATCAGTGACGACGCGCGCATCGTCCAGCTGACGCCGCCCGGCTCGGGCTGCTCGATCGTGATCGGCAAGGGTGTCGTCCCGGAGATGCCACCCGGCTCACTCAAGGGCCTGCAACTGGTGGTTCCCGACCTGAAGCGGGCCCACGAGGAGCTGGTCGGGCGGGGTGTGGAGGTCAGCGAGATCCAGGTGGTGGGTCAGAACCCCCGGCCGGTGCCGGACCCGCTGGACAACGTGGGCTTCGTCTTCTTCGCCGACCCGGACGGCAACACCTGGGGCGTCCAGCAGATCTCCAGCCGCGCCTGACCGGGCACGCTCACAGGCGGCGGGGGCCGGTGTCCGGGCGGGCGGCCACGCCGCCCACCCCTACCTGCGCGTGCAGGATCGAGATGCCGTCCGGGCGGGCGAGCACCGGGTTGAGGGTCAGCGAGCGCACCCGGGGCTGTTCGTCGGCGAGCTGACCCACCCGTAGCAGCAGATCGGCCAGGGCCGCCCGGTCGACCGGCGCGGCCCCCCGGTGCCCGCGCAGCAGCGGCGCCGCCCGAGGCTCGTCGACCAGTTCGGCCGCGTCCCGGTCGGTCAGCGGCACCGCCCGCCAGGCCCGATCGCCGAGCAGCTCGGTGGCGACCCCGCCCAGGCCGAAACCGACCACCGGCCCGAACGCGGGGTCTTCCACCACCTCCACCACGCAGGCCACGCCGGGCGGGACCATCGGCTGGACCAGAGCGTCCGCGCCGAAGGTCGCCGCCAGGTCGGCGTACGCCCGGCGGAGGGTCGGCTCGTCGGGCAGGTCCAGCCGGACCGCGCCGAGGTCGAGCCGGTGCCGCAGCCCGGGGGCGGCCGCCTTGAGCGCCACCGGGAAACCCAGCCGCGCCGCCGCGTCGACAGCAGCGTCGACCGAGTCGACGGACACCGAGGCCACCACGTCGATGCCGTACGCGGCCAGCAGCGCACCCGGATCGGTGGCGTCGGCCCGGAGCGCTGCCTGCGCGGCAGCCCGATCGAGGTCGGGCAGCTCCGGTGCCACCCCGGGCGGGCGGCGAAGCCACTCGGCGTACCGGTGCGCGCGGGCGAGAGCGCGGACGGCCTCCTCCACGCCGCCGTATGCCGGCACCCCCGGTGGCAGCCGCCCGACCAGGAACGTCGCCACTGTCGGCTTGCCCAGCGCGAGGGCGGCCGGCAGCGCGGCGGTCACGTCGGCGTCCACGTCGGTCAGCTGGCCGGGTAGCGGCGGGGCGAAGACCACCACAAGGGCGTCCACCCGTTCGTCACCGGCCGTCTCGGCGAGCGCGGCGGCGAACTCGGCGGCGCCGGCGCTCGGCCCGACGTCGCGGGGATAACCGTCGGCCACGCTCAGGCCGTGCCCGACGCAGGCGGTCGCGGCGAGCCCGGTGAGGGCCGAGGAGTTGCCGACCACACCGACCCGGCCGCCGGCCGGCAGCGGCTGGTTGGCCAGCAGCACACCCACGTCGAGCAGTTCCGGCACGGTGTCCACCCGGATCACCCCGGACTGGGCGAAGAGCGCGGCCACCGCCACCTCGTCCGGCCCGGCGGCGTCACCGACCCCGGGCGGGCGGGCCGGCGAGGCGAGCGCGACGACCGGTTTGGCGCGGCCGATCCGCCGGGCCAGCCGGGCGAACTTGCGCGGGTTCCCGAAGGTCTCCAGGTAGAGCATGATCACGTCGGTGCCGGGGTCGTCCTGCCAGTACTGCAGAAGGTCGTTGCCGGAGACGTCGGCCCGGTTGCCGGCCGAGACGAAGCTGGACAGCCCGAGGCCCCGCCGGTCCGCCTCGGCGAGCAGCGCCACCCCGAACGCGCCGGACTGACTGAAGATGCCGACCCGACCGGCCGGCGGCAACGCCGGGGCGAGGGTGGCGTTGAGGCGTACCGTCGGGTCGGTGTTGGCCACGCCGAGGCAGTTCGGGCCGACGACCCGCATCCCGGCCGCGTGCGCCGCGCGGACCAGCGCCCGCTGGGTGGCCGCGCCCTCGCCACCGGCCTCGGCGAAGCCGGCCGAGATGACCACCAGGCCGTGCACCCCCGCGGCGGCGGCGTCGGCGACCACCGCGGTCGCCGCCTCCGGCGGGACCGCGACCACCGCCAGGTCCACCGGCGCTCCGGCATCAACCGCCGACGGGTACGCGGGCAGGCCCGCCACTGTCGACGCGCTCGGATGCACCGGCACCACCGCACCGGTGAACCCGCCGTCGCGCAGGTGCCCGAGCACCGCCGCGCCGACGCCCTGGCCGGTGGCGCTGGCACCGTAGACGACGATGCCGCGCGGGGCGAGCAGCCGGGCGATCGAGCGGGCCTCGGTGCGGTGCTCCCGGCCGCGCTGCACCTCCAAGCTGGCCTCGGTGGGCGCGATGGGGAAACTCAGGTGGACCACGCCGTCGGCGTACTCGCGCTGGACCTGGTAGCCGAAGTCGGCGAAGACCCGCAGCATCGTCCCGTTGGCCGGCAGCACCTCCGCGACGAAGCTCATGATGTCGTTGCGGCGGGCCGCGTCGGCCAGGTGCTCCATCAGCACCGAGCCGATGCCCCGCCCCTGGTAGGCGTCCTCCACCACGAAGGCCACCTCCGCCTCGGGGGCCTGCGGGCCGAGCCGCTCGTACCGGCCGACAGCGACGATCTGGTCGGCGGCCAGCACCACGAACGCCTCCCGGTCGTGGTGGTCCACCGTGACGAAACGGATCAGATCCCGCTCGGGGATTCGCGGGTACGGCGAGAAGTAGCGCAGGTAGCGGGTGCGCTCGGAGAACCGGCTGTGCATCGCCACGATGCCCGGCGCGTCGGCCGGGTCGATCGGTCGCAACTGGACCGTGCTGCCGTCGCTGAGCAGCACGTCGACCGGCTGGTCCACTGTCGTCACCGGAACGCCCTCCCCCGGCCCGGCTCAGTCCCGTGGATCGTGCGGGTCGAGCCCGAGCAGCGGGAAGACCGTCTTGCGGGTGGCCGCGATCGCCCGGTCCACAGCGTTCGGCTCGCCGGTCGGCTGCCACGGCTCGTACGACGGGTCGGCGTCGTCGGTCATCCGCAGCGGTATCTCCCGGCCCAGACGTCGGGAGGCGACCAGGTCCCGCCATGCGGGTGGGGTGAGCGTCGCCGGGTCGATCGGGTCACCGGTGGCCACTGCCAGCAGGTGACTCCAGGCGCGGGGCACCACCTCGACGAGCGCGTACCCGCCGCCGCCGGTGGCCACCCACCGGCCGTCGCACAACTCGTCGGCGAGCGCCCGCAACGCCAGGTAGGTGGCCCGCTGCCCGTCCACCGTCAGGTTCAGATCGGCGAGCGGATCCAGCCGGTGGCCGTCGGCGCCGCACTGGCTGACCAGCACCTGCGGCCGGAACGCGCGCAGCACCGACGGCACGATCGCGTGGAACGCGCGCTGCCAGCCGCTGTCGTCGACACCGGGCGGCAACGGCATGTTGACAGCGGTGCCCTGCGCACCCGGACCACCCGTCTCGTCCGGGAAACCCGTGCCCGGGAAGAGCGCCAGCGGGGTCTCGTGCAGGCTGACAGTCAGCACCCGCGGGTCGTTCCAGAAGATGTCCTGCACCCCGTCGCCGTGGTGCACGTCGACGTCCACGTACGCGACCCGCTCGGCGCCCAGGTCGAGCAGGCGGGCGATGGCCACCGCGGGGTCGTTGTAGACGCAGAAGCCGGAGGCTCGGGCGGACATCGCGTGGTGCAGCCCACCGGCCACGTTCACCGCCCGCCGGGCGTCGCCACGCCAGACCGCCTCGGCTGCGGTCACCGTCGCGCCGGCGATGAGCGCGCTGGACTCGTGCATCCCCTCGAAGACCGGGTTGTCGGAGGTGCCCAGCCCGTACCCGGCGAAGAGCGGGTCGCGCGGCGCGTTGCGCACCGCGGCGAGGTAGGCCGGCGCGTGCACCCGGGTGAGCAGGGCATCGTCGGCGGGCTCCGGCTTGACCATCCGCACCCCCGGCCGATCCAGGATGCCCAGCTCGCGGGCCAGCGCGATGGTCAGCTCCACCCGGACCGGGTCGAGTGGATGGTCACCCATGTCGTAGGCGAGCAGCGACTCGTCCCACACCACCACAGTGTCGTCGGACATGAGGCCATCGTCGCACGAGGATCGGCGCCGGCCCACCGCACGCGCTGGTCAGCGGCCGGGTGTCGACCCGGAGGCGACCGGTCGGGCCGGGTCCGCCACCCAGTTGCTCCACGATCCGACGTAGAGCGCGGCGTCCGTGCGGCCGGCCAGGTGCAGCGCGAGCACCGCCTGGGCGGCGGTCACCCCCGAGCCGCAGTACGCCCCGACGGTCCGTCCCTCGGTCACCCCGGCGGCGGCGAACCGCTCACCCAACACGTCGGCGGCCAGGAAACGGCCGTCGGGCCCGACGTACTCCCCGGCGGGCAGGTTCGCCGCTCCCGGCACGTGCCCGGCGACCGGGTCGATCGGCTCGACCTCGCCCCGGTAGCGGGGCGCCGCCCGTACGTCGAGCAGCACGGAGTCGTCCGCGGCGGCCAGCGCGGCGGCCTGCCCGGCGTCGAGCACCGGGAGATCACCGGCGCGGACCACGACGTCACCGAGGGGTGGGGCGGGCGCGTCGGTGGAGACGGGCCGACCGGCGGCGACCCAGGCCGGGTAGCCGCCGTGCAGCAGGCGCACCGGCCGGTGACCCGCCCAGCGCAGCGTCCACCAGGCCCGCGAGGCGGCCATGCCGTCGCCGCCGTCGTACACCACCACCGGGTGACCGGCGCGGACGCCGGCGGCCCGCAGCGCGGCCTGCAACGCGGCCGGGTCGGGCAACGGGTGCCGGCCGCCGGCACCCGGCGCCCCACAGAGCGCGGTGTCCAGGTCGACGAAGACCGCCCCGGGCAGGTGGCCGGCGAGGTAGTCGTCGCGTCCGGGCGGGCCGATGAGCCGCCAGCGGACGTCGAGCAGGGTGGGCGGATCGACCTGGCCGAGCTCGGCGACGAGCCGACCGACCTCGACCAACGGTTCCTGGGTACCGGACATGGCGACCATCCAACACCATTCGCGTAGACGGCACGCGGTTCGGCGAAGGTCACCAGCCGTTCGCCGAGGTAACATCGTGCACCGGAGGGCCGCTGACCTTATGAAGTCTCACGACCTGGTCGACACGACCGAAATGTACCTGCGCACCATCCTCGAGTTGGAAGAAGAGGGGGTGCCGCCGCTGCGTGCCCGGATCGCCGAACGGCTGCAGCAGAGTGGCCCCACTGTGAGCCAGACCGTCGCCCGAATGGAGCGCGACGGGCTGCTCACCGTCGAGGGAGACCGGCACCTGACGCTCACCGCCCTGGGTCGCGGCAGCGCCGTGTCCGTGATGCGCAAGCACCGCCTCGCCGAGCTGCTGCTGGTCAACGTCATCGGGATGCCCTACGAGGAGGCCCACGAGGAGGCCTGCCGCTGGGAGCACGTGATGAGCGACGCGGTGGAGAAGCGGGTCTACGACCTGCTCAACCGGCCGACCCGTTCCCCGTACGGCAACCCGATCCCGGGGCTTCAGGAGCTGGGTTCGCCGGCGGCGGAGACCACCGAGGCCGCCGAGGGCGAGCGCAACCTGGCCTTCCCCGGCCTCTCCGGGTCGGTAGTGGTACGCCGGATCTGCGAGAGCGTGCAGAAGGACGCCGACGTGCTGCGCCAACTGCACGCCGCCGGTGTCGACCCGGGCGCCACTGTGACAGTGGCCCAGGAGCGCGACGGGGTGTCGATCGACCGCTCCGGTGACCGGGTGCGGCTGCCCCGCGAGGTCGCCTCCCGGGTCTTCGTCGCCGCCAACTGAGCAAACGGGCTGAGCAACAGGACACCCGGGCGTCACAACGCCCGGGTGTCCACCTTTTTCGCCAACGCGGTCAGGTCACCGGTCAGCTTCTCCACCGCCGAGCGCTCACTGCCACGGGCCGTGGTCCAACTCACCGTGGCCAGCCGTCCGTCGCCGGCCAGCCAGCCCACCTCGGCAACCGGCCCGTGCCCGCTCGCCGCGGCGGTGGTCCGCTTGTACGCCTGCTGACCCAGCCCGGTGACCTTCGCCGCCTTGTCCGGCACCACGTCCGCGCCGAAGCTGGCCTTGTCGACAGTGGTCTCGGTCACGCTGAGCGTCAACTCCGGCAGGGTGGCGCCCGCGGCCCGGACCACACAGGTGTGGGTGTCACCCTGTTCGCTGGCCGCCGCCACGTCGAAGCGGACCTTCACCACCTGCTCGATCACCGCGAAGTCCAGCAGACGGCAGGCGCCGCCCGAGGAGGCCGCCGCCACGTCCACAGCGATCGGCACCGGCGGCGGCACCGCCACCGGTTCCGCCTCGTCGGCGCACCCGCTCACCAGCAGACCGGCCAGCCCGGCGACCACGATCCGACCGCGCACACTCCACCCTCTCGCCGACCCACGGCGGAAGGCGCCCGCCAGATGTCCGTCGGACACCGTACGGGGTGTCGGTGTCGTGCGGAAGTCCTCGTTCACGCCGATCCCGAGGGTGGATCATCCACGTACGGACAGTGCCGGCAGCCGCGCCCGCAGCACGTGCCACGGCGGGCCAGGAAACCGGCGCTGAGCACGAACAGTCCGCTCGCCGGGTCGAGGTAACCGGCCTCACCGGCGGCCAACGCGGCGGTGTGCGCGGCGAGGATCCGGGCCCGGTCGGGGTGTTCGGACGGCAGCCGGGACGGGTGCGGCTCGGTGAGCGGCCGGTCGGCCAGGGGTAGTCGCTCTCCGGTCACCGCAGCAGTCTAGGGACGGTTCGCGGTCGGCCTTCCGCTGCCTGGCTGCGCGACATGCACCCGGCGTCGTCGCGGCGAGCCGTCGTTTCGTCGTACGGTCCGACAACGATCGGGGTCGACACCTGTCGACGCGTACGGAGGGGAAACCATGCGGAAGATCGTTGTGCAGATGAGTCTGTCGTTGGACGGGTTCTTCGAGGGCCCGGGTGGCGACATCGGCTGGCACCAGGTCGACGAGGAGTTGCACCAGCACTTCAACGACGTGATCGCCCCGATGGGCGGGTTCCTCAGCGGCCGGGTCAGCCACGAGCTGATGGCCGCCTACTGGCCGACCGCCGATCAGGACCCGGCCGCCAGCGGCCCGGAGCGCGAGTTCGCCCGC
This sequence comes from Micromonospora sp. NPDC047187, assembly GCF_040643355.1. Classification (NCBI taxonomy): domain Bacteria; kingdom Bacillati; phylum Actinomycetota; class Actinomycetes; order Micromonosporales; family Micromonosporaceae; genus Micromonospora; species Micromonospora sp. NPDC047187. The sequence goes on from NZ_JBEYUF010000006.1 coordinate 51,026, forward strand.
ATCTGGCGGGACATGCCGAAGATCGTCTACTCGCGCACCCTCGACCACGCCGACTGGAACGCCACAGTCGTGCGCGAGGTCGACGTCGAGCAGGTCCGCAAGCTCACCGCCGAACCGGGCGGCGACCTGGCGCTCGGCGGGGCCGACCTGGCCGCGACGTTCGCCCGGTTCGACTTGATCGACGAGTACCGGATCTACGTCCATCCGGTGCTTGTCGGTCGGGGCCGTCGACTCTTCCCCGAGGCCGAGACTCCGACCGGTCTGCGGCTGGTGGAGAGCCGGGTCTTCGGCAACGGGGTGGTCCTGCTCCGCCACCAGCGGGTCCGCTGACCGATGAGCGCAGCGGCTTGAGTCTCCACCGGGGGGAGACGCGAGGGTGGGGGCATGAGCGGGCAGACGTTTCACACGATCGGCGACCTGGCCCGACGGACCGGCCTGAGCGTCAAGACCATCCGGTACTACGCCGACAGCGGGCTCGTGCCGCCGACGGACCGGAGCCCGGCCGGCTACCGGCGGTACGGCCCGGCGGCGGTGGCCCGGTTGGAGCTGGTCCGGACGCTGCGTGACCTGGGCCTGGATCTGGCCACCATCCGGCGGGTGGTGGCCCAGGAGGTACCCCTGCCAGAGGTGGCCGCCGCGCACGCCGAGGCGTTGACCGTGCAGATCCGGGTGCTGCGGCTGCGCCAGGCGGTGCTCACCGTCGCGGCGAGGCGCGGGTCGGGCCCGGCCGAGGTGGACGAGCTGCACCGACTGGCCCAGCTCACCACGCGCGAACGCGGGCAGTTGGTGGCGGACTTCCTGGACGGCGTCTTCGCCGGCCTCGGCGACCAGCCCGCGTACCCGGGTGTGATCGTCTCGTTGACACCGGAGCTTCCCGAGGACCCCAGCACCGGGCAGATCGAAGCCTGGCTGGAGCTGGCCGAGTTGTGCCGGGACCTGGATTTCCGGGCCCGGATGCGGCGGCTGGTGCGGCAGCACGCCGCCGACCACGACGTCACGGGGCTGCCCCGCCCGGACGCCGTCGCGGTGGTCCGGGACGCGGTGGCCCCCGCCCTCGCGGCCGGTCTCGACCCGAGCAGCCCGGACGCCGATCCGGTGGTCGCAGCCGTCACCAGCCGGTACGCCAGCCTGCACTGTCACTCCGACGAGGCCGACCTGCGTCGGCGGTTGCTCGATCGGCTGGTGCCGGCCAACGACCCCCGCCGGGACCGCTACCTCGACCTGTTGGCGGTGCTCAACGGTTGGTCGACAGGCGATGCGACGGCACCGGCGGTGGACTGGTTCATCCGGGCCCTGCGCCACCGGATGCCCGAGCCGGTCTGTTGAGCTGACCGGGCCTGGGGGCTTGGCGGCCGGGTCGGCTCGGCGGCGTCAGCCGAACCAGGTCAGCGACTGGCCGTGGCCCCTGGCCCAGGCCACCGGCTTTCCGTCGAGCGCGAGGACGTTGTGCAGCACGTCGCTCGGCGGGGCGGGCAGCCCGTCGTACCGGAGCACCTCCGGCCCCTCGTTCGCCACCCAGTGCCCCGGCAGCTCGCGGACCAATCGGACGAACGCGTCCCGGCGCGGGGGCGCCACCTGATAGAGCACCGACGTGTGGAAGACCACCAGCGTCGCGTCGGACGGCGCCCGCGCGGCCAGCGCCGGCAGGTCGTCCACCAGGTCTCCGCGGACCAGCAGCGGCGGGTCGGCCGCTGCGACCGCCGCCGCGGCGCGCAGCCGGGCCCGCCGGTGGGAGTGCTCCGGCCAGATCAGCGCGTCCAACCAGGACACGTCGTCGCTGTCGGTCACGTCGAGCGGGTTGAGGTCCAGGCCGGCCCGCCACGCCACCTGGGGTACGCCTGCCGGCGGCACCAACCCGTTGGCCGCGCAGTCGAGGACCAGCTCACCGGAACCGACCTGATGGTCGCCGTAGCGGTACGCGTACCGGTCGGGGTAGAGGCAGAGCCCGGCCGACGCACCGACCTCCAGCAGGGCGAGGGGCTGCGGCAGCGCGGCGAGCACCGGCAGCAGGACGGCGCACCGGCCCGCCTCGTTCGTCTGGGTGGCCCGGGTGAGCATCTGGGTCTCGACGGCCGGCCAGTGCGTCACCACGTAGTCGTGGAACGCGGCCGGGTCGTCGACCGGGCCACCGAGCCAGCGGACGACGCCGAACAGCAGATTCGGCTGCCGCTTGGCCGGCGGAAGCCCGTCCAGCAGGGTGAGCAGCTCGTCGTCGCGGGCCACCGCCTGCGACAGGCGCTCGTACGTGGGCGAGACCCCGTGCGCCTCGCGGCTGCCGAACTCGGCGTACGCCTCAGCGGTCGTCATGCCCTCATCGTCGCAGCCCATTCCTCGGTAGTTCAGCCCCCGTTCCCGTGCGCTGACTCACCCGCCTCGTAGAGTGCTGCGGCGGCTGGACCGTTGAGCAGCAGCTCAGCGGGGTCGGGCAGGGCAACGGGGAGGAGCGTGTCGTGCGGGGTGCCGGTGTCCGGGTACTGATTGTCGGCGGAGGTGTCGCCGGACTGGCGACGGTGGCCGCGCTACGCGAGTGGGGTGCCACTGTCGAGGTGGTCGAGCGGGCAGCCGGGCCGACCGACTCCGGCACCGGCATCTACCTCACCGGCAACGCGACCCGGATGCTCGACGTACTCGGTCTGGCCGAGCCGGTCGTCGACGTCTCCGTGGAGATCACCCGGCAGCGCAGCGCCAACCAGCGCGGGCGTCGGCTCTTCGACATCGACGTGGCCGCGCTGTGGCGGGGCGTCGGGCCGTGCGTGTCGCTGCCCCGGGCGCAGCTGCACCGGGCGCTGCTCGCCGGCGTCGGCGACACCCCGATCCGCTGGGGCCGCCAACCGGTCGCGCTCCTTGCCGAGGGCGACCAGGTCGCCGTCGAGTTCGACGACGACAGCAGCGAACGGTACGACCTGGTGCTCGGCGCGGACGGGGTGAACTCGACCGTCCGCCGGCTCGCCTTCGACGGCCAGGCGGCCCGCGACCTCGGCCAGTACGCGTACCGGTGGGTCGCTCCCCGCGTCGACGACGAGCCGGTCTGGTCGGTGCAGTTGGGGCGCGGGAGGCAGTTCCTGACCATCCCGATCAGCGCCGAGCAGACGTACTGCTACTACAACGACGGCCCGGTGGCCGACCGGCCCGGCTGGCGCGACGAGCTGACCGCGACGTTCACCGAGCCGGTGGCCACCATGCTCAAGGCCCTCGACTACGACGACAGCACCCTGCACGCGGGGCCGAACCAGGAGGTCGTGCTCGACTCCTGGTCCCGGGGTCCGGTGCTGCTGATCGGCGACGCCGCCCACGCCACCTCGCCGAACATGGCCCAGGGCGCGGCGATGGCCCTGGAGGACGCGGTCGTGCTCGCGTCGTCGTTGGCCACCGCCGGGTCCGTTGCCGAAGCCCTGCGCGGGTACGAGGCGCGGCGCCGCCCGCGTACCGAGTGGGTGCTCAGCCAGACCCATCGCCGCGACAAGGCCACCGGGCTCCCGCCCGCGCTGCGCGACCTGGTGATGCGCCGCCTCGGCGAGCAGATCTTCCGTTCGAACTACGGCCCCCTGTTCGTCCAGCCCTGACCTGGGGCGAGCCCATCACCTCTCCGGGCAGCTGGCCCGGCCGGTCGACCCGGAAGGACCGGGGCCGTGCATGGTCAGACTTCCATGATCCTTCGCGGGGATTCCACGATCCGTTCAGCCGTCGCCTCGCCTGGTTTACCAGGCTGAGTGGACGGTCGTACCAGCTGAGATCCGGCCGGCAGCAGCGGACCTGGGAGTGGAACCAGTGCGTAGACAGTGGATGAGCTGGGGCTTCGCCGCAGTGGCGACCGGTGTCGTGGTGGGCCTCGTACCGCCCGCCGTGGCCGGCGCGATCGGAAACGCGACGACCGCGACGGGCGCGAGCGTCGAGGGTGACCGCCCCAAGCCACCCGCTCAGACGATCGAGCAGGTACGACGTCAGTACCTCGACCACCGGCCGGACGCTCCGGTGATGGTGGTGGCGCACCGCGGCTACTGGCGGGGCGCGCCGGAGAACTCCGTACCGGCGATCGACCTGGCGATCAGGAACGGCGCGCAGGTCGCCCCGGTCGACGTGCGGACCACGACCTCGCACGACGCGTTCACGCTTCAGCCGCTGCCCGAGACGCAGTACCTGACGCGGGGCACCCACGAGTTCGTGATCAGCATGGATGCGTCCGCGTACCAGAACTTCAACATCGACTACTTCGACTTCCGGTACACCGGCAAGCACTGACCCCACCGGCCGGCGACCGTCAGGGACCGTGGGCGCGGCGGGGGTCCTCCCCGCCGCGCTCCCCCTCGCTGGGCAGTTGCCCTGGTGATGCGGCATTATCGAACCACCGGCGACTGGCGGCACGGGGATGGTGGAACCATCGGGGAGCCTCTCGCGGGCGTCGACCGCCTGGGCGCCTGCGTCGAGGAACCGTCATGACCACGACCAGCCAATCCGCCGACCAGCACACCCCCTCGGGCACGGCCCGGCTCCTGCCGGGTGCACCCGTCGCCGAAGCCGTCCTGGCCGAGACGGCCGCCGCAGCCACCCGCCTACGCAGCCGCGGGATCACCCCGAGCCTCGCCACCATCCTCGTCGGCGACGACGACGCCAGTGCCGGTTACATCGCCATCAAGCAGCGTCAGGCCGCCGCGCTCGGGTTCGCCTCCCCGCACGTGCATCTGCCGGCCACCGCCACCCAGGCCGAGCTGCACCAGGCCATTGCCCGATTCAACAGCGACCCGGCCGTACACGGGCTGCTCGTGCAGTACCCCGTTCCGGGGCACCTGGACTACGACGCGGCGTTGCAGACCATCGACCCGGACAAGGACGTCGACGGCATGCATCCGCTGAACATGGGGCGTCTCGCCGTCGGCCTGCCCGGCCCGCTGCCGTGCACCCCCGCCGGCATCGAAGCCCTGCTGGCCTACTACGAGATCCCCGTCGCCGGTCGTGAGGTCGTCATCCTCGGCCGGGGCGCCACCCTTGGCCGCCCCCTGGCGATGATGCTCGCCCAGAAGCGCCCGACCGCCAACGCCGCCGTCACCGTCGTCCACACCGGCGTGCCGGACTGGGGCCGCTACACCCGCCGCGCCGACATCCTCGTCGCCGCCGCCGGCGTACCCGGGATCGTGCAGCCCGAGCACGTCAAGCCCGGCGCCGTCGTCATCGGCGCCGGCGTCCGCTACGAAGGCCGGCGCCTCCTGCCGGACGTGGACGAATCGTGCGCGGAGGTAGCCGGCGCCATCACGCCCCGGGTCGGCGGGGTCGGGCCGACCACCGTCGCGATGCTGTTCCGCAACGCCGTACGCGCCGCCGAGCGAGCGAGCCAGTAACCCGGTTCCGCCGCCATCACCAAGATCACTTGATGCTGAGTAGTCAGAACGGCTCGTCCACACCTACTCAGCATCAAGTGATCGAGGCGGCTACCTGCGCGTCTCGCCGGATGAGGTCGCCGGACCCAGCCCAGGAAGCGCCGGTGCAGCAGCCCGGCGGGCACCCAGGCCAGGTCCTCGGCCGCCCAGACCAGGTAGGACCCCATGTAGAGATTCAACGACACAGCCGCGCCCCCTGTTCAACGTGTCGCGTCAGCCAGTACTGCAGATCACCCGTCGCCCCGGCTTCCCTGAGCCGATCGCGCGCCTGATCGGAACGACGATCTCGAACGCTGACGAGGTAGACGAATGAGCCAAGCACAACCACCCACCCACCCACCACGCCCAACCGAGGGGCGACGACAACAACCGTCGTCGTACGACTGACCCGAGCACCGTCCGGTCCACTGTGATCAAGTGATGAAAAGTAGGTCAGAGATGACCCCTCGGACCTACTTTTCAACACCGTCACCTTCGGCTGCCGAGCCCACCCGCGCCGATCTTGCAGTTTCCGTCGCCCAGATGCGCGGAATGCCCGCTACGCCGCGACAGAAAGTGCAAGATCGCGGCATGCAGGCGGGCCGCCCTCGTCGATCATGGGGTTGTGGTGTCTGGTTTGGGGTTCTCCGAGCGCTTTGTCACTCACCACAACTCCTTGATCGACGAGGCGGTGCAGGTGACGGATGGCCACTGCGCCTAGCGCAAGGGTGTTTCATCACTTGATCATGGGGGTGCCGTCATGACGAGCAACTGGAAACGGCGCTGCCCCGACTCCCTTGAGGGAAGCCGGGGCGGCGCCGCGTTTCGCGTACGTCAGCTGCAGCCGCTGGTGGAGCCGCAGCCCTCGCAGACGTAGCAGCTACCGGCGGGCCGCATCTTCGTACCGCAGGTGAAGCAGAGCGGCGCGTCGGCGGCCTTGCCGATCACGGCCTCCAGCAGTTCGGTGCTGGAACCCACGCTCGGAGCCGGCTTGGCGGCGGCCACGTCGGCCATCTCCTGGGCCGGCTGGGCGACAGCCTCCGGCTTGGCCGGGGTCTCCACCGGCGCGGACGACGCCATCGCGGTGAGCTCGGCGCCGGTGACGCCAGCAGCCTCCGCGTCGGCCTCGGCCCGCAGCTGCGCGGCCCGCTCCGAGGCGGTGAAGATGCCCAGCTCGGCGCGACGCTCGTAGGGCAGGAAGTCCAGCGCCAGGCGACGGAAGATGTAGTCCATCACCGAGGCCGCCATCCGCACGTCCGGGTCGTCGGTCATGCCGGCCGGCTCGAAGCGCATGTTGGTGAACTTGCTGACGAACGTCTCCAGCGGCACGCCGTACTGGAGGCCGATGCTGATGGCCACCGAGAAGGCGTCCATCACGCCGGCCAGGGTCGAGCCCTGCTTGGACATCTTCAGGAAGACCTCACCGAGGCCGTCGTCTGGGTAGGACGACGCGGTCAGGTAGCCCTCGGCGCCACCGACGGAGAAGCTGACCGTCTCGGACGGGCGCTTCTTCGGCAGGCGCTTACGCACCGGCCGGTACTCGATGACCTTCTCGACCGCGGCCGGCGCGGCCGCTGCGGTCTCGACGGCGGCCGACTCGGTGGCCTTGTTGGACTTGGCCACCGAGAGCGGCTGGCCGACCTTGCAGTTGTCCCGGTAGATCGCCAGCGCCTTGAGGCCGAGCTTCCAGCCCTCGAAGTAGATCTTCTCGACGTCCTCGACGGTGGCCGCCTCCGGCATGTTGACCGTCTTGGAGATGGCGCCGGAGACGAACGGCTGGATGGCCGCCATCATCCGCACGTGACCCATCGGGGCGATCGTCCGCTCGCCCATGGCGCAGTCGAAGACCGGGTAGTGCTCCGGCTTGAGGCCGGGGGCGTCCACCACGTGGCCGTGGTCGGCGATGTGCTCGACGATCGCCTCGACCTGCTCCTCGGGGTAGCCGAGGCTGCGCAGGGCGCGCGGCACCGTCTGGTTGACGATCTGCATCGAGCCGCCGCCGACCAGCTTCTTGAACTTGACCAGCGCCAGGTCCGGCTCCACACCGGTCGTGTCGCAGTCCATCATGAAGCCGATCGTGCCGGTCGGGGCGAGGACGCTCGCCTGCGCGTTGCGCCAACCGTTCTTGTCACCGATCTTGTTGCCCTGGGTCCACTGCTTGGTCGCCTCGCGGACGATAGCGGTGGCCACCGGGCTGGTCGGCTTGATCTCGTCGTTGGCCGCGGCGTGCTTGCGCATGACCCGCTTGTGCGGCTCGGCGTTACGGGCGTAGCCGTCGTACGGGCCGACGACGCCGGCCAGCTCGGCCGAACGGCGGTAGGCGGTGCCGGTCATCAGGGACGTGATCGACGCGGCGACCGAGCGGCCCTGGTCCGAGTCGTACGGCAGGCCGGTGGCCATCAGCAGGGCGCCCAGGTTGGCGTAGCCGATGCCGAGCTGCCGGTAGGCGCGGGACGTCTCACCGATCTTCTCGGTCGGGAAGTCCGCGAAGCAGATCGAGATGTCCATCGCGGTGATGACGAACTCGACGGACTTGACGAACTTCTCCACCTCGAAGCCACCGTCGGCGCGGAGGAACTTCATCAGGTTGAGCGAGGCCAGGTTGCACGAGGAGTTGTCCAGGTGCAGGTACTCCGAGCACGGGTTCGAGGCGGTGATCCGCCCGGTCTCCGGGCAGGTGTGCCAGTCGTTGATCGTGTCGTCGTACTGCAGGCCCGGGTCGGCGCACTCCCAGGCGGCCTGGGAGATGGTGCGGAACAGCTTCTTGGCGTCGACGGTGTCGATCACCGAGCCGTCCAGCCGGCCGCGCAGGTCGAAGCCCTTGCCGTTCTCGACCGCCGACATGAACTCGTCGGAGACCCGGACCGAGTTGTTGGCGTTCTGGTACTGCACGCTGACGATGTCGGAGCCGCCGAGGTCCATGTCGAACCCGGCGTCACGCAGGGCGCGGATCTTGTCCTCCTCGCGCGCCTTCGTGACCACGAACTCCTCGATGTCCGGGTGGTCCACGTCGATGATGACCATCTTGGCCGCCCGGCGGGTCGCGCCGCCGGACTTGATGGTGCCGGCGGAGGCGTCCGCGCCGCGCATGAAGCTGACCGGGCCGGAGGCGGTGCCGCCGGAGGAGAGCAGCTCACGGGACGAGCGGATGCGCGACAGGTTGACTCCGGAGCCGGAGCCGCCCTTGAAGATCAGCCCCTCCTCCTTGTACCAGTCGAGGATCGAGTCCATCGAGTCGTCGACGGCCAGGATGAAGCAGGCGCTGACCTGCTGCGGCGACGGCGTGCCGACGTTGAACCAGACCGGCGAGTTGAAGCTGAACACCTGGTTCAGCAGCATCCAGGTCAGCTCGTGCGCGAACACCTCGGCGTCGGCCGGGCTGGCGAAGTAGCCGTACTCCTCACCCGCGGTGCGGTAGGTGGTGACCACCCGGTCGATCAGCTGCCTGAGCGACCACTCGCGCTCCGGGGTCCCCACCGCTCCCCGGAAGTACTTGGTGGTCACGATGTTTGCCGCGTTGACGCTCCACGACTCCGGGAACTCCACCCCACGCTGCTCGAAGTTGATCGAGCCGTCCCGCCAGTTCGTCATCACGACGTCACGGCGCTCCCAGGAGACCTCGTCGTACGGGTGGACCCCCTCGGTCGTCCACACCCGCTCGATCTTCAGCCCCGCGCCTGCCTTGCTTCGTGAACGGCTAGTAGTCACGCCGTCGCCCCCCTCGTCTGCGCGGTCACCCACCGCGCGTCCCAATCTCTTGAAAAACTGTGAAGACTCAGCTGGTACGGCCGGCGGCCTCGACCGCATCGGCCCGGCCCTGCTCCCGGGCTTGCGCCGCGGCCCGCAACGTCTCGATCTCGCGCTCGAAGTCGGCGAGCGAGTCGAACGAGCGGTAGACGCTGGCGAACCGCAGGTAGGCGATCTCGTCCAGGTCGCGTAGCGGACCCAGGATCGCCAGGCCCACGTCGTGGCTGGGGATCTCGGCGGCCCCCTTGGCCCGGACCGTCTCCTCCACCCGCTGCGCGAGCAGCGCGAGTGAGTCGTCGTCCACCGGCCGGCCCTGGCACGCCTTACGCACCCCGCCGATGATCTTCGTGCGACTGAACGGCTCGGTCACCCCGCTGCGCTTGACGACAGCGAGGACCGCCTCCTCGACGGTGGTGAACCGCTTGCCGCACTCCGGGCAGGACCGCCGCCGTCGGATGAGCTGGCCGTCGTCGGCCTCCCGCGAGTCGACCACCCGGGAGTCAGCGTGCCGGCAGTACGGACACCGCATCGCCCACCTCCTAATAATGATCAACTGCGAGCACACCGGACACCCCCGGGCACGACTCACCGCGACGGTGCCATCCTCGGATGGCGCTCGCCGTGATCGACGTTACGGGAGTGCGGTCGGTAGTCAGACCCAACCTGTAGGCAACTTACGCCCGTGTCACTACTACATCTAGGGGTCGACCGTATGTCGCTGGGGAAGCCGGGTCAAGTTGGCCGGCGTGTCCGGCGCGTCACGGACCATCCGGTCATCCACGCACCGCACAGCGCCCGAAGACCCAACGTCACGATGCCGCCCGGGTTACCGGCCAGCCGGCCGAACGCGGCCGGAAAATGGTCCAGGATCGAACACCAGTGCTACCTGACGTACCATTTATCAGAACATCCGTACGACGGGAGCGCTTTTTCACCCCGACACGCCGATGAGAGGTCGTACAGATGTTTGAAAATGACTGATCTCACCTATACGGTCATGAACAACGTGGCACCACCGCACGCACCACGAGCCGACGAGGCACCCAGCGCCGACCAGGGAGGACGGACGTGACCGAGGACCGGGCCAGCCGGCCGAAGAGCCCGCAGCAGATCACCGAGGCGGGCCCGCCGGCCACCCGACGCCGCAGCGCCGCGCGCAGCCGGACGGGTCAGCCCGCCGTGCGCCCGGTCACCCCGGTGGTCAGCGCCTTCCCCGACCCGGTGACGGTCGACCTGACCGCCCGCCAACGGCGCATCCTGGAGTTCATCCGCAACTGGGTGGAGCGCCACGGCTACCCGCCGAGCGTCCGCGAGATCGGCGAGGCGGTCGGCCTGGTGTCGCCGTCCAGCGTCGCCTACCAGCTCAAGGAGCTGGAGAAGAAGGGCTTCCTGCGCCGCGACCCGAACCGGCCGCGCGCGGTGGACGTCCGTGCCCCCAGCGAGGCGATCGACGACGAGCTGTCCAGGGCACAGCGGCCCACCCCGGCATACGTGCCGATGCTCGGTCGGATCGCCGCCGGTGGGCCGATCCTCGCCGAGCAGGCCGTGGAGGACATCTTCCCGCTCCCCCGCGAGCTGGTGGGTGAGGGCGAGGTCTTCATGCTCCAGGTCAAGGGCGACTCGATGCTCGACGCGGCGATCTGCGACGGCGACTGGGTGGTGGTCCGGCAGCAGCCGACCGCGGACTCGGGCGAGATCGTGGCCGCCATGCTCGACGGCGAGGCGACAGTGAAGACCTACCGGCGGCGCGACGGGCACGTCTGGCTGATGCCGCAGAACCCGGCCTTCGACCCGATCCCCGGCGATGACGCCACCATCATGGGCCGGGTCGTGGCGGTGCTACGCCGGATCTGATCGATCGGCGGGTGGGTGCCGACAGCGCTCACCCGCACCGCTCGGTCAGGACGAATGAGCGCTTCAGCGCCGATCAGTAACGGTCGCCCCGGGGACCGCGACCGCCCCCGGGATACTGCCCGTACGGGTCGATGGGCGCGTCGTCGTCACGTCGCCGGCCGGGCCGTTGACCCCGGTAGTCGGGCTCCTGCCCGCCGCGCCGGGGCGGCTCCGCGCGACCGGGCTGACCGCCGTCGCCGCCGTAGACGCCACCGCCAGGACGGCCACCGCCGCCCTGCGGACGACCGCCACCACCACCCTGCGGACGACCACCGCCACCAGCCGGGGGGCGACCGCCGCCACTGGCGGGAGGACGACCGCCGCCGCCAGCCGGGGGACGACCGCCGCCGCCGTAAACGCCAGCACCGCCGCCGTCCGGTCGCGGCGCACGGTAGCCACCGTCAGCCGAGGCCGGCCGGCCGCCACCGCCGTACACGGCACCACCCGCCGGGGCCGGGCCACCACGACCCGCACCACCCGCCGGGGCCGGACCGCCGCGAACCGCACCACCGCCGTAGACCGCGCCGCCGGCCGGGGCGGCGCCCCCGTAGACACCACCCCTGCGGTCATCGTCGGCCGGGAACCCGTCAACGGCACGGCCCGCGCGCGGGCCGAACGGCTCATCGTCCGGACCCGACGGGTCGGACGCGTCAGCGGTCGGCGGCCGACGGCGGGCGCGAACGATGCCGAAGATTCCGGCGGCGACCAACAGCAGGCCGATCAGCCCGACCGCCCCGACCAGGTACGTGATGTCGTCCAGGCTCAGCCCGTCGGTCCAGGACTTCGACGCGGCCGGTTTGGCGCCGTCCTCGGCACTCAGTGGCACGGCGGTCGACGTGGACGGGGTGTAGCCGAGAATGTCGACCGGCTCGTCCTCGGTGAACCGGCCCGCGTCGGAGACGGTGAGGAACGACTTTCCGTCCGAGGTGTAGCTGATGGCCTCGCCGAACGGGTCGGCCAGCGGCGTCACCCTCGGCTTGCCGGTGGTGAGCGCACCCACGATGTCGCCACCGGTCACGTCGAACTCGAAGGCGTCCGCGTACGTGCGCAGGACCACGCGGGAGCCGTCCGGTGCCCGGGATGCGCCGGTGATGGCGATCCGGCCGAACGTGTTGAGGGTGTTCTCCGTCTGGGTCTTCGGCAGCGTGAGCTCGCCGGCCTTACGCATCGGCACCGGGTCGGTGTCGCCGCTCTTGAGGGCCGCCGACGGCGTGTAGATCTCGGCCTTGCCGCTGGTCACCTTGGTGATGATCAGCGGTTTTCCGTCGTCGCCGATGAGCAACGCCTCAGCGTCGTGCGGTTTGGCCTCCGGGTAGGAGAGCCGGTGCAGCGTCGGCTGCTTGGCGCCGGTGACCGGCATCGACCAGAGTGCGACGCGGCTGCGGCGCTCCTTCGAGTCGGGGTTGTCACCGGTGTCGGCGATCCAGAGTGTGCGGCCGTCCTTGGACAGGGCGAGATCCTCGGTGTCGAACGGACCCTGCCCCGAGTAGCGGACCGGCTCCTTCGAGATCTTGCACTTACTGTCGAGGAAGAACACCCGCTTGCGCGCCGCGACGTCGGTGCCGTCGTTGATGACGATGTAGCCACTCTTGGTGGCGACCAGCCCGGACAGCTCCCGTAGGCGCTCGTCGGTGATCGTGCATCGCTTCTGGCCAGGGTTCGCGGCGGGCGGCCCCGACGCCCCAGGGGCGGGAGCCGCTGCGGCGACTCCGGCGAGCGCCACGGTTGCCCCGAGCAGGCCGAGGGCAACCGTGACCGAGGAAACAACGCGGCGCATTCGGCCAGTGTCGCATGCCGCGCGTTTCCGGTGGATGACGCCGTGGCCGCTCAGGACCGGCTGCCGGCCGCCTGCCCCTGCCGCTCCACGTCGAAGGCCATCAGCTCCGCGGCAAGCTCCGCACCCACTCGGACGTGCAGCAGAGTGCCCTCCGGCAGGTGCGACGTGCTGAGCACCTCACCGGTGCGGTGCGCCCGAGCCACCAGGTCGCCCCGGTCGTACGGCAGCACGGCCCGAACCTCCACGGCCGGACTCGGCAGCCGCTCCTCGATCGCCGCGCGCAGCTCGTCCATGCCCCGCCCGGAGTGCGCGGACACGAAGATCGCGTCCGGCCAGAGCCGCTTGAGCCGCAGCAGAGTGTCCTCGTCGGCCGCGTCGGTCTTGTTGACCACCAACAGCTCGGGGAGCCGGTCCGCGCTGACCTCGGCAAGCACCGCGTGGACCGCCCGGACCTGCTCCTCCGGATCCGGGTGGGTGCCGTCCACGACGTGCACCACCAGATCCGCCTCCGCGACCTCCTCCAGCGTCGAGCGGAACGCCTCGACGATCTGGTGCGGAAGGTGTCGGACGAAGCCCACCGTGTCGGAGAGGGTGTAGAGCCGCCCGTCCGAGGTGGTGGCCTTGCGGGTCGTCGGGTCCAGCGTGGCGAACAGCGCGTTCTCCACCAGCACGCCCGCGCCGGTCAGACGGTTGAGCAGGCTGGACTTGCCGGCGTTGGTGTAGCCGGCGATGGCCACAGCGGGAACGGCGTTGCGGGAACGCCGGGCGCGCTTGGTCACGCGTACCGTCTTCATGCTCTTGATCTCGCGACGCAGCCGGGAGATGCGGTGACGGATGCGCCGCCGGTCGGTCTCCAGCTTGGTCTCACCGGGACCACGAACACCCACACCGCCGCCGGCGCCGCCGCCCCGGCCGGAACCACCGGTCTGCCGGGAGAGCGTCTCACCCCAACCGCGCAGTCGCGGCAGCAGGTATTGGAGCTGGGCCAGCTCGACCTGCGCCTTACCTTCCTTGCTCTTGGCGTGCTGGGCGAAGATGTCGAGGATCAGCGCGGTGCGGTCGACGACCTTGACCTTGGTGCGCTGCTCCAGGTTGCGCAACTGCGACGGGGACAGCTCACCGTCACAGATGACAGTGTCGGCGCCGGTGGAAAGCACCACCGCGCCAAGATCGTCGACCTTGCCGCGGCCGATGTACGTGGCCGGGTCGGGTCGGGTACGACGTTGGATGAGCCCTTCGAGCACCTGCGAACCGGCGGTCTCGGCCAGCGCGGCAAGCTCGGTCAGCGAGTTTTCCGCGTCGGTGACAGTGCCTTCGGTCCAGACGCCCACCAGGACGACCCGCTCCAGCCGCAGCTGGCGGTATTCCACCTCGGTGACGTCGGTGAGCTCGGTTGACAGGCCCGGGACGCGTCGGAGGGACTGCCGCTCCGACAGCTCCATCTCGCCGGTGGTGACGTCGTCGAGCTCGTCCTCGACGGGGACAAAGCTCTCCTGGTCTCGCAAGCGGTTCTCCTGTCCGTTTTGATAAGTAGAACGTAATCCTGACATGACACAACGCCGAACGCACCTGCTATATGCCCATGGCGAAGGTCGCCAAAAGTGGGGGCGAATGCTGGTCGGCCGCGACAACCCGGTAGAAATGCGGGCGGCGGCCGAACGGCCGCACAGCCGTTACGGAGGGATCCCGTGGCCATCACCCGAATGCCCAGCGCCGGATTTTCGATCACCATCCGGATCGCCGTGACCGCGGACGCCTCCTCGATCGGCCGACTCACCACCTCCGTCGGCGAGGCCGGGGCGATCGTCACGGCGCTGGACGTGGTGGACTCGGACCCGACCCATGTGATCGTCGACCTGACCTGCGACACCGCCGACTCCGGTCACGCCGACCAGGTGGTCGACGCGCTGACCGCGCTGGACGGCGTGGACGTGCGCAAGGTGTCGGACCGGACGTTCCTGCTGCACCTGGGCGGCAAGATCGAGGTGACCTCGAAGGTCGCGCTGCGCAACCGCGACGAGCTGTCCCGCGCGTACACCCCGGGGGTGGCCCGGGTCTGCATGGCGATCGCCGAGAACCCGGCCGACGCCCGGCGACTGACCATCAAGCGCAACACCGTCGCTGTGGTCAGCGACGGCTCGGCGGTGCTCGGCCTGGGCAACCTCGGCCCGGCCGCCTCGCTGCCGGTGATGGAGGGCAAGGCCGCGCTGTTCAAGCGCTTCGGCGGGGTGGACGCCTGGCCGGTGGTGCTGGACACCCAGGACACCGACGAGATCGTGCAGATCGTCAAGGCGATCGCGCCGGCCTACGGCGGCATCAACCTGGAGGACATCGCCGCGCCGCGCTGCTTCGAGATCGAGGCCCGGCTGCGCGAGGCGCTGGACATCCCGGTCTTCCACGACGATCAGCACGGCACCGCGATCTGCGTGCTGGCCGCGCTGACGAACGCGTTGCGGGTGGTGGGCAAGCGGCTCGAGGACGTCCGGGTGGTCGTCTCGGGCGCCGGCGCGGCCGGCACCGCGATCATGAAGCTGCTGCTGCGCCAGGGCGTCGGCGACATCATCGCGTGCGACCGGGAGGGCGCCCTGCACCGCGGGCTGACCGGGCTCAACTCGGCGTGGCAGTGGCTGGCGGAGAACACCAACAAGGAGAACTACTCCGGCGACCTGCCCGGCGCGATCCGCGGCGCCGACGTGTTCATCGGGGTCAGCGCGCCGAACCTGCTCACCGGCGACGACATCGCGCAGATGGCGAAGGACTCGATCGTCTTCGCCCTCGCGAACCCGGACCCGGAGGTCGACCCGCGGGAGGCGCGCAAGCACGCCGCAGTGGTCGCCACCGGCCGCTCCGACCAGCCGAACCAGATCAACAACGTGCTCGCGTTCCCTGGGGTGTTCCGCGGCATGCTGGACGCGCACGCCGAGGAGTTCACCGAGGAGATGGCCATCGCCGCCGCCCGGGCCATCGCGGACGTGGTCGGCGAAGAAAAGATCAACCCGACGGTGATCGTGCCGAGCGTCTTCGATTCCCGGGTCGCCCCGGCGGTCGCCGCCGCCGTGCGCGCCGCCGCGCACAACCCGAGCCCGCTCCCGGCCGCCGACCCCGGCCCCGCCGACCTCCCCGAGATCGCGGCAAGCGCCAGCGCCACCCCGTAAAAGCGCCAACGACCCACCCCCACCAACCGCGCCGTTGATCAAGAGGTTTGCGTCAGGAAGTACGCGAAACTTGACGCAAACCTCTTGATCAACACGGGTGGGGGTGGGGCGTGGGGGTGGGGCGTGGGGGGGGCCGTTAGGGGCGGAGCACTGTTGGGTTCAGTTCGCCGGTGGCCACCAGGAGGGCGGGGCCGGAGAGCCAGCAGGAGCCGGACGTGACGGTCACCGTTAGGCGGCCGCCGGGCACGTCCACGGCGACCACGCCGGTGTCCCGGCCGGCGTCGCGCAGCGCCACGGCACCCACCGCGCAGGCACCGGTGCCGCAGGACAGGGTCTCGGCGCTGCCGCGCTCGTACACCCGCATCAGGCTGTGCTCGTCGGTGCCGTCGACCGGGTCACCCGCCACGATGAACTCGACGTTCACCCCGCTCGGGAAGACCGCCGGGTCGAACCCGGGCGCGACGGTCAGGTCCAGCGCCGACAGCTCCACGCCGGCCGGCAGCACGCAGACCAGGTGCGGGTTGCCGACGTCCACCACCGCACCGGTCAGGGTCAGCCCGCCGAGGGTGGCGGCTGAACTGTCGTACACCTGGGGTCGGCGCATCTCGACGGACACGACGTCGCCCTCGACCAGCGCGCGCACGACGCCGGCCCGGGTGGCCACCGGCAGCGCCGCGCCGGCCGGCGTGGCCAACCCGGTGTCGAGCAGGTAGCGCACGAAGACCCGGGCGCCGTTGCCGCACATCTCGGCGAACGAGCCGTCGGCGTTCCAGTAGTCCATGAACCACTCGGCCTCGCCGGCCAGACCCGCGCCGTCCGGATGCTTGGCCGCGCGGACCACCCGCAGCACGCCGTCCGCGCCGATGCCCCGCCGCCGGTCACAGAGCGCCGCGACCAGCTCCGGGGTCAGGTCGAGCTGACCGTCCGGGTCGGGAAGGAGGACGAAGTCGTTGCCGGTGCCGTGGCCCTTGGTGAACTCCACAGCCCCATCATCGCGCAGCCGCCGGCACCAGACGCAGGGCGGCCCCGATCAGGTCCGGGGTCGTCGAGTCCAGCCAGTGGATCCGCGGGTCGCGCCGGAACCACGACCGCTGCCGGCGGACGAAGCGCCGGGTCGCCCGGACCGTCTCGTCGTGCGCCTGCGCCTCGGTCAGCTCACCGGCGAGCAGGCGCAGCACCTGCTGGTAGCCCAGCGCCCGACTCGCCGTCCGCCCCTCGGCCAGCCCGCGCCCGACCAGCTCACGGGTCTCCGGCACCAGGCCGTCGGCCCACATCCGGTCGACCCGCAGCGCGATCCGCTCGTCCAGCACGCCGGTGTCCAGGTCGACGCCGAGCTGCACCGACGGGTAGTACGGCGTCGGCTGCGGCAGCGAGGCGGCGAACGGCGCGCCGGTGAGCTCGATCACCTCCAGGGCCCGCACGATCCGCCGGCCGTTGCCCGGCAGGATGCCCTCGGCGGCGACCGGGTCGGCGGCGCGCAGCCGCGCGTACAGCGGGGCCGGACCGACCTCTGCCAACTCCCGTTCCAGCCGCTCCCGCAGCGCCGCGTCCGTGCCGGGGAACTCGAAACGCTCCAGCACCGCCCGCACGTACAGCCCGGAACCACCGACCAACAGCGGCACCCGCCCCCGGGACAGGATGTCGTCCACCGCCGCGCGGGCCAGTCGCTGGTACTCCGCGACGCTCGCCGGCTCGGTGACCTCCCAGATGTCCAGCAGGTGATGCGGCACCCCGTCCCGCTCGGCGAGGGTCAGCTTGGCGGTGCCGATGTCCATGCCCCGGTAGAGCTGCATCGAGTCGGCGTTGACCACCTCGCCGTCCAGGGCGTGCGCCAACGCGATGCTCAGCGCGGACTTGCCAGCCGCGGTCGGGCCGACCACCGCGACGACAGTGCCCGTCACACCCGCTCCCAGGACGCCACGAAGTAGGCCACCCCGTAGGGGGCGGAGTCGTGCAGCAACTCGCCGCGCCACCCACCACCGGCCGCGCGGGCCGCGCCGGCGAGCACCTGCCAGGGCGCGCGACCGGCGGCCTTCAGCTCCGTCGACACCACCGGGTCGAGGTCGAGCAGGGCGTCCAGGTCCGCGTCGGCCAGCGCCGCGGCAACCCCGTGGTCGTACGGGAGGGCGCGCGCGTCGTCGTACCCGGGTGCTTTCTCTCCCCGGCAGGCCGACCCGTCCCCGAGCACCAGCGACGCCACCCGTTCACCGGTGGCGCCGACCTCGTCGGCGAGCGCTGCCAGCTCGGCCGGGCCGGCGTCGGCGGCCACCTGCACGGCCGTCACCGGCGGGCGGGTGCCGTGACGGGCCAGCAACCACGCGCCGATGGTCAGGCTCAACGGCAGCACCGCACCCCGGTCCGGAAGGCCGGGCACCAACGGCACGTCCAGGTCGACACCCCAGGGTTGGAGAGAGCCGGTCGCCGGGGTGCGGATCGGGCCGGTCACCGGGCCGGTGCCCACCAGCACCACAATGTCCGGATCGGCGGCCAACAGCCGGCGTACGGCGGTGTCACAGGCCGCCCGCAGATCGTCCAGCTCCGGGGCCGCCGAGCCGGCCACCTCGGGCACGAGCAGGGGCGGATGCGGGCAGACGGCGGCGGCGACCAGTGGCACCCGTCCACCGTAGCGGGAATCCCCGGTGCGTCTCCGCGCCGATCCGGTCATTAGGCCCCTAGGACACCGTATGGTCACGGTCGGCGATAGGCGCTCGACGCGGACCGGGTCGGACCTGTGACAATGCCGGAAGCAACTTGGCTGCGCCGTGGCGGCGACGGGGGATCGATCCCTCGACGCCGGGAGAACGAGGATGGGCACATGAGCGACTGGACTGCCTTCGGACGGGTGGACGCGGACGGCACCGTGTACGTCAAGACCACCGAGGGAGAGCGGGTGGTCGGATCCTGGCAGGCGGGAGCACCGGAGGAGGGCCTGGCACACTTCGCCCGTCGCTTCGCCGACCTGGTGACCGAGGTGGACCTGACCGAGGCGCGACTCAAGTCGGGTGCGGCGGACGCCGGGCACTCGTTGAGCACGATCCGGCGGATCCGTGCCACGCTGCCCGAGGCCAACGTGGTCGGCGACATCGACGCGCTGGCCACCCGCCTGGACAAGCTGGCGACCCTCGCCGAGGAGAAGGCCGGCGAAGCGCGCGCCGCCCGGGACGCCGCTCGCGGCGAGGCCCTGGCCCGCAAGACCGCGCTGGTCGAGGAGGCCGAGAAGCTGGCCGCCGAATCCACCGGGTGGAAGACCGCCGGGGACCGGCTCAAGGAGATCCTCGACGAGTGGAAGACCATCCGCGGGGTCGACAAGAAGGCCGACGGTGAGCTGTGGAAGCGGTTCGCCGCCGCCCGGGACGGCTTCACCCGCCGCCGCGGCGCCCACTTCGCCTCCCTGGACTCGCAGCGCAAGCAGGCACAGACCGCCAAGGAGGAGTTGGTCGCCGAAGCGGAGAAGCTCTCGGACTCCACCGACTGGGCCGCCACCGCGAACCAGCTCAAGGACCTGATGACCCAGTGGAAGGCCGCTCCGCGCGCCTCCAAGGAGGCCGAGCAGAAGCTCTGGGAACGGTTCCGGGGTGCGCAGGACGCCTTCTTCAGCCGGCGCAGCGAGGTCTTCTCCGCACGGGACAACGAGCAGCGCGGCAACCTGGAGCGCAAGCAGGCCCTGCTCGCCGAGGCCGAGGCGTTGGACATCGACGCCGACCCGAAGGGCGCCCAGGCCAGGCTGCGGGAGATCCAGGCCCAGTGGCACGAGGCCGGCCGGGTGCCCCGCGAGGCGGCCGCCGGGCTGGAGCGCCGACTGCGCGTCATCGACGACAAGGTCCGTGACGTGATGGACTCGGCGTGGCGCCGCACCACCAAGGAGGACAACCCGCTGCTCGCCCAGATGCGGGCGCAGGTGGCGGAGGCCGAGGACCGGCTGGCCCGGGCGCAGAGCGCCGGGGACGCACGCCGGATCAAGGAGGCGGAGCAGGCCCTCGCCTCCAAGCGGCAGTTCCTCCAACTCGCCGAGCAGGCCGGCTGAGCTGACGACGTCCGGAGCCCCCGGTCCCCAGCGGGACCGGGGGCTCCCGCCTGTCCGGCCTCAGGCGTCCGCGCCCTCGTCTGCGCGCCCCCACGGCGGGGCGAGGCGGGGCGGGCGGGCAGGTTGACGCATTGACCTGGGCTGATCAGAATGAGCGACGGAGCCAGGCAGGGCCACCGGTGCGAGGGCGACGAAGGCGGAGCATCCGCCGTCGAGGGTCGCCGGTGAGCTTCCGCGAGTGACCACGTCCGGGTGACATGGGCCGTCGCGTGCTGTCCGCGTACCCCTTCGGGACCGTGGCGTGCGGACGGCCGCCCACCGGCGTCGTTCCTGGACGGCGTCGGACCTCCGAAGTGGAGCTCGCATTGTTCCGTCCCAAGGCTCTCGGCGGCGCGCTCACCGCGCTCGTCACCGTCGCGGCCGGCGTGTTCCTCGCCGCCGCCGTCAGCACCAGCCCGGCCGTCGCCGCCGGCACCGGTACGGGTTATCTACATACCAGTGGCAACCAGATCGTGGACAGCACCGGTGCGACAGTCCGGTTGACCGGCATCAACTGGTTCGGCATGGAGACCGACAACAAGACCTTCCACGGGCTGTGGTCGAACAACCCGTGGCGGGGACAACTCGACACGATGGCCCGGCTGGGTTACAACACGTTGCGGGTGCCGTACTCGAACGACGCGCTGAAACCGGGTGCGACCGCCAGTGGGATCAACGACTTCGTCAACCCGGACCTGATCGGGTTGTCGCCGTTGCAGATTCTGGACAAGGTGATCGACTACGCCGGCAGCAAGGGCATGCGGATCATCCTGGACCGGCACCGGCCGACGGCGGCCGGGCAGTCGCCGCTCTGGTACACGTCGACGGTTTCCGAGGCGACCTGGATCAACGACTGGAAGATGCTCGCCCAGCGGTACGCGGGCAACCCGACGGTGATCGGTGCCGACCTGCACAACGAGCCGCACGCGGAGGGCACCAACCCGGCGGCCACCGGCGCGTGCTGGGGCTGTGGCGACACCACCCGGGACTGGCGGCTCGCCGCCGAGCGGGCCGGGAACGCCATCCTCGGCGTCCAGCCCAACTGGTTGATCTTCGTGGAGGGGGTGAGCTGCCCGAGCGGTGGCCTCTCCAACGTCTGGGACGGCGACACCAGCAACGACGAGGACTGCGGCTGGTGGGGTGGCAACCTGTCGAAGGCGGGTCAGTTCCCGGTCCGGCTGAGCGTGGCGAACCGGTTGGTCTACTCGCCGCACGAGTACGCCACCTCGGTGTACCGGCAGACCTGGTTCGACGCCCCGGACTACCCGGCGAACATGCCGGCCATCTGGGACAAGTACTTCGGTTACCTCTACAAGCAGAACATCGCCCCGATCATGATGGGCGAGTTCGGCAGCACCCTGGTCGACCCGAAGGACAAGGTGTGGCTGGAGAAGCTGATGGCCTACACCGGGACCGGGGTGACCGGGATGTCCTTCACCTACTGGTCGTGGAACCCGAACTCGGGTGACACCGGCGGTATCGCGCTTGACGATTGGACGAACGTCAACACCGCCAAGCAGGCGATCCTCCAGCCGTACCTGATCGCGCCGTCCGGTGGCGGCACCAGCGGACCGCCGACGGACCCGCCGACGGACCCGCCGGCCGGCGCCTGCACGGCCACCTACCGGCAGGTCAACGCCTGGCAGGGCGGCTTCCAGGGCGAGTTGACAGTGAAGAACACCGGCTCGGGCGCGGTGAACCCGTGGTCGGTCACCTGGAGTTGGCCGTCCGGGGTGACGGTGGGCAGTGGCTGGAACGCCACCGTCACGCAGTCCGGTACGACTGTCACCGCCGCGGCTCCGAGCCACGCTCCGTCCCTGCCGGCGGGCGGATCGGTCACGGTGGGCTTCACCGCCAACGGCACGGCCAGCGCGCCGGGCACTGTGAAACTCAGCGGCACCGGCTGCTGATCCACCGGGACGGCCGGTGCGCCGCTGCCGGGACGGCCGGTGCGCAGCGCATCGGCCGTCCCGGCCATTTACATTCAGATTCTTCTATGCTTTCATCGGGAAAGCGCTTGCCTCTCCATGGGTGAGCGCGAGCGCGGGAGCCGCTTTCCTTCACGAACCTGCACTGGCGGGCCCGAGGACCACTGGTCCCGGCCGAGATCGCCGCCCACGGGCATGGGCGTCGCGACACCTCCGTCCGCCTCACCGAAAGGAAGCAGCATGCGCACAGGACGGCGTCGAATGACGCTGATCGCCACCACTGCCGCAGCCACCGCCACCCTGGTCACCGCCGGGCTGCTGACCTCCGTGTCCGCCCAGGCGGCCGCCGGCTGCCAGGTGGCCTACTCGGTCGCCAGCCAGTGGCCGGGCGGATTCACCGGCAACGTCACAGTCACCAACCTCGGCGACCCGGTCTCCGGGTGGACGCTGCGCTGGTCGTACGGGGCCGGTCAGCAGGTCAGCCAGGCGTGGGGCGCCACCGCCTCGCAGAGCGGCAGCCAGGTCTCCGCGACAAACGTCGACTACAACGGCAACCTGGCGACGAACGCCAGCGCCACGTTCGGCTTCAACGCGAGTTGGAACAGCTCCAGCAACCCGGCCCCGAGCAGCTTCAGCCTGAACAACGTCGCCTGCACCGGCGGCACCACACCGACCACCCCGCCGCCTACCGACCCGCCACCGTCGAGCACTCCCCCGCCCAGCACCCAGCCGCCGTCGACACTTGTCGGCTGGGCCACCCAGAACGGCGGCACCACCGGTGGCGGTAGCGCCGCCACCACCACCGTCACCACCGCCTCGGCGTTGACCAGCGCGCTGAACGCGACAGGCGCCGCGGTGATCCGGGTGTCCGGGACGATCACCTGCTCGGGCATGCTGCGGGTCCGGTCCAACAAGACCATCCTCGGCAACTACGGCGCGACCATCGCCGGCTGCGGGCTCAACGTCAGCGGTGACCGCAACGTGATCATCCGCAACCTGACCTTCCGCGGTTGGAACGACGACGCGATCAACGTGCAGGAGTCGGCCACCAACATCTGGATCGACCACAACAGCTTCAGCAACGGGTACGACGGGGCCGTCGACATCAAGCGCGGCTCGGACTTCGTCACCGTCTCGTGGAACCGGGTCTTCAGCCACGACAAGACCATGCTGCTCGGTCACAGCGACGACAACGCCAGCCAGGACGTCGGTCACCTGCGGGTGAGCTACCACCACAACTGGTTCGACGGCAGCAACCAGCGCAACCCCCGGGTGCGCTTCGGCAACCCGGTGCACGTGTACAACAACTACTACCGGGCCAACGGCGGCTACGGCGTGGCGTCCACCGAGAACGCCGGCGTGCTCGTCGAGGGCAACTACTTCGAGAACGTCGACGACCCGTACCACCGCGGTGAGGGGGACTCGGGGCCCGGCAGCCTGGTCGCCCGCAACAACCACTTCGTCAACTCGCCCACCGGCCAGGCCGGCGGCAGCGTGGCCAGCATCCCGTACTCCTACCAGCTGGACACCGCGAGCAACGTCAAGTCCATCGTGACGGCGGGCGCCGGCGCCGGCCGGATCACCGTCTGACTCGGCCTTTCGCGGAAGGGCCCCTCGTCCAGGGGCCCTTCCGTGCGGTCACTGGGTGGCGCAGCCAGCGACGGGAGCGGGCGCGACCGGCGGTGCGCCGATCGTCGGCAGACCGAGCAACACCCCGGGGGTACGCGGGGAGCGCCCCGCCTCGGCCGCGTCACCGGCCCGGGTGCGACGGTGCGCCACCGGCGGTCCGTCGGCGTTCAGGTGGTGCGGCGCGGCGTACGTGATCGTGGTGTGCACGATGTCCCCCGGCCGGATCCGGCCGGCCAGCGACTCCCCGTCGGCGGTCTCGGTCGCGAAGTGCACGAGTCGACCGTCGCGGGCCCGACCGGACATCCGGCCGGTCCGCTCGTCCTTGCGGCCCTCACCGACAGCGACCAGCACCTCGACGGTCTCACCGACGAGGCGCTTGTTCTCCGCCCAGGTGATCTCCTCGACGCATGTGATCAACCGCTCGTAGCGCTCCTGCACGACCTGCTTGGGCAGCTGATCGTCCATTGTCGCGGCGGGGGTGCCGGGCCGCTTCGAGTACTGGAAGGTGAAGGCCGAGGAGAACCGGGCCTCCCGGACCACGTCCAGGGTGCGCTGGAAGTCGGCCTCGGTCTCACCAGGGAAGCCGACGATGATGTCGGTGGTGATCGCCGCGTCCGGCATCGCCGCCCGGACCTTCTCGATGATCCCCAGGTAGCGCTCGGAACGGTAGGACCGGCGCATCGCCCGCAGCACATCGTCGGAGCCGGACTGCAACGGCATGTGCAGCGAGTGGCAGACGTTCGGCGTCTCGGCCATCGCGGCGATCACGTCGTCGGTGAAGTCCTTCGGGTGCGGGCTGGTGAAGCGCACGCGCTCCAACCCGTCGATGTCGCCGCAGGCCCGCAGCAGCTTGCCGAACGCGTACCGGTCGCCGAACTCCACACCGTACGAGTTGACGTTCTGCCCGAGCAGGGTCACCTCCAGCACGCCCTCGTCGACCAGGGCGCGCACCTCGGAGAGGATGTCGCCGGGGCGCCGGTCCTTCTCCTTGCCGCGCAGCGCCGGCACGATGCAGAACGTGCAGGTGTTGTTGCACCCCACCGAGATCGACACCCAGCCGGCGTACGTGGACTCGCGGCGGGTGGGCAGCGTGGACGGGAAGACGTCGAGGGACTCCAGGATCTCCACCTCGGCGGCGGCGTTGTGCCGGGCCCGCTCCAACAGCACCGGCAGCGCGCCGATGTTGTGGGTGCCGAAGACCACGTCCACCCAGGGGGCCTTGCGGACGATGTCGCCCCGATCCTTCTGGGCGAGGCAGCCGCCGACAGCGATCTGCATCCCAGGGTGCTTGTCCTTCACCGGGCGCAGTCGACCGAGGTTGCCGTAGAGCCGGTTGTCGGCGTTCTCTCGCACCGCGCAGGTGTTGAAGACGACGATGTCCGGGGTGTCGTCGGTCGGCACCGCGCGCACGTAGCCGGCCTGTTCGAGCAGGCCGGAGATCCGCTCAGAATCGTGCACGTTCATCTGGCAGCCGTACGTCACGACGTTGTAGGTCCTAGCCACCCTCTTGGTGCCCCTTCCCCTCGGGCTACCAGGGTAGCGGCCCGTTCGGGTGGCCCACCCCACCGGCATTGACCCGCTGGCCCATGGCGGGCATCCACGACGGGCAGTACGCTGCACAACAAGGATGTGTTCTGGGCGATTTCGGGGGCTTTGCACTCGGCGCCGACCATGCGCCGGCTCCGTTCACGGGGGAGCACATGACGACCCGCGGGAGGCCAACCGTGACGCGACAAGATGCGACACAGCGCACCGTCACGACCCCGGACGGGCGGCACCTCGCGGTGGAGACCTCGGGAGCGCCGGACGGGCCGGCGGTCTTCCTGCTGCACGGCACCCCGGGCAGCCGTAGTGGCCCTCGCCCCCGGGGCATCGTCGTCTACCGCCTCGGCGTGCACCTCGTCTGCTACGACCGACCCGGGTACGGCGACTCCGACCGGCACGAGGGTCGACGGGTGGCCGACGCCGCCGCCGACGTGGCGGCGATCGCCGACGACCTCGGCATCGACAGGTTCGCGGTGGTGGGCCGATCCGGTGGCGGGCCACACGCCCTGGCCTGCGCCGCGCTGCTGCCGGACCGGGTCACCCGGGCCGCCGTGCTGGTGGGGCTCGCCCCGGCCGGCGCGCCCGACCTGGACTGGTACGCGGGCATGGCGGAATCGAACGTGGAGGACTACGGGCAGGCCGACGAGGACCTCGCCGAGCTCACGCTCAACCTGAAGGTTCGCGCGGACGAGGCCCGCCGGGACCCGATGACGCTGCTGGACTTCCTCCGCCCTCAACTGCCCGACGAGGACATCCGGGTCGTCGACGACATCGCGATCCGCCGACTGCTGACCGACATGTACTCCGAGGCGCTGCGACACGGCCCCGAGGGTTGGATCGACGACGTGCTGGCGATCCGGCGCGGCTGGGGGTTCGACCTGGGCGCCATCCGCGCGGAGGTCCGGCTCTGGCACGGCGAACAGGACCGCTTCTCCCCGGTGGAGCACTCACACTGGCTCGCCTCGCGGATTCCGCGCGCCGAGGTGCAGGTGCAGCCCGGCGCCGCGCACTTCGGGGCGGTGGAGATCCTGCCGCAGACCCTGACCTGGCTGGCCACGCCGGACCTCGCGACCAGCCCGCAGCTCTGAGCGCCCGGCCCGCAGCTCTTGATCGCCCGGCCCGGCCGGACCGGCGGGTCGGCCTGGACAGCCAGCCGCCCGCCGAACGCCCCGCTCAGATGGTGTGTGGGTCGATCACCCGGACCACGAACCGCCGTTCGCGCAGGGTCTGGACCGTGGGATGTTCCAGACCGATCACCTCGGCCAGCCGGTCCGCCACGACGCCGACGTCCTCGGTGGCGGGGCCGTCGCCGGCCCGCCTCGCCACCAGGGCGAGATCGCCGAGGCAGCGCAGCGTGTCGGGGTGGTCCGCACCGATCACCGCGGCCAGTCGGCCGGCGGTCTCCCGCAGCCGGTCCCGCGCCGACTCCCAGTCACCCTCCTCGGCGAGGCACACCGCCTGGTTGACCTCCGCCGCGAGGGTGTGCGGGTGATCCGGCCCGAGCACCTTGCGCAACTCGCCGACCGCCCGGGACGCCGACGCGAGGGCGTCCGACCTGCGCCCGAGCGCGCGCTCCGCCGCCGAGATGTTGCTCACCGTCGCCAGGGCGTGCGGGTGCTCCGGGCCGAGCCGGAGCAACTCCTCGAACGCCACCCGCACGGCGTTCATCTCGGTCAGCGCCCGCGCCGCGTCGCCGACGGCCAACAGGTTCGCCGCGCGACTCGACCGGCACGCCACCGTGTCCGGGTTGTCCGAACCGAAACGGTCGTCGAGTTCGCGGTAGGCCGTCTCGAACATCGGCGCGGCCTCGCTGCCCCGGCCGGAGCTGCGCAGGGAAACCGCCAGGTTGACCTGAGCGGCGAGACTCTGGCCGTCATCCGGACCGAGCACCTCGCAGTACGTGTCGTACACGGTGCGCAGCAGGGTGGCCGACCTTTCGTACTCGCCAGCTTCCCGCAGGTCACTGCCGAGCCGCACGGCCGAGACGAGGGTGTAGGGATGCGTAGGGCCGAGCACCAGCCGCCGCCGCTGGTGCACCTCGTCGTCCCAGCGACGGGCCGACCGGTAGTCGCCGACCAGCCGGTACGAGACGGCGAGGTTGTTGGCCGCGCTCAACGTCCGAGGGTGGTCCTCGCCGAACACCTGGAGCCAGGAGGCGTAGGTGGACCGGTCCCGTTCCAGGGCCTCGGCGTAGCGGCCGAGCGCCCGCAGGTCACCGCCGAGGCTGCCGGCGGTCATCAGACTGTGCGGGTGCAACGGGCCCAGCAGCCGGCGTTGCTCGGCCAGCACCGCCTCGTCCAGGTCCCGTGCCTCGTTGAACCGGCCCAGACTGCGCAGGATGTTCGCCCGGTTGAACCGCAGGTGCAGCAGTTGGCGGCCCAACGCCGACGCCTCGACCTCGTCGTGCGTGTCCCCGAGCCGGGCGCTCCAGGTGTCGTCCACCTCCTGGCTGAACGTGTCGGCTTGGTCCAGACCGCCGCGCTGCCACAGATAACGGACCCGGTCGATGAGCAGCTGACACACCGGCTCGTCCGGGCAGGTCAGCGCCTCGGAGACCTCCAGGTGCGGCCAGAGCATGCGCAGCCGGGCCCAGGTGGTCGGGTCGTCCACGTCGCCACGGGGCCGGGACGCGGCCAGCACCAGGTGCACCTGGTGTCGGGCGGCGGTGATCTCGTCGTCGGTCATCCGGTCGCGGACCACCGCCTGCAACAGCCGGTGCACCTGGACCCGACCGCCCTGGACATCGAGTTTGAGCAGTGCCAGGCGGTTGATCTGCTGGACCAGGGCGCCGCGCACCAGCCGTTCGGAAACCGACGGGTCGAACGGCACGAGGGCCGCCGCCATCTCGTCGCTGTAGATGAGTTCGAGGGCGATCTCCGGGGCCAGCACCGAACAGAGCTGCAACAGCCGGTAGGCGGCGGGCGCCTGCTCCAGCAGCCGGTTCAGTGACAGGTCCCAGGTCGCCTCCACGGAGAGGGCGCTGGGGCCGTGCCGCTCGATCTGCCGCAGGTAGTCGGCGACCGACGTGCCGGTGTCGGCGAGCCAGGCGCCCGCCGCGGCCACCGCGATCGGAAGGTCGCCGAGCGCCTCGGCCACCCGGTCGGCCTCCTCGGCGCTGATCGTGGGCACCCGCTGGGCGAGGTGCGCCACGCTCTCGGTGCGGTCGAAGACGTCCACCTGGATCGGGTTCGCCCGGTCACCCCAGGCGCGGTTGCGGGAGGTCAGCAGGACGTGCCCGGGGCCCTGCGGCAGGAAGGGCTCGATCTGGTCGAGTTCTTCGGCGTTGTCCAAGACGACGAGCCACCGCTCGTACGGCTCACCACGGCCGAGCACCTGAAGCACCGACCGGACCGTGTCGGGCAGGGTCGGCCCGACGAGGATGCCGAGGCGACCGGCGAGGTCGGCGAGGGCCGTGTCGACGAACTGCGGCGGGTCCGCCACGATCCACCAGACCACGTCGTACCCGGCCTTGAACCGGTGCACGTACTCCAGAGCCACCTGCGTCTTACCGACGCCGCCCATGCCCTGCAGGGCGACAGGCAGCACCACCGCGCTGCCCCCGCTCTGCAACTGCGCGCGCAGCCGCGCCAGGTCGTCCTCCCGGCCGGTGAACCGGGCGTTCCGGTTGGGAGCGTTGAAGATCAACGGCTCGGTGCCCGGGTAACGGGCACTCCCACCCGCCGGGCCGTCCGCCGACGACGGCACCGGCCGGCCGACCAGCCGCAACACCCGCTCCACGGCGGTCGCGGCGCTCACGTTGACCAGGTTGGTGGAGCTCTGGGACGGGAACTCGGCCAGTGGGCGCAGGTCGGCGACGTACACGGCCAGGGCCGTGGAGCCGGTGCTCGTGTCCCGGTCGGGCAGACCACCGGACGGGGTCGCCACGTAGGCCGGCGAGACCACTGTCAGCGTGCGCGGGGCCGGCGTACCGGCGGACCCGACGGCGGCAGTGGGCTCCACCACCCGCAGCCCGGCCGAGCTGAGCACCCGCTCCAGCCACTCGGCCCAGATGGCGTCCTCCGGCGCATACCGGAGCACGATCTGGTCGTCGATAGCCTCGGTGCGTCGGCGGAACCGGGCCTTGCCCCGCTCCCGCACCGACTCGTCCATCACCGGCAACGCGGTCACCGCGCCGTCGGTGAGGATCCCGGTCAACGTCTCGAACGCGGCCAGCAGCGACGTCGGTGAGCCCGGCGGGTCGCCGAACGTCGCGAGGGTCTCCTCGTACGCGTAGAACGGCCGGTACGGGACCTCCACCGCGGCCCAGTAACGCCGCCGTTCCGCCTCGGTCATGCCGGCCGGCAAACCGGCGAACCGGCGCATGGCCAGCAGGCGCCCCGCCTCGGCCCGCTCCTTCTCGGCCTGGTCGACCCGCATCGGCACCGGCAGGACCCGGATGTCGCGCCGCCGGTACCGGTCCCGTACCGAGTGCGCCACCCGGGCAGCGCCGTCGATGCCCTGGTCGCTGAGGGTGAAACAGTCGACCAGGGTGTCCGGTAGGTGCAGGGTGCAGATGTCGGCTACGTCGCTCAACCCCGTCCGGCTGTCGATCAGGGTGAAGTCGTACTGGCGCTTCATGTCCGCCCGCAGCGCCTCGAAGAACTGCGCGCCGCCCAGCCGGTTGTAGAAGTTGTCCCAGTCCAGCCCGCTCACCGAGACGGCGTAGTCGCTGTTCTGCCGGCCGGCGGAGAGGAAGTCGAGGCCGCCTCCGTCGGGGAAGTTCCAGCGCAGCGAGAACGCGTGCCGCCCGACCCGGGCGTACTGCTCCATCCAGCGGTCCGGCCGGTCGTTGACCCGGGTGGTCTCCCACTCGTAGTCGCGAATCATGTCGATCACACCGCTGGTGCCCTGGATCGCCTCGGCGTCGAGGAACGGGTGGAAGAAGCGGTGCAGACCGGGCGACTCGAGATCCCAGTCGGCGACGAGCACCCGCCGGCCGCTGGCCGCCAGGATCCAGGCCACGTTGGCCAGCGCCATCGTTCGGCCCGTTCCACCCTTGAACGAGTAGAAGGTGACGACCTGGCCTTCGCGATCGTTGTTCATCGGTTTTCTCCGTGGGGACGCGGTGGGGCCGGATCATCAGGCGGGGACGCGGGGTCGGTGGACACTGTCGAGCCGGCGGCGGGCAGGCCGTCACGCAGGCTCGGCACCGGCTCCGGCGGTGGTTCGAAGGGGACGACCGGGCCGTACTTGAGGAACTGGCGGCGCGCCTCGGTGACCAGCGCGGGCATCAGGTCGACGAACTCCGGCATGTTGCACGCCCGCTTCACCTGGGGCAGGCCGGCGGCGTGCAACAGCTGCGTCACCTCGGTGGCCCAGCGGGTGGCGTCCTGGCTGTCGTCGTCGTCGGTGACCACCAGCGGAACGACCCACTCCCGCAGGCCGTGCAGCATCCGGGCGAGGACGCCGGCCGCGTCCGGCGCCGCCGCGATCCACGGGTCGACCAACAGCACTGCCGGCCGCCGATCGAGCAGCGCGGACGCCTGCGCGAAGTCCTCGGTACGGGCCGACAGCCCGAGCCGCTCGGCGGTGCTGACCGCGTACTCGGCGGCGGGTAGTTGCTGGCTGCGCCCGTACGGCCGCCAGAGCCGGCCGCTGGCCGCGTAGCCGGCGGGGTCGCGATCGCTCGGCAGCCGGTCCCGGGTCGGGGCCAGGACGGCGACGACGAAGTCCGGGTCGGTCGGCGCCGGACGAACCACCTCGTCCAGGCCGGGCGCCCGGGACGGGCCCATCGGACGGCGCTCGGCGGTGTGCACGATCCGGCTCGCCAGGCGGCTCAGCATCAGCTCGTACTGGGCCCGGTAGGAGGCCAGCATGCAGAACGCGCGCAGGCCGTCCGCTGCGTACTCCGGGACGTCCCGGCCCAGGTCCAGGGCACCGTCCAGCTCCGGGTGGGCCTCCCACGGGGGGAACGGGATCCACAGCACCGGGGTGAGATGGCCGGCGGTGATCCGGGTCGACCCGGCGGCGGCCAGCCGGGCCCGGAAGGACTCCTGCTCCCCCAGCGCCCAGGGGCGACTGAAGTAGCCGGGCGAGTAGAGCGGGACGAAGACCTCAGCGTCACCGAGCGCCTCGGCGAGGGCGGCCTTCCAGTCGGCGCCCAACGGGATGTGCTGGTCGAAGAAGCCGATCCGCATTCCGGCGACCGGTCGCGCCTGACGCCGCACCTCGTCGGTCAGGTCGGCGAAGAACTGGCCGACCCAGACGTCGGCGTCGGCCCGGGCGCCCGGCGGCGGCGCCGAGTGTGCGTAGCTCAGGAAGAAGTACGTCCCGCGCGCCCCCGGTCGGCGTCGGGCCGTCGGGGGGCTCACTCCGACTCCTCGGCGAACCGGTTGCACAGCTCGTCCACGCTCGCCGGCACCCAGGGTTCGACCAGGTACGACCGGTGGATGGCCACGATGCGTTGCGCGAGCCGCCAGACCACCGCCCGGTACGCGTTCTCCCACTGCATGGTCAGCAAGCCGTAGACCCCGTCCCGCTGGTAGTGCACCGCGATGTCGGGATCCGGCATCGCGGTCGGGGTGAAGCGCTGGATGTCGCGGAGCACCCGAGGCAGTGCCGTGCCGTTCGTCGGCGACCAGGTGACCGGCACGATCGCTGTCTCGTGGATCGAGGCGGAGCGGTGTCGCGGGGTGATCCGTCGGCGGGAGAACGCGTCCCACTCCCGGCCGCACCAGTCGCTGCCGAGCAGCGCGCTGGAGACCAGCGGAACGAAGACCTGGCAGGTGCCGGCGGCCTGGAGAAGCTCCGGGCTCCAGCGTTCACCGCCGGCGATGGAGCTGTCCAGGAAGCCGGCGTCCACTCCGGTCACCGGGCCGACCAGCTCGCTGACGTGGACGGAGAGGTCCTCGAAGAAACGGGACACGTACTCGGCGGGTTTGCCGGTGGCCCGGCCGACCGGCGCCCGCGAATAGCTGATGAAGAAGAGTGGGGCGCGTGCTTGGGAGGGTGCGTCCACTGTGCTCACCGCTGACCCTCCGCCCTCCCCGCGCGGCCGGATCATCAGCGTAGTCCCCGCGTCAACGTCGCGCCGCCAACCGGTTCGTGGTGAACCAACCAGTCGCGAAGTCGACAGCGGCCCGGGCCGGCAGCAGGCGGGCATCGGCCCGCCCCACCCGACCGTGCCGTACCAACGGCGTGTCGTCGAGCGCGGCGCCCACCATCGGGAAGTCCCGGTCGTCCAGGTCGAGGGCCCGGAAGTCGAGACGGACCCGCCGACCGTCGACGAGCCGGAAGCAGTGGTAGTCGCGCTCGGGCGGCGGCACCGGCAGTCGGTACTCGGCCAGGTGCAGGGCGCTGCACACCTCGTAGCCGATGCCGAGCAGCAGGATCTGCCCGTCCGCCGCGTAGAGGCCGCCGACCGGTGAGCGCTCCCCCAGGTGACAGGTGAGGTCATGGCCGTCGGTGAGCTGCCGGGCCCGCGGGCCGAGCGCGGCGAACGAGGTCTGCGGATGGTCACTGCGCACGGCGCCGGGGGTGCACCGGACGTACTCGGCGAGCGCCCCCATCCGATGGGAGGGGGTGGTCCGGCGGTCCCAGCCCGGCAGCGCCGCCTCGTACCGTTCGCGCTGCGCCCGGTCCATGCCGGCGGTGGCCGCCAGGTGGACCCGGGAGGTGGTCGAGTTGCCGTCGGTCTGGGTGGGCACCAGCAGCGTGCCGGCCGGGCCGAGGACGTCGCGCAGCGCGCCCGCGAGGGTCGCCGGGCCGTGTTCCAGCGGGCCCACCCGACGCAGGCCGCAGTGCACCAGCAGGCACACCCCCGGGCGTACGCCCAGCGCCCGCAGCTCGTCGGCGAGGCGGGGACGACCCAGTCTGGGCGGTGGGTGCTCATCTGGACCCGACACGGGTCTCCTCCAGGGCGTGGCGCAGCTGGCCGGCGAACCGCTCACCCGTCGCGGTGAGCGACCGGCTGGCCAGCAGCGCGTCGACGCCGTCCCGGGTCCACGCCAGGAAGTGGGCCGCGTGCGCCGACGCGTCCGGATGGTCGGTGGCCGCCGCCCGGGACTGCCAGACCTGGGTGACGGCGAGATGGGCGTACACCCCCTGGAGGACGCCCTCCGGTGGCCGCGGGTCGGGGCGCCACGGCACCCGGATCCGAAGGCCCTGCCCGGGTTCGACCAGGTCGTACAGGTCGAGCACCGCACCCAGCTTCGCGTGCTGCCACTCGTGCACGAGCAGCACCGCCATCGTCTCCGGATCGGCATGGGGGGTGACCGCTACCGCGCCGAACGCGTGCCGGGCGGTCGCGCTCCGCAGGGGTCGCGCCGGGTCGGGCGCCAACGGAACGACGGCACGCAGGCCGCCGTCGAGCGCCGCCGCGTGCGCCGGCACGTCCCGGTGCACCACCCGCCAGGCCGCCGCCAGGGTACGGCCCAACGCCCGCGCCGCCGGACCGTCCAGGCGGGACTCCACCGGTTGGCCGTAGCAGTCGCGGTACGGGTCACCGTCCTCAAGCAGCAACCGGCCACCGGGCACCGACACGTCACGGGTCGGAAACCAGCCGGTCGACGGCGGCGCCAGCGGATCGAGGAGCACCGTCTGCGCGACCGGCCCGCCCCGGACCTGAAACTCGCCGGGCCGGACGGTCACCTCGGCGCTCTCCCCCAGGCCGGGCAGCACCAGGCTGCCGAGCGTGGGCAACGTGATCCTGTCGGCCCGCACCGGGACGTGCAGCGCGGCCGGGACGCCGGCCCGCAGCGCCGCGGCGACGGCGATGGCCGGCAGTGGGTCGGCTGCCGCGCCGAGGCCGGGCGGGGCCGACGAGTCGAGGCGGTGCACCAGCCCGGGCCGGACGAACGGGTGCGCCAGGATCGCCCGCACCGCCTCCGGCGCCACCTGGTCGAGGTGGACGAGCAACTCCCAGGCGGCCGTGGTGCCCGACCCGTCCCGGCAGGCCGCCAGCAGCGCCCGGGTGATGGAGAGCTGGGTGTCGGCGAGCAGCGCGAGCGTCGAGGCCGAGCCGTGCCCGGTCGCCAGGTCGTCCAGCAACCCGTCGACGGGCGAGGTGGTCGACCCTTCGCCCGACGCGGGTGGGGTGGGCGGCGGGTAGGCGTCCACGGTGTCGATCAGGCGGAGCAGGTCGGCGCAGTACACCGAGGGGTTGTCGAAGCCGGAGCCGGTGCGCCAGCGGTGGGCGTACAGGCCGCCGCCACACCGGTCGACCACCGGGCAGGCCCGGCAGGTCACGCAGAGCCCTTCCACGCCGTCCTGCCGGACGGCGACCCCGGGGTGCCGCGCGACCTCGTCCACCGAGTGGTCGAACACGTCGAACCCGGTGCCGGCCGCGCCGTGGTACGCGGTCTTCAACGAGTCGACCTGCTCCCAACTGCCGTCCGCCTCGATGACCAGCACGTCGGCCGGCGCGAGGCCGAACGCCTCGGTGCCGCCGCCACCCGGGCGCAGCGCCTCGAACATCCGGATCGACATCGGGCGCCCGTCGTCCACCCACCGCCGGTGCAGCCGCCCCAGCCAGTCCGCGTACGGGGTGGGCTCGGGGCCGGGGCGCTGCGGCGGGTGGTCCCAGGTGGCGTGGGGCAGCAACAGGTCGACCCGGGGCGGGCTCTCGGCCAGCAGCGCCTCGTACACCCGGTCGGGATCGTTGCGGACGTCGATCGTGCAGAGGATGCCGGCGTAGCTGGCGCGGTGCTCCGGCCGTCGGAGCAGGGCCAACGCCCGGCGGACGAGGTCGTGGCTGCTGCCGCCGTGGGCGAAGACCCGGTGGCGGTCGTTGGCGGCCCGGTCGCCGTCGAAGGAGACGCCGACCCGCACGTCGTACTCGACGAACAGCCGACACAGCTCGTCGTCGAGCAGCACGCCGTTGGTCTGCATGCGCAGGTCGAGCCGCGCCCAGGGGGTGATCGCCGTGCGCAGCTCGGCCAACACCTCCCGTAACCCGGCGGCCCCCAGCAGCAGCGGCTCACCTCCGTGCAGCACCACGTGCACGACCGGCAACTCGTGTTCGCGGGCGTGCTCGGCGATACGCCGTGCGGCGGCCTGGACGGTGGCGGGCGGCATCCGCGTCGGACGGCCACGCCAGGTCTGGTCGGCGTGCTGGTAGATGTAGCAGTGGTCGCAGCTGAGGTCGCACCGGCTGTGCACCTTCAGCACGAACTGGCTGATCCGCCGGCAGGATCCGCCCACTCCGGGCGGACCGCACCGGCAGACCATCACTCAGATGGACGAGTTGAAGGCGGCGACGGCCACGATGCCGGACGGCACGGAGTCGTTGGTGACGACGCGGCTGCGCACCGCCTCGATCAGACCGGCATGCTCGACGGCGATCCGTTCCAGCGGAACGTGCAGGCTACGGGTGAGATCGTCTAGGTCGGGACGGGATGGGCGGGTGGGGGCATGGTCCACAATGAGTCTCCGGGGGCCCGGGGCGCTGGGAGCGCGAGCGGCGGCTGTGGCTCGAACGGCTCTGGTCCGTGACCAGGATAGACAAATATCGACCCAGTGTCACCGTCGGTACCACCGCCGGCACGGCGAGTGGCACCCGTCGGTGGACGGAGGAGGAGCTGACATGTGCCGGAGCATCAAGACGCTGCGTGAGCCGTTCACCCCGCAGGTGACCGACGCGGACGTCGAGGCGGCAGCGTTGCAGTACGTCCGGAAGATCTCTGGCTTCCGGGCGCCCGCCGCGCACAACGCCGCCGCCTTCGACGCCGCGGTGGCCGCCGTGGCCGAGGCGACGCGCACCCTGCTCGACCAACTGGTGGTGCGGGGCGCCGGATCGGGCACCACCGACCGGTCGGCCACCGCCGCCAGCTGATCGCCGCCGACCGGCACGGCACCCGGCCGGGCCTAACCCTGGGGAGGGTCAGGCCGCGGCGAGCGCCGGTGCGACAGTGTCGGGTGCCCAGCGCGAGCGGTGGCACTGCGACCAGCCCCGACAACCCGGGTCACCCAGCGAGCAGAGCCGCAGCCTGCTGAGCACCTCACCGTCCTCGGTGTCCCGCACGTCGAAGTGCACCGGACGGACCGTGCCGTCCGGAGCGACGAGCAGGTGACGGCCCGCGTCGAGCGTGTCGTCGCGCAACAGGCAGTTGCGGCCCAGCAATCGGGCCAGTGCGGCGATGCTCGCGTGCTCGGGAAGCTGCTCGGGCACCCCGTAGCAGTCCACCACCGTGGCGAACTCGCCCGGCGCCTGCCAGACGTCACACACCACCGCGTACGCCGGCAGCCGCGCCGGGTCGGCCACCGCCAGCGGCATCACCACCCGACCAAGCGCCTCCGCCAGCGCCGGGTAGACCTCCACGGGTTGAGCCCCGTCGATTCTCCAGTTCCACAGCTCGGTCATTCCGCCTCCTCGCTGCGTTCGTCCCCACCGGCCTCCGGATCGGGCCTTACACACGATGGTGGGGGGCATTTGACCCCAGCCGGGGGCAAGTTACCGGTCTGTGACCATTCCGGGCAAAATTTCCCTGAGCGGCATTGCTCGGAGTAGCGGGAAGGTGACAGTTTATCGGGTATGGTGCGCCATCCGCGCCACCGCCACCGCGTGTCCTCCCGCGGGTCGACCGCCCCGGTCAGCGCAGGACGACCAGGTGCTCCCCCCGGGGCAGCAGCTCGCCCACCACCGGAGCGCCGGGCACCTCGCCGGCGACCAGCAGGCCACCGGAGGTCTGCGCGTCGGCGAGCAGGAGCCGCTCCGCCTCGTCCGCCGCGCCGAAGTCGGTCCACGGGGTCACCCACTCCAGGTTGCGCCGGCTGCCGCCGCTGACGAACCCGTCGCTCAGCGCCTCCCGCGCGCCGGCCAGATAGGGCACCCGGGCGGTGTCGATGGCCACCGTGACCTGGCTGGCCCGGGCCAGCTTCGAGGCGTGCCCGAGCAGCCCGAACCCGGTCACGTCGGTGCCGCACCGGATGCCGGCGGCGACCGCCGCCCGGGCGGCCTCCCGATTGAGCGCGCTCATCGTGGCCACCGCCTCCGGGAAGCTCTCCCCGGTCGCCTTGTGCCGGGTGTTCAGCACACCCACCCCGAGCGGCTTGGTCAGCGACAACGGCACCCCGGCCCGCCCGCCGTCGAGGGTGATCAGCTCCTCAGGTCGGACCGTGCCGGTGACCGCGAGACCGTACTTCGGGCCGTCGTCGTCCACGCTGTGCCCGCCGGCCAGGTGACAGCCGGCCTCCCGCGCCACGTCCTGGCCGCCGCGCAGCACCTCACGGGCCAACTCCAGCGGCAGCACGTCGCGCGGCCAACAGAGCAGGTTGAGCGCCACCAGCGGGGTGCCGCCCATCGCGTACACGTCGGAGAGCGCGTTGGCAGCGGCGATCCGACCCCAGTCGTACGCGTCGTCGACCACCGGGGTGAAGAAGTCGGCGGTGCTGACCAGGCCGGTCCGCTCGTCCAGGCGCACCACCGCCGCGTCGTCGCCGTGGTCCAACCCGACCAGCAACTCGGCGGTGCCGGTCGCCGGCCCGAGACCGGCCACCATGATCTCCAGCTCGCCCGGCGGGATCTTGCAGGCGCAGCCACCGCCGCGGGCGTACTTGGTCAACCGTACGGGTTCGGTCATCCACCCATGATCGCGACAAGGCACCACGATCGCCACCGTGACCGCCCATCCGGTGACCAAAATCGGGCGCCCGAGAACGATCGTGACCGGTGTTACCGCTCCGTGACCCGCTGGGTTGCGTTCTGCCACATCAGGCCGCCTACAGTGGCCGCACCGGGGGTCAACCGACCCCGATCCGGGAGACGACAGGGGACGGTGGACGACGTGACGACGGGCGAACCGCTCATCGTGCTGGACGCGGTCAACAAGTGGTTCGGGCCGCTGCACGTGCTGGACGACGTCTCACTGTCGGTGGGTCGGGGCGAGGTGGTCGTGGTGATCGGCCCGTCCGGCTCCGGCAAGTCGACGCTGTGCCGCACGATCAACCGACTGGAGCCGATCAACTCGGGCACCATCACCTTCGACGGTCAGCCGTTGCCGGCCGAGGGCAAGCCCCTCGCGAAGCTGCGCAGCGAGGTGGGCATGGTCTTCCAGTCGTTCAACCTCTTCGCGCACAAGACCATCCTGGAGAACGTCACCCTCGGCCCGATCAAGGTCCGCAAGGAGAAGCCGACCGCCGCCCGCGAGCGCGGCCTGGCCCTGCTGGACCGGGTCGGCATCGCCAACCAGGCGGACAAGTTCCCGGCCCAGCTCTCCGGCGGCCAGCAGCAGCGGGCGGCCATCGCCCGGGCGCTGGCCATGCAGCCCAAGGCGATGCTCTTCGACGAGCCGACCAGCGCCCTGGACCCGGAGATGGTCGGCGAGGTGCTCGACGTGATGACCTCGCTGGCCAGCGACGGCATGACGATGGTCGTGGTGACCCACGAGATGGGCTTCGCCCGGCACGCGGCGAACCGGGTCATCTTCATGGCCGACGGGCAACTGGTCGAGGACGCCCCACCGGCGGAGTTCTTCGCGAACCCGCGCAGCGAGCGGGCCCGAGACTTCCTCTCCAAGATCCTCACGCACTAGGCGTCCGTAGTGGAGCGCGCCGTACTCGGTGGGCTCCGTTGAAGAAGGAGAAGAGTATGCGTATCAAGCGCGTTGCGGCAGTCGCCGCGGTCGCCGCTCTGGCGCTCGGCCTCACCGCCTGTGGTGGCGACGACGGCGGAGAGGGCACCGGCGCTGGCGACAAGTCCTTCGCCGCCGGCACCACCATGGAGAAGCTGAACAAGGCCCAAAAGATCAAGATCGGCACCAAGTTCGACCAGCCCGGCTTCGGCCTGAAGGGCCTCTCCGGCAAGCCGGAGGGCTTCGACGTCGAGATCGCGAAGATCATCGTCAAGGAGCTCGGCATCCCCGAGGACAAGATCGAGTGGGTCGAGGCCCCCTCGAAGGTCCGCGAGGACGTGATCGTCAACGGCACTGTCGACCTGGTCGCCGCGACCTACACGATCAACGACAAGCGCAAGGAGCGGATCGCCTTCGCAGGCCCGTACTACGAGGCCGGCCAGAACATCATGGTCAAGAAGGACGACACCACCATCACCGGTCCGGACTCGTTCAAGGACGGCACCAAGAAGGTCTGCTCGGTCACCGGCTCGACGCCGTTCGAGGAGATCAAGAAGTACGTCAAGGACGTTGCCACCCAGCTGGTGCCCTTCGACACGTACGACAAGTGCCGGGACGCCCTCAAGAGCGGCCAGGTCGACGCCGTCACCACTGACAACGTGATCCTGCTCGGCTACATCGCCAAGGACGAGGCGTCGTTCAAGCTGGCCGGCAGCAACTTCACCAAGGAGCCGTACGGCATCGGGGTGAAGAAGGAGGACGCGGACTTCCGCAGCTTCATCAACGACACCCTGGACAAGGCGGTCGGCGACGGCAGCTGGAAGAAGGCCTGGGACAACACCGCCGGCAAGTTCGGCGCGGAACTGGGTTCAGCGCCCACCATCAACCGCTACTGATCTGATCCTTCGATCTGGAGGGTGGGGAGGAACACCGACCCGTGAACGTGCTCATCGACAAGTTCGACGTCTTTGCGGGTGGTTTCTGGCTCACCCTCCAGATCTGCATCCTCGCCGCGATCGGTGCCCTCGTTCTGGGCGCCATCGTGG
This sequence comes from Micromonospora sp. NPDC047187, assembly GCF_040643355.1. Classification (NCBI taxonomy): domain Bacteria; kingdom Bacillati; phylum Actinomycetota; class Actinomycetes; order Micromonosporales; family Micromonosporaceae; genus Micromonospora; species Micromonospora sp. NPDC047187. The sequence continues at coordinate 90,668 of NZ_JBEYUF010000006.1, forward strand.
CGGTGCTGCGCATCTCACCGGTGCCGCCGCTCCGCGCACTCGGCACCGGCTACGTGAACGTCTTCCGGAACATGCCGTTGACAGTGGTGATGTTCTTCGCCGCGTTCGGCCTGCCCGCGCTCGGCTCCAACGCGGACTTCCTCCGCATCCCGGTGCTCGACTCGCTGTTCACCCGGCTCGGCACCGACCTGCCGTACTTCCGGTTCGCGCTGATCGCCCTGGTGCTCTACACCGCGGCGTTCGTCTGCGAGGCGCTGCGGTCCGGAGTGAACGCGGTGCCCGCCGGCCAGGCGGAGGCGGCGCGGTCACTGGGCCTGACCTTCGGGCAGAACCTGCGCTACGTGGTGCTGCCACAGTCCTGGAAGGCCTCGATCGTCCCGCTCGGTTCGGTGATCATCGCGATGATCAAGAACTCGGCGCTCGTCGGCTTCTTCGGGGTCGTCGGAGACCTGTCGCAGAGCGCCGACCAGCTCACCTCGGCCGAGGGCTACGCCTTCGTCCCCGTCGCCCTCGGCATCTCGATCGGCTATCTGATCATGACTGTGCCGCTCGGCACCCTGCTGGACCGGATCGAGAAGCGACAGGCGGTGGCCCGATGAGTCAGCAGACCAGCGTCCTCTACGACGTCCCCGGGCCCCGGCAGCGGCGGATCACGCTGATCAGCAGCGTCGTCGCCGGGTTGGTCCTGCTCGTCGGCGCCTACTTCCTGGTCTACCGACCCCTGGACGAAAAAGGCCAGTTGTCGATGGAGTTGTGGGGTCCGCTGGTCGACCCCTCCAACGAGAACTTCTCCCTGGTCTGGGAGCGGATCGGCCTCGGCTTCAAGAACACCCTGATCGCGGCGGCGATGGCCATCGTGGCCTCGCTGGTCGTCGGCACGCTGCTCGCGGTGCTGCGGATCCAGCTCAAGAGCCTGTCCCAGCGCACGTTCACCGGCCTCGCCACGCCGCTGGCGTACCTGCTGCGCGGGCTGAGCTGGCTGCTGTCGGCGGTCACCCGCGTCTGCGTCGAGGTGTTCCGCGGCCTGCCCGTCGTGCTCACCATCTTCTTTGTGGCCCGCGGCTTTCCCGAGTTCGGCGTCTACCTCGACAACCTCTGGTACCTGGTCATCGGCCTCACCGTCTATAACTCTGTGGTGATCGGCGAGATCCTGCGCTCGGGCATGGAGGGGCTGCCGGGAGGTCAGGCGGAGGCCGCTTCCGCCATCGGGCTGTCCCCGGCACAGACCACCCGGATGATCCTGCTGCCGCAGGCATTCCGGATCATGCTGCCGGCGCTGATCAGCCAGCTGGTGGTCGTCCTGAAGGACACCTCACTCGGTTTCATCATCAGCTACGAGGAGACCCTGAACATCGGTAAGCAGATCATCGGCGCACTGGAAAATCCCATCCAGGTCTACGTCGTGATCGCCGTTCTCTTCATCGTGGTGAACTACTCGCTGTCGAAGCTCGCACAGTACGTCCAGCGACGGCTCGCCCGGGGTCGCAAGACCGCGAACACCCCGGCGCAGAACCCGCCGCCCGCAGCGCTGATGTCCCAGGCCGAGGGCGGCGCCGGAACAGGCTTCTGACGCTCAGCTCGCACGGCAAAGGGCCAGCCCGAACACCGGGCTGGCCCTTTGTCCGCTCTACCGCCGGGCGCGCGAAGCTAGCGGGCGATCTCGGTGACCCGGGATTCGCGGACCACTGTGACCCGGATCTGACCCGGGTAGGTCAGCTCCTCCTCGATCTGCTTGGCCACGTCGCGGGCCAGCACTGCCGCCCCGATGTCGTCGACGTCGTCCGGCTTGACCATCACCCGGATCTCACGGCCGGCCTGCATGGCGAAGACCTTGTCCACGCCGAGCTTGCTGGCCGCGATCTCCTCGATCCGCTCCAGCCGCTTGACGTACGCCTCCAGGCTCTCCCGACGCGCGCCCGGCCGACCACCGGAGCAGGCGTCGGAAGCCTGGGTGAGCACGGCCTCGATGGTCTGCGGGGGCACCTCGTTGTGGTGCGCCTCGATGGCGTGCACCACGTCCTCGTGCTCGCCGTACTTGCGAGCCAGGTCCGCGCCGATGATGGCGTGGCTGCCCTCCACCTCGTGGGTGAGCGCCTTGCCGATGTCGTGCAGGAACGCCGACCGTTTGATGATGGGCACGTCCAACCGCAGCTCGGCGGCCATGATGCCGGCAATGTGGGCGGTCTCGACCAGGTGCTTGAGCACGTTCTGCCCGTACGAGGTGCGGTAGCGCAGCCGGCCGAGCAGGGTCACCAGCTCCGGGTGGATCTCGGTGATGCCGACCTCGACCAGGGCGTCCTCGGCGGCGCGGAGGCAGAGCTGCTCCACCTCCTGCCGGGCCAGGTCGTAGACCTCCTCGATCCGGTGCGGGTGGATGCGCCCGTCCAGGACCAGCTTCTCCAGGGTCACCCGGCCCACCTCGCGACGGACCGGGTCGAAGCAGGAGAGCAGCACCGCTTCGGGGGTGTCGTCGATGATCAGGTTGACGCCGGTCACCGACTCGAAGGCGCGGATGTTGCGCCCTTCCCGGCCGATGATCCGCCCCTTCATCTCGTCACCGGGGAGGTGCAGGACGCTGACCACGCTCTCCGCGGTCTGCTCGCTGGCGACCCGCTGGATCGCGTCCACCACTATGTGTCGAGCGCGCTGCTCGGCGGTGTTGCGGGCGTCGGACTCGATGTCCCGCACGAGCAACGCCGCTTCCCGCTTGGCCTGCGTCTCGATGGCGTCGACCAGCTCCATTCGCGCGGAGTCGGCGGTGAGCCCGGCGACCCGCTCCAGCTCCCGGCGGCGCAGCTCCTCCGACTCGGTCAGCTCGGCCTCGCGCTGGGCGAGCGCGGCCTCCCGGGCGGCGAGGGCGGCCTTCGCGGCGGTGAGCTGCCGCTCCCGCTCGGCGAACCGCTCGACCTCCTCGGTGTGCATCCGCTCCCGCTCGTCCATCCGGGCTGCCCGACGTTCCACCTCGGCGGCCTGCTCCCGGGTGGTGGCGGCGAGCACCGCGACCTCCCGTTCGCCGCTGCGCCGGGCTGCCGTCCGCAACTGCTCGGCGTCCGCCTCGGCCTGCTTGTGGGCGCGCTCCAGAACGGTGTCCGCCTCGGCCCGGGCGTCGTCGAGGACCCGCCGCGCCTCGGCGCGGGCCGCCTTCGCCTCGGCCTTCGCCGCCGCCGCCTCGGTACGGGCCGCTGCGGCCGCTGACTTCGCCACGTCGATCGTGCTGTTCGCCTCGTCGGCCGCGGTCCGCAGCGCGGCCAGGGACTGCTCCTGGCGGTCCTTCTCGGCGATGAAGGCGGGATCCTCCGGAGCCGGTGCGGCGCCCATCCGGCGCAGTGTCCGGATGCCGACCAGCACGGCCCCGATCACCACCACCGCGAGGACGAGGACGGCCGCGAGGAGCACGACGTCGAACGCGTTCATGCCGGGACCCCGTCGGGTCTACCGATGAACCTGTGCCGCCGCCCCGCCATGGCCGCCTCCCCTAACGTCGAGACCGCAGCGACCGTGCCGGGGGCACACTCCTGCGGCTGTGGACGCCCGACCGGAGCGGCTGGCCGTGGGTAGCTTTCTCCGCCGGCGGTGCCCGTGGGCAGCGTCGGCGACCGGGTGCAGTTGTCGCAGCGTTCCGGACCGGCCTGTCCGGAACTGCCGCCAAAGGCCGCGGAGTCGGCCAAAGTGATGCTGTTCTGTTACGCGATCTATGTTGTGCGCTTAGCCTGCGCTGGTCGGGCAATGTGAGCCTGTATGGCGAGGCTAGGTCGCCGGGGGTGCTCTGGTCAAGGACTCATGATCAAACCCCCCGAACGGAGAGAAGTTGCCGCGTCACTCAAAGCTGATGTCGTGTCGGACACGGAAGGACAAACGCGGCGAGCCGACGGCTCCGATACGGATGTCGTGCCTGTTCAGAGACTGCGGCACCCCGGCGTTCAGCCGACTTTGTGACACCAGCGACCCTCCGCCCGCACCCGGCCCCTCGTCGGGCTCGCCACGCCAAGATCGTGCTACATCCCGGAAGTCGACGCCGTCGCGTTAGGGAGGACGACTGTTCGGCGACCGGCACAGCCTCGCCGATCATGGAGTTGTGGTGGGCGATAAAGCGCCTGCAAAACGGCCAAACCGGGCACCACAACTACATGATCAACCGCCCCTACTCCGCGATCTTGCGCTTTCTGTCCCGACACAAGGGGGCATTCCGCCTATCTCGACGACCGAAACTGCAAGATCGGCGCGGTCTTCTCCTTCGACCCACGTTGATCTACCAGGAGTCCGGTCGTCCAGCACGCTCGGCGGGCGGTGGTCACCCCGCCCGGACCGCTCATCGCACGTCGCTCACTCGACCAGACGGTTGTCGCGCTCCAACTCGCCCTCGGCGTCGGCGAGCGCGTCGGCGTCGATCTGCTCGGCGAACTCGGCCGCCTCGGCGCTCTGCGCGGCTAGCGCCTCCTTCACCGCCCGGATGGCCACACCAGGCGGGTAGCCCTTGCGGGCCAGCATGCCCACCAGCCGGCGGAAGACCGCGTCCGGCTCGCCTCGAGCGGTGCGCAGCTTGCGCTCCACCAGGCCACGGGCGGTGTCCGCTTCGGTCTCCTCGTCCAGCTCACCCAGCGCCTCGGTGGCCACCTCGCCGTCCACGCCCTTGCGGCGCAGCTCGTTGGCGAGTGCCCGGCGAGCGAGGCCGCGCCCGGCGTGCCGGCTGGACACCCAGGCCCTGGCGAACGCTGCGTCGTCGATGATGCCGACCTCGTCATACCGGTCGAGCACCTCGGCCGAGACCTCCTCGGAGATGCCCCGCTTGGCCAACGCCCCGGCCAGCTCGGCCCGGGTACGGGGCCGGACGGCAAGCTGGCGCAGGCAGATCTCGCGGGCCACCTCCGACTCGTCGCGCGGAGGGGCCGGAGACTCGACGGCGTCGGCCTCCTCGGACCGACCCCGGCGGCCTCGCCGAGGGCGGGGCGCATCGGTGGCGTCGCCCGTACGAGGCGGACTGGCATCCCAGCCCCGCCCCGTACGAGCGCGTCGTCCTGCCATGGGTCAGCGACCGATCAGAAGTCGACCGGCGGCAGCTCCGGGCCACCGGCGGCGTCACCCGCGCCGACCCCGACGCCGAGCTTCTCCAGGATCTTCTTCTCGATCTCGGCGGCCACGTCCGGGTTTTCCTTCAGGAACTCCCGGGCCTTCTCCTTGCCCTGGCCGAGCTGGTCGCCGTCGTACGTGTACCACGCTCCGGACTTGCGGATGATCGCCTGCTCCACGCCGACGTCGATCAGCGAGCCCTCACGCGAGATGCCCTTGCCATACATGATGTCGAACTCGGCCTGCTTGAACGGCGCGGCGACCTTGTTCTTCACGACCTTGACCCGGGTGCGGTTACCGACCACGTCGGTGCCGTCCTTGAGGCTCTCGATGCGTCGCACGTCGAGCCGGACCGAGGCGTAGAACTTCAGCGCCCGACCACCGGTGGTGGTCTCCGGGCTGCCGAACATGACGCCGATCTTTTCCCGCAGCTGGTTGATGAAGATCGCCGTGGTGCCGGTGTTGCTGAGCACACCGGTGATCTTCCGGAGCGCCTGGCTCATCAGCCGGGCCTGGAGGCCCACGTGGCTGTCGCCCATCTCGCCCTCGATCTCGGCGCGCGGCACCAGGGCCGCCACCGAGTCGATCACGATGATGTCGATCGCGCCGGAGCGGATCAGCATGTCCGCGATCTCCAGCGCCTGCTCGCCGGTGTCCGGTTGCGAGACCAGCATCGCGTCGGTGTCGACGCCGAGGGCCTTCGCGTACTCCGGGTCGAGCGCGTGCTCCGCGTCGATGAAGGCGGCGATGCCGCCGAGCCGCTGGGCGCTGGCCACCGAGTGCAGCGCAACAGTGGTCTTACCACTGGACTCCGGGCCGTAGATCTCGACCACCCGGCCACGGGGCAGGCCGCCAATGCCGAGGGCCACGTCGAGCGCGATGGAGCCGGTCGGAATGATTGCGGTCTGGACGACCGGCCGGTCACCCAGCCGCATCACCGAGCCCTTGCCGAATTGCTTGTCAATCTGAGCGAGAGCAAGGTCGAGTGCCTTCTCCCGGTCAGGCCCTGCTGCCATGTTTGCCACCCCTGCCTTCGCCGGCGTCTTTGCTGAGCTTCGCGTCACGCGGACACGCTAGGCGCTAGGTCCGACAGAAAACCAGCCGACGGGCCGCGAGCTGTGGACGAGCACCCAGCTGTGGACAGTAGCCGAACAGGTGTACGACTCGACAAGTGACACGCGGAATGGGCGAGAAGGCTGCTCAGCGTAGTCGGGCGGGCACTCGATCGGGGTACGCGGCACAAACCGCCCGCCACACCGCGTGCGTCTGCTCCCCCGATGCCAGGGCCTGCTCGATGGTCCGCCCGCCGAGCTGGGACAGCACCTGATCGCGGGCGATGCTGGCCGCGTAGCCGGGCCCGAACGCCTCGTCCAGCCGCGTCCAGAAGTCGGTCAGCCGCACAGTGATCAGCCCTCCTCGTCCGGTGCCCCGGTCGGCACCGGGCGCAACGCTAGCGCCACCAGGGGCGCCGCCGCGACCGCCGCGAGCAGGGTGAGCACGGGATATCCGGCGAACTGCATGACAAACCCGCTGACCACGGCGGCGCCGGCCCCGGCCAGCCCCATGATCAGATCGGACAGCCCTTGGACGCTCGGCCGCACCTCGGCCGCCACCGACTCGGACAGCAGGGTCGACCCGGCCACCATCGTCCCCGACCAGCCCAACCCGAGCAGGACCAGACCGACCGAGAGCCGAGGCGTGTGGTGCCCGGCGGTGCCGGCGACCGCGCAGGCGGCCAGCAGCAGCCCGACCCCACCGAGGATCACCGCCCGTCGACCGAGCCGGTCGGTGAGCCAACCGACCACCGGGGAGAACGCGTACATGCCGGCGATGTGCAGGCTCAGCACGATGCCGACCAGCCGCAACACGTCGGCGTCGGCGTGCGACTCACCGAGCCGGACCGGAGTCATCGCCATCACCGCCACCATCACCAGGTGACCCACCGCCACGGCGGCGATGCCGAGTCGGGCGGCGGGCTGTCCGCGTACCACCGACCAGGCCGCACGCATCCCGGCGCCGCGCGGCGCGCGCACCTCGACCGGCGCGGCGGCCGGCGTCGCGCCGCCACCTGCCGCCGGCGCCTCGGCCGCCACGGCGGTCGCCGTCGCGTCAGCGGCCGGCGGCAGATCGGCGGCCGGTGCGTCGGCCGCCGCGAGCCGCCGCGCCGTGAGCAGCGGGTCGGGCCGGAGCAACCCGAGGAGTACGACGGCAGCCAGCACGAACGCGGCCGCGCTGAACGCGAACGGGCCGGCCAGCGGGGGCAACCCCCAGCCGGTGGTGACGCGGTCGGCCAGCGCGGCGAAGTTCGGCGCGGCCACCGCACCGATGGTGGTGGCCCAGACGATCAGGGAGAGCTGCCGCCCCCTGCGGGCCGGCTCGGCGAGGTCCACTGCCGTGTAGCGGGCCTGCAGGTTCGCCGCGGTGCCCCCGCCGAAGAGCAGCATGCCGAGGAAGAGCAGCGGCACCCAGCGGGTGGCCGCGGCCAGCACCACCAGCAGGCCACCGACGGCGCCGACCGTGTACGCCAGCACCAGGCCCGGCCGGCGGCCGTGCCGCGCCATGATCCGGGTGACCGGGACGGCGAGCAGCGCGGCACCGACCACCCCGGCGCTCTGCGCGACACCGGCCACCGCGGTCCCGGCGATCCGTGCCGCGAGCAGCGCGCCCACGGCGATGCCGATGGTCACGCCGATCCCGCCGATGATCTGGGTGGTGAAGAGCAGCCGCAGGGTACGCCGCTGGATCGACGCGACGTCGGGTCGGGCGGCGGTACGCGGCGCGGTCAGGTCGGTCGCCATCGGCGCTCCTGTCGGAAGGGGTGCCTCATCCTCGCGCACCCGCACCGACCGGCGGCAGTGGGTTTCGCCGGAACGGGGTCGCCACCGGCGCGGCCCACGCCCAGGGTGCCCGGATGAGCGAGGCCGGGGTGCTGGTGGTCGCGCGGGGTAGTTGGCTAGCCGGGCAGGGCGCGGGTGACGACGGTGAGGTCGGCGACCAGGCCCTCGTACGCCTTGTCCTGGTCGTCGGCCCGCAGGACGGCGGACGGGTGGATGGTGGCCAGCAGCCGAGCCTGCGGCGCGTCGGCCCGCTTTCCGGCGTTGTCCACCGGCACCTGTTCGAAGTCCGCTGGGTGTTGGGCCGACTCCGGCCAGGGCAGCAGCTCGCCCCGCTGCCGGGTGACCCGGAAGGACGGGCCGAGCAGGGCCTTGGCGGCGGTCGCGCCGAGCACCACCACGATCTCCGGACGCAGCCGGGCGAACTCGGCGACCAACCAGGGGCGACAGGCGGTGATGTGCACCTGGTCCGGGGTCTGGTGGATCCGCCGCTTGCCGCGCTGAACAAAACGGAAGTGCTTTACGGCATTTGTGAGGAAGAGGAGACCCGGGTCCAGCCCGGCGTCGTCGACGGCGCGGCGCAGCAGGCGTCCGGCCGGGCCGACGAAGGGCAGCCCCTTCTGGTCCTCCATGTCGCCGGGCTGCTCGCCGACGAGCACCACGCGGGCGCTCTCGTCGCCCCGACCGAAGACCGTCTGCGAGGCGTCCCGGTACAGCTCACAGCCCTGGCAGCCGCCGGCGGCGGTGCGCAGGTCGTCGATGGTGTCGGCGTCGGGCGGAATGAACCGCTGGGCGCCCGGAGCACTTTCGGCCATGCCGACTGTTATATACCCGTTCGATGCTCGCCGCCGGATACGCCCCGGCACCCCGGCCGCAACGCGTCAGTACCCGTTGCCGCCCCCGTCTCCGCCGGACGCGATCGCGATCAGCACGATGACGATGATGATGATCGCCACCGCCACCGCTATCCAGATCCCCTTACGAGCCCCACCAGAAGCCATGTCCCCCACCTCCGGGCGCCCGCATACCCGTCCCCGCCGTCCCGAATCCCCGCGATCTTGCACTTTCTGCCCCGACCAACGTGCACAGACCCGACATTTCGCCAACACAAACTGCAAGATCGCGGGCGCGGCGGGGTGCGGGAGGCGCGGGGGGTCAGGTGGGGAAGCCCTGGGAGGGGGGTGGGTTTTCGGCTTGGGCCAGTGCGGCGGCCAGCGGAGCCAGGTCGGCGGGGTCCAGGGAGCTGACGGTGATGCGCAGGGCCGGCGGGGCGGCGATCCGGTAGAGGGCGCCGGGGGCCACCGCCCAGCCGGCGTCGCGGAGCGCGGTCACCGTGCTGGTCTCGTCCGCGACCGGCAGCCAGACGTTGATGCCGCTGCGACCGTGTGCTGTCAGCCCGTGCTCGGCCAGCGCGGCGAGCAGCCCGTCGCGGCGCTGCTCGTAGCTCTGCGCCGCCCGCTGCACCAACTCGGTGACCGCCGGGTCCCGCCACAGGGCGAGCACCAGGCGTTGCAGGACTGTGGAGACCCAGCCGGCGCCGACCCGGGTACGGCCGCTCACCCGGGCCACAGTCGTCTCGTCGCCGACCAGCACCGCCATCCGCAGGTCCGGGCCGAAGGGCTTGCTCACCGAGCGGAGGAAGGCCCAACTCGCTGTCGCACCAGCGAGCGGGTGCAGGGGTACGCGGGCCAGTTCGGCCGCGTGGTCGTCCTCGATCAACAGCAGGTCCCGTCGGCCGGCGAGCAGCGTCCGCAGCGCCTCGGCGCGGGCCGCGGAGACGGCGGCGCCGGTCGGATTCTGCGCCCGGCTGGTGACGATCAGCGCCCGCGCTCCGGCGGCGAGTGCCGCGGCCACCCCGGCGACCAGCGGCCCCTCGTCGTCCACCGGTACGCCGATCGGACGCAGGCCCAGCGCGGCGACGAGGTCGAGCAGGTTGGCCCAGCCCGGGTCCTCGACCGCCACCGCGTCGCCGGGGCGCAGGTGGGCGCCGAGCAACCGCTCGATGCCGTCCAGCGCACCGCCGGTGAGCGTCAACTCCCCGGCCGGTACGCCGTCGACGCGCAGCCGGGCGCGGGCCATCTCGGCCAGTTCGGGCAGCACTCCGGCATCGGAGTAGCCGACCGACGGGCCGTTCTCGGTGGCGAGCGCCGCCAGGTGCGGGCCCAGCGGGGGCAGCAGACGGGGGTCGGGTTCACCCCGGGACAGGTCTCGGGCGCCGGGCAACGGTGGGGGGCGCAGCGCGGAGCGGCGGGCGGCCACCGGCGGGCGGGGGCGTACCCGGGTGCCGTGCCGACCGGCGGTGGCGAGCAGACCACGTTGGCGTAGCTCCTGGTAGGCGCGGGCGACGGTGGCGGGGCTGACCCCCAACTCGGCGGCGAGCGCCCGCACGGGCGGCAGGGCGGCCCCCGGGGACAGGGCGCCGGTACGGATGCCCGACTCGATGCTGGCCGAAATCTCGACGGCTGTCGTACCGGTGAGCTGATAGTGTGCTGACACAAATAAGAGATTGTACTAGAACAAAGGGGCGCGCGCATGTATCCACCCACCGCCCGGACCACACCCCACCGCTCCCGCGAAAAGATGAGCTACGACCAGGCCGCCGCCCACGCCGTGCTCGACGAGGCGTACGACTGCGCGCTCAGCTTCATCGTCGACGGCCAGCCACGAGTGCTGCCCACCCTGCACGTCCGCATCGGCGACACGCTCTACCTGCACGGCTCCACCGGCAGCCGGCCGCTGCTCGCCGCCCGGGGCGACGACGGGTTGCCGGTCTGCGTCGCGGTGACACTGCTCGACGGGCTGGTCTACGCCCGTTCCCAGTTCCACCACAGCGCCAACTACCGCTCGGTCGTCGCCCACGGCACCGCCCGACTGGTCACCGACGAGCGGGAGAAGCTCGCCATGCTCACCGCGCTGGTCGAGAAGGTCGGCGCGGGACGCAGCACCGCCACCCGTCCGCCCAGCCATCGCGAGCTGGCCGAGACCGCCGTACTGGCGCTGCCACTACGCGAGGTGTCCGTCCGGGCCCGCACCGGCGGGGTCCGCGACGACGAGGCCGACCTGCACCTGCCGCACTGGGCCGGCGTGCTGCCACTGCGACTCACCGCCGGGGCACCCGAGCCGGACGCCGGGGTCACCGCGCCGCTGCCGGCGTACCTGCGAACGCCCCGCACGCCCTGGCACGACCCGGTGCCGCTGCACGGTGAGCACGTTCGGCTGGAGCCGCTGGAGCTGGCGCACACCGACGAGTTGCACGCCGCCACCGCGGACCCCGTGGTGTGGCGGCACCTCAGCGTCGCGCCGCCCACCGCCCCCGCCGAAACCGCCGAGGTGATCGGCACCGCCCTGACCGCCCAGCACCGGGGCGAGCGGGTGGCCTGGGTGCAGCGGTGCGCGGCGACCGGGGCGGTGGTGGGCAGCACCTCCTACTACGACATCGACCCGGAGCGGCGGGCGGTGGCCATCGGGCACACCTTCCTCGGCCGGCCCTGGTGGCGTACCGGGATCAACACCGAGGCGAAGTTGCTGCTGCTCAGCCGGGCCTTCGACGACCTGGGCGCGGTACGGGTCGCCTGGCACACCGACATCCGCAACGTTCGTTCCCAGGCGGCCATCGAACGGCTCGGCGCGACCCGGGAGGGGGTGCTGCGGATGCACCGGCAACGCCCGGACGGCTCCTGGCGGGACACCGTGCAGTACGCGATGACCGTCGACGAGTGGCCGAACGCACAGGCCAGGCTGCGAGAAAGACTTCTGCGGACGGCACCGGTGGCGTGATGATGGCGGGCGTGCTGGGGATCACCGACATCTGGACGTACGTGCTGGGCACCGTGGCCATCATCCTGCTGCCCGGGCCGAACTCACTCTTCGTGCTCTCGACCGCGGCCAAGCGGGGCGTCGCGGTCGGCTACCGGGCCGCCGGTGGCGTGTTCGTCGGCGACGGGGTGCTGATGTTCCTCTCCGCCGCCGGGGTGGCGTCGCTGCTCAACGCGTACCCGCCGCTGTTCATGGTGATCAAGTACGCCGGTGCCGCGTACCTCGGTTATGTCGGGGTGACCATGCTGCTCGGCGCCGTGCGGCGCTGGCGCGACCGCAACGACCCGAACACGCCGCGGCTCATCGACGCCGCGGAGCCGGCGGCGATGCGCAGCCCGTTCCGCAAGGCGCTGGTGATCAGCCTGCTGAACCCGAAGGCGATCCTGTTCTTCATCTCGTTCTTCATCCAGTTCGTCGACCCCGGCTACGCCTGGCCGGCGCTGTCGTTCCTGCTGCTCGGGCTGATCGCTCAGGTGACCAGCGCGCTCTACCTGACCGCCTTGATCTTCGCGGGCACCTTCCTGGCCGCCCAGTTCCGCCAACGCCGCCGCCTGGCAGCCGGTGGCACCACCGCCGTGGCCGCCCTCTTCCTGGCCTTCAGCCTCAAGCTAGCCACCGCCAGCGCCAGCTGACCCCCCTCGGTCCGCCCGCCCGCCCGCCCTCGCGATCTTGCACTTTCGGTCGTAGAAACGCGCATTCTGAGCCGTTTTGTCGCCGCAGAAACTGCAAGATCGCGAGGGTGAGAAGGCGGGAGAGGGCGGGGCCGAGGGGTCAGGTGCCGTCGCCGCCGGAGCCGCCGCCGCCTACGCCGGTGCCGCCGGCGGTGCCGCCCAGGCCGTAGCCCGGTCGGATCGGCTCGTCGGGGTGGCGGCTGACGTGGGCCGACCCGGCGATCTGCGCGGACCAGTCGGCGTGCGCGGCCGCTGCGGCGTGCCGGTTGATCGCCTGGCGGATCCAGCCGTCCACTGTGGCGACCCAGTCCCGCCGGTCGGCGTCCTCGTGCCAGATCCGGAACCGGCTGATGCTCTGGTGGGTGATTCCGGCCAGCGCCAGCCGGCGATCCATCCAGAGGATCGCCTCCAGGCCCGCCGAGTTGGTCACGAAGATCACCTCCAGCTCGGTGATCGGGCCGGCGTAGAGCGGCCCCACCCAGTAGCCCCAGCGCTGGTGCAGGGGCAGGGTGTGCTCCACCCCTGGCAACCCGCCCTCCAGCAACCCGGACTGGCGGATCATGAAGCCCAGCGTGTCCAGCGCCGCCAGCACGTGCTGCTGGGTGGGGATCGGATGCACGAAGACCGGCACCATGGCCCCCTGGTCAAGGTCGGGGTCGAGCGACACCTCGGTCCGCAGGCCCATCCGCAGGCTCAGCAGCGGCACCCCACCGAAGGTGGTCACCGGGGTCTCCCACGGCAGCGGGAACGCGAAGTCGACCGCCCGCCGCCGACCGGCCGGTACGACGAACCGGCCGGCGATCGGCAGGTGGTGGAACTGCACGAGACGTCGGGCCGCGGCCGGGTCGTCCGGCTCGACAGTGGTGACGAGGCCGAGCCGGATGTGCCGCACCAGCACGTCCTCCGGGCCGGCCGCGACTGTCACCCGCCCGGGCAGGCGCAGGCCCGGGCGGGTACTCGGGTTGGGCAGCGTGGTCTGCACGGAGAGTCCGGTGCCACCGGACTCCGGGGACACTCCCGTCAGCCGCACCGCGCGCCCCCTCCCGGGACGGGGCCCCGGCGGCCCCACCAGGCGCGCCTACCCGGTCGGGGTCGGCTCAAGCCCGCCCGCGTCGAGCGGCGCTGCCATGGGGAGCGTCGACCCGGCCGTACTTCGTCGGTACGGCCGGGTCGACAGGTCAGCGCAACCGACGCCCGCGCGGGACCGTGTCGGTCTCGTCGTCGAACTCCCCGATGACCTCCTCAAGGAGGTCCTCCAGGGCCACGAAGCCGATCGGCCGGGCCGGGCCACCGCCGTTGCGGACCAACGCGAGCTGCGACTGCCGGGCCCGCATCGCCGCCACCGCCTCGGTGACCGAGGACGTCGCGGGCAGCGTGAACGCGGGGGTCATCAGCTCCCCGGCGGTGGCGACCCGGCCGGTGGTGACCACCCGTACCGCCTCCCGGACGTGCACGAGCCCGCACACGTCACCCGCCTCGTCGAGCACCGCGAGCCGGGATCGGCCGCTGTCGCGGCTGACCTCCTCGATCCGCTCGGCCGGGTCGTCCCGTCGGACGGTGACCATGGTGGCGAACGGTTCCATCACCTGCGCCACCGACGTGCCCTGCAACTCCAGCATGCTGGTCAACAGCTGGTGCTGCTCGGCACCGAGCAGCCCGTGCTCTCGGGACTGCTCCAACAGGATCCGCAGCTCGTCCGGGCCGTGCACCTGGGCGAGCTGGTCCTGCTGGTTGACGCCGAACAGCCGCAGGATCGCGTTGGCCAGGGCGTTCAGCGCGGAGAGCACCGGCCGGGAGACCCGGGCGAAGGCGCGGAACGGCAACGCGAGCAGCGTCGCCGAGCGCTCCGCGTCGGTGATCGCCCACGACTTCGGTGCCATCTCCCCCACCACCAGGTGCAGGAAGGTCACCACCCCGAGGGCGAAGACCAGGGCGATCAGGTGACTGGCCGCGTCCGGTAGGCCCACCGCGTGCAGCAGGGGGCTGAGCAGGTGCTCGATCGCCGGCTCGGCCAGCGCACCGAGACCCAGGGTGCACAGCGTGATGCCGAGTTGCGCGCCGGCCAGCATCAGCGACAGCTCGCGGACGCCGTCCAACGCGGCCCGTGCCGCCCGGCCACCGTTCGCCGCCGCCTGCTCCAGGCGGTAGCGCTTGCTGGCCACCAGGGCGAACTCGGCGGCCACGAAGAACCCGTTCAGCGCCAGCAGGATCACCGAACTGAACAGCGCGATCCCGGGGCTCATGCGGTCACCTCAGGTTTGGTCAGCTGCAACCGCACCGAGTCGGCCACGTGCCGGTCCACGGCCAACACCTCGACCAACGCCCGGGGCTCCGCCTCGTTGTCCTCGCCGTCCGCCCCCTCGGGTTGCAGGCTGATCTCCAATCGGTCACCGACCTCGGGCACCCGGCCCAGCTCCCGCATCACCAACCCGGACAGGGTGTCGTACTCGGGGGCCTCGGGCAGGGCGATGCCGGTGCTGTCGGCGACCTCGTCGATCCGCCAACGGGCCGGCACCACCCAGGACCCGTCGTCCTGCCGGGCCGGCGCCCGCTCCGGCGGGTCGTCCTCGTCTCGGATCGGGCCGACCAGCTCCTCGGCGATGTCCTCCAGCGTGATGACGCCGGCGAAGCCGCCGTACTCGTCGACCACGCACGCCATCTGCCGGTGCCCGGCGCGCAGGCGGTCGAGCACCGTGGGCAGGGGCAACGTCTCCGGTACGAGCAGCGGCGGCCCGGCCACCGCGCTCACCGGGGTGGTGGCCCGCTCCCCCGGGGGTACGCCGAGCACGTCGGCGATGCCGACGATGCCGAGCAGGTCGTCGACGCCCTCCGCACCGCGTACCGGGAAGCGGGAGTGGCCGGTGTCCAGCAGCTCGACCACCCGGCTCACCGGTTCGTGCGCCCGGACGGTGTGCACGTCGACGCGCGGCACCATGGCCTCGCCGGCGGTCAGTTCGCGGAAGTCCAGACCTCGGTCGAGCAGCGTGGACATCTCGGCGTCGAGGCTGCCCTCCTCGCGGGACTCGGCGATGATCTGTTCCAGGTCCGCCGGGGTGGCGCCGCTGGGCAGTTCCTCGATCGGCTCGATGCCGATGCGGCGCAGCAGCCGGACCGAGGCCCGGTCGAAGAGCCGGATCAGCGGCCCGGCGACGGCCAGGTAGATCAGGGTGGAGCGGCTCAGCGCCCGGGCCAGTTGCACGGCCCGGGCGATGGCCAGGTTCTTCGGGGCCAGCTCACCGAGGACCATCTGCACGATGGTGGCGATGACCAGTGCCAACGCCACCGACAGCGGCAGGCTGACCGCCTCGCTGACGCCGGCCACGCCGAGCAGGTCGGCGAGACCACCGCCCAGATACGGCTCGGCGACGTAGCCGACCAGCAGCGCGGTGACGGTGATGCCGAGTTGGGCACCGGAGAGCATGAAGGAGAGCCGGCTGGTGACGGTCAGGGCCCGGGCGGCGGCCTGATCGCCGTCATCGGCAAGCTGGCGCAGCTTGCCCCGGTCCACGGCGACGTAGCCGAACTCCTGCGCCACGAAGTAGCCGGTGGCGGCAGTGAGAAGGATGATCAGTAGGAGACCAACGACGATCAACACGGGTCGCTCAGGGCTCCCGGGGTCGTCGGTACGGGGATATGCCGGGCACGACCCGGCTGGCTACTGCTGCCCTCCTGGGCAGAAGAGTCGATCATGCCGTCATTTTATCGGCGCTGGCTGGGACTCCGCTGGGGGTGGGCCGAAGGAGCGGAACGTCCGGTTCAGCGAGCGCCCCGGTTTGTCACGCCGGCCCGCCGCCTGGCGGTCGTCACGCCGGCCCCGCCGGCCCGCCGCCTGGTCCGCGTTCGGCCAGCTCATCGGCGTCGAGCAGGCTCCGGTCGAGCCGCCCCGACCGGTACGCGGCCCGCCCGATCATCTGCGCAGCCACCGGCGCGGTCGCCAACTGGAAGACCGCCACCAGCAGGATCATGCCCAGGTCCGCCGGGGACCGCAGCCGCAACGCGATGCCCAGCAGCAACAGGAGCACCCCGAGCACCTGCGGCTTGGTGGCCGCGTGCATCCGGGACAGCGCGTCCGGGAAACGCAGTACGCCGATCCCGGCGGCCAGGGCGAGCAGGGCGCCGGCCACCAGGCAACCGGCGCCGATCCAGTCCGCGATCGTCGCGATCACTGCTGCTCCCGGACGGCGAAGCGGACCAGCGACACCGAGCCCACGAAGCCGAGCAGGGAGAGCACCACCAGCACGGGCAGCGTGGTGGCGTGCCGGTTGACCGCCGCCTCGGCGCCCACCGCGCCGACCATCGTGGCGAGCAGCATGTCCGCGGCGATCACCCGGTCCACCAGCGACGGGCCACGGTAGAGGCGAGTCAGCGCGAGGAGCGCGGTGACCGACAGCAGTGCGGTGAGGACGACGGCCAGGAAGGTGGTCACGGGCGGGTTCCTTTCTCGGGTGAGGTGACGTCGAGTCGGCGCAGTTCACTGGTGGAGCCGACCGTGCGGACGATTCGCCGCTCGACGGCGAGCGTGCGGGCCCGGGCCACGTCCAGGTCGCCGGGGCCGTGGGTGTCCAGGACGTGCAGGTAGAGCGTTCCGGAGTCCCGGTCCACCTCGAGGACCAGCGTGCCCGGCACCAACGAGACCGCCTCGGCGGTGAGCGCCAGGTTCAGGTCGGTGGACACCCGCAACCGGACCGCGATGATCGCCCCACGCGGTCGGTAGCCGGGCTGCACGGCGATCCGGGCGACGTGCAGGCTCGCGCTGACCAACTCGACGGCGAACCGGCCCACGAACACCAGCAGAGCCCACGGTCGCAACCGGCCACCGAAGCTGACCGCCGGCAGCGGGTAGAACACCAGCACGGCCGCACCGACCAGCAGGCCACCGACCAGGTTGGCCCAGGTGATGTCGCCCCAGAGCAGGTTCCAGACCAGCACCAGCCACCCGAGTGCCACCGCCTGGTCCCGCCAGCGCCCGAGCCGGCCCCGCCCCACCACGGCGGGCCCGGGGGTGTCGGGAGCCGGCTCCGGGGAGCCGGTCACGGCACACCGCCCGGCAGCACCGCACGGACGTACGGGGTGCGCAGCCGCAGGTCCTCGGCCGCGTCGGCGGTGACGTCGAAGAGCGGACCGGCCAGCACTGTCAACGCCAGCCCGATGGCGACCAGAGCCACTGTGGCGCCCACCATCAGCCTCGGCAACTGGACGACCGGCTCGCTGGTGGCCAGCCGGGGCGCGCGCCAGAAGGCGATGTTCCACACCCGGGACGCCACGTACAGGGTGAGCAGGCTGGTCAGGGTGCCGGCCGCGACCAGCACCCCGGGCAGCGGCCCGCCGGCCGCCACCCCGGCCTGGAGCAGGCCGAGCTTGCCGAGGAAGCCGGAGAACGGTGGCACTCCGGCGAGATTCATGGCCGGGATGAAGAAGAGCACGCCCAGCAGCGGCGCCACCCGGGCCAGACCGCCGATACGACGCAGGTCGGTGCTGCCGGCACGCTCCTCGACCAGTCCGGCGACCAGGAACAGCGTGGTCTGGATGGTGATGTGGTGCACCACGTAGAAGATCGCGCCGGAGAGGCCGGCGACGGTGCTCAACGCCACCCCGAAGATCATGTAGCCGATGTGACTGACCAGGGTGAACGAGAAGAGTCGCTTCAGGTCGGACTGGGCCACCGCACCGAGGATGCCGATCACCATGGTCAGCCCGGCGACGACCATGAGCAGGATGTGGGCACGCCCACCGGGAAACAGCAACGTCTCGGTACGGATGATCGCGTAGACGCCCACCTTGGTGAGCAGACCCGCGAAGACGGCAGTGACCGGGGCCGGCGCGGTGGGGTAGCTGTCCGGCAGCCAGGCCGACAGGGGAAAGACCGCCGCCTTGATCGCGAAGGCCAGCAGCAACATCAGCTCCAGGGCCAGTCGGACACCGTCGGGCAGGTCGTCGAGGCGCTGGGCGAGCTGGGCGAGATTGAGCGTGCCGGTGGCGGCGTACACCAGACCGACCGACGTCAGGAAGATCATCGAGGAGAGGATGCTGACCACCACGTACGTCGACCCGGTCCGGATGCGGGTCTCGGTGCCCCCCAGGGTGATCAGCACGAAACTGGCGGCCAGCAGGATCTCGAACCCGACGAAGAGGTTGAACAGGTCACCCGCCAGGAACGCGTTGGTGACGCCGGCGGTGAGCACCAGGTACGTCGGGTGGAAGATCGACACCGGCGAGCTCTCGCTCGTCTCGCTGCGACCCTGGCCGATCGAGTAGAGCAGCACGCAGAGGGTCACCGCCGAGGAGACCACCAGCATCAGCGCGGCCAGTTGATCGGCCACCAGGACGATGCCGACCGGCGCCGGCCACCCCCCGACCGCCACCACCACCGGCCCGTGCCGGTACGCCTGCACCAGCAGCAGCACCGCCACAGTGAGCGTGGCGCCCAGACACAGCACGCTGGTCGCGCGCTGGATTCGGGGCTTCCCGGCCAACAGCAGGGTCAGCGCCGCACCGAGCAGCGGCACCACCACCGGCAGCGGCACCAGGGCGCGCATCACGACTCGTCTCCGCGTCGTAACCGCCGGCGGGCCGGCTCGGGATCGACCTGTTCCGGGTCACCGTTCGGTCCCTCCCCACCACGATCGGCCGCACCGACCTCGTTGCGCCCGGCCCGCCGGATGATCTGCCGGTCCTCCAGGTCGTCGGGCACCTCGTCGTCGCCGGAGAGATACCAGCTGCGGTACGCCACAGCGAGCAGGAACGCGGTGAACCCGAAGGTGATCACGATGGAGGTCAACACCATCGCCTGCGGCAGCGGGTCACTCATCCGCTCCACCGGGCCCGTGCCGACGACCGGCGCCCCGCCGGACCGCCCGCCCAACAGGATCAACAGGTTCACCCCGTTGCCGAGCATGACCACGCCCAGCAGGATCCGGGTCAGGCTGCGCTCCAACAGCAGCATCACCCCGCACCCGACCAGCACCGCGACGGCCAACACCAGCACCAACGTCGGCCCCGCACCGCTCCGCGTCATGCCCGGTCCCCCTTGTCGACGGCCAGCCCGCCGGTGGCCGTTCCGGTGGCCTCGATGTGCCGGTCCACCTCGGCACCGAGGCTGCGCAGGATGTCCAGCACCAACCCGATCACGACCAGGTACACGCCGATGTCGAAGAAGAGCGACGTGACCAGATGGGCGTCGCCGACCAGTGGCAAGGCTCGGTCGACCTTCGCGCTCTCCAACACCGACCCGCCGACCAGCAACGCCACCACGCCACTGCCCACCGCCAGGGCCAGCCCGGCGCCGAGAATCGCGCCGGCGCCGATCGGGGCCGCCTCGGTCAGCTCGTACCGGCCGCCGGCCAGGTAGCGCACCACCAGGGCGAGACCCGCCACCAGCCCGCCGGCGAACCCGCCGCCCGGCGCGTTGTGCCCGGAGAAGAGCAGGAACAGCGAGAACAGCACCACGGTGTGGAAGATCAGCCGGATGACCACCTCCAACACGATCGAGCGGCGTTCCTCGTAGAGGGTGGGGCCTCCGCGCAGCCAGACCGGCCGGCCGCGTCCACTCACGCCCTGCTCGGAATCGGGCCGGCGCGGCCGCGGTCCGGTGCGAGAGCGCTCGAAGATCAGGCTGGCCACCCCGGTCGCGGCCACCACCAGCACCGCCAGCTCGCCCATCGTGTCCCAGGCCCGAATGTCGACAAGGGTCACGTTGACCACGTTGCGGCCGTACCCGTGCGCCACCGCCAGGTCGGGGAAGGCGGCCGAGATGTCCGATGCCCGGCGGGCGCCGACGGCGGTGAGGGCCAACCCGGCGGCGACCAGCCCCGCCGCCGCCCCGATCACCCGACGGGCCCAGCGGGTACGGCGCAGCGGGCGGGCCGAGAACCGCTCCGGCAGGCGACGCAGCACCAGTACGAAGACGGCGATCGTCGCCGTTTCCACCAGAAACTGGGTGAGCGCCAGGTCGGGCGCTCCGTGCAGCACGAACAACATCGCCGTGCCGTAGCCGGTCATGCCCGCCAGCAGCATCGCTGTCAGCCGGCGACGGGCACCGACCGCCAGCACCGCCGCCACCGTGATCACCAGGACGACCACCGGTTGCAGCGCGCTGTCCCAGAGCGGAATCCGCGCCCGCCAGGGGCTGGCGGAGAGCATCGCCGCACCGGGCACCAGCACCAGGGTGACCAGGATGATGCCCAGATACTGCGGCAGTGAGCCACGCTGGGTCGCGCCGGTGACGTCGATGGCCAGCCGGTCGAACCGGCCGATGACCCACTCGTACCCCTGGTTGCCCCCCACCGGTGACCGGAACCGGGCCAGCACCGGGGCGAGCGGCCCACGCACGGCGAAGAGCAGGCCGCCGCCGCCGAGCGCCAGCAGGGACAGGCCGAGCGCCGGGGTCGGCCCGGCCCAGAGCGCCAGGTGCGCGTCGACCCCGCCGAGCAGGTCGGCGTACGGGCGCAACAGGTCGTCCAGCACGCTCGCGGCCGGACCGGCGAGCAGACCGACACCGGCGAGCACCGCGGGCGGGACCAGCAACGACGCGGCGATCGGCCCCGGCGGGACCGGCGCCACACCCGGCCGGTCGGCGAACGCGCCCCAGAGGAAGCGGGCGCTGTACGCGACGGTGAGCACCGTCCCGGCGACCAGGCCGGTGAGGAGCACGGGCTGGTCGGTGAACGCCCCGAACACCGCCTCCTTGGCCACGAAGCCGACCAGCGGTGGCACACCGGCCATCGACGCCGCGGCCAGCACGGCGACCACGAACAGCGGCTGGGACCAGTGCCGCACCCCGGACAACTCGCGCAGGTCACGGGTGCCGGCACCGTGGTCGATGATGCCGACGACCAGGAACAGTGCCGCCTTGAACAGGGCGTGCGCCAGCAGCATCGCGGTGCCGGCCAGCGCGGCGTCCGGGGTGCCCGAGCCGGTCACGGCCACCAGCAGGCCGAGCTGACTGACCGTCCCGTACGCCAGCAGCAGCTTGAGGTCGGTCTGGCGCAGCGCGGCCCATCCGCCGAGCAGCATGGTCGCCACACCGGCGATCTGCACCAGCGGCCGCCACGGGCCGACCGTGGCGAGCACCGGGGCGAGCAGCCCGACCAGGTAGACGCCGGCCTTGACCATGGCGGCGGCGTGCAGGTAGGCGCTGACCGGCGTGGGCGCCGCCATCGCCACCGGGAGCCACGAGCTGAACGGCAGCACCGCCGATTTGGACAGGGCGCCGGCCAGGATCAGCAGCACGGCGCCCACCAGGTACCCGCCGCCGGGCAGCGGCTGCGCGCTGATCTCCGACCAGCGGTAGGTGCCGGCGTGCTCGCCCAGCATGATGAAGCCGACCAGCATGGCGAGGCCGCCCAGCGTGGTGACCGTCAACGCCTGCGCCGCCGCCCAGCGGCTGGACCGCCGTTCGGTGCTGTGCCCGATCAGCAGGTACGAGAAGATCGTGGTCAGCTCCCAGCCGACGTAGAGCAGCAGCAGGTCGTCGGCGAAGACCAGGACGAGCATCGCGCCCGCGAACGCGACCAGGACCGCTGCGAACTGCGCCAGCCCGGTGGAACCGGCACCGAAGTAGCGGGCGCTGTAGACCAGCACCAGCGCGCCGACGCCGCCGATCAGCAGCGTCATCAGCCAGGACAGCGTGGTGAGCCGGAACGCGATGTCGAGGCCCAACTGCCGGATCCACGGGTACGTCTCGACCACCGCCCCGCCGTCGGCGACGGCCGGGGTGCGGGCCACCGCCCAGCAGAACGCGGCGGCCGGCGCGAGCGCCAGCGGGTAGCACGCGCGCGGACCCCACCACCGGACGAGCAGGGGCGCGGCGAGCGCCGCCACGAGATGGAGGATGAGCAGTACCAGCACCTGCGCTCCTGATCGACATGGCCGACGCCCGTGGCAGCGGTGGCGCCTAGCAGCGATCAGACGCCAGTTCCTCCCCCGCCGGGCGGTTTTGCCAGAATTCGCCCCCAAAGCCCCAACCCAGCCCCCGACCCCAGCCCCAGCCCCAGCCCCAGCCCCGACCCCAGCCCCGACCCCAACCCCGACCCCAACCCCGACCCCGACCCCGACCGTTGATCAAGAGGTTTGCGTCACCCGCGCCCGGGTTCCTGACGCAAATCTCTTGATCAACACGGGAGGGGAGGCTGAGCGGCGTTAGCGCAGCAGGGCTTTGTTGAGGGGTTGCGCGTCGTCGGGGGTGGACCGGTCGCGGCGTAGCTCGGCCAGCAGGTCGAGGCGGCCGAGCTGGCGGGCGACCCGGTCGACCACCCGCTCGGCGGCGGTCAGCGACCGCACCGCCAGCAGGCGGCCACGGCTCTCGCGACGGAGCACGAAGTAGTGCACGGCAACGCGGACCTGACCCCGGTCGGCGGCGCTGGCCTGGGCGGTACAGAGAACCATCTCGCGCAGGCAGTGGGCGAGGCGTTCGGCGAGCTCGAGCTCGGGGCCGTGCAGGCCGGCGCGGAGCGCGGCGAGGTGGCTGTCGACCTTGCGAATCAGCACGTCGGTGCCCGGTTCGACGGTGTGCTGCTCGCCGGCCATCAAACCCCCTCACCCCGGTTCGCGTTGCGAGTGAAGTTACTTTATGTTGCTCCTTAGAAGCAAGCAGTTAAGTGAGACTTAACGTATTAAGCGCACGTTCCACGCTTTTTGCTTCTTGCTGGTTCATTCCGTCGAGAGGTCGCTCGTGGATGTCGGACCGGCGGGGCACGATGGACCGGTGACCGGGGCAGACGCAGACGCCGGCGCGGTGCTGGCCGGGTTCGGCCCGGCCACCCGCGCCTGGTTCGACAACGCCTTCGCAGCCCCGACCGCCGCGCAGACCGGCGCCTGGCGATCGGTCGCCGCCGGCCGCAACGCGCTCGTGGTGGCACCCACCGGCTCGGGCAAGACGCTCGCGGCCTTCCTCTGGTCACTGGACCGACTCGCCCGCGAGCCAGCACCGGCCGAGGCCCGCCAACGGTGCCGCGTGCTCTACGTCAGCCCGCTCAAGGCCCTCGCCGTGGACGTGGAGCGCAACCTGCGCGCCCCGCTGGCCGGCATCCGGCAGGCGGCCACCCGGCTGGGCGTCGCACCGCCCGACATCACCGTCGGCATGCGCACCGGCGACACGCCCGCCGACGAGCGACGAGCCTTCGCCCGCACTCCGCCGGACATCCTCATCACCACGCCCGAGTCGCTGTTCCTACTGCTCACGTCCGCGGCTCGCGACTCGCTGCGCGGCGTCCAGACGGTGATCGTCGACGAGGTGCACGCGGTGGCCGGCAGCAAACGCGGCGCCCACCTCGCGCTCTCCCTCGAACGCCTCGACGAGCTGCTGCCCGCCCCGGCGCAGCGCATCGGCCTCTCGGCCACCGTCCGGCCGATCGACGCCTGTGCCCAGTTCCTCGGCGGCGCCCGCCCGGTCGACGTGGTGCAGCCGGCCACCCCGAAGACCATCGAGGTCAGCGTGCAGGTCCCGGTGGAGGACATGACCCGCCTGGACGAGCAGGAGCAACCACCGGAGGACGACCTCGGCGGCCCCGGGCCACGCCGGGCGTCGATCTGGCCGGCCGTGGAGGAACGGGTCTTCACCCTCATCGGGCAGCACCGCTCGACAATCGTCTTCACCAACTCCCGGCGCAGTGCCGAGCGCCTCTGCGCCCGGCTCAACGAGCTGGCAGCCGAGGCGGTCGCCGCATCCGCGTCGGGCGAGGGCGCTATCGGCGTACCGGAGGGGTTGCCGGCCGGCGACGACCCGGCGGGCGACGACGACAGGGCGTCCGGCGCGCAGCTGTGGGGTGGCCCCGCCGGTCCGCTGCGCAACCGGCCGCCGGCCGAGGTGATGGCCCAGTCCGGCGCGGCCACCGGCGCGGCGCCCGTGATCGCCCGCGCCCACCACGGCAGCGTCTCCCGGGAGGAGCGCAAGCACATCGAGGAGGCGCTCAAGTCTGGTCAGCTCCCGGCGGTGGTGGCCACCTCCAGCCTGGAGCTGGGCATCGACATGGGCGCGGTCGACCTGGTGGTGCAGATCGAGGCGCCGCCCAGCGTGGCCGCCGGCCTGCAACGCGTCGGCCGGGCCGGGCACCAGGTGGGCGCGGTCTCGCGGGGGGTGGTCTTCCCCAAGCACCGCGGTGACCTGCTCTCCTGCGCGGTGGTCGCCGAGCGGATGACCGCCGGTGCCATCGAAGAGCTGCACTACCCGCGCAACCCACTGGACGTGCTGGCCCAGCAGATCGTCGCGATGGTGGCGCTGGAGCCGTGGACGCTCGGCGACCTGGCCGTGCTGGTCCGCCGGGCCGCGCCCTTCGCCGAGCTGCCCGACTCGGCGCTGCACGCGGTGCTCGACATGCTCTCCGGCCGCTATCCGTCCACGGCATTCGCCGAGCTGCGCCCCCGGCTGGTCTGGGACCGGGCCACCGACCTGCTCACCGGCCGCCAGGGAGCGCAACGCCTCGCGGTGACCAGTGGCGGCACGATCCCCGACCGGGGCCTGTTCGGGGTCTTCCTGGCCGGCGCCGAACGGGCCGCCCGGGTCGGCGAGCTGGACGAGGAGATGGTCTACGAGTCCCGGGTCGGCGACGTCTTCCTGCTCGGCTCCTCCTCCTGGCGGATCGAGGAGATCACTCCGGACCGGGTGCTGGTCTCGCCCGCCCCGGGGCAGGCCGCGCGCATGCCGTTCTGGAAGGGCGACCAGCTGGGTCGGCCGGTGGAGCTGGGCCGGGCCATCGGCGCCCGGGTGCGCACCCTGCTGCGCCAGACCGACGAGGCCGCCCTGGCCGCGCTGCGCGACGGCGGGCTGGACGACTGGGCCGCCGGCAACCTGATGGCCTACCTGCGCGAGCAGCGCGAGGCCACCCGCTCGTTGCCCGACGACCGCACTGTCGTGGTCGAGCGGTTCCGCGACGAGCTGGGTGACTGGCGGCTGGCCGTGCACAGCGTGCTCGGTGCCCGGGTCAACGGGCCGTGGGCCCTCGCGGTGGGCCGCCGGCTGGCCGAGCGGTACGGGGTGGACGCCCAGGTGATGCCCTCCGACGACGGCATCGTGGTGCGACTTCCGGACACCGCCGACGAGCCTCCCGGCGCCGATGTGGTGGTCTTCGAGCCCGACGAGATCACCCAGCTCGTGGAGGAGTCGGTCGGCACGTCCGCCCTCTTCGCCGCCCGTTTCCGGGAGTGCGCCGCCCGGTCCCTGCTGTTACCGCGCCGCGACCCGCGCCGCCGCCAGCCGCTCTGGCAGCAACGGCAACGCGCCGCGCAACTGCTCGACGTCGCCCGCGAGTACGCGGACTTCCCGGTCACCCTGGAGGCTGCCCGGGAGTGCCTCCAGGACGTCTTCGACCAGCCGGCGCTGGCCGGGTTGATGCGCGACCTGGCCACCCGCAAGGTGCGGCTGGTCGAGGTGGAGACCAGCGCGCCGTCGCCGTTCGCGCGGTCGCTGCTCTTCGGCTACGTCGGCGCGTTCCTCTACGAGGGCGACGCCCCGCTGGCCGAGCGCCGCGCCGCCGCACTGGCCCTCGACTCCACGCTCCTCGGCGAGCTGCTCGGCCGGGTCGACCTGCGGGAGTTGCTCGACCCGGCGGTGCTCACCGAGACCGACCGGCAGCTGCGGTGGCTGACCGAGCAGCGCCGCCCCCGCGACGCCGAGGACGTCGTCGAGCTGCTGCGGGTGCTCGGTGACCTGAGCGACGCCGAGTTGACCGAGCGGGGTGTGCCGGAGACGTGGCTCAGCGAGCTGGAGGCCACCCGCCGGGTGCTGCGGGTCCGGATCGCGGGCGAGCAGCGCTGGGTGGGCGTCGAGGACGCGGCCCGTCTGCGCGACGCCCTTGGCGTGGCGCTGCCGATGGGGGTGGCCGAGGCGTACCTCGCCCCGGTGGCCGACCCGCTCGGTGACCTGGTGGCCCGCTACGCCCGCACCCACGGGCCATTCGCCGCGGCCAGCTGCGCGGCCCGCTTCGGGTTGGGCGTGTTCGTCGTCGAGCAGGCGCTGCGCCGGCTCGGCGCCACCGGGCGGGTGGTCTCCGGGGAGTTCACCCCGGATTCGGCCGGCGCCCAGTGGTGCGACGCCGAGGTGCTGCGGATGCTGCGCCGCCGCTCCCTCGCCGCGCTGCGCCGGGAGATCGAGCCGGTGCCACCCCGGGCGCTGGCGACGTTCCTGCCGCGTTGGCAGCAGGTCGGCTCGTCCGCCCGAGGTGTGGAGGCGCTCGCCGCCACCGTGGAGCAGTTGCAGGGCACCGCGGTGCCGGCGTCCGCGCTGGAGCGGTTGGTGCTGCCCGCCCGGGTCGCGGACTACTCCCCCGCCCAACTCGACGAGCTGTGTGCCAGCGGGGAGGTGCTCTGGGCGGGTTCGGGCGCGATCTCCGGGGGCGACGGCTGGGTCACCCTGGCGTACGCGGACGCCGCGCCGCTGCTGCTCCCGCCGCCCGACGAGGCGTTGACCCGTACCCCGCTGCACGACGCGGTGCTCGACGCGCTCGGCGACGGGCAGGCGCTCTTCTTCCGCCCGCTGGCCGACCGGGTCGGCTCGACCGACGACGCCGCGTTGACCGGGGTGATCTGGGACCTGGTCTGGGCCGGGCACCTCAGCAACGACACCCTCGCCCCGCTGCGCGCGGTGCTCGGCGCCGGCGGCGCGCACCGCTCGCGGCCGTCCGCGCCCCGCACCCGTTACCGGCGGCCCGGTCGGGTGGCGCTGCCGACCCGGGGTGGCCCGCCGACGGTCGCCGGCCGCTGGTCACGTCTCCCGGAGCGGGACCTCGACCCGACCCGGCGCGCCGCCGCGCTCGCCGACCTGCTGCTGGAGCGGCACGGGGTGGTCACCCGGGGCGCGGTGATGGCCGAGCAGGTGGTCGGCGGGTTCTCGGCGGTCTACCCGGTGTTGTCGGCGCTGGAGGAGCGCGGCGCGGCCCGCCGGGGTTACTTCGTCGAAGGGCTCGGGGCGGCGCAGTTCGCCGTACCCGGTGCGGTGGACCGGCTGCGCGCGCTGGCCGAGCCGACCGACGGCGCCCGGGGTCGGGGCGCGGTGGCCACAGTGCTCGCCGCGACCGACCCGGCCAACCCGTACGGCGCGGCGCTGCCCTGGCCGGAACGGGTGGTCGACTCCGGCGACGGTGCCACCCCGGCGACCGGGCACCGGGCCGGTCGCAAGGCGGGCGCCCTGGTGGTGCAGGTCGGCGGCGACCTCGTCCTCTACGTCGAACGCGGCGGCCGAACGCTGCTGTCCTTCATCGACGACACCGACACGCTCGCCGCGGCCGGCAAGGCGCTCGCCGACGCCGTCCACTCCGGGGCGTTGGGCGCGATGTCGGTGGAGCGCGCCGACGGCGAGGCGGTGCACTCGTCGCCACTGCGGGACGCGCTGACCGCCGCCGGCTTCCGGGCCACGCCCCGCGGCCTTCGCCTGCGCGGCTGACCTTCATGACTCACAGGTATACCGCTCCGAAGACGGACATGCCCCGGCCGTGGACGCCACGGGCCGGTGCTCAGCCCAGGCCGTCGAGGACCTTCTCGTAGCGGGGCCGGTCGGCGGCCGGGGTCGTCGCCTCCAGGTAGTTCAGCACCACCGCGCCACGCCGGTACGACTGGCCGCCCCAGGTCTCCGCGATGTCGCTGGCGCTGGTCTCGTCCGGGAAGACGTAGACGGTGACGGCGTCGGTGGCCATCAGCTCGGAGCAGCCCAGGCCGAGGCCGTCCGGCCCACAGTCGACCGAGCGGTCCTTCGGGCGCGGCACCTTCAGGCCGGCGGCCCGGAAGGCGTCGACGACCTGCTTCGCGCCGGGCGCACTGGCCGGGCGCTTGGGCAGCACCACCGGCGGCGGGCTGGCCGGCCGCCGCTGCGTCGTGCCCTGTGCGGCGGCGGAGGGCGGGCTCGCGCCGTCGGCACTGGGTGCGGCTTGGGGCGTCGGCAGGCCGGTCGAGGCCGCCTCGGACGAGACGGACGGGGGCGCGGTCGGGCTGCCGTCGTCGTCACTGCCACAACCGGCGCTGAGGGCGACGGCGACCAGCAGGATTCCGACTGCGGGGAGGTTCCGAGTTGTCACCAGGGCAGTCTGCCCAACGTCCTCCGGCGGCGGGAGGGGCCGGTCGGCCACTGCGCTGTCCCGTATCCGCCAGCACGCCCCGGTTCTACTGGCCTGCGGGCATGTCCGCAGTGCCCTGGATCTCGCTGACCACCGACTACGGCCTCACCGACGGCTTCGGCGGACCTTCGGCGACGCCCCGGCCGGTGGCCTGGTGGCGTACGTCGATTCGGCCGGTCTGGTCGCTGTCGCCGTCAACGGCGGGCGGGCCGCGGACCTCCTCGCGGCCCGCCCGGGGGACCTCCTGCGGGTATCGGGCTGATGTTCGACTGTGGAATGCTTCTCCGGTGGGTGAGCATGTGGTTCCTGTGGGCTGTCCCTGCTGTGCATCCCGGACCGGCGGGGGGACCTGCCCCGTCTGTTTCTGGACCGACGACGGCCAGACCGACGCCGACGCCGACGCCGTCCGGGGTGGCCCGAACGGCGACCTGAGCCTCACGCACGCTCGACTCAACTATGCCGTCTACGGTGCCAGCCACCCGCGCTACCAGGACATGGTGCGTACGGCTCGCCCCGACGAGCGCCCCTGACGTTGACGGGGCGCCCGACGGGGTGAGCGTGGCTCAGCAGACCGGCACGCTTCCGCCGTACACGCTGGAGATGTACGCGTGGCTGACGTACTGGCCGCTGGCCAGACGGTTCCAGCGGGTGGTGGTCCGGTAGGGGCCGGCGACCGACTGACCGGTGACGTAGCACTGGATCGGCACGTGGGCCAGCCGGGCGGCGAGGCCACGCGTCGCGTACGACGTGCTGGCCCCGGTGCGGATGTTGAGCGGCCCGTCACCGACCACGCCGCGCGGCCCGCCTCCGGTCCACAGGTAGGCGACGTCCACCCAGGCGTTGGTGGTCAGCCGCAACCCGTCCCAGAACGTGCCGTCGGCCAGGTCGATGCCGGCCGGGTTGAGCACGGTCCGCCCGAACTGGTCCCGACCGCCGTTGTAGCCGGACTGGTACGCGGCCTGCGCCTCGGGCCGGCCCTGCGGCAGGTTCTTCCAGTTCTCCCGGACCGATGAGGGGTTCCAGTAGTCGTCGCGGGTGTTCCACGGCCCGACGTCCCAGACCGGGGCGTACTCGCAGCGGGAGCCGCTGGTGGTGCAGACCCGCACTGTGTAGTCGCCGGTGTTGAGCGGGGAGAGCCCTCGCCGCGACGGTAGCGCCGCGAAGTGGTCCCGGGGTTGCACGGTACGGCCGTTGGCGGTCAGCTCACCGACCAGCCCGATGCGGGTGGCGTACACCCGGTAGGTGCGGCCGGGCGTGGCGGCGGAGACGGCGGCGTTCGCGTCGGCGGTGAGCCGCACGCCCCGTACCGTCGCCGTGGCGCCCCCGTCGGGGGCGGTGAGCACCACCCGGGTCTGCACCCGGGTGACCGGCCGGTCGAAGACCGCGCCGGTGGTGGCCGCCCGCCACTCCGTCCAGCCGG
The DNA here is from genome assembly GCF_040643355.1 of Micromonospora sp. NPDC047187. Classification (NCBI taxonomy): domain Bacteria; kingdom Bacillati; phylum Actinomycetota; class Actinomycetes; order Micromonosporales; family Micromonosporaceae; genus Micromonospora; species Micromonospora sp. NPDC047187. Next base: position 120,516 of record NZ_JBEYUF010000006.1, read on the forward strand.
CGGCCCGCCAGCCGCGGACCTGCGCCTCAACTGTCGCCCCGGCCGGAACCGCGGCGTTGATCTCGGCACGGACCCGGGTCGCCGGCCGGGCGAGGGTGCGGGGAGCGGTCAGCAGCATGCCCTCGGCGACCGCGCTGTGCGGGCTGCGGGCGCCGCGCCCGTTGGACCGGGCCTCCCGCAGGCGTAGGCCGGCGCCGGTACGCCGGACGTTGACATCGTCGCGGTCGACGATGGTGAGGTCGGCGCTCCACCGTTCGTCGCCGGGCGCGGCGGCGACGAGAGTGACCGGAGCGCCGCTGGGTGCGGCCGGGGCAGGACCGGTCGTGGATAGGAGTGCTGCGGTGAGCAGGAGGGCGAGGGTGGCGATGAGGGCGACGGATGGGATACGACAACAGGGTCGCGTCATGGGCATTCTCCTCAGAACCCCCTGACCTTCGCATGTCAGGAGATCAGGAGGAACCTGAGTACAAATAGCGACACATGCGAATCTTGCTCGAAAGAGGGAGGATGGCAGGGTGCCCGAAGGCGACACCGTCTGGAACACCGCGCGCGTGCTGCACCGCGCGCTGGCCAGCGCGCGGATCACCGGCAGTGACTTCCGGGTGCCGCAGCTGGCGACCACTGACCTCACCGACTGGACCGTCCGCGAGTCGGCCAGCCGGGGCAAGCATCTGCTGCTGCGGCTCGACGCCCCCACCGAGGAGCACTGGACCCTGCACTCCCACCTGCGGATGGACGGCGCCTGGCGGGCGTACGCCCCGGGGGAACGCTGGAGCGGCCGGCCCGCGCACCTGATCCGGGTGGTGCTGCGCAGCCCCGGCGCTGTCGCGGTCGGCTACCACCTGCACGACCTGACCCTGGTGCCGACCGCCGAGGAGGAGCAACTGGTCGGCCACCTCGGCCCCGACCTGCTCGGCTCCGACTGGGACCCGGCCGAGGCGGTCCGTCGGCTCGCCGAGCACCCGGAACAGAGCATCGGCGAGGCGCTGCTCGACCAGCGCAACCTGGCCGGCGTGGGCAACCTCTACAAGTGCGAGGTGCTGTTCCTGCGGGGCGTGTCACCGTGGACCCCGGTCGGCGGGGTGCCCGACCTGCCGGGCCTGGTGGCCCTCGCACAGCGGCTGCTCGCCGCCAACCGGGGCCGGTGGACGCAGAGCAGCACCGGCTCACTGCACCGGGGGCAGACCAGTTACGTGTACGGCCGCCGCGCCCAGCCCTGCCGCCGCTGCGGCACCGCGATCCGCAAGGAGGAGCTGGGCGAACGGGTCACCTACTGGTGCCCGGTCTGCCAGCCCGAGCGTCCGGGTCCGTCGCCAACCGGCTGACCAGGCTCTCGCCAGACGGGAGCCATGGCAGAAACGGACGATTGGGTAATTCCTAACCGGCCGCCGGAGTCGCATGCTGCGGTTGAGCGCTCACCGACCGTCAGCAGAGTGCCGGGGTCCCCCACGCCGGGGTGGCGGACCTCGCGCCCCGAACCGGGGAGAGTCATGGCGATGTTCCGCAGACTCCGCTCCACCTTCTTCGAGCGGACCACCCGCGACACCGACGCCGAGGACAGGGCGGCGTCCCTGCCGGCCCCGCGTACCGCCGAGGAGGCCGTTGTCACGTCGAGCCTGGACCCGGCCGTCGTGCCCCGCTACTTCGGTCCGGTGCCGAACTTCGCCCACAGCCCCCGTCCGACGCGGGACCCCGACGGACGGGTGGTGGCCGGCACCGGGCTGCGCAAGTTCGTCGACCCACTGCCCCTCCCGGGCCGGCCGGGCCCCGGCGACCTCGGCAGCCACCTGCCGGTGGCGGTGCCGGACACCATCAGCTATCCGGGCTGCGACTACTACGAGATCGGCCTGCAGGAGTACGCCCAGCGGCTGCACCGGGACCTGCCGGTCACCCGGCTGCGCGGCTACCGGCAACTCAACCTGGGCACCGACCCGGCCGGACACAACACGGTGGCGCCGCCGGAGCGGCAGTGGCACCTCGGGCCGATGATCCGCGCCCGTCGGGGTCGACCGGTCCGGGTGAAGTTCATCAACCAACTCCCCACCGGTCGGTCCGGCGAGCTGTTCCTGCCGGTCGACGACACCATCGAGGGGGCCGGCCCTGGCCCACTGGACGGACCGGCGCCGTACCCGCAGAACCGGGCCGTGCTGCACCTGGCCGGGGCGCAGACCGGCTGGACCAGCGCGGGCAACCCGGGGCAGTGGATAACCCCGGCCGGGGAGATCACCCCGTACCCGACCGGGCCCGGCCTGACCCACGTGCCGGACATGCCGGAGCCCGGAGTCGGCGCCACCACGCTCTACTTCCCGAACGAGCAGAGCGCCCGGCTGCTGTGGTTCCACGACAACACCCTCGGTCTGGCCCGGCTCACCGTCTACGGCGGACAGCTCGCGCTCTACCTGCTCACCGACCCGGCCGAGGACCAACTCGTCGCCGACGGGGTGCTGCCGGCCGACCAGGTGCCGTTGGTGATCGAGGACAAGACGTTCGTTCCGGACGACACCCAACTCGCCGCCGAGGACCCGACCTGGGACCGGGAACGATGGGGCGCCCGCGGCAGCCTCTGGCACCCGCACGTCTACCAACCCCGGCAGAACCCGTACTCCTCCGGCGGACGCAACCCCACCGGCCGGTGGGACTACGGGCCCTGGTCCCGCAACCCCACCCCGGACGACGCCCACGCCGACGGCTGGGTGCCGAACCCGTACCACGACCCGGTCGACGCGCCGGACGAGCCGCCGCTGAGCCCCGGCGTACCGCACCCGTCGGCCGTCCCCGAGGCGTACGGCGACACCCCGGTCGTCAACGGCGTCGCCTACCCGTACCTGGAGGTGCGGCCACGCGCGTACCGGTTCCGGATCCTCAACGCCTGCCTGGACCGCAGCCTCAACCTCCAGCTCTACCGCGCCTGCTCCGACGCGGCGATGTGGACTGCCGACGGTGCGCTCGCCGACCCCGACGCCGGTGAGGTGCCGATGGTGCCCGCCGCGCGGGCGGCGGACCGTCCGGCCGGGTGGCCGACCGACGGACGCGACGGCGGTGTGCCGGACCCGCGCGCCGCCGGCCCGGAGTTCATCCAGATCGGCAACGAGGCCGGCCTCCTGCCGGCACCGGTGGTGCTGCCGAACCAGCCGATCGGCTACCGCTACGACCGGCTGGACCCGACAGTGCTGAACGTCGACGGACACACAGTGCTGCTCGCCCCGGGCGAACGGGCCGACGTGCTCGTCGACTTCTCCGCCCTGCCGCCGGGCAGCACGCTGATCCTCTACAACGACGCTCCGGCCCCGCTGCCCGGCTTCGACAGTCGCTACGACCAGCACACCGACGCCCCGGACCGCAGCGCCGAGGGTGGCCCGCCCCGGACCGAACCGGGGTACGGCCCGAACACCCGCACCGTGCTCCAGTTCCGGGTCACCGGGACGCCCGAGTCGCCGTACGACCTGAGCCGGCTGCGCGAACGGCTGCCCCTGGCGTACGCGGCCAGCCAGCGCCCGCCGATCGTCCCGCAGCCGGCGTACGACCCGGCGTTCGGCACCCGGACCCCGGCGCAGACGACGGTGCCGGTGCACGCCACCACTGTGACGTTCACGCCGACGGCCGGCACCGGCCCGGTGACAGTGCCGATCGCGGTCAAGGCCGCACAGCAGATCTTCGAGCCGGACCACGGCCGGTCGGCGGGCCGGCTCGGCGTCGGGCACCCACACGCCGGGCCGCTCAACCCGACGACGCTGCCGCTCGGTGCTACCGACCCGGTCACCGAGGTGCTCTTCGCCACCGACCCCGCCGTGCCGGTGGGCTCCCCCACCGACGGCACGCAGCTCTGGCGGATCAGGGGCAACGTCCGACAGACCGAGCCGTTGCACATCGCCGGCTGCGACGTGCAGGTGATCAACCGGGTTGGCTGGGACGGCACGCTGCGACTCCCGCACGGCACCGAGCTGGGCTGGAAGGGGGTCGTCCGGGTCAACCCCCGGGAGGACGTGGTGGTGGCGCTGCGCCCGGTCGCGCCGGCGCTGCCGTTCAAGCTGGGCGACAGCGTCCGGCTGCTCGACCCCTGTCGGCCGGCCGGAGCGCGGACCGGGTCGACGCCGGTCAGTCCGATCGACGGGCGACCGGCCACTGTGGTCAACCAACTGGTCAACCTGGGCTGGGAGTACCGCTGGCACAGTCAGCTCGCCGGCCACCGCGACGGCGGGATGAGCCGGCCGCTGGTGCTGCGGGTGGCGCCGAAGGCGCCGACCGGGCTGACGGCCACACCGGTGCCCGGCTCGGCCACCGCGCTACCCGCGATCGCGCTGGCCTGGACCAGCAACGGCGGACGACCGCCCGCCACCAGCCACGTGCTCCAACGGGCCACCGACGCGACATTCGGCGGCGAGGTCACCACGATCACCGTCGCGGCCGCCGCCTCCCGCTACACCGACGCGACAGTCACCCCGGGGGTGACCTACCACTACCGGATCCGGGCCGAGAACGCGGTCAGCTACTCGTCCTGGTCGAACGGGGTACCCGCCTCGGTGCACCTGGCCGCGCCGAGCGGTCTGGTCGCGACGCTCCCGCCGGCCGCCCCGCTGCGCGTGGCGCTGCGCTGGACGAACCGCTCGTTCGCCACCGGCATCGACGTGCAGCGGGCCACCAACCCGACGTTCACCAGCGGTCCGGGCACCACGGCGATCGGGGTCGGCGACAACCACCTGGACGCGACGGTGGCACCGGACACCACGTACTACTACCGGGTGCGGACCACCTACCTGGGCTCCGCCTCGGCGTGGTCGACTGTCGCCACCGTGACCTCGCCACCCGCACCGGGAACCCCCAACGGGGTGAGCGCCACCGCCAGCGCACCGGGGCCGGACACCGCGACGGTGATCCTGGCCTGGGAGGCGAGCACACCCGGCGGCCCGGGGTCCGGGTTCATCGTGCAGCGGGCACTCGACCCGGCCTTCGAGCAGGAGACGGCCACCTTCACTGTCACCGGCCGCGGCTTCACCAACACGGGGTTGGCCCGGGGCATGACGTACCACTACCGGATCCGGTCGTTCAACGTCGTGGGCACCTCGCCGTACACCGCCCCGATCCTGGTGACGACACCACAGTGACCGGCCCAGGCTCCGCGCGGTGTCGCGGTACGTGCGCCGTCGGCGCGGTGTCGCGGTACGTGCGCCGTCGGCGCGGTGTCTCGCGGCGGGCGCCGTCAGCGCGTCGGCGCGCGCAGCGGGGTGCCGACGGCCCGCAGCTCGGCAAGCGCCCCGGCGACCCCGTGCAGCAGGTCGGTCGCCTCGGTGAGCCGGTCGGCGGCCGGGTGGGCGGTCTCCGGTCGGGAGTCCTCGGCCAGGTAGCCGGCGGCGGCGACCACCAGCCGTTCGTACGCGGCCACCCCGCCCTCCAGTTGAGCGGTCAGCGCGGCGTGCGCCTCGGCCAGCGGCGGCCGGGCGTCGGCAGGGGCCAACCGCAGCGCGCGTTCGACACCGGCCACCCGCGCGGCCAGGTCGCGCAGCGACCGGTCGGCGGCGGCGGCCTCCAGCACCGCGGGCTCGGCCAGCCCGGTGAGCCGGGGAGCCATCCCGGCCAGGGTGAGCGCCGCCCGGTCCAGTCGGGCCCACTGCTCTCCGGCGCTGGTGCCGCGCAGCGCGATCCGGGAGCGGACCCGGCGCACCTCGGCCAGCACGCCCGGGCCGACCGGCAGCCGCTCGACGGCGGCGATCAGTCGGGCCCGCGACCGGGCCGCCGCCTCGGCCGGGGCGAGCGCGGGGGGCGCCGGCTGGGCGGCCAGGGCGCGCACGTCGATCCAGCGCCAGGCGGCGAGCGCCACAGCGCTGCCAGCGGCGCCGGCCCAGGCCGCGTCGGGCAGACCAAGGCCGGCGTACGGAGTCAGCACCACCGCCGCGCCGCCGAGCCCACCGGCCAGCACGCTCCACCGTCGGGCCGACCGGCGAAGCCGACCCAGCCTCCGGAAGTACCGTGTCCGCTCGTCTGCCACAGTGACCCCCTCGATCCGGTCGTTCAGCCGGCGGCGGTCGGGTCGCCGGTGCCCCGCTCGCGAGCCATGCTGGCGCGCAGCTCGTCCAACCGGGCGGCGGCCGTCGGGTCGTTGGCCGGGCCGGTCTTCTCGGATTGCGGCACGGCCGGTCGCTGCGCCGCGCCGCCGAGCTGCTCCCCCGCCATGCTGGACCGGATCTGCTCCAACCGGGCGGAGCCGGCCGAGTCGATCGTGGCCTTCTGAATTTCCAACATACGGCCCTCGACGGAGTTGCCGGCCAGTTCGGCGCGACCCATCGCGTTGGCGTACCGCCGCTCGATCCGGTCGCGCACCTCGTCCAGCGACGGGGTGTTGGTGGGCGCGGTCAGCGACGACATCGACTCCAGCGAGCGGGCCACCGTCTCCTGCATCTTGGCCTGCTCCAGTTGGCTGAGCAGCTTGGTGCGCTCGGCGAGCTTCTGCTGGAGGATCATCGAGTTGTTCTCGACCGCTCGGCGGGCCTGGGCGGCGGCGCCCAGCGCCTGGTCGTGCAGGGTCTTCAGGTCCTCGGTGGCCTGCTCGGCGGAGACGAGCTGGCTGGCCAAGGTCTGCGCGGACTGCTCGAACCGCACCGCCTCGGCCTCGTCGCCCTTGGCCCGGGCCTGGTCGGAGAGCACCAGGGCCTGCCGGGCGTTGCCCTGCAACCGCTCGACCTCGGTCATCTGCCGAGACAGCTTCATCTCCAACTGACGCTGGTTGCCGATCACCGCGGCAGCCTGCTGAACCAGCGCCTGGTGCTGCCGCTGGGCATCCTCGATGGCCTGCTGGATCTGCACCTTGGGATCGGCATGCTCGTCGATCTTCGCACCGAAGAGCGCCATCAGGTAGTTCCAACCCTTGACGAACGGGTTCGCCATCTCCGCGGTATCCCCTCAGTAGCGTCGCTCCACCACGGCCGGGCCGGCTGGACCGACCGACCATGACCGGCCGGTCTCCATCGTCCCAGCCGAACGCCAATGAGGCATCCGTACCGGGCGGTCGACAGCACCGGCGGCTCCTGCGAGCAACCCTACGCGGCCGGGGCCAGCCCGCCCATGGTCAACTGGATCGGCGGCTCAGGCCGCGCAGACCACGTCCCGGTCGCGCTCGGTCGGGCGGACCCGGGTGCTGCGCAGGGTGGCCTTGAGCGGCGATTCCTGGCGGACCGAGACAGCGACCTTGCCGTCGGAGGTGACCTGACGGACACCCCGGTTGGTGCTCTTGGCGGCGGCGTCGGCCGGCTCGTCCTGCATCGAGACGAGCACCCCGGGCATCTGCTCGGCGAGCGCCACGGTGTCGCTCACCTCACGCAGCAGCTCGGAGAGGCGGGCACCGAGGGCGTCGCAGATCGCGGCGAGCAACTCGCTCGACGGTTCCTTGTGCCCGCGCTCGATCTCGGAGAGGTAGCCGAGGCTGACGTTGGCGGCGGTGGAGACCTCACGCAGCGTGCGCTGCTGGCCCTGCCGACGCGCTCGCAGTGCGTCACCGATCACCCGGCGTAGCAGGATCATCGCACCTCCCCCCTGAGGGATACCTCGCGCCCGCCGCTGGGCAGCCGGTCGCGGCGGACCGCGCCGACCCCGAACGTCGGAGCCTTCCCGCAACCGTACCCGTTGCGGGCCCGAGCGACATCCCGCCCCGCCCGTCGGTTCGTCGGGACGGGCTCACCGGGGCACGCCGCCGCCCGTGTGGCGTCGGCTCGGTGGCTCTGATCGCTTCGGCGGTGGCGTTCACGAGGTTGCGGCGGCCAGCCGCTCGGAAAGCAGCCGCAACGCCTCGACCACCGCCTCCGCTCGGACATGGTCCCGCCCGCTGCCCAGGTGGAGCTGGCGGACCTCGCCGCCGTTCGGACCGGCGACCGCGACGTAGACCAGGCCCACGGGTTTCCCGTCCTGCGGCTCCGGGCCGGCGACCCCCGTGGTGGCCAGCCCCCAGTCCGCGCCGCACCGCTGCCGGCCGCCCTCGGCGAGCGCCGCCGCCACCTCCGGGTCCACCGGCCCTCGCTCGGACAGCAGGTCGTCCGGTACGCCAGCCAGCGTCGCCTTCAACTCGGTGGCGTAGACCACGAGGCCACCCCGGTAGACCCCGCTGACCCCGGCGATGTTCACGATCGAAGCGGCGAGCGACCCACCGGTGAGCGATTCGACAGTGGCCAGGGTTTCGTGCCGCTCGGCCAGCCGGTGCACGACGCCCGCCGCCGCTCTGCCCACCTCGGCACCGTCCACCTCAGCGCCATTCACCCCGGCACCACCCGCCCCAGGACCATTCACCCCGGCACCGCCCGCCCCGCCACCGTTCACCGACACCCCAACCTCCGTCGCACCAACCAGTCCTTCCCCACCCACCAATCCCCAACCCCGACGCCCGACCCAATCGCGGCGATCATGGAGTTGGTGTCACGACACGCCGTTCCGACCGGCGATAACTCCATGATCGATAGGAGCACCTGGGCAGGGGGTCAGCGGGGGCGGCGGAGGCGGAGGGCCTGGGCTATGTAGTCGAAGCCGGTGGCGACCGTGACCAGGACGGCGGCGGCCATGATCCAGGGGCCGACGGCGGCGAGCGCGGCCGGCATCGGCCAGAGGTACCAGGCGATGGCGAGGATCTGGAGCGCGGTCTTGACCTTGCCGCCTCGGCTGGCGGCGATAACGCCGTGCCGGATCACCCAGAACCGCAGCCCCGTGATGCCCAGCTCGCGGACGAGGATCAGCGCTGTCACCCACCAGGGCAGTTGGTCGTACCAGGAGAGCAGCACCAGCGCCGCGCCGGTCAGCGCCTTGTCGGCGATCGGGTCGGCCACCTTGCCCACCGACGTGACCAGCCCGAAGCGGCGGGCGATCCAGCCGTCCACCAGGTCGGTCGCCGAGGCCACCGCGAAGATCAGGCAGGCCGCCATCCGCCAACCGGCGTGGGTCATCCCCGACATGATCACCGAGGCGGCGAAGACCGGCACCAGCACCAGCCGCAGGGCGGTCAACGCGTTGGCCGCGTTGACGACGGGCACCACGGCCACCACCCGGCCCGGCGTCGACTCCGTCGCCCCGGTCACCGCCGGACTCCGCTCGGGCCGCCGTGGCGTTCCCGGCACCGCACCACCTGGGTCCCCCGCTCCGCTCGGGCCCGCCGTCACCGTGCCGCGCCGGGCGCCGCCGAGATCATCTCATCCGGCACAGCGAGCAGGTCCACCCCTTCGGTGCCGGTCACCGTTGCGCGTACCAGATCGCCCGGGCGCAACGCGGCCAGGTCGACCCCGCCCTCGGCCGGGGCGACCAGGGTGGTGGAACCGTCCACCTCGGGCGCCTGGTGGGCCGCCCGGCCCTCCACGACGCCGTCCTCGATCGAGTCGACAAGCACCTCGACTGTCGAGCCGAGCCGGTCTTCGGCCCGCTGCGAGCAGAGCTCGTCGGCGAGGGCGCTGAGCCGGTCGTAGCGCCGCTTGATCGTCGCGGCGGAGACCTTGCCGGGCAGCCCGGCAGCCTCGGTGCCGTCCTCGTCGCTGTAGTCGAACATGCCGATCGCGTCGAGCCGGGCCTCGGTCAGGAACCGGACCAGCTCGTCGACGTCGGCGCGGGTCTCGCCGGGGAAGCCGACGATGAAGTTGCTCCGGGCGCCCGCGTCCGGGGCCAGGGCGCGGGCACTCGCCAGCAGCTCCAGGAACCGGTCGGTGGAGCCGAAACGCCGCATCCGGCGCAGCACCGGCTCGCTGGAGTGCTGGAACGACAGGTCGAAGTACGGCGCCACGCCCGGGGTGGTGGCGATCGCCTCGACCAGACCGGGCCGGGTCTCGGCCGGCTGAAGGTAGCTGGCCCGCACCCGGACGATGCCGGTCACCGCGGCGAGCTGCGGCAGCAGCTTCTCCAGGGCGCGCGGGTCACCCAGGTCCTTGCCGTACGAGGTGGAGTTCTCGCTGACCAGCACCAGCTCCCGTACGCCGGTCTTGGCCAGCCACTCCGCCTCGGCGAGCAGCTCGTCCGGGGTACGCGAGACGAAGGCCCCCCGGAAGGCCGGGATGGCGCAGAACGCGCAGCGACGGTCGCAGCCGCTGGCCAGCTTCAGCGAGGCCACCGGGCCGGTGTCGAGCCGTCGGCGCAGCACCTGGCGCAGGTGTGCCGGGGTGTGCTCATCGGTGTCGACGACGGTGCGGGTCACAGTGCCGTGGCCGGGCAGAGACACCTTGCTGTCGCGGCGCTGCACCGGAGTCAGCGGCAGCAGCTCGCGCCGGTCCCGTGGGGTGTGCGCGGTGATCTGCTCGCCGGCGACGACGGCGTTCAGCCGGGCGGCGATGTCGGGGTAGTCGTCGAAGCTCAGCACCGCCTGGGCCTCGGGCAGGCTGTCGGCCAACTCCCGGCCGTACCGCTCGGCCATGCAGCCCGCGGCGACCACCTTGGCGCCCGTTCCGGCGGCGGCGAGCAGAGTCTGGATCGAGTCCTGCTTGGCCTTCTCCACGAAACCGCAGGTGTTGACGACCACCACGTCGGCGCCCTCGCCGTCGGTGGTCACCTGCCAGCCGTCGGCGTGCAGGCGGGCGGCCAGCTCCTCCGAGTCGACCTCGTTGCGGGCACAGCCCAGGGTCAGCAGGGCGACGCGACGGCCCTCGGCGTGATCAGCGGGAGAAGGAGAGGTGGCAGACACCATCCGAGGGTACCGGGCCGGCCGGGTAACCCCACGCACGCGGGCTGCGGAGACGGTCGACACCGAGGCGAACGTCATTCCGGTCAGCGCGCCTCGGCGCCGACCCGGGTCAGCGCGTCGAGCAGGAACACCTCGGTGCCGGCCAGGCCGGTGGAGCAGAAGACGGAGATCTGGTTCGCCGTGGTCCGGCCGGGAACCGCGCCGGCCAGGATGCCGCCCAGGTCACGCAACCGCCCGGCGTACGGGGGTGTGGCCGCGAGCATCGGCGGCTGGTAGTCCGCCGCCTGGGCCGGTGAATCGGTGACCAGCAGGTCGGCGGTGTCCAGCAGGTCGGTGCCGAACTCGCTGCGGTCGCGCTGCTTGAAACCGACCGCGTTGACGTGCGTGCCGGGGCTGAGGTCGGCGGCGCAGAGCACCGGGGTCGGGCTGGTGGTCGCCAGCACCACCAGGTCCCGCCCGGCGACGGCCGAGCCCGGGTCGGCCACCGCCCGGGCCGGCACGCCCAGTTCGGCACGGACCCGGGCGGCGAACGCCTCCCGGCGAGCGGCGGAGCGGCTGTGCACCACCACCTCGCGCAACGGACGGACCGCGGCGGTCGCCCAGACCTGGGTCCACGCCTGCCGGCCGGAGCCGATCACCGCGAGGGTGGCGGCGTCGGGACGCGCCAGCGCGTCGACAGCGAGGCCCCCCAACCCTCCGGTACGACGGGAGCCCAACTCCTCGCCGACCGCGACCGCCCGGATCGCCCCGGTCCGGGCGTCGTGCAGCACCACCAACTGCTCGCCCTGCGGGTGACCGAAGGTGTCGTACGAGCGGAAGCCGTACCACTCGCCGACCAGGTGCCCGGCGGTGAGAACCATCCGCCCGCCGCCCAGCGGTGCGGCGGCCCGGGGCGGCGCGATCAGGCGCCCCTCGTACGCGGCCAGGAGGGCGGCGCGCATGGCGTCGACAGTGGTGGCGGCGTCCAGCGCGGCGGCGACCTCCGGGTCGGCGTAGAGCATGGTCATGGTGGCGATACTGCAAGTTGAAGTCAGGTGGAGGTCAACGGACCGTGGTGGTGGTCACGGCCCCGCCACCCGGGGCCGGTGCTAGCGTCGGCACCGGCGGCCGGATGCTCGTGGCCGCTCCGGACGAGTGGTGGGCGTACCCGGTCAGGCCAAGACGCCCCGCGTGACGTGCAGACTCGACTCGTCCCGGCGCGGCAGCCCGGGCGCTTCCGGTGAGGTGAACGATGGCCTGGCTCGTACTGGTGATCTCGGGACTGTTGGAGACGGCCTGGGCGATCGCCCTGGACCGCAGCGCCGGCTTCAGCCGGCTGGTCCCGTCAGTGGTGTTCGTGGTGACCCTGCTGCTGAGCATGGCCGGGCTGTCGTACGCGCTCCGGGACATCCCCGTCGGCACCGGCTACGCGGTGTGGGTCGGCATCGGCGCGGTCGGCACCGCGCTGGTCGGGATGCTGGCGCTCGGCGAGTCGGCGAGCCTGCCCCGGATCCTCTGCCTCCTGCTGGTGGTCGCCGGCGTGATCGGTCTCAAGATCTTCCACTGAGGCGCCCCGTCGGCAGGCGTGGCCGGCGCCCACAGTGGGTAGTGATCGATTCGTCACGACAGGCTCTCACCCGGAGGAAGACATGGCCGACATGCCGAGCACCGCCCGTCCCCGCAGCAACGCCGCCCGCATCCTCACCATCGTGGGCTTCGTCTTCGCGGTCCTGGCCCTGCTGCTCAACCCGATCATCTTCGGCGTGCTCGGCGTCATCGCTGGCGTCGTCGGCGCGGTGCTCGGTGACAAGCCGCTGGGCTGGTACGCCGCCGCGGCCAGCGTCGTCGCCGCGATCATCAGCCTGGTGGTCTTCGCCGCGCTGATCAACAACTGACCACTCCCCCCGTCGCGGGCCCGTCGGATTCCGGCGGGCCCGTCGTGCGTCGGGGGTCGGTCAGTCCACGTCGCCGCGCAGGCCGGTCAGGACCTCGTCCAGCTCGTCCGGCTTGACCAGCACGTCGCGCGCCTTCGACCCCTCGGACGGCCCGACCACTCCCCGGGTCTCCATCAGGTCCATCAGGCGGCCCGCCTTGGCGAAACCGACCCGCAGCTTGCGTTGCAGCATCGAGGTCGAGCCGAACTGCGAGGTGACCACCAGCTCCACCGCCTGCACCAACAGGTCCAGGTCGTCGCCGATGTCCTCGTCGATCTTCTTCTTGTTCTCCTGCGCCGGGGCCAGCACGTCCTTGCGGAACTCCGGCTCACGCTGGTCCTTGCAGAACTTCACCACGTCGGCGATCTCGCGCTCGGTGACCCAGGCGCCCTGGATCCGGACCGGCTTGGAGGCGCCCATCGGCAGGAAGAGCCCGTCACCACGGCCGAGCAGCTTCTCCGCGCCCGGTTGGTCGAGGATGACTCGGGAGTCCGCCAGGGAGGAGGTGGCGAACGCCAGCCGGGACGGCACGTTCGCCTTGATCAGACCGGTCACCACGTCGACCGAGGGGCGCTGGGTGGCCAGCACCAGGTGGATGCCGGCGGCCCGGGCCAGCTGGGTGATCCGGACGACCGAGTCCTCCACGTCGCGCGGCGCGACCATCATCAGGTCGGCCAGCTCGTCCACGATCACCAACAGGTACGGGTACGGACGCATCTCGCGTTCGCTGCCCGGCGGTGCCGTGATCTCGCCGCTGCGGACCTTGCGGTTGAAGTCGTCGATGTGCCGGACCCCGTTGGCGGCGAGGTCGTCGTAACGCATGTCCATCTCGCGGACCACCCAGTCCAGCGAGTCGGCCGCCTTCTTGGCGTTCGTCACGATCGGGGTGACCAGGTGGGGAATGCCCTCGTAGCCGGTCATCTCGACCCGCTTCGGGTCGATCAGCAGCAGCCGCACCTCGTCCGGGGTGGCCCGGGTGAGGATGGACACCAGCAGGGTGTTGAGGCAGCTCGACTTGCCCGCGCCGGTGGCCCCGGCGATCAGGATGTGCGGCATCTTCGCGAGGTTGGCCACCACGTAGCCGCCCTCGATGTCCTTGCCGAGCGCCACCACCATCGGGTGGTGATCGCTGGTCGCCGCGCGCGAGCGCAGCACGTCGCCGAGGGCCACGTTCTCCGGGTCGGTGTTCGGGATCTCCACGCCGACGGCGCTCTTGCCCGGGATCGGGCTGAGGATCCGTACGTCCGGTGACTTCACCGCGTACGCGATGTTGCGGGACAGCTGGGTGATCCGCTCGACCTTGACGCCGTGCCCCAGCTCCACCTCGTAGCGGGTGACGGTCGGGCCGCGGGTGAAGCCGGTGACGGCGGCGTCCACGTCGAACTGGTCGAACACGCCGGTCAGCGCGGCGATCACCTCGTCGTTGGCCTTGCTGCGGGTCTTCGCGGCCGCCCCGGCGCTGAGCATGTTGGCCGGCGGCAGGGTGTAGTCCCCGGACAGCCCGGTCAACGCGAGCTGCTCGGCCCGGGTCGGGGCGGGCGAGTGCTCCGGCGGGTCGACCGGCGGCTTGCGGCTCGCCGGCACCTTCGCCGGAGACTTGCGCGGCAGCACCATGGTCTCCTGGAGGTCCGCGCCGTCCAGGTCCTCGAAGTCGTCCGGGTCCAGTGGCGCGGGCATCCGCTTCGCCGGTCGCTTGCGCGCCGGCTTGGCGGCCACCTCGTCCGCCTCCTCATCCGCCTCCGGTGCGCCGACCAGCCCACCCGCGAGCAGGCCCAGCCGCTCCGGGATCTTGTTGATCGGCGTCGCGGTCACCACGAGCAGACCGAAGAGCAGAAGCAGGATGAGCAGCGGCACCGCCACCCAGGCGGTGACCGCCCGCTCCAACAGCCCGCCGACGCCCGCGCCGACCAGACCGCCGGCGAAGTCACGCTCCAGCGGGTCGGCCGGGTCCTGACCGATCTGGAGCAGCGCGGCGGTCGACACCAGCAGCGACCCCCAGCCGATCAACCCACGGCCCCGGTGCTCCGGATCGGCCGGCTGACGCATCAACCGCCATGCCCCGATCATCAGCAGCACCGGAACGACGACCGAGATCGCACCAAGGAACAGCCGGATCGTGTCGGCCAGTCGCGCGCCCACCGGCCCCGCTCCGGACAGCCAGAGCGCCACGGCGGTGAGCAGGGCGAGCCCGAACATGAGCAGCCCGGCACCGTCGCGGCGGTGCTCCGGGTCGAGGTCGCGGGCCGAGGCGGCCTGCCGGCCGGCGGCGCGCACCGCCCAGCCCATCCCGTGCGCCAACCCCATCCACAGTGCACCGACCGCACGACCGACGTAGACCGCCGGTCCGGGCCGGGACGGCGTGGTGCGACGTCGGACCGGTGCCCGGGTGGTCTTCTTCGCCGGTTGACGGGCACGACTGTTGGTGCCACCGCGCGGCGACGCGCCGCGTCGCCGGCTCGCCTGAGAGGTACGGCCCGCCATAGAGTCACGGTAACGGTGGGGCCGGGCAGAACCCCGCTTTTCCGGGTCGTGTCCGCGCGTCGTAACACGAACCCCACCGCCGGTCGTGATATCCGCCTCAGAAGGGATGCCCCATGGCGTCGCCGGAAATCGAAGGCGATCCGGACGATCCGCTGGCCGGGCACCCTGGCGCGCTGCGTCCGCTGACCGGTGAACTGGTCGCCGCGGTCCTCGCTGCCCGTGGCCGGTCCGTCGGCCCGACCCCGGACGGCGAGCTGGTGGGCCACTTCGACGACAACCTGATCTGGTTCCTGCGCGTCGGCGGGGACGGGGAGCTGCTCCAGATCCGCACCATGGTCGATCCGACCTTCGGCATCGAACGGGTGCCCGACCTGTACGCGTTCTGCAACTCCTGGAACCACGACCGGCTCTGGCCCAAGGCGTTCGTCCACGTCGCCGACGACGGTCGGGCCCGGGTGTACGGAGAGGTGATCACCGACCTGGAACGCGGCGTGACCCCACACCAGCTCGACCAACTGCTCGACTGTGGCATCTCCACCGGCTGCCAGCTGGCCGTGGCGGTTCGTCGACTGCCCGGCGCGGTGCCGTCGTGACCGGCCGGGACGAGTTCACCGGCAGCCGCACCGGCACGACACCCACCGGCTCCGGTGACCGCCTCGCGCGGGGCCGCGCACCGGCGCTGGAGACCGCGCTCGCCGCGGCCCGGGACCTCCCCGACGGCCCGGCCCGGCAGGTGGCCCTGGAGCGGCTCGCCGAGCGCGCCGACGCGGCCGGCGACGTCCGGTCCGGGATGGACGCGCGGTTCGCGTTGATCGAGGCGTACCTGCTGCACGGGGAGCGGTGGCGTCTGGTCGAGCCGGTCCGGCGCTGCCGGGCCGCCGCCGACCACCGGCCCGACCTCCTCACCGAGACGGAGGCCGGGCTGCTGCTGCGCTACCAGCGGTACGCGGTGGAGGCGCTGCTCGGCACCCCCCGGGTCGGGCTGGACCAGACCCGGTCCCTGCTGCACGACCTGGCCCACCGCGTCGGCGCGGATGGCCCGGACACACCGACCGTCGCGGAGCTGCACTGCCGGATCGCCGATCATCTGGGCGACGAGCCCACCGCCCGACACTGGTACGAGCGATGGTCCGGAAAACGGCCGGGCCCGGCCGGCGGCTGCCCGGGCTGCGCCTCGGCACGGCGTGCCGAGCTGCTGGCCGGCTGGGGCGAGTGGCATGCCGCGGTCAGTGAGCTCGGGGAAACCGACGGCGACCCGCAGTCCTGCACCGACCAGCCCGAGCGGGACCTGGTCGCCGGTCTACTGCCGGCACTGCGCACCGGCGAGCCGGCGCGGGCGGCGACGTCGCACGTGCGGGCGTACCGCCGGCACCGGCGGGAGCGCGCGGCGTTCCCGCACCTCGCCGCGCACCTGCGGTTCTGCGCGCTGGGCGGGCACCTGGAGCGCGGGCTGGCCATCCTGGCCGAGCAGCTTCCCCGGTTGGACCGGCCGACCGACGATCTCGCCGCCATGGAGTTCGCCGCCGCCGGGGCGCTGGTCTGCGGGCTGGCTGCCGAGGCAGGGCTGGGCGGGCGGACGATGCCCCGGCCGGCGTACGGCGAGCGGACGGCCACCGAGTTGGACGTCGCCACCCTCGGGGCGCTGCTGCTCGGGATGGCCAACGAGTTGGCCGGCAGCTTCGACGCCCGCAACGGCACCGGGCACCACTCCGGACGGATGGCCGCCTGGCTGGCCGAGCGCCCGCTAGCGGCGCCGGTTCCGCTACCCACCGACGACGAACCTGACGAGCCCGACGCCGACTGGTCCGACCTCCAGGCCGACGCCGACGCCGAGCCCGAGCTGGGCGAACGCGAGTTGTCGGCGCTCTCCCTCGGCATGATCACCGAAATCTTGGACGGGCGCGGCGACCGGTACCTGGTGGACGAGGGCGAGACAGTGGTCGGCCACTGGGAGGGGGCGGTGATCCAGTTCCGGCGGGCCGGTGAGCGCGGCGAGGTGCTGCACGCCCGTGCCATGGCCAACCGCCGGCTGCCGGCGGCCCGCCGCGCCGAGGCGTACGCCTTCTGCAACGCGTGGAACCACGACCGGCTACTGCCCAAGGCGTACGCGCACGACCTCGGCGACGAGTTGGTGCTGGCCGGCGACGTGGCCACCGACCTGGCGCACGGGGTCGCCCCGGCGCAGCTACGGGTCCTCATGGAGGCCGCCATCGCCACCGGCATCGCGTACGCCGAGGCCGTCGCCGCGCTGCCCTGACTCCCGGATACGGCTGACGCCGGCCCACCCCGTTCAGGTGGACCGGCGTCAGCGGGAGTTGCTCAGACCTCGACGACGGTGGGAACGATCATCGGCCGACGACGGTACTTGTCGTTGACCCACCGCCCCACGGTCCGCCGGACGATCTGCTGAAGCTGGTGCGGGTCGGTGATGCCGTCCGCCGCGGCCCGGTTGAGCGCCTCGGTGACCAGCGGCACCACCGGGTTGAACGCCTCCGGGTCCTCGGAGAAACCCTTCGCGGAGAGCGTCGGGCCGGCGACCACCTTGCCGGTGACCGAGTCGACGACCACTGTGGTGGCGATGAAACCGCCGTCACCGAGGATCCGCCGTTCGGTGAGCAGCGACTCGCTGACGTCACCCACGGCGAGGCCGTCCACGTAGACGTACCGGCTCTTCACGTGCCCGACCAGGGTGGCGCGGCCCTCGACCAGGTCGACCACGTCGCCGTCCTCGCAGATCACCACCCGGTCGGCAGCGACCCCGGATTCGATGCCGAGCCGGGCGTGGGCGCGCAGGTGACGCCACTCGCCGTGCACGGGCATCAGGTTGCTGGGCCGGACCACGTTGAGCAGGTAGAGCAGTTCCCCGGCGGGGGCGTGCCCGGAGACGTGCACCTTGGCCACGTCCTTGTGCACGACCACCGCGCCGGCCCGCGCGAGCCGGTTGATCACCCGGTAGACCGAGGTCTCGTTGCCGGGCACCAGGGAGGAGGCCAGCACGACCGTGTCACCGGGGGCGATGGTGATGTGCCGGTGGTCGCCGCTGGCCATCCGGCCCAGCGCGCTCATCGGCTCACCCTGGGAACCGGTGGACATCAACACGATCTGCTCCGGCGGCAGCGTGGTCGCCTCCTCGATCCCGATGACCAGGCCGGCCGGGATGTTGAGCAGGCCGAGGTCCCGGGCGATGCCCATGTTGCGGACCATGGACCGGCCGATCAGCGCGACCTTGCGACCGTGCTCGGCGGCGGAGTCGAAGACCTGCTGCACGCGGTGCACGTGCGAGGCGAACGAGGCCACGATGATCCGACCCTTGGCCTTCGCGAAGATCGAATCGAGCACCGGGCCGATCTCCCGCTCCGGGGTGACGAATCCGGGGATCTCCGCGTTGGTGGAGTCGGACAGCAGCAGGTCGACGCCTTCGGCGCCGAGCCTGGCGAAACCGGCCAGGTCGGTGATCCGGCCGTCCAGCGGCAGCTGGTCCATCTTGAAGTCGCCGGTGTGCAGCACCAGGCCGGCGGGGGTGCGGATGGCCACCGCGAGGGCGTCCGGGATCGAGTGGTTGACAGCGAAGAACTCACACTCGAACGGGCCGAGCCGCTCGCGGCCGCCCTCCCGCACGGTCAGCGTGTACGGCTGGATCCGCCGCTCGGCCAACTTCGCCTCGACCAGGGCGAGGGTGAACTGTGAGCCGACCAGCGGGATGTCGGGCTTGTGGGCGAGCAGGTACGGCACCGCGCCGATGTGGTCCTCGTGACCGTGCGTCAGCACGATCGCCTGGACGTCGGCCAGCCGGTCCAGGATCGGACCGAAGTCGGGCAGGATCAGATCCACACCCGGCTGCTCGACGTCGGGGAAAAGCACCCCGCAGTCGACGATCAGCAACTTGCCGTCGTACTCGAAGACGGTCATGTTCCGACCGATGGCGCCGAGCCCGCCGAGCGGGATGATCCGCAGGCCACCTTCCGGCAGCGGCGGGGGTAGCTCCGCCTCGATGTGCGCCTCGGTCACGCGTCCACCTCATTCTGCGACGCCGTTACTCGACGTCCATCGTGTCGTTCGTTCATTCGGGCAGCTCCAGGCCCGCTGCCGCGAAGTCCGCGCGCAGCTGGGCGATCTCGTCGTCGGTGGCGTCCACGAGCGGGGGTCGCACCGGGCCGGCCGGCAGGCCCAGCGACGCCAGGCCCGCCTTCACCAGGATGGTGCCCTGGGTACGGAAGATGCCGGTGAACAGCGGCAGCAGCCGCCGGTGCAGGGCCAGCGCGGTCGGCATGTCCCCCGCGTCGTACGCCTCGATCATCTGTGCGGTCAGCGCCCCGGTGAAATGCGTCGAGGTGCCGACCACGCCCACGCACCCGACGGCCAGCGCCGGCAGGGTGAGGGCGTCCTCGCCGCTGTAGAAGGCGAGGGTGGTCCGGCTGGTGACCCAGCTGGTGGCGGTCAGGTCGCCCTTGGCGTCCTTGACCGCGACGATCCGGCCGTGTTCGGCGAGCCGGACCAACGTCTCGGTGTCGATCGGCACGCCGGAGCGGTGCGGAATGTCATAGAGCATCACCGGCAGGCCGGTGGCGTCGGCCACCGCTGTGAAGTGTCGCAGCAACCCGCTCTGCGGCGGCTTGTTGTAGTACGGGGTGACCACCAGCAGGCCGTGCGCACCCGCCTTCTCGGCGGCGGCGGCCAGCTCGATGGTGTGCCGGGTGTCGTTGGTGCCAACGCCCGCGACCACCTTGGCGCGGTCACCGACGGCCTCCACCACGGCTCGGATCAGGTGTTCCTTCTCCACGTCGGTGGTGGTCGGCGACTCGCCGGTGGTGCCATTGACCACCAGCGCGTCGTTGCCCTGCTCGTCGACCAGGTGGCTCGCCAGCCGGGCGGCGCCGTCGAGATCGAGGGAACCGTCGGGGGCGAACGGGCTCACCATGGCTGTGAGCAGCCGGCCGAACGGGCGGGACGCCGGTCGGGCCGCGGCGTCGAGGTGGTCGTGCGTCATACCCTCCAACCTAGCGGACGACCAGCCGAGGCCCGCCGGGGAAGGGCTCAGGACGCCTCGTGCGGGCTGGCCGCCACTTCGGTGCCGTCCGGCAGGGTGGTGATCACGAAGTCGGCGAACACGTTCGGGGCGACCCCCTGGAGCTGGCGCAGGCACTCCACGGCCAGCTCACGGATCTCCACGTCGGCGTGCTCGGTGGCCCGCATCGCCACGAAGTGCCGCCAGGCCCGGTAGTTGCCGGAGACCACGATCCGGGTCTCGGTGGCGTTGGGCAGCACCGCGCGGGCCGCCTGCCGGGCCTGCTTGCGGCGCAGCGTCGGGTTGGGCTCGTCGGAGAAGCGCTGCTCGAGGCCCTCCAGCAACTCGGTGTACGCCCGAACGCTCGCCTCGGCGGCCTCCACGAACTTCTTGTGCAGCTCCGGGTCGTCGGCGATGACGGCCGGCTCGACCATGGCCGCGTCCCGCTCCGGGACGTAACGCTGCGACAGCTGGGAGTACGAGAAGTGCCGGTGCCGGATCAGCTCGTGGGTGAAGGAGCGGGACACCCCGGTGAAGTAGAAGGTGACCGACCCGTGCTCCAGCACGCTCAGGTGGCCCACTTCGAGGATGTGCGCCAGGTAGCCGGCGTTGGTGGCGGTCGCCGGGTTCGGCTTCTTCCACGACTGGTAGCAGGCCCGACCGGCGAACTCGGCGAGCGCCTGGCCGCCCTCCGCGTCGGTCGACCACGGCACGTCGTCCGGGGCCGCGAATTGGGTCCACGCGATCAACTTGACCTGGGGCTGCACCATGTCCGGCATTCCTGGGACTTTAGTGGTGGGGTGCCGCCCGACCCAACTCAGGCGCGCCCCGTGCAATGTCGATCACTCAGCCAGCGCCGAACCCGCCGACGCACCAGGCCGACAGCCTGGGGGCGTCGGCCGGGTGCCGGGTGCCGGGTGCCGGGTGCCGGGGATCGTCGTCGGGGCCGGGGCGGACAGATCCATCGGCGTCCTTTGGAGCTGAATCGTTGGCGACATCACCCCCGGCGGGTGGGCCGCCCGAGCCGGCGACCGAGGCCCGAGCGACCGGGGCCCGAGCGACCGGGGCCCGGGCGGTTCGGCAGCCGCTGCACCCGCAAGATCAGGCAACATCCTGGATGTAGTGGCATCGATCGCGCCCGACTCCACTACATCCAGGATCGAGCGCGCTCTTACATCCAGGATCGAGCGCGCTCTCGGGGCCAGGTACGTCGGCCGTCGTGCGCCCCGGACTCGGGTGGGCGCCGGAGGAGGCCCGTGATGTCGTAAACGAATCAGCTCCAAAGGACGCTCGAACAACGCATGCCGGTCGCACCCGGGCACCGGCCCGTCGGGCGGCGGCAGGTCGCGCACTGGCGCGCCAGGCAGCGGCGCGTCAGACGGCAGCACAGCGGGGCGAGGCGGGGCGGGCGGGGCGGGGCGGGGCGGGGCGGTCAGACGTAGAGCGAGGTGAACGGCGCCCAGGGCAGGTTGCGAAGCACCGAGAAGGCCAGCCACGCGGCCAGGAAACCGCCGATGACCTTCGAGCTGATCCGCAGCTCGGGCAGTCGCCACCCGAACGCCTGGTTCCCCGCCCAGGCCACGAAGAGGTACGCGAGGAACGGCAACGCGAAGACGAACAGGAAGTGGTGCCGGGCGGCGGCCGGCAGGTCGCCGTGCAGCACGTACCAGAGCGCTCGGGTGCCACCACAGCCCGGGCAGTCCAGCCCGGTGGTCAACTTGAGCAGACAGGTGGGCGCGGCGTCCGGGTCGGCGTAGGTCGGGTTGCTGAGCAGCGCGTAGCTCATGCCGACGGCGACGCAGCCGACCGCGGCCAGCGGCACCGCCCAGCGCGGGGAACGCTCGTAGAGCCGCAGCACGAACCGGGTGAGCCGGTCCGGCTCAGGCGCCGGGTAGCCACCCGGCGGTGTCGTCGGCCAACCCTCCGGACCCGCGCCACCGTAATTGAGGCCACCGGGAGCCGTGTCACCGTCGGCCGGCGCCGTGTGGACCGCGCCGGGGGCTGGGTGCGGCTGGTCGACCGGTCCGGGAGCGCTCGTCACGCGCTCACGGTACACCGGAGACGCCGGCCAACGCGGCGGTGAGCGGACCGGCCAGATCGCCGGCTGCCGGCGGGGCCACCGCGTCCAGGCCGAGCCAGCCGGCGAGGCGGTACAGCTCGGCGGCGAGCGCGACCGCGGTCTCCCCCGGGTCGGCGCCGGGTTCGAGCCAGGCGGCCGGCACCAGCAGCACCCCGGCCTTCCGATCGGCCTTCAGGTCGACCCGGGCGGTGAACCGGTCGCCCTGCAGGAACGGCAACACGTAATAGCCGTAGACCCGCTGTGGCGCCGGGACGTAGATCTCGATCCGGTAGCTGAAGTCGAACAGCCGCTCGGTGCGGGCCCGTTCCCAGATCAGCGGGTCGAAGGGGCTGACCAGTGTGTTGCCCCGCACCCAGCGGGGCAGCCGGGCGGACGTGTGCAGCCAGGCCGGCTGTCGCCAGCCCGCCACGGTGACCGGCACCAGCTCACCGGCCTCGGCCAGCTCCGCGACGGCCTGTCGGGCGCCGGCCAGCGGTAACCGGAAGTAGTCGCGCAGCTCCGGCTCGGCGGCGACCCCTAGGGACCGCGCGGCGAGGGCCACCAGCGTCCGGTACGCCTCGGCGTCGGTCGGGGTGGGCGCGGCCAGCACCCTCGCGGGCAGCACCCGCTCGGGCAGGTCGTAGCGGCGGGCGAAGGAGGTGCTGCGCTCGGCGGCGGCCACCTCCCCGGCCCAGAACAGGAACTCCAACGCTCGCTTGACAGCCGACCAGTTCCAACCCCAGTTGCCGGTCTCCCGGGGCGCGTCGTGCTCGATCTCGGCGGCGGTCAGCGGCCCCCGGACGGCCACCTCGTCCCGGACCCAGGCGACCAGCTCCGGCTGCTCCTGGGCGATCCGCCGCATGCCGCCCCAGGATTCGCTGTGCGCCCTGGCCATCCGCCAGCGCAGCATCGGGTGCAGCTCCACCGGGACCAGCGACGCCTCATGGCCCCAGTATTCGAACAGCTCACGGGGGCGCCGGTAGGCGGCCTGGTCGAGCAACGTGGTCGGGTAGGGCCCGAGCCGGCTGTAGAGCGGCAGGTAGTGCGCCCGTTGCAGCACGTTGACCGAGTCCATCTGGATCAGCCCGACCCGACCCAGCACGCGACGCAGGTGCCGGCGGGTGGGCACGCCAGTGGGCGCCGGGTCGGCGAAGCCCTGGGCGGCGAGCGCCACGCGGCGGGCCTGGGCGAGCGAGAGCGATTCCGGTGCGATCATCGTCGGCGACCTTAATTCATCGGTACGACGCCGGTGCGGGAAGCTGGACGCGACGACCAACGGGGCATAGAACGGTGCAATGCTGACCATCCGTCGGGAGGAGCCGGACGACGCCGAGGCGGTCGCCCGGGTACACGTGCACGGCTGGCAGGCGGGCTACGCCGGCTTCATGCCCGACGAGGTGCTGGGGCGGCTCAACGTGGTGGCCTGGGCGCAGCGTCGTCGCGACGTCGGCACCGCCGATCCGGAGCACCCGTTCATCACCCTGCTCGCCGAGGTGGGCGGGTTGGTCGTGGGCTTCACCACCTTCGGGCCGTACCGCCGCAACCAGGACCGGGACGACCTGGACCCGACGGTCGGCGAGGTGGTGGCGCTCTACGTGGAGCCGGCCCACTGGGGTGACGGGACCGCTGCGGCGTTGCTGGACGCCGCCCGCAGCGGGCTCACCGAGCGGGGCTGGGCCGGCTACCGGGCGTGGGTGCTGGCGGACAACCGGCGGGCCCGGCGGTTCTGCGAGCGCGCCGGCCTGTCAGCGGACGGTGAGCGGTCGACCTACCAGGTGCCGCTGGCCGGTGGGGGCGCGCCGGTCGGGCTGGTCGAGCTGCGGTACGCCGGACGTCTCGACCGCTGACCCGTTCGGGGTCAGCCACCGGCGGATCGGCAGGAAGGCCAGCAGCGCCAGACTGACCCACACGTAGGCGTTGCTGCCCAGGAAGCCGTCGACGCCGGTGAAGTCCTTCTCCCAGAGCCAGACGGTCCGGCTGATCAGCAACGCGTACCCGATGGTCGCGGCGAGCAGCAGGACCTGCCGTCGGCGGCCGGCCGGCGCGGCCAGCGCGTTGTCGACCAGCAGGATCAACGCGGGCAGCAGCCAGACCAGGTGGTGCACCCAGGTGACCGGGCTGACGAGGCACATCACCGCGCCGGTCAGCGCCAGGCCGGTCGCCTCGTCGCCGGCCGCGACGGCGGCCCGGGACCGCCAGGCCCAGAGCGCCAGGGTGCCGAGCACCAGCACCAGCCACAGCAGGGTGCTCGGGTGCTCCGGGTCGAGCCGGGCGACCACCCCGCGCAGCGACTGGTTGGAGACGAAGGCCAACTCGCCCACCCGTCCGGTGTTCCACAGCGCCTCGGTCCAGAACTCCCGCGAGGCGTCCGGGAAGAGCGCGGCGGCCAGCAGCGACACCCCGGCGGCGGTGCCGCTGGCGGTGAGCGCCGCCCGCCACCGCCCGGTCACCAGCAGGTAGACGATGAACACGCCAGGGGTCAGTTTGATCGCCGTGGCGAGGCCGATGCCCACCCCCGTCCACCGGTTGCCGGCCGGCAGCAGCCGCAGCAGGTCCACCGCCACCAGGAAGAGCAGCAGCGTGTTGACCTGGCCGAAGTTGACCGTCTCCCGCATCGGTTCGAACGCGGCGGCCAGGCAGAGCGCCACGGCGAGGGCGAACCACCGGGTCCAGCCGGCGCGGCGGGCGATCGGGTCGACCAGCCACCAGATCAGCACGGTGGTGGTGGCCACGCTGGCGAGCACGCTCACCACGATCGCGGCCGTCCACGGCAGGTACGCCATCGGCAGCATGACCAGCGCGGCGAACGGCGGATAGGTGAAGCCGTACTGGGTGCCCGGCTTGAGGTAGTCGTAGATCTCCCCGCCGTCGTGCACCCACCAGGTCAACGCGCCGTAGTAGACCTTCAGGTCGAAGAACCCGTGCCGGACGGCGGCGACGGCGAGGAACCCGGTGACCGCCGCGGCGAGCACCACCACCCCGACGACCTGCGCGGTCGTCCTGTTGGCACCCTGCGCCACCGTCGTCTCCCTCGCCCTGCGTAGGCTTCCGTCCCATGGCTCTCGGGTACGTCCGCCCGGCGCGTCCCGAGGACGCCGGCGAGATCGCACGCATCCAACTCGCGACCTGGCGGGTCGCGTACCGCCGGATCCTGCCTCGGCATGTGCTCGACAACCTGGACGAGGCGTTCCTCGCCCGGCGGTGGAGCGCCGCGGTGCTGGAGCCGCCCTCGGGCGCGCACCGGGTGCTGGTCGCCGTCGAACAGGCCGAGCAATCGTATCTGGTGGGGTTCGCCGCCTCCGGCCCGGCCGACGCCGAGGCGTTGGCCCCGGGTGAGCCGGCCGACGCGCTCGGCCCGGACGTGGCGGCGGTGACCGACCTGCTGGTGGAGCCGCGGTGGGGCCGGCGCGGGCACGGCAGTCGACTGCTCGCGGCCACCGTCGACCTGTGGCGGGAGGACGGGATGAGTCGGGCGGTGGCCTGGGCGTTCGACGGTGACGAGGCGACCCGCAAGTTCCTGACCAGCACCGGGTGGGAGCCCGACGGCGCGGCCCGGGCGCTGGACGTCGACGACATGCTGGTGCCTCAGGTGCGCCTGCACGTGGGCGTGCCGACCGAGAAGGTACCGGCCGAGTGAACCGCTGTGGCGGCCCCGACGCGGGTCAGACCCAACAGCCCGGCGATCTAGCGGTTTCGGTTGTTGAAATGCGGGAGATGCGCCTTGTTCCGCGACAGAAAGTGCAAGATCGCGGGGTTCAGGGGGTTCGTTCGGCGATCAGTTCGTCGTCGTCCATGGCACCGGTGGGGTGGAAGCCCACGGAGGTGTAGAGGGCTGCGGCTCTGGTGTTGTCGGGGTGGTACGACAGGCGGACCGGGGGGTTGCCGGCCCGGGCCGCCAGCCAGGGGGCCAGCGTCTGCACGGTGGCCCGGCCAACGCCCTGGGCCTGCTCGGCCGCGTCGATCAGCATTCCGCCGATCCAGTGCGAGCCGTCGTCGTCCACGCCCCACATGACGTGGCCGACGACGGTCTCGTCGGCGTACACGGCCAGCGAGTTCCACACCTCGGAGCGCATGCTGAGCAGCAGATAGCGCGCGCCCAGCGCGGCCACGAACCGGCGCTGGTCGTCACGCGGGGCGACGTCGGCCACCGCCCGCCAGTTGTCGTCGTCGACCGGCCGCAGCGTGACTCGCCGCCCGGCCCGGTCCAGGTGTCCCGCATCGATCATCCGGCGGATGCTACCCGGCCCGCGCCCGTAGATCTTGGACACTTTCCGTCAGCGCGGAACGGAATACTGCGCTGGGCGGTGTTGTGGGCTGGTCGGCGGGCGGACGCGGAAGAGGGGCCGGTCAGTCGAGCAGGGCGTCCAGGCCGACGGTGAGGCCGGGGCGGTTGCGCACCGCGCGGACGGCCAGCAGCACACCCGGCATGAACGACACCCGGTCGTACGAGTCGTGCCGGATGGTCAGCGTCTCGCCGGTGCCGCCGAACAGCACCTCCTGGTGGGCGACCAGACCGGTGGCGCGCACCGCGTGCACGCGTACCCCGTCGATCTCGGCGCCGCGCGCACCCGGCACCTCGTCCTTCGTGGCGTCCGGGACCGGGCCGAGCCCGGCCTCGGCGCGGGCCCTGGCGATCTGCCGGGCGGTGTGGGTGGCGGTGCCGCTCGGGGCGTCCAGCTTGCGCGGGTGGTGCTGCTCGATGATCTCGACGGACTCGAAGTGTCGGGCGGCCCGCGCGGCGAACTGCATCATCAGCACCGCGCCGATACCGAAGTTCGGGGCGATGACCACGCCCACCTCGGGCTTGTCGGCCAGCCAGCCGCGCACCTGCTCCAGCCGCTGCTCCGTGAAGCCGGTAGTGCCGACCACAGCGCTGATGCCCTGCTCGATGCACCACTGGAGGTTGTCCATGACGACGTCCGGGGTGGTGAAGTCGACGACCACCTCGGCGGTGGAGACGGCGGAGCGGCTGTCGCCCTGGTCGATCGCCGCGGTCAGGGTGAGATCGGCGGCGGCGTCGATCGCCTTGCAGACCTCGACGCCCATCCGGCCGCGCGCACCAAACACGCCGACCCGCAGCTGCTGGGCCGGGGTCTTTCCCTGCTCGTCAGTCACGGGGCACAACCTATCCCAATCGGGACGGGCCCTTCCGGCCGGATCGGCTGTGCTCCACCGGCCGGGACGCCAGACCGGGGCACCTCGACCGGGCCGAGCGGCAGACCTCAGACCGCGAAGTCGCCGGCGCCGAACGGGCCCACCACGGCCAGCGACATCGGCCGGCTGAGCAGCTCGGCGGCGAGGACGTTCACGTCCTCCACGGTGACCTCGTCGACCCGGCGGAGCAGCTCGTCGACCGGCATCAGGTCGCCGTAGAGCAGCTCACCCTTGGCCAGCCGGCTCATCCGGGAACCGGTGTCCTCCAGGCCGAGCACGAACGAGCCCTTGCTCATCCCCTTGCCCCGGGCCACCTCGGCCTCGGTCAACCCGTCGGCGGCCACCCGGGCCAGCTCGGCGCGGGTCAGGGCCAGCACCTCGTCGACCTTGCCCGGCGCGCACCCGGCGTAGACGGCGAACAGGCCGGTGTCGGCGTACTGGCTGGCGTAGGAGTAGACCGAGTACGCGAGGCCACGCTGCTCGCGGATCTCCTGGAACAGGCGGCTGGACATGCCGCCGCCGAGCACGTTGTTGAGCACCCCGAGGGCGAACCGCCGGTCGTCGAGCCGGTCGATCCCGGGGCAACCGAGGATGACGTGTGCCTGCTCGGTCTCCTTCGGCTCCACCACAGTGGTCACCGGCTTGGTGCGTACCGCCGGGGTCGCCGCGCGGTGCGGCGCCGGGCTGGCCGGGTCGCTGTCCAGCGGGGTGCCGCGCACGGCCTGACGGACCAGCTTGACCACCGCGGCATGGTCGAGGTTGCCGGCGGCGGCGATGACGATCTGCGGCGCGGTGTAGCGACCCCGGTAGAAGGTCTGGATCTGCCGCCGGGTCATCGGGGTGACGGTCTCCGCGGTGCCGGAGATCAGCCGGCCCAACGGGTGATCGCCGTAGACGGCCTGGACGAAGAGGTCGTGCACCTCGTCACCCGGCTCGTCGTCGTGCATGGCGATCTCCTCCAGGATCACGCCACGCTCGGTCTCGACGTCGGCCGGCTCCAACAGCGAGTCGGCGACCAGGTCGCACATCACGTCGATCGCCAGCGGTAGGTCCTCGTCCAGCACGCGGGCGTAGTAGCAGGTGTATTCCTTCGTGGTGAAGGCGTTGGTCTCGCCACCCACCGCCTCGATCTGCGAGGAGATCTCCAGTGCGGTGCGCTTGTGGGTGCCCTTGAAGAGCAGGTGCTCGAGGAAGTGCGCGGCACCGGCCTGCGGGCCGGTCTCGTCCCGCGAGCCGACCGCCACCCAGATGCCGAACGAGACGCTGCGCATCGCCGGAATCGCCTCGGTGAGGACGCGCAGACCGCTGGGCAGCACGGTACGACGTACCGTGCCGCCCAGCGGGTCGTCGCTGAGCGTCCGGGTCACCGCGCGGGCGGTGCCGCCGGAGCGGCCCGCCCCGGTGTCCCGAGACGGGGCCACCCCCCGTCGATCCGGTGGAAACGGCGCGCTGATGGCCCGACTCACGACTTGCTCCCGGTTCGACGAGGGGTGGGTGATGCGTTGTACGACGGTCAGCTGTGCCGGGTCCGACGGCGCGGACGCTCGCCGCCCTCGCCACCCTCGCCGCCGCCGCCGTTGCCGCCCTCGCCGCCGCGCTCCGGGCCACGACCGCCACGGTCGCCGCCACGCTCACGGTCGCCGCGGTCACGCGGAGCCCGGTCGCCCCGGTCCCGACCAGCCGGCCGGTCGCCAGCGGCGGCCTCACCGGCGGCCGGAGCCTCGGTGCCCTCCGGGCGGACCTTGTCGAGGTAGATCTTGCCGCGGGCGTCGATGTCCGCGATCTCGACCTCGACCCGGTCACCGACGTTGAGGAAGTCCTCAACGCGCTCGACCCGCTTGCCGTCGCCCACCTTGGAGATGTGCAGCAGGCCGTCACGGCCCGGCAGGAGCGAGACGAACGCGCCGAACGCGGCGGTCTTGACCACAGTGCCGAGGAACCGCTCGCCCTGCTTCGGCAGCGTCGGGTTGGCGATGCCGTTGATCCGGTCGACAGCCGCCTGGGCCGACGGGCCGTTGGTGGCGCCGACGTAGATCGTGCCGTCGTCCTCGATGGAGATCTCGGCGCCGGTCTCGTCCTGGATCGCGTTGATGGTCTGCCCCTTCGGGCCGATCACCATGCCGATCTTGTCCACCGGGATCTTGACGGTGGTGACCCGCGGCGCGTAGTCGGACATCTCGGCCGGAGCCTCGATCGCCGCCTTCATGACCCCGAGGATGACCTGCCGGGCCTCGTTCGCCTGCTGCAACGCGGCGGCCAGCACGTCCGACGGGATGCCGTTGAGCTTGGTGTCGAGCTGGAGCGCGGTGACGAACTCCGGCGTGCCGGCGACCTTGAAGTCCATGTCACCGAACGCGTCCTCGGCACCGAGGATGTCGGTCAGCGTCACGTACTGGGTCTTGCCGTCCACCTCGTCGGAGATGAGCCCCATCGCGATGCCGGCGACCGGCGCCTTCAGCGGGACGCCAGCGGAGAGCAGGCCCAGCGTCGACGCGCAGACCGAACCCATCGAGGTGGAGCCGTTGGAGCCGAGCGCCTCCGACACCTGCCGGATGGCGTACGGGAACTCCTCGCGCGACGGCAGCACCGGGATCAGCGCGCGCTCGGCGAGGGCGCCGTGGCCGATCTCGCGACGCTTCGGCGAGCCGACCCGGCCGGTCTCACCGGTCGAGTACGGCGGGAAGTTGTAGTTGTGCATGTAGCGCTTACGGTTCTCGGGGGACAGCGTGTCCACCATCTGCTCCATGCGGAGCATGTTCAGCGTGGTGACGCCCAGGATCTGGGTCTCGCCCCGCTCGAACAGCGCCGAACCGTGCACCCGGGGCAGCACGCCGACCTCGGCGGTCAGCGAACGGATGTCGCGCGGACCACGCCCGTCCATGCGGACCTGCTCGCGCAGCACGCGGTTGCGCACCTCGGACTTGGTCAGCGACCGGAAGGCAGCGCTGAGCTCCTTCTCCCGACCCTCGAACCGAGCGCCCAGCTCTTCGGCAACCCGGGCCTTGACCCGGTCCAGGGCCTCCTCGCGGTCGGCCTTGCCGGCGATGGTGATCGCCTCGGCCACGTCGGCGCGGGCCAGCTCGGAGACGGCGTCGTACACGTCGTCCTGGTAGTCCAGGAAGACCGGGAACTCGGTGACCGGCTTCGCGGCGACCTCGGCCAGCTCGCTCTGCGCGCGGCACAGCTCACGGATCGCCGGCTTGGCGGCCTCCAGGCCGCTGGCGACGACCTCCTCGGTCGGGGCGGTGGCACCGGCCGAGATGAGGGCGACGGCGTTCGGGGTGGCCTCGGCCTCGACCATCATGATCGCGACGTCGCCGTCCTCGAGCGTGCGGCCGGCCACGACCATGTCGAAGGTGGCGCGAGCCAGCTCCTCCAGGGTCGGGAAGGCGACCCACTGGCCGTCGATGTGGGCGACGCGGGTCGCCCCGATCGGGCCGGAGAACGGCAGGCCGGAGAGCTTGGTCGACATCGAGGCGGCGTTGATCGCCACGACGTCGTACGGGTGCTGCGGGTCGAGCGCGAGGATGGTCTCGACGACCTGGACCTCGTTGCGCAGGCCCTTGACGAAGGACGGGCGCAGCGGCCGGTCGATCAGCCGGCAGGTGAGGATCGCGTCCTCGCTGGGCCGACCCTCACGGCGGAAGAACGAGCCGGGGATGCGGCCCGCGGCGTACATCCGCTCCTCGACGTCGACGGTCAGCGGGAAGAAGTCGAACTGCTCCTTCGGGTGCTTACCGGCGGTCGTGGCGGAGAGAACAACCGTCTCGCCCAGCTGGGCGATGACGGAACCGGCGGCCTGGCGAGCCAGCCGACCGGTGGAGAAGGTGATCTCGCGGGTGCCGAAGGACCCGTTGTCGATCACGGCGGTGCGGGATTCGGTGCCGAGTTTGGTCTCGGTCATGTGCTGTCGTGCTCCTTCGCGTCGTGGGCCCACGACATCGGGGAGCTGCTCAGCCGGCCGGTCTTCGATCGAAGCGCCCGGGTGGCCGGCATGATGCCGGGGTTCCCGGGGGCCACTACCGGAGACCGGTACGCTGACCGGCTCCCTCTCGGGTGGTCGCGCGGCCCGTGTTTCCTCAGGTGGGACGCGGTACGGGGGAGCGGCCGTCCGGCCACTCCCCCGTCACGTCACCGGCGCAGACCGAGCCGCTCGATGAGCGACCGGTAGCGGGCAATGTCCTTCTTCTGGACGTAGTTGAGCAACCGACGGCGCCGGCCGACCAGCAGCAGCAGCCCACGGCGGCTGTGGTGGTCGTGCTTGTGCACCTTCAGGTGCTCGGTCAGCTCGGCGATCCGCTTGGTGAGGACCGCGACCTGGACCTCCGGCGAACCGGTGTCGCCCTCGGCGGTCGCGTACTCCGCGCGGATGCTGGCCTTGGCTTCCTGATCGAGCGCCATGTTCTCCCTGTTTCGATGGGTTGATCAAGTGGGTGTCCGTCGTCCCGATGGACCGGGAACGGACCGGTACCTCGCACCCGCGGCGTCGAGCAGGCACGCGAGGCCCCACGCCGGTCACCCGACGTCCCGGCAAGACTACCAGCACTCGCCGGTAACACCCGGCGAAGGGCCTCGGTGGCGGCCCGTCACCCCGCCACGATCAGGCCAGTACGCGCCGGGTGCGCTCGACGTCCTGATTCATCTGGGCGATCAGCGGCTCGATCGAGTCGTACCGGATCTGACCACGCAGGTGCGCCACGAAGTCCAGGGCCAGCCGCTCGCCGTACAGGTCGCCGGAGAAGTCCAGCGCGTACGCCTCGACCCGCCGCTCCCGGCCGGAGAAGGTCGGGTTGGTGCCGACCGACACTGCCGCCAGCAGCGGTTCGTGCTGACCGCGGCGGATCAGCCGGGCCGCGTACACGCCGTCGGCGGGCACCGCCGCGTACCGGTGGCAGAGCAGGTTGGCGGTGGGGAAGCCCAGCTCCCGGCCCCGCTGGTCGCCGCGGACCACGACGCCCTCCACCCGGTGTGGGCGGCCCAGCGCCGCGGCTGCCGCGCCCACGTCACCCGCGTCCACGCAGGATCGGATGTAGGTGGAGGAGAAGACGGTGCCGGCCTCGGCGACCAGCGGGCCGCCCTCCACGCCGAAGCCGAACGTCTGACCGAGCCGTTCCAGCAACGCCACGTCGCCGGCGGCCCGGTGCCCGAAGCGGAAGTTGCTGCCGACCACCACCAACGCTGCGTGCAGGTGCTCGACCAGGACGTCGTGCACGAACTGCTCGGCCGGTACCCGGGAGAACTCCGGGGTGAACGGCACCACGCAGAGCACGTCCACGCCGAGCGCCTCGATCAGCTCGGCCTTACGGGCCGGCTCGGTGAGCACCGCCGGGTGCGAACCGGGGCGGACCACCTCGGCCGGGTGCGGGTCGAAGGTGACCACCACCGACCGCACTCCCAACTCGCGGGCCCGGGCCACGGTGTGCCCGATCGTCGCCTGGTGCCCCTTGTGCACGCCGTCGAAGACGCCGATGGTGACCACCGAGCGTCCCCACCCGCCGGGCGCCGCGTCGTAGCCCCGCCACCGCTGCATGCCGTTCCTCTCTGCTGTCCCGCCGGCCGGCGGGTCGACACCGCCGGCTGCGGGCCGGCGGACCTGCGCTGCGCTGTCAGGCCGGTGCGAGCACGATCTCCGCGCGGGCCCGTCCGTCCCGCTCGCTGACGATAGCGATCAGGCCGCCGGCCGGCCCGAAGACGGCGTACGGCCCGGTGAGGCCGGTCGGGTCCAGTGGCCCACCGTGGGCGAGCACCCGGGCCTCGTCCGGCGTGGCCTCCCGACGGGCGAAGAACCGGTCGGCCGCCGCGTCCAGTGGCAGGTTCACCACGTCCGGGGCGCGCTGCTCCAACTCGTCGAGCGTCGCCGCCTCGGCGAGGGTGAAGCCACCCACAGCGGTGCGCCGCAGCGCCGTGAGGTGCCCGCCGACGCCGAGCGCCAGGCCGGCGTCCCGGGCGATGGCCCGGATGTACGTGCCGGAGGAGCAGGTCACGTCCACGTCCACGTCCACCACGTCCGGCTCGGTGCGACGGATCGCCAGCACCTCCAACCGGGAGATGGTGACCCGCCGCGCCGGCAGCTCGACGCTCTCCCCGTCGCGGACCCGCTTGTACGCCCGCTGTCCGTCGATCTTGATGGCGCTGACCGCGCTCGGCACCTGGTCGACCTCGCCGCTCAGCCCGGCCAGCGCCGACCGGATCGCGTCGTCGGTGACCTGCCCGGCCGGCACGGTGGCGGTCACGTCGCCCTCGGCGTCGTCGGTGACTGTGGTCTGGCCGAGCCGGATGGTGCCGGTGTAGCTCTTGCCCGCGCCGATCACGTAGGTCAGCAGCCGGGTGGCCCGGCCGACACCGATCACCAGCACGCCGGTCGCCATCGGGTCGAGGGTGCCGCCGTGCCCGACCCGTCGGGTCTTCGCCAGTCGGCGGATGCGCGCCACCACGTCGTGCGACGTCATGCCGCCGGGCTTGTCGACCACGATCAGACCATCGGTGCTCACGTCGGCCAAGCCTGCCAGATGCCACCCACCCCGCAGTGCGTGGGCAGGCCCGTCGTGACCGCAGCCTCCACTCACGGGGTCTGAGCCGGCCTGTCGGGAGGGGGCGTCCATTTCGACGGAAGGTCGAGTGGGGCAGCCGACCGACCGTCATGGATGCGAAGATCATCCGCCCGATGCCGTCGCCAAGGGACCAGGACCGCCGATGACCTCCGACCGACCTCCCGGCCACGAGCACCGCGCTCGCGTCGACCTACCGCAGTGGATGCGGCAGCCGACGCCGAAGCGGCGGACCCCGGCGCGCTACGTCGACGACCTGATCGAGGGCCGGCCGGCGCTCCGGGCCGCCCGCCGGGCGGTGTGGCACTGGCGCGGCCGGAGCAGATGGAGCGAGTCGCATCCGCACCTCGTCGCCGTGCTGTCGTTCGTCGTGGCAGTCGTCCTCGGGACCGCCCTGGTGACCGGCACCTACTACCTGCTCGCGCTGGCCACCAGCGGCGAATACTGACGGAGGAACCATGGAGAGCACCACACCGACGGACCCGGTCGACCCACCACCGCCGCCCGCCGCGGTGGCGCAGGTCAACCCGGTGCAGCTACCGGACTGGCTGCGGGCACCGCAGACCGAGCACCAGCCCACCGGGTGGGACCGGGTCCGCTTCTTCTCGGCCCGGCACAACGGGGCGCTACTGCTCGGCTTCGGCCTGGTGCTGACCGTGCTGATGGTCGTCGGCGGGGTGGTGTTGGTCGGTCGAGTTGCCGATGGTGTCTCCGCATCCGCCTCGGCGAGCCCCACGGCGAGTCGCACCCCGCCGGTGAGCAGGGTCGGCGAGCCACGCGACCTGTTTGCCGGGTCGCCAGCGGCCTCCTTCGCGCCGGGTGAGGAGGGCGTGCGGATGCCGGCGGCCAAGGCCACCGGGCCGTTCACAGCGACCCAGGTGCGGACCGCACTGGAGTCGGTACGCAAGGCGTTGATCAAGAGCCGGCTCGACACCTCGATGTTGATGGGTGATCCCGAGCCGTTCCTGGCGCTGCTCGCCCCGGACGCCCGCGAGCGGCTCCGGCCGGACTTCACCAGCAACAGCTTCCTTCGATACGCGACCCGGATGGCGTCGCCGTCGCAGTGGCAGCCCGGCGCGCGAGCCGCCGGCCGGATCAGTTACCGGGCCACCACCGAGGAGAAGGGGATCCGACTGTTGGAGGTTTCCACGGAGTTCGTGTGGGCGTACCCGTTCAACGTGGACCCGCGGGCCCCCGCCGGAGCCGCTGTGGTGGCACTCCGCGACCGGGTGGTCTGGCAGGTGCCGCACCCGGACGACGTGCAGGCGTCCTCCAAAGGTCTGTGGCTCGGTTCAGCGGAGGCCATCACCTGGAACGCGGACTGCGCTCAACTGCGGGACGGCTGGGTCCGCGAGCAGTACTGGTTGGCTGCCCTGCACGGGAAGCGGATACCCGCTGGTGACCCGGGCACCATCTTCGACCTTGGCGCGCCCGCGCCGACCACCGTGCGCTGCTGACCGGCGGGCCCCGGCGACCGGTCAGCGGACCGCGCCGGTCACCGCCCACCTGCCGTTGCGCAGTCGCAGCAGCAGGGCGACCAGCCGGATCACCACGAACACTGTGAGCCCGGCCCAGATGCCGCCCAGCCCGAGGTCGAGCGCGTACGCCAGCCAGATGGCCGGCAGGAAGCCGCCGAGAGCCGCCACGATGGTGAGGTTGCGCAGGTAACGCACGTCGCCGGCGCCGATCAGCACGCCGTCGAGGGCGAACACCACCCCGGCCAGCGGCAGCATGACGACGAACCACGGCCAGGCCACCATGGCCTGCTCGCGTACCCCCGCATCGGAGCTGAACCACGACGGCACCACGCCCGCGCCGGCGGCGACGAGCAGCGCGAAGCCCACGCCGCAGACGCCGCCGAGCAGCCCGACCCGGCGGGCGAGCGCCCGCGCACCCGCATCGTCGCCGGCGCCGAGCGCGGCCCCGACCAGGGACTGCGCGGCGATGGCGAGGGCGTCGAGCACCAGCGCGGTGAAGAACCAGAGTTGCAGGGCGATCTGGTGGGCACCCACGGCGGCGGCGCCGAAGCGGGCGGCGACGGCGGTCGCGGACAGGAAGCTGGCCTGGAACGCCAGCCCACGGATCAGCAGGTCCCGGCTGAGCACCAGTTGTTGGCGGATCACGCGAGGTTGGGGTCGCAGCGACACCCGCTCGCCGACCAGGGCGGCGGCGAAGAGCACCCCGCAGAGCGTCTGCGCGACGACGTTCGCCACGGCCGAGCCGACCAGACCCAGCCCGCCGGGATAGACCAGCAGCGGGCAGAGCAGCGCGGAGAGCAGGTTGGGGCCGAGCACGAAGTACAGGGGGCGGCGAGTGTCCTGCACGCCGCGCAGCCAGCCGTTGCCGGCGGCGGCGAGCAGCAGACCGGGGGCGCCGAGGGCCGCGATCCGCAACCACTGGGCGGCGGCGTCGGCGACCTCGCCACCACCACCGGCGAGGGTACGCGCGAGCGCGCCGCCGCCGACCTGCATGCCGATAGCGATCAGCAGACCGACACCGAACGCCAACCAGGACGACTGGACGCCCTCGGCGACCGCAGCGGCCCGATCACCCGCGCCGAAGCGGCGGGCGGCGCGGCCGGTGGTGCCGTAGGCGACCACGGTGCCGACCCAGGCGGTGAGCGTCATGACCGTGCCGCCGACGGCGAGCGCGGCGAGCGGCACCCGGCCGAGGTGACCGACCACTGCGGTGTCGACCAGCACGTACAGCGGCTCGGCGGCGAGCACCACGAGGGCCGGCAGGGCGAGCGCGGCGATCCGCCGAGGCGAGGCGGGGCGGTGAGCGGTGGTGGCGTGGTTCATCGCCGCCGATCCTGGCACGGCTGCGGTAAGGAGCACAAGGTCGGTGGCGACTTACGGGCCAACCACTCGACCGGCTCCCCGGACGTCACCGAGGATCGAGGCCCTGCTGCGCTCCATGTCGCCGGCACCCCGGTTTGCGGCGCTCACTACCCTGTCCGAGGCTCCCACGCGGGGGGCACCACGACAGCGATAGGCCTTATCACAGTGAGCGACAGTTACCCTCCGCCCGACCCGAACGTCACCCCCTGGAGCGGCCCGCCGGCCCCGCAGCCGGGCGGCTACCCGCCGTACGGACAGCCACCACCCCAGCCGTACTACGGCACACCACTGGCGCCGGCGCCGGACAAGTCGAACAAGGGCCTGATCATCGGGCTGGTCGCCGGCGCGGTGGTCGTCATACTCGCCATCTGCGGCGCGGGGATCGGCATCCTGCTCGCCTACGATGACGACGAGCCCGCCCGGGACACGTCCTCCACCCCCACGTCGGGCACCGGCAGCAAGCCGGGCACGGGGACGGTCCCCACGCCGGGGCAGGCGGATCCACCGAACAACAACTCGATGACCGCCCGTTACTCCAGCGACCTGGCGAACGTCTGCGAGGGCAGCCCGATCCTGAACGCGGCGCCCTACAGCGGCCCGGCCGGCGCCAAGGCCTACACGTTCTCGAACAACCCCGACCGGCCGACGTCCTGGTCGTCGACGTACGTCCCCTCGGACAAGTCCTACTACGCCAAGGGCGCGGACTACCAGAAGGTGTCGGTGGTCGGCTGCCTGAAGTTCGACCAGGGCAGCCAGGGCGCCCCGAAGAAGTGTCAGTACAAGGACAAGGCGGAGAAGCAGGTCACCGTCGACTACGTCTCGTCGCGCTACACCCTGACCTTCTACGCGGCCAGGACCGCCGAGAAGATCGGCGACGGCGGCACCGTGACCGCCCCGACGAACAGGTGCCCGAGTTTCATCTCGTACGACAAGACCACCATGAGGGCGTACGCGACGCCGGACTCCGGCACCATCGAGGCGGCCCTGGACACGTTCCTGTCCTGAACGACTCGCCCCGCACTGGTGGCCGGACGGTGACGTCGTCGGCGCGGCGTGCCGGCGGCGTCACCACCGGTGGAGACGAGTCACTGACGGGTGTCCATCGACGTCTGCAGCGCGCGGCGGGCCTGCTCGCGGGCGTCGTCGGTGGTGGTCTCGGGCTTGGGCTTGTTCGGCATGGTGGCGCTCCTCTTCCCAGGGCGTGAGCCGCCGACACGCGGCGGCCCTCACGGGCGGTCCTGCTGAGCGCCCCACGGCGGTCCGGGGTTACCGGAGCAGCCGACTGGGCAGCGTGAGCCCGGGTCGATCCGACCCTGGAGGGAGGCGGCACGGGGTGTGGCACCACCGCCCATGACCTGCACCGCCAGGCGGCACCGGCCCTCTCCCAAGTTATCGTTCAGGTCCACATACTGCTTACGGTTCCCGCCATTTGGACGGTCGGCAGCCCGGTTCAGCGAGCCAGGAAGTGCCAGCCCAGCCACCACCAGAACCCGAACAGACCGATCCGGCCCACCGGCACCGAACCGACCTCGTAACGCATCACATAGGCGCAGACCTCGCCGAGGGTGGGGATCCGCGACCCCTCCCGCCGGGCCATCCACTCGACCACCGCGAAGAGGACCAGGGCGGCGACGAAGCCGCCGATCGCGAGCGCGCGCATCATCGCCGCACCAGCCCCCAGAAGGCGGCCAACCAGGCGAACCAGGCTGCCGACCGGGTCAGTTGATCCTCCAGGAGAGGATCGGCCAACCGGGAGAAGGTGGGGAAGTCATCGCCGGCAGCCAGCACGAAGGTCACGCCCTCGAAGACCCCGAAGACCACCACCGGCACCGCCCACCAGGCCGCCCCCGCGCCCAGCCGGCGCGGCGCCGGCCGGCGGGGCACCCGGTTGCTCAGACCGAGCCAGATCAGCACCCCACCCGTCCCGAGGGTGAACAGATTCGCCTCGGTGGAGAAGGACGCGAACCGGCCACCGACGAGCGACAGGCAGACGAGGACGGGAACGGAGACGGCGGGCCGGTCCCAGGCGCGGGGGGCCTCCACGGTGAGGTCGTGCGGCTGCTCCATCCCGCAATTCTTCCCGGTATCACGGAACGCGGGAAGACCAACACTCCCCGGAGCTGACCCTGATCTTCCAGACCGACGGATCGATGGCGGCCGAAGCCGGCGTCAGCCGATCAGCGCCGCGTCCAGCTGACCGCGAATCGACTCGACCACCTGCTCGACCGTGCCCCGACCGGTGAACCCGGCCGCGAACGTGTGCCCACCACCGCCGAGCGCCACCGCGACCCGACTGACGTCCACGGCGCCCTTGCTGCGCATCGACACCGCCCACTCGGCGGGCCTGGTCTGCTTCACCACACAGCTCACATCCGCCTCGGCGGTGCAGCGCACGGAGTCGATCAGCGCCTCCAGCACGTACGGCCGCTGGTCGTGCCGGGCCAGGTCGTCAAGGGTGGCGAAGGTCCAGACCAGGCCCCGACCACCGGCGGCGGCCGGCTCCAGTCGAGCCCGGCCGAGCACCTCACCGAAGAGGCGGACCGCGCCGAAGGGCCGGGTGTCGAAGACCCGCCGGGAGATGTCACCCGGCGAGATGCCGGTCGCCAACAATCGGGCGGCCATCTGATGCACCGCCGGAGTGGTCGCCTCGAACCGGAACGAGCCGGTGTCCGTGGTCAGCGCCACGTAGAGGCACTCGGCGATGGCCGGATCCACCACCACCCCGAGCCGGGCCAGCAGTTGCTCAGCCACCACCGACGTGGCCGCCGCACCCGGGTCGACCAGGTTGACGGTGCCGAAACCGGGGTTGGAGGCGTGATGGTCGAGCACCAGCGCCGCACCCGCCGACGACAACCGCCCGGCCAACTCGCCGAGACGCGACTCGCTCGCCGCGTCGAAGCAGATCACCAGATCGGGTGCCGGGTCGGCGGCGTCCGCCGGGACCAGCAGGTCCAGCCCGGGCAGCCCCCGCAACGGCTCCGGCAGCTCCGGCGGCCCGG
Organism: Micromonospora sp. NPDC047187; assembly: GCF_040643355.1. Taxonomy (NCBI): domain Bacteria; kingdom Bacillati; phylum Actinomycetota; class Actinomycetes; order Micromonosporales; family Micromonosporaceae; genus Micromonospora; species Micromonospora sp. NPDC047187. Next base: position 160,148 of record NZ_JBEYUF010000006.1, read on the forward strand.
GAAAGGTCGCCTGCACGTCGCGTACGCCGAACTGCCGCAGGCCCAGACCGAAGCCGAGCATGCTGCCCAGCGCGTCGCCGTCCGGATTGATGTGACAGATCAGCAGCACCCGGGCGGTCGGCGGGAGAGCCCGCACCAACGCCTCGGCCGCGGCCCAGTCCGCATCGGCGGGGCCGAGCCCGGCTGCCCCGGCGAACGGGGCGCTGGCGGTGTTGCTCACCGCGTTTCCCCACCCCGCGGGGTCTCCTTGACGTCGGTGGCCTCGTCGGCCTCCTCGGTCTCGTCCGTCTCATCGGTCTCGTCGTCCACCCGGTACGGCTGGGCCTCGCCCGCGTACTTCGCCTGGGCGGCGAGCCGCTGCACCTCGGCATCGGCGTTGCGGGCGGCGGCGAGCAGGTCGTCGATGTGCTTGACCTGGTCCTGCACGTCGTCGAGGACGAACGTGAGGGTCGGCGAGTGGCGCAGCCCGAGGGCCTTGCCGACAGTGCTGCGCAGCAGCCCCTTGGCGCTCTCCAGCGCCGCCGCGGTGTCCGCCTGGGCCACCGAGTCACCGAGCACTGTGTAGAAGACCGTCGCGTCACGCAGGTCAGCGGTAATCCGGGCATCGGTGATGGTGATCATCCCGAGCCGCGGGTCCTTGATCTGGCTCCGCACCACCGACGCGACCAGCTCACGCACCCGTTCCGCGTGCCGGCGTACCTTGGCCGGATCAGACATCTCGCCACCTCCACGGCGTCCTGCTTCCGGTCGACCCGGCGGCCCGGAGGCCGCCGGCCGACCGGCCAACATCTCGAACATTACCTTCGGGGCCGCTCCGGTCGCCCGGCACAGCCGGCACCATGGTCAGTCGTCGTCCACGCCGTAGAGCCGGCGTCGAACCGACAACAACTCGACCTCGGGGCGATTGGCCACCAGCCGCTCACAGGAGTCGAGCACCTCGCGGACATGCGCCGTCTCGGCGGCCACCACGGCCACCGCCAGCTGCGCTCGACCATGCAGGTCGAGCGCACCCACCTCGGCGGCCGACACCTCGAAGCGGCGCAGCGCCGCCACGATCGGCCGTACATATGATCTCTTGGCTTTGAGCGACCGGGAGTCGCCCGGCAGCAGCAGGTCGAAGACCGCGGTTCCGGTGAACATCGCCCCGGACGATACCGCCAACCCGCCCCGCATGATCAAGGGGTTTACGCCACTCGGCGTAAACCCCTTGATCAGCGTGTCACTGCCGGATCAGGCGCGAACCTTCTCCCGCATCTCGAAGGTCTCGATGACGTCGCCGACCTGGACGTTGTTGTAACCACCCAGGGTCAGACCGCACTCGAAGCCCTCGCGGACCTCGGTGGCGTCGTCCTTGAACCGCTTGAGCGAGGTGATCGTGAGGTTGTCCGCCACGACCGCCCCGTCCCGAAGCAGGCGAGCCTTCGCGTTGCGTCGGATGATGCCCGACCGGACGATGCAACCGGAGATGTTGCCGATCTTGGACGAGCGGAAGACGTCGCGGATCTCCGCGCTGCCCAGCTCGGCCTCCTCGTACTCCGGCTTGAGCAGGCCCTTGAGCGCTGCCTCGATCTCCTCGATGGCCTGGTAGATGACGGTGTAGTACCGGATCTCCACGCCCTCGCGGTCGGCCATCTCACGGACCTTGTTCGAGGCCCGCACGTTGAAGCCGATGATCGTGACCGGCTCGGACGAGGCGCTCGCGAGCATGACGTTGCTCTCGGTGATCGCGCCCACGCCCCGGTCGAGGACCTTGAGCTGGACCTCCTCGGGGATGTCGAGGTTGAACAGCGCGTCCTCGAGAGCCTCCACCGAACCGGAGACATCGCCCTTGAGGATGAGGTTGAGCGAGGTCTTCTCGCCCTCCTTGAGCTGCTCCATGAGCGTCTCGAGGGTGGCCCGACCACGGGAGTTGGCGAAGGACGCCGCCCGCCGCCGTGCCTGCCGCTGCTCGGCGATCTGCCGCACCGTGCGGTCGTCCGCCGCGGCGAGGAACGTGTCGCCCGCGCCGGGAGGCGCGGTCAGACCCAGCACCATGACCGGACGCGCCGGCCCAGCCTCGGTGAGCTGGTTGCCGTTCTCGTCGAGCATGGCCCGGACCCGGCCGTGCGCCCCACCGGCGACGATCGAGTCGCCCGCCCGCAGGGTGCCCTTCTGCACCAGCACCGTCGCCACCGCACCGCGACCCTTGTCCAGGTGTGCCTCGATGGCCACACCCTGAGCCGGCCCGTCGATCGGAGCGGTCAGCTCCAGCGACGCGTCGGCGGTCAGCAGAACGGCCTCGAGCAGTTCCTCGATGCCGATGCCCGGCTTGGCTGCCACGTTGACGAACATGGTCTCGCCGCCGTACTCCTCGGCGACCAGGCCGTACTCGGTCAGCTGCTGGCGGACCTTGTCCGGGTTGGCGTCCGGCTTGTCGACCTTGTTGACCGCGACCACGATCGGCACGTCGGCCGCCTTGGCGTGGTTCAACGCCTCGATCGTCTGCGGCATCACACCGTCGTCGGCCGCGACGACCAGGATCACGATGTCCGTGACCTGGGCACCACGAGCACGCATGGCGGTGAACGCCTCGTGACCCGGGGTGTCGATGAAGGTGACCGCCCGGTCCTCGCCCTCGTGCGGGACGTGGACCTGGTACGCACCGATGTGCTGGGTGATGCCACCCGCCTCACCGGCCACGACGTTCGCCTTACGGATGGCGTCGAGCAGCTTGGTCTTACCGTGGTCGACGTGACCCATGACGGTCACCACCGGCGCACGGCTGACCAGACGCTCCTCGGCCACCTCCGCGTCGAGGTCGATGTTGAACTGCGCGAGCAGCTCGCGGTCCTCGTCCTCCGGGCTGACGATCTGGATGTCGAAGCCCAGGTGCTCACCCAGCAGGTGCAGGGTGTCGTCAGAACAGGACTGGGTCGCGGTCACCATCTCGCCCAGGTTGAACATCTCCTGGACCAGCGAACCCGGGTTGGCGTTGATCTTGTCCGCGAAGTCGGACAGCGAGGCGCCACGGGAGAGCCGGACGATCTGACCCTGACCCCGGGGAGCACCCGAGCTCATGGTCGGAGCCGACAGGTTGTCGAACTCCTGTCTGCGCTGCTTCTTGGACTTGCGACCGCGCGTCGGCCGACCACCCGGACGCCCGAAGGCACCCGCGGCGCCGCCGCCACGGCCACGACCGCCCGCACCCGGACGACCGCCGCCACCGGCCGGACCACCCGGACGGAAACCGCCACCGGGAGCACCAGCACCGCCGCCGGGACCGCCACGGTAGCCACCGCCACCGCCGGCACCCGCGCCGCCACCAGGGCCGCCTCGGTAACCGCCACCGCCACCGGCGCCACCGCCGGGACCGCCACGGAAACCGCCGCCACCGCCACCGGGACGACCAGCGCCACCGCCACCGGGGCGACCAGCGCCACCGGGACCGGGGCGACCGGCAGCCGGACGCTGACTCGGCATGGACGCCGGGCTGGGCCGCGGCGGCATGGAGTTCGGGCTCGGCCGCGGCGGCATGCCCGCCGGGCTGTTGGGCCGAGGGCCACCCGCACCGGCGGCCGGGGGCCGCTGCTGCTGGCCACCCTGGATGCCGAACGGGTTGTTACCGGCACCGCGCGCCGGCGGACGACCGCCCGGCCGGGCACCCGGACCGGGAGCCGGCGTGCTCGGACGAGCTGCCGGCGAACCGGGACGGGGCGGCATCGCCGCGGGACCCGGCCGAGGGCCGGGGCGGTTGCCACCGTCTGCCGGAGGCTCCCGGCGAACGGGGTTGTCCCGCTGCTGCTGGCGGGCGGCCTGCGCGGCCTTGACCGCGGCCTCCTGCTCAGCCTTCAGTGCGGCGGCACGCGCCTCCGCGGCCGCCACCTCGATGTCGTGGGCACTCGCCGGCTTGGCGACCGGGGTCGCCGTCTGCGGCGCACCGGGAACCGGACCCTTGGGCTTCGGACCGGGTGCCGGCGCGGCCGGCCGCCGAGGCGGCATCGGCTTGGCCGAGACCCGGGGCGCGCCCGGGGCCGGGGATGGCGTCGGGGTCGGGGATGAAGCCGGCGTCGACGCGGGCGCCGACGGGGCGGCCGGAGCCGGGGCTCCGGCGGACGCGACGAATGCGTTACGCAGCCGCCGGGCGACGGGCGCCTCGACGGTGCTGGACGCGGACTTCACGAACTCGCCCATTTCCTTCAGCTTGGCGAGAACGGTCTTACTCTCGACCCCGAGCTCTTTTGCAAGCTCGTGTACGCGGGCCTTGCCTGCCACTGCACTCCTCACTCCGAGGTCGTGCGGGCAGCACCCGCAGCGACCTCACTCGTGCACTTGAAGCCTGGTCATTTCAGGGACTTCATCGTGTGCTCATGTCGGTCGTCCTACCCTGCTAGCGACCCTCGCCCGGTCGGGCTGACCGGACGTAGTGGTTGGCGCATCGACGTGCTCCGCCAGCGCACCGTGGTCGAGGACCTCGGTGCTGCGCAGCGCACGCCCGAAGGCGCGGCGCCGCACCGCCAGCGCGAAGCAGGCCGGATCCGGGTGCATGTTCGCTCCCCGACCCGGCAGCCTGCGGCGCGGATCAGGCCGGAGGCTGTGACCAGCCTCGTCCCTGACCGCGACGATCCGCAGCAATTCGCTGGCCGGCGCACGTTGCCGGCAACCCACACAGGTGCGCTCCGGCTGCGCGCGTCGTACCACTGGAGGAAGTCTACCCCTAGCTCCCCGAGATCGCGCCGCCCGGCTCCCGCACGTGATCAGTTACCCCGCGCGCTGCCGGCGCGGTCTGCTCCGCATCGGAACGAATGTCGATCCGCCAACCGGTCAATCGGGCCGCGAGTCGGGCATTCTGCCCCTCTCGACCGATGGCGAGCGAGAGCTGGAAGTCGGGAACTGTCACCCGGGCGGCCCGGTTGGCCAGGTCGACCACCTCGACCCGCAGCGCCTTGGCCGGCGACAACGCGTTGCCGACGAAGGTGCCCGGGTCGTCCGACCAGTCGATGATGTCGATCTTCTCACCGTGCAGTTCGCTCATCACGGCACGCACCCGCTGACCCATCGGGCCGATGCAGGCGCCCTTGGCGTTCACGCCGGGGGTGGTGGAGCGGACGGCGATCTTCGTGCGATGGCCCGCCTCACGGGCGATCGCACCGATCTCGACGGTGCCGTCGGCGATCTCCGGCACCTCCAGCGCGAAGAGCTTCTTGACCAGAGCCGGGTGCGACCGGGACAGGGTGATCTGCGGCCCGCGCATGCCCTTGGCCACGTGCACCACGACGCAGCGGACCCGCTCGCCGTGCGCGTACCGCTCGCCGGGCACCTGCTCGGACTGCGGCAGCACGCCCTCCAGCTTGCCCAGGTCGACGCTGACGATGCCCTTCTCGGTACGCGTCTCGTGCGCCTGCACCACGCCGGTGACCAGGTCACCCTCGCGGCCGACGTACTCACCGAAGTGCACCTCGTCGGTGGCCTCCCGCAACCGCTGGAGGATCACCTGCTTGGCGGTCATGGCGGCGATCCGGCCGAAGTCGTGCGGGGTGTCGTCCCACTCCCGCACCAGGCTGCCGTCGGCATCCATCTCCTGCGCGTACACCAGGGCGGCGCCCGACCTGCGGTCGATCTCCACCCGGGCGTGCGACTCGGCCCCGTCGGTGTGCCGGTAGGCGGTCAGCAACGCGGTCTCGATCGCCGCGAGAATCGTGTCGAACGGGATCTCCCGCTCGCGCTCGAGTGCGCGCAGCGCCGCGAGGTCGATGTTCACCTCTCCTCGTCCTCCACATCATCTTCGTCGTCGATGTCGTCTGAATCGTCGATCTCGTCGGAATCGTCCGCGTCGTCGAACTCGTCGTCCGGCTCACCGAGCTCGGCGAGCCGGGTGAACTCGACCTGGACGCGGCCAGGGCCCAGCTGGGCGTACGCCCAGGCGGCACGGCCGTCGTCGGTCTCCAGGTGCACGCCCTCGTCGTCGGCCGCGACCACCCGGCCGGTCAGCTGACGGTCGCCGGCGGGCTGCTCGCCCCGCTGGCCGGGCAGCGCGGCCGCGCCCCGGGCGGTGACCTTGACCAGTCGACCCACGTTGCGCCGCCAGTGGCGGGGCAGGGTGAGCGGCCGGTCGACGCCGGGCGAGCTGACTTCCAGCTGGTACTCGCCGGCGACGATGTCGCCACCGGTCTCCTCCGCGGCGTCCAGCGCGGCCGAGACCGCGCGGGAGACGTCCGCGACGGCGTCCAGGTCGATCCCGCCGTCGGTGTCCACCATCACCCGCACCACGTGCCGACGGCCGGCCCGGGAGACCGACAGGTCCTCCAGGTCGTATCCGGCGTCGTTGACCACCGGCTCGATCACGGCCCGCAGTCGGTCCCGCCGGGCGGCGAGGTCACCGCCGCGGGGGCCCGCAGCACCGCGGGGTCGACCCGTCGGCCTGGTGGCACGGCCACGCTGCGTCATCTCCGCACCCTCTCCCTGGTCGACGGGGACCGCTGGTCCCGCCATGCCGGCACGCCACCGGAGTGGACACGCCGGTGGTTGCGCAGAGCGTAACGCGCCTGCCCGGCGGCGGACCGGGCGGCGCACCGACGCCGGTGACCCCCGGAGCGGCACGGATGGTGTTGACTTGGCCGGTGGGGATCGGCAGAACGACACAGCGCGACCAATCATCCGGACATTCCCGGCGAAAGCTCCTGAGTACCGGGGCGCTGTTGGTGCTCGGCGGTGCCGTGACGCCGCTGACCGGCTGTGATCTTTTCGACCGCGACGATCAACCAGCCCCACCGCCCGACCCGCTGCGGCCGATGGTGGACGAATCACTCGCGCTGGCCGCCGCGTACCGGGCGAGCGCGACCGCCCATCCCGAGCTCGCCGACCGGCTCAACCCGATCGCCGAGACGCACACCACGCACGCCACCGAGCTGGCCCGGGTGATCGGCGTGACGCTGCCGTCGGCGGCCTCCGCCGCCCCGACCACCGCCCCGGCCGCCGATCCCAACGGCGCGCGCGCCGCCCTGCGGGCGCTGGAGAAGACCGCCCAGCAGTCCGCCACCGCCGCCTGCGCCGCGGCGCCCGCGGAGCGGGCGGCACTGCTCGGGTCGATCGTCGCCGCCCGGGCAACTCACCAGGAGGCACTGAAGTGAGGCAGCCGTCCGCCGGGGAGGCACTCGCCTCCGCCCTGTCCGCCGAGTACGCGGCCATCTACGCCTACGGCCGGATCGGTGTCCGGCTCAACGGAGCGGCACGGGACGCGGCACGCCAGGCGGAGGCCGCGCATCGACGCCGGCGCGACGCGCTGGTGGTGCAGCTCACCACGGCCGGCGGCGTCGTCCCGCCGGACCGCGCCGGGTACGCCCTGCCGTTCCCGGTCACCGACCGGGCCAGCGCCCTGCGACTCGCCGCCGAGGTGGAGGAGCGCACGGCCGCGCACTGGCGGGCCGCCCTGGTGTCCACCACCGGCGCCGACCGGGACCAGGCGCTGGCCGCCCTGGTCGACTACGCCGTGCGGGCCACCCGGTGGCGGAAGACTGCGGGGCTGACCCCGCTGACTGTCCCGTTTCCCGGTCGGCCGACCTGAGCCGGTTCCACTCCGGTTGCGGTACGCATACCAGGTATGCATACTCCGTTGCCATGTCCATCCGTCACGGGTTGCTCGCCCTGCTCGAACGCGGCCAGATGTACGGCTACCAGCTGCGCGCCGCGTTCGAGGAGTCGACCGGCTCGACCTGGCCACTGAACATCGGGCAGGTCTACACCACGCTGTCCCGGCTGGAACGGGACGGTCTGGTGCGCCCGCTGCCGGAGAGCGAGGCCGGGCAGCGCCCGTACGAGATCACCGACGCCGGGCGGGCGGACCTGGCGCTGTGGTTCGCCACCCCGATCAGCCGTACCGACCGCCCCCGCGACGAGCTGGCGATCAAGCTGGCGCTGGCCCTCACCACCCCCGGGGTCGACGTCCGGTCCGTGGTACAGGCCCAACGCAGCGCGACGATGCGGGCCCTCCAGGAGTTGACCCGGTTGAAGTACGGCAGCAACCGGCCGGAGGACCTTCCCTGGCGTCTCGTGCTGGACTCGATGGTGTTCCAGGCCGAGGCCGAGGTGCGCTGGTTGGACCACTGCGAGACCAGTCTGGTCCGGCACCAACCCAGCGGCCCGGCGCCTCCCCCTCCCCGACCCGATGACGCCGACGCTCGGGACGCGGCTCGATGGGCCGGCGAGGAGGCAAGACGGTGAGCGGATCGGACGACGCGGTGCTGGAGCTACGCGCCGTCCACCGCACCCACGGCGCCGGGCCTGCGGCGGTACACGCGCTACGCGGCGTCAGCCTGGTCGTCCGGCCCGGCGAGCTGGTCGCCGTGATGGGGCCGTCCGGCTCCGGCAAATCGACACTGCTGGCTCTCGCCGGTGGGTTGGACCGTCCGACCGGCGGCGAGGTCCGGGTCGAGGGGCAACCGCTGGGGGCCCTGGACCGCCGCGGGTTGGCCCAGCTGCGCCGCCGTCGGATCGGCTACATCTTCCAGCAGCTCAATCTGCTGGGCAGTCTGAGCGCACTGGAGAACGTGGCGCTCCCACTGGAACTCGACGGGACCAGCGGACGTCGGGCCCGCGCACTGGCCGTGGCCGCGCTCACCGAGGTGGGCCTACCGGCGTTGGGTGACCGTTTCCCGGACCAGCTCTCCGGCGGGCAGCAGCAGCGGGTGGCGATCGCCCGCGCGCTGGTGGGCGAACGCCGGCTGGTCCTCGCCGACGAGCCCACCGGGGCGTTGGACTCCCAGACCGGTGAGGCGGTGCTGCACCTGCTGCGCCGCCGGATCGACGCGGGCGCCGCCGGAGTGCTGGTCACCCACGAGGCGCGGCACGCCGGCTGGGCCGACCGGGTGGTGTTCCTCCGCGACGGCGTGCTGGTCGACACGACGGCACCGCTGGGCAGTGTCGAGCAGCTGCTGTCCGGCAGCGAGCGGTGACCATCCGCCGTCCGACGCGGGCCCGCGGTCGGGCCGACACCGTGACGCCGCGGCCGGTCGCCCAGCCTGCCCCGGTCGGCCGGCGGCGGTTCGCCGAGCTGACCGGCTCCTGGCGGGCGGCGCTGCGGATCGCCCGGCGGGAGTCACGCCGCTCCCGGCGGCGGACCGCCCTGGTGCTCGCGATGATCGCTTTGCCGGTGACGGCGCTGGCCTTCCTGGCGGCGAGCTACGACATGGCCGAGCTGACCCCACAGGAACGCGTCGACCGCAGGCTCGGCGTGGCCGACGCGCAGTTGCAGTGGATCGCCAATACCCCGGTGGCGCAGGACGAGTGGGGTGAGGGCTGGTACACCCGCGAGGGCGAGCTTCCCGCGAAGGTCACCGCGGCCCAGCTGACCGCACTGCTCGGGCCGGGCAGCCGGGTCACCGAGGTGCGTCCGCACATCCCGCTGACCCTGCGCGGCCCGCACCGCGACGAGGTCGTGAACGGTCGGGTGCTGGACCTCACCGATCCGCTGGCCCGTGGGCTGGTGCGGTTCCGGGCCGGCCGGGCGCCGCAGCAACCCGGTGAGGTCGCGGTCAGTCCGAGGGCGCTGCGTCGCCTGGACCTGCGCCTCGGCCACGCCGTGGCCGCCGCCGACGGCAGCAGGGCGTACACAGTGGTGGGTGTGGTCGAGTTTCCCGACGACCTCGGACCGGTGGTGGCGCTGCACCCGGGAGCCGTGCCATCGACCGGTCCGGAGCCGGACGGAGTCTGGCTGGCGGACGTGCCGGGCACCGTCGACGCGGCGCTGGTGTCCCGGCTCAACGACAGTGGGGTGGTGGTCACCGCGCGGCACCGGATCGGCTCGGCGACCGGAGCGGACCGGACCTGGCTCGGGTCGGTCATGGGGGACAACCCGAACGATCTGAGCACCGGCGTCCTGATCGCCGGCCTCGGACTGCTGGAGGTCGTCCTGCTGGTCGGGCCGGCCTTCGCGGTCGGAGTCCGTCGCCGTCGACGGGATCTGGCGCTGGTAGCGGTGGCGGGCGGGGACGCCGCCCAGCTTCGCCGGGTGGTGCTGGCCGACGGTGTGGTGCTGGGTGTGCTGGGGGCCGCCGCCGGCCTGCTGGTCGGCGTCGGCGCGGCGTTCGCCGGTCGCCCGCTCATGGAGCAGTACGTCTTCAGCGCCCGCTTCGGCGGCTACCGCTGCTGGCCGAGCGCGCTGGTCCTGCTCGGTGGCGTCGCGGTGCTGGCCGGGGTGCTCGCCGCGCTGGCACCGGCCTGGACCGCCGCCCGGCAGGACGTCAGCGCCGGGCTCGCCGGACGACGCACCCCGGCGAAATCCCCGGGCCGGTGGTTGGCTCTCGGACTGGCGCTGGTGGTCGGCGGGGCGGGGCTGGCGGCGTTCGGGGCCACCCGGACTTCCCCAGCGGTGGTTCTCACCGGGCTGATCCTCGGCGAGTTGGGCCTGGTCTGCTGCACGCCCACGCTGCTCGGGGCACTCGCCCGCCTCGGCCGGGTGTTGCCGCTGGCACCACGGATCGCGTTGCGCGATGCCAGCCGCAACCGGGCCGCCGCGGCACCGGCCATCTGCGCCGTGATGGCCGCCGTGGCCAGCAGCGTCGCCCTCGGCGGATACCTGGCCAGCGACGGCGCCCGCGAGGCGCGCGCCTACCGGCCGGCGCTGCCGACCGGCCATGTCATGGTCAACCCGGTCGGTTCGGCCGGGCAGCCCACGCTGGCCCAGATCACCGACGCGGCCCGCAACCAGCTCGGGGTCGGCGCTGTCGCCCCGGTGCAGACACCGAGCTGCGGGGCGGGCCGCACCGGCTACTGCGACATCGCACCGGTGCTCCCACTTACCCGGGCCTGCCCCTGGCAGCCCGACGCTCAACTTCCCGCGGCGCAGCGCCAGCAGGCCCGCGCCGATCCCCGCTGCCAGATCCGCGAGGCGGACTACTTCGGCGGCTACGTGGAACCCGGAGTCGACGACGGAACCGCACTCCCCCTGCTCACCGGCGTGGACCCGGCGACGACAGCAGCCGCCACGGCCGTGCTGCGCGCCGGTGGCGTGGTGGTGACCGACCCGCGCTACCTGCACGACGGCCTGGTGACCGTCCGGGTCAGCGAGGTGGAGGCCGGGCCGGACCGGCCGGTCACCGTCCACGACCTTCCGGGGTACGCGCTGCCCCGGGCGACCGGCCAGTCCCGTCTGCTGCTGTCCACCGCCGCCGCCCGGCAACTCGACCTGAGCTGGTCTCAGACCGGCTGGGTGATCGGCACCACCACCCCGCCCGACGAGGAGCAACAGGCACGGTTCGCCGCCGCCCTGCGGCCATTCGGGACGCTCGCGCTGAGCGTGGAGAACGGCGGCGCCCCACGCGACGTCTCACCCCTGCTCCTGCTGCTCGCGGCGGCGGCCGGGTTGATCACCGTGGGCGCGGCCGGGATCGCCACCGCGCTCGCCGCCGCCGAGGGACGCGCCGAGCTGACCACCCTCGCGGCTGTCGGCGCGGCCCCGGCGCTACGTCGGCTGCTGGCGATCTGCCAGGCCGGGGTCATCGCCGGTCTCGGTTCGGTGCTCGGCATCGTGGCCGGCCTCGGCACCGCCGCGATCGTGCTGGTCTCGGTGAACCGGCAGTACGCCAGTGACTGGCCGGTATCAGATCCGTACCCCTTTCTGGTGCCGTGGCCCGCGCTCGGGGTCCTGGTGCTGGTGCCGGTGGTGGCGATGCTCGGGGCGGGCCTGTTCACCCGGGCCCGACTGCCTATCGAACGACGGCTCGACTGACCGATCCGCCGGGCGACCGAAACGGGACCGCGCGGGGGTGCCGCCGGGGCCGGGCAGCCGGCAGACTGACCGGCGTGTCAGTGCTCAGGAATGTCGTCCGTCGGGCCGGTCATCATCGCTGGTTCGGCGCCACCGTGCGCCTGCTGGTTCCGGCCGATCGGGTGGTTGGTCGACTCACCAGGGGCCGGGTGGTCGCGCTCGGCCTGCTCCCCTCCCTGCTGATCACCACAACGGGCCGCCGCTCCGGCAGGCCCCGCAGCAATCCGCTGCTCTACGTGCCCGACGGCGACGCGTACGTGGTGATCGGCTCCAACTGGGGCCAGACCCACCACCCCGGCTGGGCGATGAACCTGCTCGCCGATCCCGCCGCCGAGGTGGACGTGAAGGGCCGGCGGGTCGCGGTGCGGGCCGAGCGGGCCTCCGGCGCCGAACGGGACCGGTTGTGGCAGCTGCTGGTCACCGCGTGGCCCGCTTACCACACGTACGTGCAGCGGGCCGGTGGCCGGGAGATCCACATTTTCCGGCTGGCCCCGACCGGGCGCGGCGCGCCCGAAGCTCCGCCGTCGGCTGGCTAGGCTGACGCTCGGTAGTTAAGGCGAGGTGGTCCCGTGAGCGCCAGGAGTGAGCCGGCCGGTGTCGACCGGGGCCTCGACGATCGACGGTGGACGGTCGCGGAACGGGTCGCCGAGGCGGTCCGACGGCGTTTCGCGGCGGATGCGCTCGTAATCGCTGTGCACGGGCCTCTGGCGCACGGGGACGACGACGGCGGCGGAGACCGCGAGGCTGGAATGCTGGTGGTCACCTATCGACCCGGGACGGGCCCGCCGCCGGCGACCCGGCGGGTGGACGGGGTGCTCGTCGATCTGACAGTGGCCGCCGCCGAGGACTACCTGGCCCAGGCCCGGGTGCTCTCCCCGCTCTGGCCGCTGACCGCCGACCGGTACGTCACCACGCAGGCGTTGCACGATCCGACGGGCTGGTTGCGGACGCTGCGCGACGAGCATCTCGGCCGGTTGGCTCGGGCCCGGCCGGCGGAGTTCAGCACCGCTGCCCGCCAGGCGTGGTACCGGGGCAGCGCGGCGCACTCCCGTGCGGCCCGGCTCGCCGAGTGGTACGAGACCGATCAAGCTCTGTTGATGCTCGGTGAGGCCCGGCTGGCGGCGGCCACGGTGACCGGTCTGCTGAGTCGCACCTACTTCCGTGACCCGGGGGACGCGGTGCGGCGCACCGGGTTGGCCGGCGCGGACATGACCGAGGTGGGTGTGGTGCTGGCCCGGCAGGCCGAGGAGTTGGCCGCCCGTGGTCGTGCGGTCGACGGCACGATCGACGAGCTGCTCAGCACCTGAGGCGGGTCACAGCCCGCCCGGCACGCCGATCAGCGAGCCGATCAGGTAGGTGGCGCCGGCCGCGGCGGCGCCCAGCAGCAGCTGGCGCAGCCCACTGGTCCACCAGGGACGGCGGGTGAACCTGGCCACCACGGCACCGGCGGCGAACAGCCCGAGCCCGCCGACGGCGAGCGCCAGCCACAGTTCGGTGGCGCCGAGCAGGTACGGCAGCAGCGGGACCAGCGCGCCGACCGAGAAGAACAGGAACGACGAGATCGCCGCCGCCCACGGGCTGGGCTGATCGTCGGGGTCGACGCCCAGTTCCTCGCGGACGTGCACCCGCAGTGCCTCCTCCGGGTCGCGCCGCACCGCCTCGGCGACCTGGGTGGCGAGGTCCCGGGGCAGGCCCCGGGCCACCCACGCGTCGGCCAGCTCCCGGGCCTCCGCCTCGGGGTGCCGTTCCAGTTCCCGTCGCTCCTTGGCCACCTCGGCGGCGACCTGCTCGTTGGCGGAACGCACGCTGGTGTACTCGCCGAGGCCCATGGAGATGGCACCGGCGACGAGGCCGGCGCTGCCGGTGAGCACGATGCTGCGGGGCGACACCCCGCCGCCGCCGACGCCGGCGATCAGGGCGATGTTGGTGACCAGGCCGTCCATCGCGCCGAAGACGGCCGGGCGCAGCCAGCCGCCGGAGACGTCCGCGTGGTGCGCCTCGCGCAGCGCCGCTGGGGTGTCGGTCACGGCGCCTGCCCTTCGTTCGCGACTGCGGGACTCCGCTTCGCTGCGTTCCTCGCGCTCACGGAAGGGTCAGGATCTCGTGGCCGTCGTCGGTCACCACGATGGTGTGCTCGAACTGAGCCGTCCACTTCCGGTCCTTGGTGACCACGGTCCACCCGTCGTCCCACATGTCGTACTGGTAGGTGCCGAGGGTGATCATCGGCTCGATGGTGAACGTCATGCCGGGCTCCATGATGTCCGTGGGGCGCGGGCTGTCGTAGTGCGGCACGTAGAGGCCACTGTGGAAGGCCTCGCCGATGCCGTGGCCGGTGAAGTCGCGGACCACGCCGTAGCCGAACCGCTTGGCGTACGACTCGATGACGCGGCCCACCACGTTGATCTGGCGTCCCGGGGCGACGGCGCGGATGCCGCGCATCATCGCCTCGTGGGTCCGCTCGACCAGCAGCCGGGCCTCTTCGCTGACCTCGCCGACGCAGAAGGTGGCGTCGGTGTCACCGTGCACCCCACCGATGTACGCGGTCACGTCGACGTTGATGATGTCGCCGTCGGTCAGGACCGTGGTGTCCGGGATGCCATGGCAGATGACCTCGTTGAGGCTGGTGCAGCAGGACTTCGGGAAGCCCTTGTAGCCCAGCGTCGACGGGTACGCGCCGTGGTCGCAGAGGAACTCGTGCACCACCTTGTCGATCTCGTCGGTGGTCACGCCGGGCTTGCAGTGCTCGCCGGCGAGCTGGGTCGCCTGGGCGGCGAGCCGGCTGGCGAGCCGCATCTTCTCGATGGTCTCCGGCGTCTGCACGTGCGAGCCACGCCACTCCCGCGGGCGCGCCTTGCCCACGTACTCCGGTCGGGCGATCTGGGGTGGCACCGGTCGCATCGGGGAGAGCGTGCCTGGTGTCAGCGGCGGACGGACGGTCATGCCGCAAGCCTATCGCCGGGGCCGCTGGTGACCCGCGCCACGGCCACCCGGTGGAGGTTGTTGCCCTGCCAGGGTGGCTGTGCCATGGTGTCAACGTGGATCAAGGGGGAGCACCGCCCGTCTTCTCCGCCAGCGCCGAGATCGACGGTGACCACCTCCACGTCGTGGTGGCCGGCGAGGTCGACATGGCGACCGCGGACACGATGCTCCAGACGGCACTGCGCGAGCCCGCCGAAAAGATGACTCTGGACCTGAGCGCTGTCACCTTCTTCGACTCGGCAGCCATCCACGCCCTGGTCCGGCTCGCCCGGGAGTTTCCGGGGCGACTCACCGTTCGCCCGTCCCGGCAGGTCCGTCGGGTGCTGGAGATCTCCGGCCTCGGCGAGCAGGGCTGGCTCGACCCGGCCTAGCCGCCCGGCCGCAGCCGGGCGCGCCGTCAGTCCTGCAACTGCCGGCGCAGCGTCACCTCGGTGCCCTCAGCGGTGCGCCGTACCGACAGTTCGCCGAGCGCTCTGATCAGGTCCAGGCCGCGGCCCCGGAAGCCGGAGCCGGTCGACTCCCGCCACTGCCCGCTGTCGCGCACCGTGGCCGTCACCGTCCGATCCTCGATGGCCACCTCCACACTGATCATGGCTTCGGCGGGGTGGACCGGGTGCTCGATGGCGTTGGCGGCGGCCTCGGAGACGGCGACGGTCAGGTCGAACAGGTCGGTCTCGCCGACGGAGTGCGCGACGAGGAAGTCCTCCAGCCGCTTTCGGAGCACGCTGAGCCGGGTCGGGTCCGCCGGTAGCCGCAGCGCGAAGCGGTTCAGCTCCGCCGCCTCCAGGGCGAGAACCGCCACGTCGTCGCGGCGCGGCCGTCCGGTGACCCGTTCCACGACGGCGTCGATCAGGTCCACCACGTGCTCACTCGGGGTGGCCGCGTCGATGCGCAACTGGGCCAGTGAGGCATCGATGCCGAGCTGACGGTCCTCGATCAGCCCGTCGGTGTAGAGCAGCAGTCGAGTGCCGGCCGGCAACTCGCCCTCGGCCGACTCGTACGTCGCGTTGGGGAGGGCGCCGACCGGTGGACCGAGCGCCCGGTCGTGCAGGAACGCCACGTCGCCTCCCGTGATCAACAGTGGGGACGGGTGACCGGCGCTCGCATACCGCAGCCGACCGGTGCGGGGGGTGAACAGCAGGCAGACCACAGTCGCGAAGGAGCGGCCCTCGGTGGAGCCGACCAGCCGGTTGAGCCGGGTCAGCGACTCACCCGGGCCGAAGCCCTCCAGCACGTACGCCCGCAGCGCGTTGCGCAGCTGCCCCATCGCCGCGGCGGCCCGGACGCCCTTGCCGACCACGTCGCCGATGACCAGCACCAACTCGTCGCCGTTCAACGCGATCGCGTCGTACCAGTCGCCGCCGACCTCGACGTCGGCGCTGCCGGGCAGGTAACGGCTGGCCACCACGGCGCCGGGCAGTTGGGGCAGCGACCGGGGCAGCAGGCTGTGCTGCAGCGTGGTGGCGATGCGGTGTTCGGCTTCGTAGAGCTGGGCGTTCTCCAGTCGCACCCCGACGAGCCGGGCCAGCTGGGTCAACGCGGCGTCGTCGGCCTGTGCCTCGTCGCCGGCCGCCCGCCAGACCTGCAGCTCACCGAGCTGCTTTCCGGTGGTGCCGGTCAGGTCGGCCACGAAGGACGGGTCGGCGGCGGTGCTGCCGCCACCGTCCGCCTCGAAGCGCGCCTCGGCCGCGGTGACCACCACCCGGGCGGCCTCGGCGAGACTCAACGCGTGCCGGGCAGCGACCTGGAGCACGTCGGCGGTGGACCGGGCGGTGTTCACCGCCACCGCCGCGTCGGCCAGCGCCCGGAGCCGGCGGATGATCTGCCCGCGCAGCTGGCCCAGCTCGACGTTGGCCCGGACCCGGGCGATCAGCTCCTGCGCGGAGAACGGCTTGGTGAGGTAGTCGTCGGCGCCGACGGCGAGACCGGCGACGGCCTCCGCGGAGCCGGCGCGGGCGGAGAGCAGCACGATCGGCACATGCCGGGTACGCGGGTCCGAGCGCAGCGCGCTCACCAGCCCGAACCCGTCCAGCCGGGGCATCATCACGTCGGTGAGAACCAGGTCGAACCCGCCTTCGCGGGCCAGCGGCAGGGCATCGAGCCCGTCGTTCGCGGTGACCACGTCCCAGGTCGGGGATAGCAGCCGACTGACGTGTTCCTGCAGGTCGGCGTTGTCGTCGACGACCAGGATCCGGCCAGCCGAGGTGCCCTTCACCGGCTGCCGGTCGAGCTCGGGTGTCGACGCGACACCGGCCCACAGCGCGGTCTCCGCCACGAAGAGCCGGGCCTGCTCGGGCTCACCCACTGGCAGTGGGTCGAACGCCGCCACCCGGTCCGCCGGCAGGTGCGCCGAGCCGAACGGGACGGTAACCGTGAACGTGCTGCCCACGTCCACCTTGCTGGTCAACCCGACCTCACCGCCGTGCATCTCGACAAGTTCCCGGACCAGCGCGAGGCCGATGCCGGTGCCCTCGTGGGTGCGTGCCCGCACCCCGGGGACCCGGTGGAACCGTTCGAAGACGTGCGGCAGCTCGTCCGGCACGATGCCGACGCCGGTGTCCGTCACCTCCAGCCGGGCCGCGCCCTCGACGGCCCGGATCCGCACCCGGATCTCGCCGCCGAAGGTGAACTTGACCGCGTTCGACACCAGGTTGAGGACGATCTTCTCCCACATGTCCCGATCGACGAAGACCGGCGTCGGCAGCGGCGGACAGTCCACCACCAGTCGCAAGCCGGCCCGGTCGGTGGCCGAGCGGAAGGTGCTGGCCAGCCGGGCGGTGTAACCGGCGAGGTCGGTGGGCTGGTAGCGGGCGGCGAGCCGACCGGACTCCAGTCGGGAGAAGTCCAGCACGGTGTTGACCAGCTTGAGCAGGCGCAGCGCGTTGCGGTGCATCATGGTGAGCCGGTCGGTTTCGGTGGCGGGCAGCTCCGGGTCGGCCAGCATGTCCTCCAGCGGGCCGAGCACCAGGGTCAGCGGAGTGCGGAACTCGTGGCTGACGTTGGCGAAGAAGTTGGTCTTCGCCCGGTCCAGCGCGGCCAACTCGGCGGCGCGGGCCCGTTCCTGCTCGTACGCCCGCTGGGTGCCGACCGCCCGGGAGATCTGGGCGGCGACCAGGCCGAGGAAGTCGCGGTAGTCGTCGCCGAGCGGCAGCTGACGGGCCACGCCGACGACAAGCGCGCCGACCGTCTGGTTGGTCGCCGTGAGCGGCAGCACGAGGGCCTGGTCGGCGGCGTCGACCGGCGACGCGTCGAGCAGTGCGGCCACCTCGATCGTGGCGGGCGCGTCATCGGCGCTCAGCCGGGCCAACAAGTGCGCTGTGACATTGGCGGCGGGCGGGGTGGTGCCGGTGCAGCCGGCCAGGGTGAGCTGGTCGTTGTCGTCAGCCAGATAGATCAGGGCGAACGGCACGTCGGGCCGGTGCCGGCCCAGCACGCCGGCGGCGGTGCGACCCAGTTCCATGGCGCTGCCGATGTCGGTCAGCTCGGCGCCCAGCTCGGACAGCGCCCGCAGCCGACGCTCGCCGAGCACCCGCCCGGTGGTCTCGCTGACGATGCAGTAGACGCCACTGACCGAGCCGTCGTCCCCCCGGATCGGGTCGTACGAGACGTTGAAGTAGGTCTGCTCGACGAAGCCGTAACGGTCCAGCAGAAAGGGATGGTCCTCGCCCCGGTAGGAGCGGCCGGTGCTCCGGACGCTGTCGAGCAGCGGGCCGAGCACCGCCCAGGTCTCCGCCCAGCTCAAGCGGGCCGGTCGGCCGATCACGTCCGGGTGTTTGCCCCCGATGGTCGGCCGGTAGGCGTCGTTGTAGAAGGCCAACTGCTCGTCGCCCCAGAACATGACGATCGGCGCGCTGGAGGCGAGCATCATGCCGACAGCGTTGGAGAGCGCCGGGGGCCACTGACCGGGCTCACCCAGCGGGCCGGAGGACCAGTCGAAGGAAGCCAGCCGCTCGCCCATCTCGCCGCCGGCCGCGAACGCGGCCGCCAGCATCGGCGGGGTCTCGCGACCGGACAGGGTGGGATGCCCGATGTCCGCGCCCCCCTGGGCCGAGCTCATGCAGCCTCCCGCTCCGGCCGTACCCCTCGACCGTTGATCTTCACCCGCCGTGCTCCGACTTGTACCCCAGCGGACCGGCAACGTAACGCATCACGACAGATGGACGCTGGTTACGTACGCGTGAGCCGTCGGGCACCGGACAGTGCTGGTGGACGGCGGCGCCGAACGGCGGTGGCCGGAACGCTCTGAGGAGTCAGAAGACCGGCAGCCCGTCGATGCTTGCCGCGTTCCTGGTGGCCCGGTAGGTGACCAGATCATCGGCACTGCGGCGGGAGTGTGAGGTGAGTAACAGATCACGTTCGGCCCGGAAGTCCATCAGTGGCACCGCGTATCCGCAGGAGTCACTGACCCGCTCCACCTCGACAGTGATGACCGCCCGGACGGCGTGCACGTCCGGCGGCGCGGGAAACTCGCCGAGCCGATCGGCGAAGGCGTCGTCGGTGACCGCGACGCTGCTGCCCCGACCATGCAACCGGACGATCTTCGGCGGGCCGTCGAAGGCACAGAACATCAGCGTGATCCGGCCGTTGTCCCGCAGGTGGGCGATGGTCTCCGCCCCACTGCCGTGATAGTCGAGGTAGGCCACCCGGTGCGGGCCGAGGATCACGAACGTGCCCCGCATGCCCTTCGGTGACACGTTGACGTGCCCCTCGACCCCGGACGGGGCGGTCGCCACGAAGAAGAGCGGCTGGGCCACGATGAAGTCACGCAGTCGAGCATCGATCTCCGGATAAACCTTGCCCATGCGCCGATCCTGCCACCGATGCCATCCAGGGGCGGGGGCGATCCCAGTCACACCCGCCGGCCGGCGGCCTGCACCAACGCCGTGATCGGGGCGGGATCCGACTCGTTCTCCGGATGCCACTGCACCCCGAGCACGAACGGCAGGGCCGGGTCCTCCACCGCCTCGACCACACCGTCTCCCGCCCAACCGGTCACCGTGAGCCGGCCCGGATCGGCGACCGCCTGGTGGTGGTACGAGTTGACCTGATCGACCCCGGCCAGCACCGAGGCGGCCAGGCTGCCCGGCGCGAACCGCACCGCGTGCGCCCCGTACACGCCGGGCGCGGGGCGGTGCGCCTCGTGACCCACCACGTCAGGCAGGTGCTGGTGCAGAGTGCCGCCGTACGCGACAGCGAGCAACTGCATCCCCCGACACACACCCAGCACCGGCACCTCGGCGGCGAGCGCGGCGGCCAACACTGTCAACTCGCCGGCGTCCCGGTCCGGCCGGTCCTCGGTACGGGGGTCGGGCGGCTGGCCGTACCGCACCGGGCCGACGTCCGCGCCACCGGCCAACAGCAACCCGTCGAGGACTGCCACCACGTCCGCGTCCACGTCGTCCGGCGGCAGCACCACCGCCCGGCCACCCGCGGCCGCCACCGCCCGCGAGTACGCCTCCGGCACCAGCACCGCCCGCACACCCCGCCAGACCGCCCAGTCGGCGGGTTCGACGTACGCGCTGACCCCGATCAGCGGCCTCCTCCTCATAGAGGAGTGACGTAGGCGCCCGTGATGCCACCGTCGACAACGAACTGCGCGGCGGTCATGAACGAGGCGTCGTCGCTGGCCAGGAACGCCACCGCGGCGGCGATCTCCTCCGGTTGCCCGAAGCGTCCCATCGGCACGTGCACCAGCCGACGGGCGGCCCGCTCCGGGTCGGCGGCGAAGAGTTCCAGCAGCAACGGGGTGGCCACCGGGCCGGGACAGAGGGCGTTGACCCGGATGCCCTCACGGGCGAACTGCACACCCAACTCCCGGGTCATCGCCAGCACCCCGCCCTTGCTCGCGGTGTACGCGATCTGCGACGTGGCCGCACCCATCAACGCCACGAACGAGGCTGTGTTGATGATCGAGCCCTTGCCCTGCCGACGCATGTGTGGAATGGCGTACTTGCAGCACAGGTAGACGCTCGTGGTGTTGACCCGCAACACCCGCTCCCACGCGTCCAGGCCGGTGTCCAGGATGGAGTCGTCGTCGGGCGGTGAGATGCCGGCGTTGTTGAACGCGATGTCCACCCGGCCGTGCCGGTCGGCCACCCCGTCGAACAGGTCGCGTACCGCCGACTCGTCGGCCACGTCGGTGGCCACGAACTCGCCGCCGCACTCCTCGGCGGCCCTCGTGCCGGCCGCCGCGTCGATGTCCACGCAGACCGCCCGGGCCCCCTCGGCGGCGAACCGCCGCACGGTGGCCAATCCGATGCCACTGCCCGCTCCGGTGACCACTGCCACCCGGTCCTGCAACCGACCCTGCACTGGCGTCACTCCTCCGTCGCGATGAACACGTTCTTGACGTCCGTGAAGGAGTGCAACGCGTCCGGGCCCAGCTCACGGCCGAGCCCGGAGCGCTTCATTCCGCCGAACGGGGTCCAGTAGCGCACCGAGGAGTGCGAGTTGACGCTGAGGTTGCCCGAGTCGACGGCGCGGGCCAGGCGCAGGGCCCGACCCACGTCGCGGGTCCAGATCGAGCCGGAGAGGCCGTACTCGGTGTCGTTGGCGAGCCGGACCGCGTCCGCCTCGTCGTCGAACGGCAGCACCGAGACCACCGGGCCGAAGATCTCCTCCCGCCAGTGCCGGTCGGCCGGCGAGTCGGCCAGCAGCACAGTGGGCGCGTGCCAGAACCCGGGGCCGTCGGGGCAGGAGCCGGTGAAGGCGACAGTCGCCCCGGCGAGGTAACCGGCTACCCGGTCCCGTTGGGCGGCGGAGATCAGCGGGCCCATCTCGGCGGTGTCGTGGGACGGGTCCTCGACGCGCACCGCGCGTACCGCCGGTTCGAGCAGTTCCAGGAACCGGTCGTACACCGAGCGCTGGACCAGGATCCGCGACCGCGCGCAGCAGTCCTGGCCGGCGTTGTCGAAGACCGCGCCCGGCGCGGTCGCGGCGGCGCGTTCCAGGTCGGCGTCGGCGAACACGATGTTCGCGCTCTTGCCGCCCAACTCCAGGGTGAGTCGCTTCACCTGGGCGGCGCAGCCGGCCATGATCCGGGTGCCGACCTCGGTGGAGCCGGTGAAGCAGATCTTGCGGACCGCCGGGTGGCTGACGAACCGTTCCCCCACCACCGAACCCTCGCCCGGGATGACGGTGAAGACGCCGTCGGGCAGGCCCGCCTCGCGGGCCAACTCGGCCAGGCGCAGCGCGGTGAGCGGGGTCAACTCGGCGGGCTTGAGCACCACTGTGTTGCCGGCGGCGAGCGCCGGGGCGAACCCCCAGGCGGCGATGGGCATCGGGAAGTTCCAGGGCACGATCACGCCGACCACACCGAGTGGCTCGTGGAAGGTGACGTCCAACCCGCCGGGCACCGGGATCTGCCGCCCGGTCAACCGTTCGGGCGCGCCGGCGTAGTAGTCCAGGACGTCGCGGACGTTGCTCGCCTCCCACCGGGCGTTGCCGACGGTGTGCCCGGCGTTGCGCACCTCCAGCGCTGCCAACTCGTCCAGCTGGGCGTCGACGACGGCGGCGAACCGCCGCAGCAACCGCGCCCGGTCCCCCGCCCCCACGAGACGCCAGGTCGCAAAGGCCGTGGCGGCGGCGGCGATCGCCGCGTCCACGTCCTCGATCGAGGCCGCCGCAACCTCCCGAAAACCCACCCCGCGAGCCGGGTCAACCAAGACCGTCACACCGCCACCCCCATCCTCACGTGGTCAGAGGCGTTCGAAGCCACGGGTCAGCTCCCAGTCGGTCACCGCGGCGTCGAAGGCGGCCAGCTCGACCCTCGCCTGGTTGGCGTAGTGGGCCACCACCTCGGGGCCGAACGCGTCCCGGGCCACAGTGGAGTTCTCCCAGAGGGCCAGGGCGTCGCGCAGGGTGCCGGGGACCCGCTCGGCCTCCGGGTCGTCGTACGCGTTGCCGGTGCACTCCGCGCCCAACTCCAACTCGCCCTCGATGCCGTGCAGCGCCCCGGCGACCAGCCCGGCGATCGCCAGGTACGGGTTGACGTCGGCGCCGGGCACCCGGTTCTCCACGCGCATGCCCTGCCCGTGCCCGACCACCCGCAGCGCGCAGGTGCGGTTGTCGACACCCCACCGCAGCGCGGTCGGGGCGAACGATCCTGGCTGGTAGCGCTTGTAGGAGTTGATGTTCGGGGCGAAGAGCAGGCTGAACTCCCGCATGGTGCCCAGCAGCCCGGCGAGCACCCGCTGCCCGGTCTGCGACAGGTGCGCCGGTCCGTCGCCGAGCATCGCCGACGAGCCGGAGGAGTCCCGCAGCGAGAAGTGGATGTGGCAGGAGTTGCCCTCCCGCTCGTTCGGCTTGGCCATGAACGTGATCGCCATCCCCTCCTGGGCGGCGATCTCCTTGGCGCCGTTCTTGTAGATCACGTGGTGGTCGGCGCAGGCCACCGCCTCGTCGTACCGGAAGGCGATCTCGTGTTGCCCGAGGTTGCACTCGCCCTTGGCGCTCTCCGGGGTGAGCCCGGCGCCGGCCATCTCGACGCGGATGCGGCGCAGCAGCGGCTCCACCCGGGCGGTGCCGAGCAGCGAGTAGTCGACGTTGTACTGGTTGGCCGGGGTGAGGTCGCGGTAGCCGCGCTGCCAGGCGTCCTCGTACGAGTCGCGGAACAGCACGAACTCCAACTCGGTGCCGGCGTACGCGGTCAGCCCGTGCTCGGCCAGCCGGTCGAGCTGCCGGCGCAGGATCTGCCGGGGCGAGGCCACCACGTCACCCGAGCCGTCGAGCCAGGTCAGGTCGGCCAGCAGCAGTGCGGAGCCGGGCTGCCAGGGCACCCGGCGCAACGTGGCGAAGTCCGGCACCATCGCGAAGTCGCCGTAGCCGCGTTCCCAGCTCGACATCGCGTACCCGTCGACGGTGTTCATGTCGACGTCCACGGCGAGCAGGTAGTTGCAGCCCTCGCTGCCGTGCTCGGCCACCTGATCGAGGAAGAACGGCGCGTGAAACCGTTTGCCCTGCAAGCGGCCCTGCATGTCGACCAGGGCCAGCACCACCGTGTCGATCTCACCGGCTTCGACGGCGACCCGCAACTCTTCCAGCGAAAACGGCGTTCTGCTCATCAGGGGGCCTCCATCACCAAGGTCTACTGGCAATCCGGATCACCGTCAATGCCCCCGGCCCGGTCGGCGGCAAACCCGCGAGGAGCTGTCATGCGTCTTCGAGCAGTCCTGGCCGTCGCCGTCCTCGTCACCGGAGGGCTGGGCACGGTGACGGCCGAGGCGGAGGCGCAGCCAACGCCTGGTCCGGTCATCGCACTGGGTGCCGGCGGTTTCGACTTCGCCGACCCGGAGGTCGTCGCGACGGGTCTCGACGTCCCCTGGGGGCTCGACTTCCTCCCCGACGGCAGCGCCCTCGTGGCGCAGCGCGACCTGGGCACCGTGGTGCGGATACGACCAGGGCAGCCTCCCGTGCAGGTCGCCCGGATCCCCGGGGTGGTCGCCGGCGGCGAGGCGGGGTTGCTCGGTCTGGCCGTCTCCCCCCGCTACTGGCTGGACAGGTGGGTGTACGTCTGCTTCACCACCGCCTCCGACATCCGGATCACGCGGTTCCGGCTCAGCACGCCGCAGGCCCAGCAGTTGATCCTCAGCGGGCTCACGCGGGCGTCGGTGCACGACGGTGGGCGGATCGCCTTCGGCCCGGACGGACTGCTGTACGCCGGCATCGGTGACGCCGGTGTCGCCTCCAACGCGCAGAACCTGGCCAGCCGCAACGGCAAGATCCTGCGGATCCGGCCGAACGGCGGCATCCCGGCGGACAACCCGTTCCCCGGCTCGCCGGTCTACAGCTACGGGCACCGCAACGTGCAGGGGCTGGCCTGGGACCCGCGCGGTCGCCTGTTCGCCACCGAGTTCGGTCAAGCCACCTGGGACGAGGTCAACGTCATCGTCCGGGGCGGCAACTACGGCTGGCCGATCGTGGAGGGCCCGAGCAGCGACCCCCGGTTCCGTGCCCCGGTGGTCGTCTGGCCGCCGGCGCAGGCGTCGCCGAGTGGTGTCGCCTTCACCAACGGCGCCCTGTTCGTCGCCGCTCTGCGAGGAACCCGGCTCTGGACCGTGCCGGTGAGGGCCTCCGGACAGGTTGGCACCCCGGTCGCCGAACTCGTGGGCGCCTACGGCCGCCTTCGTACCGTCGTCGCAGCCCCGGACGGCTCGCTCTGGGTGGCCACCAGCAACCGCGACGCCAATGGCACGCCGGCGCCGGCGGACGACCGCATCCTGCGGTTCACGACCGGCGAGCGGCAGCCGCCGCCCGCCGGCCGCGCCGGATCCCACGCCGTTGACGCCGCGCAGCCCTGACCCACTGTGGGGCACCGGTCATTCCGACCCGTCGACCGCCGGCGACCGTCGTTCGTCCGCGGGTTCCTCGACGGTACGAACCGGGCCGGTGAACCACTTGCGGGCCGAGGCGTACCACCAGACCGCGACCACCAGTAGCACCCCGCCGACGGCGAGCGGCGCGTAGTTCACCGCCGACCAGGTGAACCCGTCGTTGCCGGGCACCCCGGCGGGCACGATCGGCAGCACGAAGTAGACGGCGATGATCGCGATCTCGATCACCGCGATCCAGCCGAGCAGCTTGTACTTGCGCCCCAGCGTCCACGGCCCGGGGACGAACCGGTCGCCCATCCGCAGTCGGAGCGCGATCGGGATGAGGAACGACAGGTAGAGCCCGAGCACCGCGACGGAGACGACAGCGTAGAAGGCGATGGGGATACCGGCCGAGCTCTCGTACAGCGCGGGCAGGGTCAGCACCAGGCCGGCCGCCGTGGCACCGATGATCGCGTTGACCGGGGTGCCGTTGCGGTCGACAGTCGACCACAGCCGCCATCCGGGTACGGCACGGTCCCGGCTGAACGCGTACGCCATCCGGCTCATCGAGGTCACGCAGCTCATGCCGCAGAAGAACTGCCCGATGGTCGAGATGATGATGACGATCTTGAAGAAGACCGGGGTCAGCGCCGACTCGAAGATGGCGCCGGAGAAGCCGCCCGCGGCGTTTACCGCCTCGACGTCGGTGGCCGCGAAGAGAAACGCCAGCAGCAGGATCCAGCCGCCGACCGCCGAGTAGAAGATCGACTGCCAGAGTCCGCGGGCCGCGGCCTGCGAGGCGCCCCGGGTCTCCTCGGAGACGTGCGCGCAGGCGTCGAAGCCGGTGATCGTGTACTGGGTCAGCAGGAAGCCCAGCGGCAGCACGTAGAACCAGAACGTCAGCCCGCCGATGTCCCCGTCACCGAAGCCGGAGTTGTTGAACCGCTCGGTGAACACGAACTGGAAGCTCTGGTGGTTGTCGGGCACGAAGACCAGGATGGCGACCACGACGGCCGCGCCGGCCACGTGCCACCAGACCGAGACGTTCTGGAGTACGTCGATGATCCGGTGCCCGAAGATGTTGATCAGCCCGTGCAGCACCAGGATGATCACGAAGAGGACGAACGCCTGACGCAGCGTCCCGGCCCAGCCGTCGAAGAGCGCCGACAGGGTGAGGTTGAGGAACGTCGCACAGCCGTAGTCCACCGAGGCGGTGACCGCCACCAGACCGATCAGGTTCAGCCAGCCGGTGAACCAGCCGTGCACCGGGCGGCCCATGGTGGCCGCCCACCAGTAGATCCCACCCGCGGTCGGGTACGCCGACACCAGCTCCGCCATGCAGAAGCCGATGATCAGGATGAACAGCGAGATCAGCGGCCAGCCCCAGGAGATGGCGACTGGCCCGCCGTTGTTCCACGCCTGACCGAAGGTGGTGAAACAGCCGGCCAGGATCGAGATGATCGAGAAGGAGATGGCGAAGTTGGAGAAGCCGCTCCACTTGCGGCGCAACTCCTGTTTGTAGCCGAGTTCGGCGAGCCGCCTGGCGTCGTCGTCCATCGGTTGCTCGGCGGTCGGCACGGGCGTCGTGGCCACTGCACACCTCCCTGAGGTGGTTCCGCGTGCGAGTGGGCAAAGTGTCGACCCGGCCGATCAAGGCGGTCAATACGTAGTCGGTGGGAATCTCACCGCCGGCGGGCTAATTGCGTTGCCGACCGGCTGTCCCGGCCGGCATCCTGGACCAGTGACCAGGCCCGACATGGGCCCACCCCGGGCGCTCGGACCGCCCGACCCGGTGGCGCGGGGCACGCCTCTCTCTCACGTACGGCCACTCCGCCGTACCCGAAAAGTGCCCCGCGCCCCATTCCCCCTCGTGATCAAGAGGATTGCGTCAGATTTCCGGCAGTGCCTGACCGAAAGCTCTTGATCACCGCGGGAAAGGCGTGGGTCAGGTCAGGAGGAGGCCGGCTACCCAGAGGGCCGCGACCAGGAGGCCGGCCAGGAACTCCACCAGCATCGACAGGCCGGCGGCCTTCAGGGCCTGCACGGTGGACGGCCAGGCGAGCTGGTTACTGCCCAGCCGGAGCCGTTCGGCCGCCCACACCCCGGCGACGAAGCCGAGCACCAGGCCGACGACAGGCACCACGAAGAACCCGATGATGCCGAGCACCCCACCGGCGAGCAGCGTGGACGTCGGCACACCGGTGCGCTTCAGGTTCCGGCCCGGCCACGCGTACTTGATCACGGCGCCACCCCCGGCGACCAGGGTGGCGGCGGCGAACACCGCCCAGCCACCCAGACCGGCGCCACCGAAGACCGCCCAGAGCAGCACACCACCCCAGCACAGCGGCAGCGCCGGCAGACCGGGCACCACCACGCCGGCCAACCCGGCCAGGATGGCCAGCCCGGCCACCACTGTCACCGCCGTCTGCGAGTCCGTCAGGTCCACGCCGCCACCCTCCGTCGCCACCCTCCGGACCAGAACGGTCCCCCACTCACGCCAACGCTCCGCCGCGTAGCCGGGCGGTGATCACGTCGGCCGAGGCGGGCGCACCGAAGTATCGGCCCTGCCCGGTGTCGCAGCGCAGCGCCCGCAGCCGTTCCGCCTGCACGCCCGTCTCCACCGCCTCGGCCGTTACCCACAACTCCAGGGCGTGCGCCAACCGGACCAACGCGTCGACGATCCGTTCGTCGCGGTGGTCGGCCGCCACGTCGGTCCCGTCCGCGCGGATGCCCTCGACGAACGGACCGGCGAGCTTCAGGCAGTGGATCGGCAACCGGCGCAGGTACGCCAGGTTGGAATACCCGGTGCCGAAGTCGTCCACGGCCAGCCGGACGCCGAGCGCGGCGAGCCGGTGCAGGCTGCGCAGGGGTTCACCGGCACTGCCCATCACGGCGCTCTCGGTCAGCTCCAGTTGGAGCAGCTCCGCGGGCAGTCCGCTGGTCTGCAACGCGTCGGCGACGGTGTCCACGATGGCCGGCTCGTCGGCCTGCCGGGCGGCCAGGTTGACGCTGACCACCAGCCTGGCGTCGGGGAACTCCCGCCACCACCGTTCGGCGTCCTCGCAGGCCTGCCGCAGCACCCACTCGCCGAGCCGGACGATCAGGCCGGTCTCCTCGGCCAGGCCGATGAACCGGTCCGGCCCGATCAGGCCCAACTCCGGATGCTCCCAACGGACCAGCGCCTCCACCGCGAGCATGGTGCCCTCCAGCAGCGACACGATCGGTTGGTAGTGCAGCACGAACTCGCCCCGCTCCAGTGCGGCGGGCAGCCCGGCGACCAGCGCCGAGCGGGCGATGTCCCGGGCGCCGCGCTCGGGGTCGTAGACCGCCCACCGGCCCCGGCCCGCCGCCTTGGCCCAGTAGAGCGTGGTGTCCGCGGCCTTCATCAGCTCGGACGCTGTGGTCTCCGAGGCCGGGCACTGCACGATGCCCACACTGGCCGAGACGGCCAACTGGTGCTCACCGACGTGGACCGGGGCCGCGACGGCGGCCAGCGCGGCCTCCGCGACGGCGACCGGGTCGTCGGTGTCGTCCCCTCCGTCGACGAGGATCACGAACTCGTCGCCCCCCATCCGGGCGACCAGGTGGCCGTGGTCGGCCACGCACGCGGCCAGCCGCCGGCCGATCATCACGAGCAGCCGGTCACCGAGGTCGTGGCCGAGACTGTCGTTGATCGCCTTGAAGCCGTCCAGGTCGAGGAAGCACACCCCGACGCGCTGCCCGGCGTCCGCGGTGTCGAGCACCCGCCCCAACGTCTCGAAGAACAGCGTCCGGTTGGGCAGCCCGGTCAGCGGGTCGTGCAGCGCCTGGAAGCGCAGCCGCTGCTGGAGTTCGTACCGCTCGGTGATGTCCTCGATCATCGCGACGGTGAATCGCGGCCGGCCATCGTGTCGGATCAGCGAGACGGCGAGATCCGTCCAGACCACTGTGCCGTCCTTGCGGTGGTAGCGCTTCTCCACCCGGGCGGCGTCGTGCTTTCCCTCGATCAGCTCCTGGTAGAGCTCCCACATCCCGGCGGCGTCGTCGGCGTGGAACAGCGCCGCCACGTTGATCTCGCGCAACTCCTCGATCGAGTAGCCGAGCATGTCGGCGAACGCCTGGTTGACGTCGATGATCCGACCGTCCACGCCGGCGATCCCGATCCCGATCGCGGCGCCGGTGAACACCGCCCGGAACCGTTCCTCGCTCTCGCGTAGCGCCTGCTCGACCTCGTCGCGCGCCTGCCAGGCCGACCGGGCGATCCGCTCCTGCTGGCTGAAGGTGCGGTCACGCAGCGCACGGGCGAACCCGGCGGCCAGCCCGCCCTGCACCGCCGCGATCCGTTCGGCGAGGTCGGCCGGCCGTTCACCGTCGCACAGCACCCGACGTCCGAAGGTCGCGCCGAGCGCGTGCAGCGTCCACTCCAGGGCCTGCGGCTCGGTGAGGTGCGCCTCCACCAGGGCCCGCCCGATCTCCTCGGCCGGGTGGGCGGTGAACGGCTCCGCTCGTACCGCCTGGGCCAGCCGGATCGTGTGCGCCAGCAGCAGCCGCTCGGTCTCGGCCACGCTGAGCGGCACGAAGCCGAGTCGGCGAACCGCGCGGGCCCAGTCGGCGGCGTACCCCTGGGCGTCCGCCCGACCGGCGACGACCCCGGCGGGGTCCCGGCCGGCATCGACCCCGGCGGGGTCCCGGCCGGCATCGACCCCGGCGGAGTCCGGGACGGCGGCCACGAGATCAGCCGGCGGGCTGGTCGTACCGGGCGACGCCCCCGAAGGCGCCGAACCGCTCCGGGTGCTCGTCCACCTCGGACGGTGAGTCCGGGCGCCAGAGCGGCATGTGCACCACGCCCGGTTCCAGGACGGTCCAGTCGCCGAAGAAGCCGGTGACCTGAGCGCGGGAGCGCAGGGTGATCTCGGTGGCGGTGCGGGCGGAGAGGCGCTGGGCGTCCAGCATCTCCTGTGGCTGGTCCTCGAAGGTGGAGTGGGAGACGACCAGGAAGCTGCCCGGCGCGGCCGCGGCCCGCAGGGTGGCCAGGATCGCCTCGGGCCCGTCGGCGTCCGGGATGAAGTGCACTACCCCGGCCAGCAGGATGCCCATCGGACGGCTGAAGTCGATCAGCCCGAGCTGTCGGGTCTCGGCGAGGATCCGCTCCGGCTCGCGCAGGTCGGCGTGGATGACACCGGTCAGCTCGTTGCCAGCCAGCAACTCCCGGCTGTGCGCGACCGCCACCGGGTCGATGTCGACGTACACCACGCGGGCCTTGGGGTTCACCCCCTGCGCCACCTCGTGCACGTTGCCCACGGTGGGAATTCCGGAGCCGATGTCGAGGAACTGGTCGATGCCGGCGTCGAGCAGCACCCGGACGGCCCGGCGCAGGAACTCCCGACCGGAGCGCATGGTGGCGGCGAGATTCGGGGTCATGCTGGCGATCTGCTCCGCCAACTGCCTGTCGATCTCGAAGTTGTGTGCCCCACCCAGAAAGTAGTCGTACACCCGGGCCGCGCTCGGCCTGGTCAGATCGATCTCGGTCGGCAGTCCGTCCGGCATCAGCGTGCTCCCCAGTTCATCGCCGCGGCGCGGGACGGCACCGGCGTCGGGGCGCGCAGCGGGCACGCGTGGGCACCGGTCGACCCGCGGGTCGTGTGGTGTGGACCACTCTAGGCGGCTGACTCCAGCAACAGTGAGATGCCTTGACCAACGCCGATGCACATGGTGGCCAGAGCCCGGCGGCCACCGCGACGGCGCAGCTCCAGGGCGGCGGTCAGCGCCAACCGCGCGCCGCTGGCACCGAGCGGGTGCCCCAGCGCGATGGCCCCACCGTTCGGGTTGACGTGGTCGGCGTCCACTGGCAGCCCCAGCTCGCGCAACACCGCCACGGACTGCGCGGCGAACGCCTCGTTCAACTCCACCACGTCCACCGCGCCCACCTCGACGCCGACGCGGTCGAGCAGCTTGCGGGTGGCCGGCACCGGGCCGATCCCCATGATCCGGGGCGGCACACCGGCCGCCGCCGCGCCGACGATCCGGGCCAGCGGGGTCAGGCCGTACCGGGCGACCGCCGCCTCGCTGGCCACCAGCAACGCGACAGCGCCGTCGTTGACGCCCGAGGAGTTGCCGGCGGTCACCGTGCCGCCGTCACGGAACGGGGTGGGCAGCGCGGCCAACTTTTCCAGCGAGGTCTCCCGGGGGTGCTCGTCGACCTCGACCAGGCGGGTCTCCCGGCGACCGGCCGGCACTGACACCGCCACGATCTCCTCGGCGAACCGGCCGTCGGCCTGCGCCTTGGCCGCGCGCTGCTGCGAGCGGTACGCGAAGGCGTCCTGCTCGGCCCGGCTCACGCCGTACTCGGCGGCCACGTTCTCCGCCGTCTCCGGCATCGAGTCGACCCCCCACCCGTCACGCATCAACGGGTTCACCAACCGCCAGCCCAGTGTGGTGTCGTACACCTCGGCCGAACGGGAGTACGCCGACGTGGCCTTCGGCATGACGAACGGCGCCCGGCTCATGCTCTCCACCCCGCCGGCGATCACCAGGTCCGCGTCCCCGGCGACGATGGACCGGGCGGCGGTGGCGAGCGCGTCCAGGCCCGAGCCGCAGAGCCGGTTGACGGTGCTGCCCGGCACCTCCTCGGGCAGGCCGGCCAGCAGCGCCGCCATCCGGGCCACGTTGCGGTTGTCCTCGCCGGCCTGGTTGGCGCAGCCGAGCACGACGTCGTCGACTCGCGCCCAGTCCACCGACGGGTGGCGGGCGACCAGTTCTCGGATCACGTGCGCGGCCAGGTCGTCGGGGCGGACGCCGGCCAGCGCGCCCGCGTACCGGCCGATCGGGGTGCGGACACCGGCCACCAGGTATGCCACGGTCATCGTGAGTCCTTAGGGGGTGCAGACGGCGGGGGTGGGGCACGCCCACCGGGTCACGAGGGCTGCCGGCCGCCAGGATATCCGCGCCGACAGCGGATAGGTTGACGGCATGGCCCGGGCCCAGTTCAGCGCAGAGACCAGCGGCGGCGGCGCGTTCGTCCGCCAGCCGAACCGGTTCACCGGTCGGGTCACCGCCGACTCGACCTCGCCACCCGGCGGCGGCCCGGACGAGCAGGACCGCTGGCCGCTGGAGGCTGGCCGTTACCGGCTGATCTGGTGCCGGGCCTGCCCCTGGGCGCACCGGGCGAGGATCGTGCGTGGCCTGCTCGGGCTGGACGACGCGATCTCGCTGGGCACCGTCGACCCGATCCGGGACGAGCGGGGCTGGGCGTTCGCCCTCGACCCGGACGGCTTCGACCCGGTGCTCGGCGTGAGCTTCCTCTCCGAGGCGTACCTGGCCACCGACCCGGACTACACCGGCCGGGTGACAGTGCCGGCGCTTGTCGACACCCTGACCGGTCGGGTGGTCACCAACGACTATCCGCAGCTCACCCTCGACTTCTCCACGCAGTGGCGGTCGCTGCACCGTGCGGGGGCGCCGGACCTCTACCCGGAGGCGCTGCGCCCGGAGATGGACGCGCTGATGGCCGAGATCCACACCGACGTGAACAACGGCGTCTACCGGTGCGGGTTCGCCACCTCCCAGCAGGCGTACGACGAGGCGTTCCGGGCGCTCTTCGCCCGACTGGACGCGCTCTCCGAGCGGCTGGCCGGGCAGCGCTACCTGATGGGCGACGCGATCACCGAGGCGGACGTGCGGCTGTTCACCACGCTGGTCCGCTTCGACACCGCTTACCACGGGCACTTCAAGTGCAACCGCGACAAGCTGACCGAGATGCCGGTGCTCTGGGCGTACGCCCGGGACCTGTTCCAGACGCCGGGTTTCGGCGAGACGGTGGACTTCGACCACATCAAGCGGCACTACTACGGCACGCACCGGGAGATCAATCCCAGCGGCATCGTGCCACTCGGGCCGGACGAGTCCGGCTGGAGCACGCCGCACGGGCGTGGCTGAGCCGGGTCGGCCGGCCGCCCCGACCGTGCCGAGGGCCCGCGGCGAGGTCGCCCGCCGGGTCGCCGGGTCCGCCGCGGCCGGCTGCACCCTGGCCGGTGCGGTGGCGGTGACGCTCGCCGTGGTCGCCGGCCCCGGTCCAGGGCTCACCGGGTACGTCAGCGAGGCGGGCATCGCCGGCAGCGCTCACGCCGCGACGTACCGGATCGGGATCCTGGCCCTTGCCGGCGCGTTGCTGTTGATCGGCGCGGCGCTGCCCCCCGGGGTGTGGGCGGCGGCCCCGGCGCTGCTCGCCACCGGGGCCGTGTTCACCGCCGTGTCCGGGGCGGTGACCTGCTCCGGCGGCTGCCCGTTGCCGCCGTTCGAGCGCGCGACGACGGCGGACCTGGTGCACGGCGGCGCGAGCATCGCGGCGACCGCCGCTGTGGTCTTCGCCATGATCACGCTGGCCGTCTCCGGGCCGGCCGGCCGGACGGTCCGTCGGCTGGCCGGCGTCGCCGCCGCGCTGGCTCTGCCGCTCTGCGCCACTGTGGGGCTGGCGATGCTCGTGATCGGCCGAGGCCCGGTGGTGGGGGTGCTGGAACGGCTGATCCTCGCCCTCGCGGTGCTGTGGGGCCTGGGCACCGCCACCGCGCTGGCCCTCTGTAAGGAGCCTCACGCCGTCCGGTCCTTCCGATGAGCGGGAATCGGCGTATCGTCGGCCAACGATGACCAATGTCTGGGGCCTCACCGTCCGCCTGTATGTCGATCTCCGACTGCAGGCCAGTGGCATCTGTCCGGGCTAGCCGCGTTTCTACGCCTGCCCCGATCGGACCGGACAATTGGATACATCCCCATGCCCTTCAGCCTGCGTAAAATTCCCTTCTCCGTGCAGATCCTGCTCGGCCTCGTGCTCGGCGTCGCGCTGGGCTTCCTTGCCCGCAGCAACGACCTGAGCTGGCTGACCAGCACCCTGCACACCGTCGGTAGCCTCTTCGTCCAACTACTCAAGCTGGCCGTGCCGCCGCTGGTCTTCACCGCCATCGTGGTCAGCGTGGTCAGCCTGCGCGGCGTCGCCAACGCCGCCCGGCTCGCCGTCAAGACCCTGCTGTGGTTCGGCATCACCGCGCTGATCGCGGTGAGCATCGGCATCGGCCTCGGCCTGCTCACCAACCCGGGCAAGGGCGTGACCCTCGACCTGGGTGGCGCGGCGCCGCCGAAGAACACCGGCTCGTGGACCGACTTCCTCACCGGCATCGTGCCCACCAACCCGGTCGGCGCGTTCGTCGAGGGCAACGTCCTCCAGATCGTCTTCCTCGCCGTCGTCATCGGTGCCGCGGCCCTGCTGGTCGGCGAAGCCGCCGAACCGTTCGTGGCGCTGAACCGCTCCCTGCTGGAGATCGTCCAGAAGGCGCTCTGGTGGATCATCCGGCTCGCCCCGATCGGCACCCTCGGCCTGATCGGCAACGCCGTCGCCTCGTACGGCTGGGACCTGCTGGCCCCCCTCGCGAAGTTCACCACGGCCGTCTACGTCGGCTGCGCCATAGTGCTGTTCGTGGTCTACCCGCTGGTGCTGATCCTGGCCGGCCGCCTCAACCCGCTGCGCTTCTTCGCCGGCGCCTGGCCGGCTATCGAACTGGGCTTCGTGTCCCGCTCCTCGGTCGGCACCATGCCGGTGACCCAGCGCTCCGTCGAGCGACTCGGCGTGCCCCGCGAGTACGCCTCGTTCGCGGTGCCCTTCGGCGCGACCACGAAGATGGACGGTTGCGCCGCCATCTACCCGGCCCTCGCCGCGATCTTCGTGGCCCAGGTGTTCGGCGTGCAGCTCGGCATCGGCGACTACCTGCTGATCGCCTTCGTCTCGGTGGTCGGCTCGGCGGCCACCGCCGGTCTGACCGGCGCGATCGTGATGCTCACCCTGACCCTCAGCACGCTGGGCCTGCCACTGGCCGGCGCCGGCCTGCTGCTGGCCATCGACCCGATCCTGGACATGGTCCGCACCGCCACGAACGTCGCGGGGCAGGCGCTGGTGCCGACGGTGGTCGCCGCCCGCGAGGGCACCCTCGACCGGGCCGCGTACGAGTCCGCCGGCCGACGTGACCTGACCGACCCGGTGCCGGTCGCCGACACCCGGCCCGAGCTCACCCCCGTTCCCGCCTGACCGATTCACCAGTACGACGACGGGCCCCTCTCCCCAGGGGCCCGTCGCCGTGTCGGAGAGGATGACCCCATGAGTTCCCTGTTCACTCCCCTGGCCCTGCGCGGGGTCACACTGCCCAACCGGATCGCCATGGCACCGATGTGCCAGTACTCCGCCGGCCCCGACGGCCTGCCCACCGACTGGCACCTGATCCACCTCGGCAGCCGCGCCGTCGGCGGTGCCGGCCTGGTGCTGACCGAGGCGACCGCCGTGCTCCCCGAGGGCCGGATCAGCCCACAGGACACCGGCCTCTGGTCCGGTGCGCACGTCGACGCCTGGCGACCGGTGACGGCGTTCGTCGCCGCCCACGGCGCGGTGCCGGCCGTGCAGCTCGCGCACGCCGGCTTCAAGGCCTCCACCTACCGGCCGTGGGCGCCGGAGCGCGGTGGCGTGCCGGACGCCGAGGGCGGCTGGACACCCGTCGCCCCCGGCTCGGAGCCCTTCACCGCCGGCTATCGGACGCCGACCAGCCTCGACGAGGCCGGCATCGCCGGGGTGGTCGAGGCGTTCGCGGCCGGAGCCGTCCGCGCCCTGGACGCCGGCTTCGCCGCCGTGGAGATCCACGCCGCCCACGGCTACCTGCTCAACGAGTTCCTCTCGCCGCTGACCAACCACCGCACCGACGCGTACGGCGGCGACCGGGCGGCCCGGATGCGGCTCACCCTGGAGGTGGCCCGCGCGGTACGCGCCGCGGTCGGCGAGGACGTGCCGGTGCTGACCCGGATCTCCGCCACCGACTGGGTCGACGGCGGCTGGACGATCGAGGACAGCGTGGTGCTCGCCGGTGAGCTGGCCGGCGTCGGCGTCGACCTTGTCGACGCGTCCTCCGGTGGGGTGAGCACGGACCAGCGCATCCCGCTCGGCCCGGGTTACCAGGTGCCGCTGGCCGCCCAGATCCGCCGCGAGGCCGGTGTGCCGACCGGCGCGGTGGGCCTCATCGTGGAGCCCGAGCACGCCGAGCAGATCGTCGCCGGCGGCGAGGCCGACCTGGTGCTGCTGGGTCGGGAGTTGCTGCGCGACCCGTACTGGCCGCGCCGGGCCGCCGCGAAGCTCGGCGTCACGTACTCCGGCCCCGCCCAGTACGCCCGCGCCTCCTGATCCCGACCGGTCGGGCGGCCGCCGCGTGAGCGGCCGCCCGACCGTCGGTCAGCCGGCCAGGTGCGACCAGTCGCCCTCCAGGTCCTGCCAGGTGCCCTGGGCGGCCACCGTGCCGCCGATCAGCACCACCACGTGGTCGGCCCGGACCAACGCGGCGCGCTTCGCGGTCGAGCCGACAACTGTCACCCCGTGGCCGCGCAACGCCTGCCACAGCGCCAGCTCGGTGGTGACGTCGAGCGCCGACGACACGTCGTCGGCGACCAGCAGTTCGGTACGCGGGGCCAGCGCCCGGGCCAGCGCCAACCGCTGCAACTGCCCACCGGAGAGCCGGGTGCCCTTGTGCCCGATGAGCAGGCCCAGCCCGCCGCCGGCGGCAGCCAGGTCATGGTCGAGCTGGGCGGTGCTGACCGCCCCCGCCGCGTCCACCTGGTGCCCGAGGGCGATGTTGTCGGCCACCGTGCCGGAGAGCACCCGGGGCAACTGACCGACGTAGCCGACCTGGTTGGGACGCAGGAACAGCTCCGGCTCGGTGACCGGGTCACCGTTCCAGGCCAGCTCGCCGGTGTGGTGCACGATCCCGGCCAGCCCACGCAGCAACGAGGACTTCCCCGACCCCACCGGCCCGACGACCAGCACCAACTGCCCCCGCTGCACGGTGAGGTCCACGTCCCGGACGGCCACCGTGCCGTCGGAGTGCACCACCCCGAAGCCGCGCAGCTCCAGCCGTCGCAGCGGATGCCGGGGCGGCATGGTCGGCGCGGGCGCCGTCCCGGCGGTCAGGTCGACCTCCGGCACCCCCGCGGAGTACGCGCTCACCCCGGTCATCGCCGCCGTGCGCCGGGTCCAGACCCGTGCCGAGGGCAGCTGCGAGATCAACGACGCCGTCGTCCAGGCGAACCACCGGGCCGCGCCCAGGGTGGACACGGCCACCAGCACCGCCCCGGCGGAGAGCGAGCCGTTCAGGTAGAGCGCCCAGGCGCCGATCGGCAACAGCCCACTGGCCATCGACGGTGTGGAGCGCGCCCACACCTGCACCGAGATCTCCCGCCGCTGTCGGTCGCTGCGCAGCACGTCCAGGCTCGCCAGGTGGCGCAGCACCGCAGTGGTCGCGCCGGCGAGCTTCACCGTCCGCGCCGCGGAGAGCGCGGAGACCAGCGCCGTGGCGAAGGAGGCCCGCGCCGCCACCGTCGCCCGGGCCGCACGCTCCAGCTTCGGCCCGAACAACGTCGCCGCCAGCCCGGAGACGACCATCGTGCCGAGGAAGAACAGCCCGGGTACGACGCTGCCGGTGACCGCCGTCATGGCGACCACGAGCACCAGCGCGACGGTCTGGTCCAGCACGTTGTCGGCGAGCTGGACCACCCGTTCGGTGTCCCCACCCTGCGCCACCACCTCGGCGGGGCTGTGTGAGCTGACCCGGCGCGGCCCGGTCTGGCCGTGCACCAGGCGAAGGCCGATCCGCAGCATCTGCCGCACCCACCACTGCGGGAACCAGACGTGGGTATAGAACGGCAGCGGCAGTGTGATCAGCAAACCGGCGACGATCCCCACCGCCGGCAGGTACGGGTTCCCGGTCCCGTCGACCAGGTCCGCCCAGAGCCACGGCAGCACCGGGCCGTCCAACCCGAGCAGGCTGAGCCCGAGGAACAGCACGATCGCGGCCGCCCCGTACCGGGGATCGTTGGTACAGAGTCGGAAGATCTCCCGCAGCGTCCGGGCCGGCGGCACCGGCGGCAGCGGCGGCGGGTCGGCCCGGGTCGGCCCGACCGTGCCCTGCGTGCTGTCGGGCGGTGTCTCCCGCGTGGCCTGCCCGTTCGGCTCGGCCCGCGTCGGTGCCGGCTCGGTCGGCCAGGCGGCGGCGTGCTCGGTCGCCGCGACCGGCTCGCCCCGCGCGGGCGCCGGCTCGCTCGGCCACGCGTCCGGACCGGGGCCGACCAGGAGGTCCGTGCCGACGCCGCTGCGACCGGCCGGCGCCACAGTGGCGTACGCGGCGGCGTGGCTGGTCGCCAGGAGTTCGGCGAAGCGTGTCGACGTCTCCAGCGGACCGGCCTCGACCACCGCGCCGTCGGCCAGGACCACCACTTCGTCACAGCGGCGCACCGAGGAGAGTCGGTGCGCGATGACGATGCCGATCCGGTCACGCAGCAGTCGTTCGGTGGCCCGCTGCACCCGCGCCTCGGTGACCGGGTCCAGCCGAGCGGTGGCCTCGTCGAGGATCACCACGTGCGGCTCCCGGACCAGGATCCGGGCGAACGCCACCAACTGCTCCTGACCGGCGGAGAGCACGTGCCCGCCCTCCCCCAGCCGGGTCGTCAACCCGTCCGGCAGCTCGGCGATCCAGCTGGCCAGGCCCAGCTCGTCGAGCGCCCGAGCGGCCGCGTCGAGCAACTCCGGGTCGAAGAGCGCCACGTTCTCGGCGAGCGTGCCGGCCAGGATCTCGGTGCGCTGCGGCACCAACGCCACCCAGCGGCGCAGTTGCTCGACGTCGAGGTCGCACAGGTCGGTGCCGCCGAGGAAGACAGTGCCCGGCGGCACGTCGACCGCCCGGGTGAGCACCTTCGCCAGCGTCGACTTGCCCGAACCGGTCCGCCCGATCAGCGCGTACGAGCGACCGCGCGCGAAGGTGAGGCTGAGCCCGCGCAGCGCGACCCCGCGGCCACCCTCCCCGTACCCGAATGTCAGGTCCCGAATGCGCAGGTCACCCTCGCTCGGGCTGGCCCCGCCCACCGGCTCCTGCCGGGCCTTGTAGAGCAACTGCACCCGCGCCCACGCGCCGAGCGCCTCCTGGATCTCCGGCACCATCCGGCTCACGTGTTCCGCGGTCGCCCCGAAGGCCAGGGCGAGCAGCCAGATGGCGGTGAGCCGGGCGGCGTCGATCCGGCCGGTGGCCAACGCCCAGGCACCGCCGAGCACCACCGCGCCGATGCCCGCCCGGATCGTCGCGGTGGCCACCGTCGCCACCCGGGCGGACAGCACCCAGACCACCAGGCCACGGGACAGCACGGCGGAGGCCCGCCGGGCGTACAACCGCAGCACGTACGGCCGCGCCAGGCTGGTGCGTACGTCGTCCTGCCCGTGCACCGCCTCCTCCATCACGGCCGCCAGGTCGGACCACGCCTCCTCCTCGGCCATCCGGGCCGGGCCGATCCGGGCCGTGGGCCGGCGCAGGCCGACCGCGAGCACCACAGTGAGCAGCAGCATCGCGATCCCCGCCGGCCACCACACGAACACCGCCACGACCATCGACAACAGACCGACGCAGAGGCCCTGGGCGAGCCGGGTGCCCTGGTTACGAATTGCCGACGCCACCTGATAGACGTCCCCGTCGATCCGGTCCAGCAGCTCGCCCACCGGAGTGGTCTCCAGGGTGGGCAGGTCCTGCCCGAGAGCGACGCGGCAGAGCCGGCGACGCACGTCGGCGGACCAGTCGGCGGTCAGGCCGGCCATCAGCAGACTCACCGCGAGGTCGCTGAGGACCACGGCGACCAGGGCCGCGGCCAGTACGGCGAAGAAACCAGCCGAACGATGCACCAGCACCGCGCCGGCCAGGGCCGACGCGCCCGCCTGCCCAGCGGCACCCAGCACGATGAGGACGGCCACGATCGTCACACGACGGGTCGAGGTGCCCCACAGATCACGGAGCAGGCGCATGGAAAGTCCTCCGGATGTGGGGTTGCGGAGACTTCAGCCTGCCGGCGTCGGCGTGTGGATTCAACCGAATTTCCGGCCTCTGAGCTGGGCATCCGTGCAGTTCCGCCAGCGGCGGCAGCGGACCTGCAGGGTCAGCGCCGGCAGAACCCCGGCGGGGCTCCGCACCGCTGGCGTTCTGCCCGATCTGATGCGATCCAGCCAACTTTGGTGCCGGCAGGGGCTTCTTGGTCGACCAGGGGTGGTTTGGGGTCGCACGAGCCACGCCGCATGGGGTGATTTGTCCGTTGGTGGGTGGTTGTGGGGTGTGACCGGGCGCACTCGTGGGCCGGAATCATGGCCGGGCCGGGGTCGTTACACACCCTGACGATCGCAGTACCACCGACCGGCCGCCGGACCCCTGACGGCTGGTCGCACAGGGTGGAATGCCAGCCTCCACCGGGTCGTTACAGTCCCCACGAACGACCACCGGGCACCGCCACGACGAGGGTGCCGGCAGATGGGCCGACCCCGGAATGACCCCGGCCCCCCGGTCGTTACACAGGGACCCGGCGCCACGAGCCCCCCGCTCGCCAGGTCGCCGACCCCGACGCCCGACCAAGACTTTTCCCCTTGTTAGTGCAGCGCCGGACGAGGTGCTCACACCCATCACCGCCGTCCCCCTCTTTGGCGGTGCGGGTGTTCTACCCCCGAAGGAGCTACCCCCATGAACACGATCTTCCGTAAGAGCATGCTGTCTGTTGCTGGTCTCGCGTTCGCCGGTGGTGTGTTCGCCGGCCCGATCGCCGCCCACGCCGCTACCCCGGCCGTGGATGCCAAGGCGGTTGCGGTGGCCGTGCAGTCGGCGGCGCCGAAGCCGCAGGGCGAGCAGTCCCACATCACCCTCAACGACGAGCAGACCACCAACGTGAAGGCCATCATCGCGGCCACCAAGAAGGCCGGCCTCCCCGAGCGGGCCGCGGTCATCTCGATCGCGACGAGCC
This sequence comes from Micromonospora sp. NPDC047187, assembly GCF_040643355.1. Lineage (NCBI taxonomy): Bacteria > Bacillati > Actinomycetota > Actinomycetes > Micromonosporales > Micromonosporaceae > Micromonospora > Micromonospora sp. NPDC047187. Next base: position 200,996 of record NZ_JBEYUF010000006.1, read on the forward strand.
TGCAGGAGTCCAAGCTGGAAAACCTCGGTCACCTGGGCGACCGGAACGACCACGACTCGCTGGGCCTGTTCCAGCAGCGCCCTAGCTCGGGTTGGGGCACCCCGGAGCAGATCACCGACCCCGCCTACTCCACCACCGCGTTCCTCAAGGGCCTCAAGCAGGTCGACGGCTGGCAGAACATGCCGCTGACCGACGCCGCCCAGACCGTACAGGTGTCGGCCTACCCGGACGCCTACGCCCAGTGGGAGCAGCAGGCCACCGACCTCGTCGCCCAGCACTGGAACAGCTGACCCACACCACAAGCACCCAGCACCCAGCACCCAGCACCCAGCACGGCAACACCACAGCACCACACCGACCACTGGCCGGCACCCCGCAACCCGGGGCGCCGGCCAGCGGCGTTTCTTTGCTCCGAGTGCGCAGATCTTGGACATTTCCCGTTCAGCGCGAACGGAATCTGTCCAAAATCTGCGGGGATACATCACCGCGTGCCGCGCGAGCCAACCGGCAGCGGTCAGAAGAGGACGGTGGCCAGGGTGCCGATCGGCTGGAATCCGCAGCGCTCGTAGACACGGCGGGCCGGGAGGTTGAAATCGTTGACGTACAGGCTGACGGTGGGGGCGACCCGCAGCAGCGCGTCGCGGACCACGGCTGCCATGGCGGCGGTGGCGATCCCCCGGCCTCGCCACTCCGGTGCCACCCAGACGCCCTGGATCTGCGCCGTCCGTTTGGTGACCACGGCCAACTCGGCCTTGAACACGACCTTGCCGTCGATGATGCGGGCGTACGCGCGACCGGTCCGGACCAGGTCGTTGACCCGCCGGCGGTAGCTGCGTCCGCCGTCCTCGGCCAGCGGGGAGACGCCGACCTCCTCGGTGTACATGGCAACCGCCGCCGGGAAGAGCCGGTCGACCTCGCCGGAGCGAACCTGGCGTACCTCCGGATCGGCCGGTACGGGTGGCAGCGTGTCGGTGACCAGCAGTGGCTGATTGGGGCGAACGTCTCGCGCTGGCCCCCACGTTCCGGAAAGGCGGTCCCACAGCCCGAGGACGGCATCGGCCCGGCCGACGATGGAGGAGCAGAGCCGCTCCTCGCCGGCGAGCAGGTCGGCGAAGGCAGCGACCGCTGCGTCACTGGCCAGCACCGGGGTCAGGTTGCCGCCGAGCCAGCAGAGTGACTCGAGGTTGCGGCGAGCCCCGTACCCCAGGATTCTGCCCTCGGCCCGCCACCAGGAGAGTCCGCGCGCGGCGATCCGCTCGGCGACCTGCGCGCCCGCGAACGGGTCATGGTCGAGCAGTCGCTCGACCGCGCGGCGCTCCGATTCCCCCAGTTGGCGTACCGGCACCGTCAGCACGACTATCAGCCTGCCAGATCGACCCCCCGCTCCGCCGGTCGAGTGGCGAGGCCGGCACCGGTTCTGCGGGCCCACTGATCGGCCGGGTCCGCCCGGCCCAGCGGACGACCGGGGGCACCAGGGCTCCGAGCAGGAGAAAAAGGGCACCGAGCACGAGCCAGCCAGGTACGCCCCAGCCGAGCGCGAGGGTGGTCACCACGACCGGTGCGAGCATCTTGCCCAGTTCGTAGCCCATGCCGTACGCCCCCTGGTACTGCCCCTGTGCGTCCGCTGGTGCCAGCCCGAAGGAGATCCCCCAGCCGGCGGCGGAGTGCCACAGCTCCCCGGTGACGTGCGCGAGCGCCCCGAGGCCGAGCAGGCCCACCGCGCCGGCGGTGGGCAGCGCGCCGCTGGCAGCGAAGAGTACGCAGGCCAGGGCGATGGCCACGCCCGCTCGGCGGGCGGCGCGGGCGGCCCCGGGCACTGTGGCGGCGGTATTCGCGGCGCGTACCTGAAGGAGCACGACCAGCACGGTGTTGACCAGCGTCAACGCGGAGATCATCCAGACGGGGGCCCGGGTGTGGCCGGCGATCCACAGCGGCAGGGCGATGGTGAGCAGGCTGAAGTGCATCGACATCAGCCCGTCGACCAGTGTGAAGGCGAGGAACGGGCGGTCCCGTAGGGCGACCAGCCGAGGGCCGTGCGTCGGGGCGGCGACCGGGGCGACGGCGGGCAGACGAAGGAAGACCACCGCTGCGGCCAGTGACGTCGCCGCCGAGGCCAGGATGAGCACGACGTACCCGGTTCGGGTGTCGGCGGCGATGGCGAAGCCGCCGAGGACGGCGCCGACGGAGATCCCGACGTTGGTGGTGGCTCGCAGGTAGGCGCGGGTGCGGACCCGCTGGTCGGCTGGGATCGCGCCGGCGATCAGTGCGCCGCGGGCACCTCGCTCGACCGCGTCGGCAAGCGCGGTGGCCGCTGCCACCAGCACGAACGTGGGGAACGACCGGACGGCGATCAGGCCGATGGTCAGGGTGCCAGCGACGAACAGCGCGCCGACCTGCACGCCGCGTGGGCCGACGCGGTCGGCCAGGTAACCGCTCGGGGCGCTGGCCAACACACCGACCAGGGCCGAGATGGTCAGCCCGATACCTACTTCGGTGGCCGACAGGCCGACCGACCGGGTGAGGAAGAGCGCGCTGGCGACGAGCCAGAGGCCCCGCCCGACGGTCTTGACCAGAGTGCCGAGGGTGAGGACCCGGGCCGGACCCGGCGGGGGAAGCAGGCGCATGACCGACACCTTAACAAGACGTACGTACGGTTTGGTAGATGGGGGTTGTCGGCGATGCATTGCCGATATATCGTTGATGCATCAGCGATAGTCCTAGGGAAGGAAAAACCCGATGAGGTTCCACCGACAGCACCACCCGATGCACGAGGCCCGGATGCGGGGGTTCGGCTTCCCGCCCGGTCCGCACGGTCATGGCCACGAGCACGGCGGCCCCTGGGGCGGCCGGGGCCGTGGACGGGGTCGGGGCCGACGCCCCAACGTCCGAGCGTCCGTGTTGGCCCTGCTCACCGAGCGGCCTATGCACGGCTACGAGATGATCCAGGAGATCGACTCCCGCACCGGCGGTGCGTGGCGGCCGAGCCCGGGCTCGATCTACCCCACCCTCCAGCTACTGGAGGACGAGGGCGTGATCGTCGCCAGCACCGAGGAGTCCGGTGGTGGGCGGAAGCGGTTCACTGTCACCGAGGCCGGTCAGGCGGAGGCCACCGAGGCCGCGCAGACCCCGCCGTGGGCGGACGTCGCCCAGGGCACTGTGAGCAGCTGGCACGACATCCGTGACTCTGGCGCACAGGCGATGAACGCGCTGCGCCAGGTGATGATGAACGGCACCGACGACCAGCGTGAGCGGGCCGCCCAGGTGCTCGACGAGACCCGGCGCAAGCTGTACGCGATCCTCGCCGAATCCGAGTGACGCCAGGCCGCACCACAACGCCAGGCCACCCCAACAGCGCACGATCAGCACGAACGCACAGCGGCCGCTCCCCGCACGGGGAGCGGCCGCTTTTTCCAGATGGAAGATCAGTGCACTGTGACGGTCGGGCCGGTGACCAGCCCGCGCAGCTCCTCGGGGAGTTCGGCGCCCATCTCGTCGGCGATCCGCAGCGCCTCTTCGATCAGGGTTTCGACGATCTGGGCCTCGGGCACCGTCTTGACGACCTGGCCCTTGACGAAGATCTGGCCCTTGCCGTTGCCGGAGGCGACACCGAGGTCGGCTTCCCGGGCCTCGCCCGGACCGTTCACCACGCAGCCCATGACGGCGACCCGCAGCGGCACCGGCAGCCCTTCCAGGCCGGCGGTGACCTCCTCGGCGAGCTTGTAGACGTCCACCTGGGCCCGCCCGCAGGACGGGCACGAGACGATCTCCAGGCCCCGCTCACGCAGACCGAGGGACTCCAGGATCTGGTTGCCGACCTTGATCTCCTCCACCGGCGGGGCGGACAGCGACACCCGGATCGTGTCGCCAATCCCCTCGGCCAGCAGCGCGCCGAACGCGACCGCCGACTTGATGGTGCCCTGGAAGGCTGGCCCGGCCTCGGTGACGCCGAGGTGCAGCGGGTAGTCGCACTGCTCGGCGAGCTGCCGGTACGCCCGGATCATCACGACCGGGTCGTTGTGCTTGACCGAGATCTTGATGTCGCGGAAGCCGTGCTCCTCGAACAGCGAGCACTCCCACAGCGCCGACTCGACAAGCGCTTCGGCGGTGGCCTTGCCGTACTTGCTCAGCAGGCGCTTGTCCAGTGACCCGGCGTTGACGCCGATCCGGATCGGCGTCCCCGCCGCCCCCGCGGCACGAGCGATCTCCTTGACCTTGTCGTCGAACTGCCGGATGTTGCCCGGGTTGACCCGGACCGCCGCGCAGCCGGCGTCGATCGCGGCGAAGACGTACTTGGGCTGGAAGTGGATGTCGGCGATCACCGGGATCTGTGACTTCTTGGCGATCGCGGGCAGCGCCTCGACGTCGTCCTGGGACGGCACCGCCACCCGGACGATCTGGCAGCCGGACGCGGTCAGCTCGGCGATCTGCTGAAGGGTCGCGTTGATGTCGGAGGTGAGGGTCGTGGTCATCGACTGCACGGACACCGGCGCACCACCACCGACCGGAACCGAACCGACCATGATCTGGCGGCTGGCCCGACGGGGAGCGAGCGGCGGGGGCGGCACGGCGGGCATACCGAGACTGATAGCTGTCACTTCAGGCACTCACCTTGAGAAGAGCGTGATGGGGTTGACGACGTCCGCGGCGATGGTCAGCAGCGTGAACGCGCCACCGATCAGGATCACCACGTACGTGAAGGGCATCAGTTTGAGGTAGTCCACCCGGCCGGGGTCGGCCCGGCCGATCCGCGCGTAGACCCAGGAGCGGGCCCGTTCGAACCAGGCGATGGCGATGTGGCCGCCGTCCACCGGGAGCAGCGGCAGCAGGTTGAACACGCCGATGAAGAAGTTCAGCGACACGAAGAGCATGAAGAAGACCAGCCAGGCGTTGTTCTCGACCGCCTCCCCGCCGAGTCGGCTTGCGCCGACCACGCTGATCGGGGTGTCGACGTCGCGCTCGCCGCCGGTGAGGGCGGTCCACAGGGCGGGGACCTTCTGCGGGAGGCGCTGGAGCGCCTGGGCGGTGCCGACGGCCAGTTGACCGGTGAAGTCGGCGGTGGCGCCGAAGGCGCCGACCGGGCCGTACGTCACACGGGTTGGGGTGCTGGGGACGAGCCCGACGCCGAGCGCGGCCACCGGCGCGGCGGCACCTGTCGGGTTGTCCAGCGGCGGACGCTGGGTCTGCGCGAGCACCGTGCTGGTGGTGCCCGGCTGCCCGTCGCGGACGTACGCGATCTGCGCGTTGTCGCCCGGCTTGAGCCCGCGCAGCGTGGTGAGCAGGTCGCCGTAGGAGTTGATCGGGGTGCCGTTGACCGAGGTGATCCGGTCGCCGTTGCGCAGTTGCGCCTGGGCTGCCGGGCTGGCCGCGTCGGCGGGGGTGCACGCCCGCACCGCGTTCTCCGGAACCACGCACTCACTGAGCTGGATGACGGCGGGCTCCTGGCGGGCCTGCGCGTCGGTGGTCGGGAAGTCGGGGTTGGGCAGGCCGGCGGAGACGGCGAGGATCCAGATGGTGACCAGAGCGAGCGCGAAGTGCGTGATCGACCCGGCGGCCATCACGATCGTCCGCTTCCAGACCGGGTAGCGCCACATCACCCGCGACTCGTCGCCCGGCTCGACGTCGTCGTCCTGCGGCGTCATCCCGACGATCTTGCAGAAGCCACCGAGGGGGATGCCCTTGAGGCCGTACTCCGTCTCACCCCGCCGGAACGACCAGATGGTGGGGCCGAAACCGACGAAGTACTTCGTGACCTTCATCCCGAACGCCTTGGCGGTCAGCAGGTGACCCGCCTCGTGCAGGCTCACCGAGATGAGAATGGCCAGGGCGAAGAGGACCACCCCGAGCAGGTACGACATCAAGCTCCTTCCACCGAACCCGCGATGATCTCCTGCGCGTGCGCGCGTGCCCACGACTCGGCCGCGAGCACGTCCTCGACGGTACCTGGTTCGTCGAAGTCCGGAGCCTCCTCCAACACGCGTTCGAGGGTGTCGACGATGCCGAGGAACGGCAGCCGGCCCGCCACGAACGCGGCCACGCACTCCTCGTTCGCCGCGTTGTAGATCGCCGGCCGGCAGCGCCCGGTCTCCCCGGCGGCCTTGGCCAGGGCGACGGCCGGGAACGCCTCGTCGTCGAGCGGCGCGAACTCCCAGGTGTGCGCGGCCGTCCAGTCGACGGCGGTGGCCGCCTCCGGCACCCGGTCGGGCCAGCCGATGCCGAGCGCGATCGGCAGCCGCATGTCCGGTGGGCTGGCCTGGGCGATCGTCGACCCGTCGACGAACTCGACCATCGAGTGGATCACCGACTGCGGGTGCACCATCACTGTGATGTCGGCGTAGGGCACGTCGAACAGCTCGTGCGCCTCGATCACCTCCAGCGCCTTGTTGACCATGGTGGCTGAGTTGATCGTGACGACCGGCCCCATGTTCCAGGTCGGGTGTGCGAGCGCCTGCTCGGGTGTGACCTGCGTCAACTCGTCGCGCCGTCGGCCCCGGAACGGGCCGCCGCTGGCCGTGACGATCAGCCGACGCACCTCACCGCGCGAACCGGAGCGCAGGCACTGGGCCAGCGCCGAGTGCTCCGAGTCGACCGGGACGATCTGCCCCGGCCGCGTCACCGCGGCCCTGACCAGCGGGCCGCCGGCAACGAGGGACTCCTTGTTGGCCAACGCGAGAGTACGACCACCGCGCAGCGCGGCCAGCGTAGGAGCGAGGCCCAGCGAGCCGACCACCCCGTTGAGCACGATGTCGCACGGCCACTGGGCCAGCTCGGTCATGGCATCGGGCCCGGCCACGATCTTGGGAAGCTTGAAGTCACCGGTGGCCCATCCGCGCCGGCTCGCCTCGGCGTAGAACGCGAGTTGCAGGTCCTGCGCGGCGGACGCCTTGGCCACTCCGACCGCCTCGACGCCCAGTTCGAGGGCCTGCGCGGCGAGCAGCTCGACGTTGCCGCCACCGGCGCCCACGGCGACCACTCGGAACCGGTCCGGGTTGCGCCGGACGATGTCGATGGCCTGGGTGCCGATCGAGCCGGTGGACCCGAGCAGAACGAGGTCGCGGGGGGAAGTCACCCGGCCATTCTTCCCCACCCCCGCTGCACGTCTGCTGGGAGCCTCAGCCCTCCCCCTCCGACGCTTCCGCCTCGTCCAGCAACTCGGCCGGGTCGATCGAGAAATCGAACGGCTCGCGCATCGCGAAGGTGCTCCCTGCCGCAGCGGCGGCCAACGGGCGGTACTCCCCGTCGACCAGCTCCAACAGCGCCATGGTCGGCACCCGGTTGCGCAGGTCCACCCGGAGGAAGAACGGCACCCCGACGGCGGCGTACTCCCTGGGCCTGTCGATCACGTCCTTACGCCGATTTCCGGGAGACACGATCTCCCCCAACAACACCGCCTGCCCGATGCTCATCGCCGTTCGCCCGCCGCCGGGGACCTTCAGCACGGCGATGTCCGGAATGAACAGGTCGTCATCCGAGACGACGTTCACCTCGTGATAGAGCCACAGCCGTGCCCGGCGGGCGGCCTGCTTCAGCAGGTAGCCGAGTTCCCGTTGAACCGTCCGCCGATCGAGGTCGGAACCCGGCGTGATCACGACACAGCCGCGCAGCACCTCCACCCGTGGACCGCTGTTCTCGGGCAGAAGGTCAAGCGCGGCGCCCGCCGTCCACGCATCGCTGCGGCGGCCCAACACTTCAAACGACTTCGCGGGCACGTCGCAACAATGGCAGGGCCCGGCTCATGGCCAACGGACATGGGGTGTGGCTTCGTGGCGCTGACGTTGGCGTTCCGCTCAAGCAGGGCGAAATGCAGGATGACTTTCTCCGGAGTCGCCTGCACCGAGATGGCGCGCATGGTGACGGGGATCAGGCCGAGTGCAGCCTGCACCGTGTCGAGCACGAGCGTTGACGCGCGCCAGGCGAGACTGCATCGCTGCACACCGCCCTCCATCGGCTGAAAACCGCAACGGCCCTTGGCAGGCTGTTCCGTCAGGCTTCGCCGGTGAAACGGCCAGCGGCCTGGACGAAGGCGGTCCAGACCGAGGGAGTGAAGGTCAGCACCGGCCCTTGCCGGTCCTTGCTGTCGCGCACGCCGACCGTCTCGGCGAACCCGGCCACCTCGACGCAGTTGCCGTCGCCGCCGGACCGGGTCGACTTGCGCCAGACTCCGTCACGCACCATCGGTCATCTCCTTCGCTATAGCCACGATCAACTCACGGGACTCGATCGGGCTCAGCGCCCGTTCCCCGAGTGAGCGCCATACGGTCTCGTAGACCTCGATTTCGTGGGCCTTGTCAAGGTAGACCGCGCCGCAGGGACCGTCCATGTAGATCGTGGTTGGCTCCGGCTCCCGCACGTCAGTCGGGAAGTCGAGCATGGTGAAGGTGCCAGACGATGCCCAACGGAACAGCCCGGCAGCCAGCGGTAGCACCCGCAGGCTGATGTTGTGCCGCTCGCTCGTCACCACCAGGGCATCCAGTTGCCGGACCATCGCCGCTCGGTCGCGCAGCGGCCGACGCAGCACGGATTCGTTCAGGATCACGTCGAGATGCGGGGCTCGGGGCACCGCGCGGGCCAGCAACCGCTGCCGACGCAGCCGGATGTCCACCCGAGCCTTGCGCTCCGCCTCGCCGAGCTGCGGGTGGTCGGTGGCGATCACCTCGGTCATGTACTCGACCGTCTGCAGCAGACCGGGTACCAGGTTCGCTTCGTAGTGGCGGATACGGGTGGCGGCGGCTTCCAGGCCGACGTACAGCTTGAACCAGTCCTTGATCGCTTCGCCGTAGCTGTGCCACCAGCCGTGCGCCTTGGTCTCGCGGGCCAGCGCCCGCATCGTCTCGATCGTCTCCGGGGACGCGCCGTAGACGCGGCACATGGCCGCCACGTCGTTCGGGTGCATGGGGACCTGACCGGTCTCGTAGCGCCAGATCCGGGGTGCCGACCATTCCAATTCCTTGGCCGCCGCGGTAACCGTCACATAGGCATTTTCGCGAAGCTCTCTCAGGTATCTGCCGAGCTGCCTCCGTGGGACTGTGCTGCCGGAGTCGTCCACGTCATCTCCCTGGCTGTCGTCGCGTAAGACACCTCGCCCCTTGGTCCGCATTCTGCCGTGAAAGATTGCGTTGGGCCAGCAGTGAAACGACCATCGTGGAAAGGCACAACAACTCGGAGCGGTCACTCTCGTGAGCGGTATACCTCAGGGTCATATTTATACCTACGAGGTATACCGCTCATCGAGAGGTCGCCGCCCGGACGGGAGGACCATGGACCCCATCGATGACCTACCGCTGCCGCCCTACCTGACCACGGAGGACATCGTGTTCGCGCTGAGGGCGGTCACCGTGCACGCCCCCGAGCGGCCCGACGGTGAGCGTTGCCGCAAGGACCAGGCAACACACCCGTGCCGGCTGCACCGCTGGGGCCGTCGCGTCCTGGAGCGGCGCGGCCTGACCGACGAGCAGGTACAGATGTTGATCGCTGGAGGATCGGTGGCATTGCGATGAGCCGCCGCGTCCGGGGAGCACCCGACAACCGGGGGCCGCGATGACCGCGCCGCGGTGGATCATCCACCTGCCGACCACGCTGACCAGCCTCGACGAGGTCACCGCCCTGGCCGTGGCGCTGCGCGACTCGCTCGGCCATCTCAGCACCATCGACTTCGGCGAGACGACGCTCAGCGAGGAGGACGCGCAGTTCCTGCGTACCCGAGTGTTTTGTGACACCAACCTCGACGGTGCCGGTCGCTGCCGGCGGCCCGACGCCCACGACGGACCCTGCGCCGCAGTGCCCAACACGGAAGTCGGGGTGTCCTCGACATCCGGACACCCCGACTTCACTCAAACCGTGTCGATCAGGGAGTAATGACGAACTGCGAGCCCGGCTGGATGACGATGTTGCCGTCGGCCGAATTGGTGATTGTCACGTTGGTCAGGTTGGCGTTGCCGCGCGCGCCGCTCATCGCGAGAATGCCGGCACCGTTGACCGACTTGTCGATCCGCACGTTGGTGATCGCGAGGTTCGGTATGTTGCCGCCACCGTTCTTGAACTGGATGCCGTCGTACGTGGAGTCGATGATGTCGGTGTCCCGGATCGTGACCCCGACGATGTCCCTGGTGGCCGGGAAGATCGTGATGGCACCGAACTCCTGGTCCTCGTTCCAGAACGCGCCGCCGGTGCGGTAGAGCCCGTTGTTGGCGATCAGCGTCGTGCCGGAGAACGGCAGCGGGTCGTGGTCGGTGGCCAGCATGATGCCCGGGTAGTTGGCGGTGTCGTAGATCAGGTTGTTCTCGATCGAGTTGTCGTAGCCGCCGTAGATGGCGATGCCGTTGGCCCGCCAGGGCAGCTGGATGGTGTTGTTGACGAAGTGGTTGTCGTGGGCGATGTCGACGTTGCGGTCCTTGACGTACGGGTTGGCCCAGACGGCGAGCGCGTCGTCACCGGTGGTGCGGAAGGACGAGTTGAACACCCGCGAGTTGCGCGTGCCGTTGCTGAAGTTGATGCCGTCGGCGTACGTGTTGCGGATCCGCATACCGGTGAACTCCAGCCCGTCGGCCGGCCCCCACAGGTCGGGGATGTTGTCGTAGTCGCGACCCACCCAGGCGCCCACGTTGGCGTGCTCGATCCAGACGTTGCTGATCTTCGTACCGGCGCCGAAGCGACCGTTCAGACCGACGCCACCCTCGGCGTTGCCGTCACCGCCGCGGATCCGACCCGAGCCGAAGATGGCGATGTCGGAGATCTGGGTGTTCTTGTCGATGTCGAAGCCGAAGTTGCCCTCGTGCGGGTGGTTGATGCCGCCCACCACATTCTGCGGCTCGGTCAGTGTGTAGAGCTGCGAGTGCCACATCCCGGCGCCCCGGATCGTGACGTTGCTGATGCCGACCTGGTTGTGCATGCCCCGGTTCAGCGGGTCGTCGGTCAGGATCTTCTGCTCCTGCCGCCACTGCCCGGCGGGGATCCAGACGCAGCTGATGACCCCGTTCTGGTCGTCGGTCACCGCCCGCTGGATGGCGGCGGTGTCGTCGAGCCCGTCGTTCGGGACCGCACCGTACGAGGTGATCGAGGTGCAGCCGGCCGGCTGGCTCGCCGCCGGCGCCACCTGCTCCAGATCGATCATGTCGATGACGTAGAAGGAGGCGCTGTCACCCGAGTCGCGCTGCAACTTGAACCGGGTGCCGGCCGGGTACGACTGCGCCAACAGCGCGTTCGACTCGTCGAAGAGCCGCCGGGCGTCGGCCTGCGGGGTGTTGGTCAGCGCCTCCGGCCCGTCGGTGTTGCCGTAGAGCCAGCTGTGCTTCGACGACAACGTCAGCTTCCGGGAGAAGACGTCGTTGACGTAGAGGCTGATGGTCGCCTCGATGCCGCCACCACCCGGAGCGTCCGGGATGGAGTTACGCACCACGATCGAGTTGGCCTGGTTGGCCGAGGTGAACTCGACGAACTGGCCGGTGCTGGTGAGGCGTACCGACTTGCGACCCGAGGACTCGCTGGCGAAGTTGGTGTGCCCGAAGGTCCGCAGCGGGTCGGCCTCCAGCAGCGTGCCCTGGTAACGGCCGGCCTCCGCCTCGTACGAGACGTACGGGACGGCTGCTCCACGACCGACCACTATCGACTGGCTGAACGCGTTGTTGGTCTCGTTGGTCTCGGTGACCACGTTCGTGGCGTCGGCGGTGGCGGTGATGGTGGCGCCGCCGCTGGTGGCGGTCCAGCTACCGCTGACGGCCACGGTGACCGTCGCGCCGGCGGCGATGGAGGCGGTGTTGGTGTTGAGCGTGGTGCTGCCCGCCACCAGCCGGGTGACGGTGGTCGCCCCGGTCGCGGTGGTGCCCCGGTTGCGAACGGTCACGGTGAAGGTGACGGACGCCCCGACGGCCGGGTTCGGCGGGTTCGAGGCGATGCTGAGCACCTGGAGGTCGGGCCCCGGGGCCTGCGCCACCACCAGCGGCGACGCCGCGGTGCGGCTGTTGTTGCCGTTGTTCTGCTCGACGATCGTGTTCGCCGGGTCGACCACCGCCGAGACGGCGTAGCTGCCCATCGGCCGCGTACCGGCGTTGAACGACACGGTGGTCGAGGCGCCCGCGGCGAGCGTGCCCACCGAGGCGCTGCCGACGACCGCGCCGGCCAGGCTGAAGTTCACTGTGGTCGCGCCGGCGGCGGCCGACCCGACGTTCTGCACCACTGCCGAGAGGGTGACCGGGGAGACCTCGCTGGGCGACGTGGGCGACCAGGTCACCGAGCTGACGACCAGGTCCGGGTTGGGCGCCGGGGTGCCGCACACCTCAAGCTCGGCCACCTGGCCGGACGGGGCACCGGTGTTGCCGGTGAACCGCAACTGCACGTCAGCGGTGGTCGCGCTGACCGGGATGGTCACCAGGTTGGTGCCCTGGGCGAACTGGTAGGTCGCCGCCGACACCAGACTGGTGTACGCGGACGACGCCTGGTCGCGGCCGAGGACCTGGATGGTCTGGGTACGGGTGCCCCAGGCCGGGTCAGGGTTGAGCTTCACCGTGACACCGGAGATGGAGTGGTTCGCGCCGAGCGCCACTGTCAGGTTCTGCGGGTAGCTCGCCGCACCCTCCCAGTAGGTGGTGAGCTGCCCGTCGTTCGCCTTGTCCGGGGTGAAGCTGAAGGTGGAGCCGCTCGCCGTCATGCTCTTGCCCGCCGCCACGTTGGTGCAGGCGGGCGGGTTGCTGCCGGTCCGGGTGACGGTGTTGCTGTTTCCGGAGAGGTTGCCGGCGCCGTCGCGGGCCCGGACGTGGTACGACACGGTCGCCGTCGCCGGTTGGGTGTCCTGGTAGGTGAGGACGGTGCCCAGCGTGGCGATCAGGCTGCCGCCCCGGTAGACGTTGTAGCCGGCGAGCCCGCTGCCACCGGAGTCGGTGGAGGCCCCCCAGTTGAGCGTGATCGTGCTGCCCGACGTGCTGTGCGACAGCGTCCCCGGGACGCTCGGCGCTGTGGTGTCACCGCTGCCGGTACGGGTCACAGTGTTGCTGTTGCCGGAGATGTTGCCGGCGACGTCACGCGCCCGGACGTGGTACGACACGGTCGCCGTGGCCGGCTGGGTGTCATTGAAGGTGGTCACGTTGCCGATGGACTGGAGGAACGCGCCGTTGCGGTAGACGTCGTAACCGGCGATGCCGCTGCCGCCCGCGTTGTCTGTCGACGCGACCCAGTTGAGGCTGATGGTGGTGCCCGACTGGGTGTACGAGAGGTTGCCGGGGACGCTCGGCGCCGTGGTGTCGGGGGTGGTGCCGCCGCTGCCGTACACCTCCAGCTCGGAGAGTTGCCCGGCCGGCCAGCCGCTGTTGGCGGTGATGGTGATCCGGACGTAGCGCGTGGAGGTCGAGCTGAAGTTGATCGTGGCGGTGCTGCCGCTCGCCGGGTTGAAGGTGTACGTCTGTGACCCGACCAGGTCGGTGAAGGACGAACCGTTGGTGCTGCCCCGCACGCTCAGCGTCTGCGTCCGGGTCCCCCAACCGGAGGTCGGCAGCTTCAGCACTACCTGGTTGACGCTCTGCGATGAGCCGAGATCGACCTGCACCCACTGCGGGAACGCGTTGTTGACGCTCTCCCAGTAGCTGCCCGCGTTGCCGTCGACGACCTTCGACGAGTCGTAGACGTCGGCGTGGCCGCTCTCCTGGGTGGGACGGCCCTGGGCGAGGTTGGTGGCCGCCGGGGCGAAGCTGGTGCTCGGTGCGGCCGCCGGATCGGCCGGGCGGACGGCGGCGGCCGGGTTCGCGAGGGCTGTCGCCCCGGCCGTCGCGATCAGCGCGGCGGCGGCCGTGGCCGCCACCATCCTGAACAGATTCGTTCGTCTCATCACTGTCCTTGTCGTCGGGGGACGGTTGCCGCGGTGGCTGGACCACGGGGGTGGGGGTGCGGCGGTGCAGCGCCGGCCGACGCGAGAGGGCCGGTGTCGAGAGAGACGGGGTGGTACGGGCGGCGCGGGGGCGCCGCTCGTCCTGCAAACACCAGATGGGTACGACCATCAACGGGCCTCCCCAGGAGGCCCGTTGAATCTTCCGAGAGCATGCACAGAACCGTGCATGTCTTTGTCTAAATCTTGCGTTACTTTGGCCCAAAGGTTACTGACGTGCTACGGGAGCGTCAACACTTCGACCACCGTGACTATTGACGGACTTGTCTGCCCTGAGGGCCGCCGTCCGCGCTGACCTGCCCACGAATTCGGGGAAGGTGCCGCCTCCTGACTACTGGAGGCCACACCTTCCCCGAAGTTGCGCGGATCTTGCGTCAGGTCGTACGGGAACGATCAGGCATCTGGTGCCGTCAGCACGAAGGTCTCCACCAGCTCCCCGCCGTACCAGTCCGTGCGCTGACCGACATGGCTCATGCCCAGCCTCCGAGCGACAGCCATCGACGGCTCGTTGCTCGGCGACACGACCGCGTAGATCTCCCGGGTACCGGCGGCGAACTCCCGGGCCACCGCCGCGCGCGCCGCCTCGGTGGCGTAGCCGTGACCCCACGCGTCCGGGTGCAGGTGCCAGCCCACCTCGATGTCGTCGGTCCGGCGCGACTCGTCGCGCCCCGGCAGCGGCTTGAGCAACAGAGTGCCCGCCACCTGACCCGTCTCGCATACCTCGATCGCCCAGGTGCCGTACCGGCCGCCGTCGGCGGCGTGCCGCTCCTGCCAGATCCCCAGCCGCTCGGCGGCCTGGGCCGGGTTGGTCATCGGCAGACCCGACGCCACGCCCAGATATCGGCTGATCTCGGGACGCGAGTAGATGTCGTAGATCCGGACCAGATCGGCCGGATCGTCGGTCCAATCGCGCAGGATCAGGCGTTCGGTGATGAGAACAGTCATGACCGGCGATCTTAAGGAGTGACGGCCGCGACGACAGGGAAGGAGGACCCGATGGGCAACGGATGGCAGCGCGCGAAACGGATCACCAGTGCCGCGTTCCGTCCGGTGCGCGGACGGGACCTGTCGCTGCACGCCGCCGCCATCACCTTCTACGGGGCGATCGCCGTGGTGCCGGTCGCCCTGCTGGCAATCTGGCTCACCGCACTGGTGGCCGGGGCCGACCGGGTACGCCGGCTCACCTCGTACGCCGTGGAGGCCCTGCCCACCGCGATCGGCGCGCCCCGGGCGGTGGAGGCGCTGGTCGACGCCGGGGTGGGGTTGACCCCGCTGCTGGCGCTGGCCTCCCTGCTGCCCGCCTCGCTGTACGGCGAGGGCCTGCGCCGGGCGTTCGTCTCGGTGGCCGCGCCCCGCTCCGACGAGCACCTGGTCGGCTGGCGGGGCCGGCTCCTGCTGCTGCCGCTGCTCGCGCCGGCGCCCGCGCTGCTGCTGTCGATCCTGCTGGCGCTCCCACTCACCACCCGCCTCGTACGCCAGGGCGGTTGGCTCGGCGTGCTCGGCGTGGTGCTGTCGTTCCTGGCGGTCTGGCTGGTGCTCACGCCGGTGCTGGTGTGGGTGTTCCGGGTCGTCGGACCGGCCTCACCGGACTGGCTCTGCACCCTCGGGGTCGGGTCGTTCACCGCGGCGAACCTCTCCGGATTCCTGCACGGCTTCGTGCTCTTCGCCTCACTCCCGCTGGACCTGGGAGTACCGTTCGGCGGCTTCGACGAGATCGGCGGCGGCGTGGCCGTCCTCCTCTGGCTCTATCTGTTCCACGTGATCGTCCTCGCCGGCTACTCCGCCACCCTCGCCCTCTCGAACTGGCGCACCACCCCCACCCCCACCCCCACCCCCACCCCCACCCCGCCGGGTTGATCAAGAGGTTTGCGTCACCGGGAGGCCGTTCCTTGACGCAAAGCTCTTGATCACCGGGAGGGGTGGGGGTGGGGTGGGTGGTCGTGGAAGGGGTTACCTGGGCTGGTGGGGCGGACTAGGCTGCCGCGGCATGAGCAGTGAGATTCCGGCCCGCGCCGACGTCGTGATCGTCGGTGCCGGGCACAACGGTCTGGTCTCCGCGGTCCTGCTGGCCCGGGCCGGCCTGGACGTTCTCGTCCTGGAGGCCGCCGACGTCATCGGCGGCGCGACCCGCACCGAGAACCCGTTCCCGAAGGTGCCGGGGCTGCGCCACTCCACCGGGTCGTACCTGCTCGGGCTGATGCCCCCGGAGCTGCTCGCCACGCTCGACGTACGGATCCCGGTGCTGCGCCGCGACCCGCACTACTTCCTGCCCACCCCGGGCGGCCTCGGCTCGCCGTACCTGCTGTTCGGCAGTGACACCACCGCCACCCGGGCGCAGCTCGCCGAGTTCTTCTCCCCAGCCGACGTGGCCGCCGACGACGCCATGCAGGCCGAGCTGGCCGCGCTGCGGGAAGACCTCGCCCCGGCCTGGCTGGCCGAGCCGCTGAGCGTCCAGGAGACCGCCGAACGGCACGTCCGCCCGGCGCTGCGCCAGGTCTTCGTCGACCTCGTGCAGGGCTCGGTCGCCGACTACCTGGCCCGGTTCGAGTTCCGCTCCGAGCTGCTGGTCAGCATGTACGCGGTCACCGACGGCCTGTCCGGGCTCAACGCCGGCCCGGACGACCCCGGCACCGGTCACAACTTCCTCGTGCACAACATGTGTCGGCTGCCCGGCTCCGGCGGCACCTGGATGATCGCCGAGGGCGGCATGGGCACGGTCTCGCGCACGTTCGCCGAGGCCGCGCGCGCCGCCGGAGCGACAATCCTGACCGGTACGCCGGTGCACGCGGTGACACTGGACGGCGGCGCGGCGAGCGGAGTGGTGCTGGCCGACGGTCGGGAGGTCGCCGCCCGGGTGGTGCTCGGCGCGTGTGACCCGTACCGGCTGATGGACCTGTTGCCCGACGGCGCGCTCCCGGCGCGGCTCGGCGAACGGATGGCGGCGGTGCGCCGGCCCGGCACCACCCTCAAGCTCAACCTGGCGCTCACCGGGCTGCCGCGGTTCTCCTGCCTGCCGGACGGCACGCCGAGCCCGTTCGGCTCGACCATCCACCTGCTGCCCGGGTCGGCGTCGCTGGTCGGCGGGGCGGAGACCTCGCCGATGACCGCGCTGCGCGCCATGTGGGCGGACGTGCAGGCCGGGCTGCTGCCGGCGGAGCCCACCATCGAGTGGTACCTGCACACCACAGTCGACCCGTCGCTCTCCGACGCCGCCGGGCACCACTCGTCGGCGCTCTTCGTCCAGTCCGTCCCCTACGAGTTGGCCGGCACCACCTGGGACGCGGAGCTGCCCGGCTACGTCGACCGGCTGCTCGGGATCGTCGAGCGGTACGCCCCCGGCACCGCCGACCTGATCGCCGACGCGGTGCCGCTGCCGCCGCCGGGCATCGAGGAGCACTTCGGCATCACCGGCGGGCACATCCACCACGTCGACAACACCGTCTCGTTCACCGACCGGATGCCCTACGCCACCGGCGTCGACGGTGTGTACGCCGGCAGCGCCGGCTGCCACCCGGCCGGCAGCGTCATCGGCGCGGCCGGCCACAACGCCGCCCGCCGCATCCTCACCGATCTGGGCCGCTAACCCAGACTCCCGCGATCTTGCACTTTCGGACGTCGCTGTGGGCTATATGCCCCACTTTGCCGCAGCAGCATGTGCAAGATCGCGGTGGTGAGAGGGTCAGATCACGGCCTCGCCAGCGGGGGCGGGGGTTTCCGCGTCTACTCGGTGGGCTCTCACCTTGTGGCCGACGCTGGTCAGGCAGCGGCCAGAGGGCAGGTCGAAGCGCCAGCCGTGCAACTGGCAGGTGAGCTGGTCACCGTCGACGATGCCGAAGCGGGTCAGGTCCGCCTTCAGGTGCGGGCACCGCCGCTGCACCACCCAGTCGCCCAACGTGATGTCCTCGGCGTCGGTGCTGCGTTCGTGCTCGTCGTACCAGCCCTCGGCGTACTGGAGCCGCTCCTCGGAGAGGCACTTGAAGAACGCGTAGACGAACTCGTTGTACTGGCCGATCCGGGCCGCCGAGAACCGGCAGGACAGGAAGAGCGAGTTGACCCAGTCCACCTCGTCGATGAAGAGCAGGTGCTCGATCAACGACCGCTCGGTCCGGAACCGGTAGCGCACCTTCTCGTCCGCGTACGGCCGGACCTCCTTGCCGGGGAAGTCCACCACGATCGACTCGACGCTCTCGCCGTCGTACCCCACCAGGTCGAAACGGACCGGGCCGCCGACCCCCTTGGCCAGGTAGATCGACTCGTCGAGCAGCGGCTCGATCCGACGCTTCATCTCCCCCAGGACGTCCACCTCGGGGTGCCGCCAGGACGCCTTCTCCGCCTCGATGATCGGGCGCTTGCGCTCCCGCATCTCCTCCAGGTGCGCGACCTTGTTCGCGAAGAACTCCTGCACCGGCACCGGGTGGGTGGTGCTCGCGCCCTCGGTGGTGACCTCGGCGACGCTCCCCGGCAGCAGCACGATCCCGTTCGTGCCGCCGACCTTGGCGTACTCCGACAGGAAGACGGACTGGTCGGGGAAGATGTTGCCCTCGTCGCCGTGGATGTCGTTGAACTGCCACAGGGCGTCGTCGAGGAAGCACGGCGGGCCGGCGATCGGGAAGACGTGCGACGCCTTCAGGTCGTCGATGTACCGCCAGGTCCGGTCGAACTGCCGGTCACGCTTCTGCTTGCCGAACGCGGTCTTCGCCGCCTGCGGCAACTCGTAGACCATCGGGTACCAGATCGCACCGGAGAACTGGAGCAGGTGCGCGTGCACGTGCCCCAACTCGGCGAAGACGGTCAGGTCGGTGGGGCGGGCGTCGTTCTGGTTGAGCAGCCGCACCCCCTCGTACTCGACCCAGAGCGAGGAGTCGCCGATCGGCCCGTCGGTCGGGCTGGTCAACGCCTGAATCATGATCTTCAGGCCGCCGGGCAGCTCCACCACCTGCTCGTTGGGCGCCTTCAGGAACTTGGTGAAGCCCAGCGCCCGGAACTCGTCCTCCATCTCCGAGGTCGGGAACTCGGGGAGCAGGACCGTTGCGTCCTTGGAGACGAAGTCGCGCAGGTGCTTCGCGTCGAAGTGGTCCCGGTGCAGGTGGGAGACGTACAGGTAGTCGACCTGACCCAGGCTCTCCCAGTCCAGCAGTGAATTGTCCGGGAACGGGAACCACGACGCGAAGTAGGCCGGGTTGACCCACGGGTCGCACAGGATGCTGCCCGCGGTCGTGTCGATCCGCATGCTGGCGTGCCCGGTTCCGGTCACTCGCACCGCACAGTCCCCCTCAAACAGACAATCAGGTGTACGCCAAACGCTACCGGAGCGAGTCTGACCGCCGCCCCGCGACGCCGGTAGTGCCGTCCAGCCCAGGTGGGGCAGGGCCGATGGCCAGGAAACCCCCACCCCACCGCACCGCCTACGAGGCGTGCCAGACTAACCAAAGATCCGATCGCGAGGGAAGGACCGACAGTGGCAGGAAGCGAGCCGGTAACGTCGCCAGACCAGCACAAGCCCGGGCACCGCAAAGCCGGGCAGATCGGCGCCGTGCTGTCCGCACTGGCGCTGCTGGCGATGATCTGCGGCAACCACGAGGGCAGGGTCGAGGACATCTGGCTGATCGGCCTGGCCGCGCTGCTGCTGATCATCGTGATCGGCGACGTCGTGTTGCGGCGCAGCGGTCTGCGCTCCTGACCGACCCACCGCCGGACGACCGGCCGACGTACGCCGAGGGCCCGCCCCCACCCGGGGGACGGGCCCTCGTCCGTATCGCGTCGGGTCAGCGCCCGAAGAGGATGTCCTGCACGTCCTTGAGCGCGGCGTCGACCTCGGCCTCGAAGTAGCCACCCGGCACCAGGCCGAACCGGAGCGTGTCCAGGTCCTTCGGGTCGACCGGCATCGGGTTGCGGCGCTGCATGCCACCGAGCAGGGTGTCGAAGAACCGGTCCACCTGGTCGGGGTCGTACCCGCTGCCGAACCGGCGCACCTGGAAGCTACGGCGGATCTGGTCGACCCGGTACAGGTCGCTGCCGGGCGGACCGGCCATCGGCGGACCACCCATCGGCGGGCCGGCCACCGCCGGCGGACCGGCCATCGGCGGACCACCCATGCCCTGCTGCGGCAGCGGAGGCGGACCGGCCGGACCACGGCGCATGTCGCGCAGATCCCGCTCCGGCATCCGGATCTCGGCCGTCATGTCGGCGCGACCGTGCCGCCCGGCCTCGAAGCCGTCGAAGCGCGGCTCCTCCGGCGGCGGCGGATAACCGCCGGGCGCGCGCTGGTCGTCGGGGCCGTACCCACCGCGTTGGTCATCCTGGCCGTAGCCGCCGGGTGAGCGCTGGTCGTCCGGGGGGCCGTACCCGCTGGGACCGGCGGGCAGGCCGCGCTGCGGCATGCCGTGGCCACCCATCGGGCCGGGGCCCATCGGGCCACCGGGACCCATCGGCGGGCCGGCCGGGCCACGTGGCGCGTCGTAACCACCGCCGCGGGGGGCGTCGTACCCACCGGCGAAGGCACCGGTCGGCTCGTCGTAGCGGCCGTAGGGCGGGCCGGCCTGAGCGGGCATCGGCCGGGGCGGCATCGGCTGCGGGACCATGCCCCGGTCATCACGCATCGGCGGACCCATCCGGTCCGGTGGGCCCATCCGGTCACCCATCCGGGGGTCGCCACCGCGCCCGGCGCTGTTGCGCTCCTCCAGCTCGGCCAGCTGCCGCTCGACCCGGTCCAGGTGCAGGTCCACCTGCCACTCGTCGTAGCCGTTGAAGCGGACCCGGAAGACGACGTCATGAACCTCCTGGGAGGCCACCGGGGCACCGACCTGTCGGCCGTCGAGCGTCGCCTCGACCCGGTCGAGGAAGGCATCCACCTCGTCGACCTTGTATCCCCGGCGGAGCGCCTTGCGCCGGAAACGCTGACCCTGACTCGCCACTATGTCTCCTGGTCTCGTTCGCCACGCCCGGTCACGCCGGTGCCTCTCCGGCGCGGTCGGTGTTGGTGTCGTTGTCTTCGGCGGCGGCAAGCTGGCCACACGCGCCGTCGATCTCGCGACCTCGGGTGTCCCGAACTGTGGTGGACACCCCGGCGTCGCGCAACCGCCGGACGAACTCCCGCTCGACCGGCTTCGGGCTCGCGTCCCAGCGGCTGCCCGGCGTCGGATTGAGCGGAATGAGGTTCACGTGGGCCAATTTGCCGGCCAGCAGCCGCCCGAGCAGGTCGGCTCGCCACGGCTGGTCGTTCACGTCCTTGATCATCGCGTACTCGATCGACACGCGGCGGCCCGTCCGGGCGGCGTAGTCCCACGCTGCGTCCAGCACCTCGGCTACCTTCCAGCGCTGGTTTACCGGCACGAGTTCGTCGCGCAGATCATCATCGGGCGCGTGCAACGACAACGCAAGGGTCACTGAGAGGTCTTCGCTGGCCAGTCGGTGGATGGCCGGAACCAGGCCGACCGTGGAAACGGTGATGTGCCGCTGGGACAGGCCGAGCCCCTCCGGGGCCGGGCTGACCAGCCGACGGATCGCCGCGATCACCCGGTTGTAGTTGGCCAGCGGCTCGCCCATGCCCATGAAGACGACGCGCGACAGCCTCGGCGGGGAACCCGCCACCACGCCGGAGGCCGCCACCCCGGCCATGTAGACCGCCTGGTCGACGATCTCCGCCGTCGATAGGTTGCGGGTCAACCCGGCCTGGCCGGTCGCGCAGAACGGACAGGCCATGCCGCAGCCCGCCTGGCTGGAGATGCAGACGGTCACCCGGTCCGGGTAACCCATCAGCACGCTCTCCACCAGCGCACCGTCGTGCAGCCGCCAGAGCGCCTTGCGGGTCGCGCCGTCGTCGCAGGCCAGCTCGCGCACCGGGTTGAGCAACGTCGGCAGCAACTGGTCGGCCAGCCGCTCCCGGGTCGCAGCGGGCAGATCGGTCATCGCCTGCGGGTCGCGGACCAACCGCCCGAAGTAGTGGTTGGAGACCTGCTTGGCGCGGAAGGCCGGCTCACCCAGCCCGGTGACCAACGCCTGGCGGCCGGCCAGGTCCAGGTCAGCGAGGTGCTGAGGGGGCATGGAGGCCCGGCGCGCAGCGGGGGCGACCGAGATGGCGGGGATCAGGGGCAGGCTCGTCATGGCTGGTCCAGTGTGTCACGCCGTCGGCGGCGGCTGCCGGTCCGGAGGTGTCGAACGGGCCGCGACCGCCGGAGCCGGATGACCAGGTCGCCGTGATTCATACCTCAGCTCACCACCGGCACGAGGACCGCCAACAGCAGGTATGCCGTCGGCACCGCGAACAGGATCGAGTCCAGCCGGTCCATCAGACCGCCGTGGCCGGGCAGCAGGTTGCTCATGTCCTTCACGCCGAGATCCCGCTTGATCATCGACTCGGCCAGGTCGCCGAGGACGGCCGCGCAGGAGACCGCCACCCCGAACAGCGCGCCCCACCAGGGGGCAACCTCGAACATCAGCCACAGCAGCAACGCTCCACCCAGGGCCGCCGCGGTGACCGAGCCGGCGAAGCCCTCCCAGGACTTCTTCGGGCTGATCGACGGGGCCATCGGGTGACGGCCGAAGGAGACCCCGGCCGCGTACCCACCGGTGTCGGAGAGGACCACCCCGATCAGCGTGGCCAGGATGCGCAGATGGCCATCGCCGGGGGCCGCCGCCAGCAGCGCCGCGAAACCGGCGAGGAACGGCACGTAGACGGCGATCAGGGTGGCCGCTGTGAGATCCCTCTGGAAGCCCGCCGGCCCGTCACCCAACCGCCAGATCATGGTGCCCAGCACGGTGACCAGCAGCCCCAGGCTGAGCGCGTCCGGACCGGCGTACCAGGCCAGACCCACTGTCAACACGCCGCCGGCGATCAGTGGCACCAGCGGCGGGTGCGCGCCGCTGCGCCGTACCGCGCGGGCCATCTCCCAGATGCCGACGGCGACCGCGGCGGCGATCACCGGCAGGAAGGCCAACGGATAGAAGAGCAGCGGCACCACGATCAGCGCGCCGAGGCCGAGCCCGACCCCGATCGCCGCGGGAAGGTTGCGCCCCGCCCGCCCGGTGCCCACCTGCTGGGTGGCCGGACGGTCGAGGCTGGCCCGACGTCGCCCCTTCGACCGTCGACCGGTCGTCGGCGCCTCGTCCGGCACCACGTCGGCCCGGACGGGCGCGAGCTGCTCGGTCGGGTACCCCGGGTCGTCGAAGCGGACGGGAGGGCCGTCGAGACGGCTCGGCTCGTCGAAGCGCCCACGGTCCGGGCCGTCGTACCGGGGCGGCCCCTCCCCCGCGGGAGGTCGGTCCGGGTAGCGGTCACCGCGACCGCGGTCGTCGTACCGGTCGGGTTGGTTGCGGTCGTCGACGTGCCGGTCGCGGTCGTCGAAACGATCGCGCCGGTCCCGGTCGTCGAAACGGTCGTCCGGACGGACCGGGCGGCCACGCTCGTCGTACGGGTCCGCGGGGTGCGGGTCGGCGTACGGCCGAGCGTGCGGGTCGGCGTACAGCTCAGGGCCGGCGGCCGGACGGTGGCTCCACTGGCCGGCCTCCAGATCCTGGTCCGGCCAGGGCAGCGCCACCGGGCGCTCCGGGCGGTCCCAGCCGCGAGGCTCGCTGCCGTAGGGGTCGGGGTGGGACATCACGCACCGCGAAGCGGCACGAGAACCACCACATGACGCAAGACCACAAGCATCCCCTACACGTGCGATGTTCCTCCGATTGACCGCCCCGACGGTCGGTCGATCCCCGGTGTTCACCACCCGGTGGCCGGGAATCCTGCCGAGCCTACTGCACACGCCGGATCGGCACGGCGGACGAGGCACGCCCACGGACGCCACCCGGTGCCGCCGGCCCGCCGGCCAGCGACGCACACCCATCCGGTACGGCAGACAGCAGCACCAGGACCGTCTGGATCGCCTGCTGACCTATGGAACGAGGCCCGTTCCCGACGTCGGGAACGGGCCTCGAAGCATGGGTCACACCTCGAGCAGCTCGGTTTCCTTGTGCTTCACCAGGTCGTCGACGCTGGCCACGTACCGCTGGGTCAGGTCGTCGAGTTCCTTCTCGGCGCGGCGACCGTCGTCCTCGCCGGCCTCGCCGTCCTTGACGATCCGGTCCAGCTCTTCCTTGCCACGGCGGCGGACGTTGCGGATCGCCACCTTGGCCTCCTCGCCCTTGTGCCGAGCCACCTTGATCATGTCGCGGCGGCGTTCCTCGGTCATCTGCGGGAGCAGGATGCGCAGCTGGTTGCCCTCGTTGTTCGGGTTCACCCCGAGGTCCGAGTCGCGGATCGCCTTCTCCATGGCATTGATCTGCGAGTTGTCGTACGGCTTGATGATGGCCATCCGCGGCTCGGGGACCGCGATGGACGCCATCTGCGTCAGCGGCGTGGGCGTGCCGTAGTAGTCGATGATGACCTTGGAGAACATGGCGGCGTTGGCGCGACCGGTACGGATGGCGCCGAACTCCTCCTTGGCGTGCTCAACCGCACGCTCCATCTTCTCCTCGGCCTCGAGGAGGGTGTCGTCGATCACCGGTCTCCTCGCCTCCTTCTGTGCTCGTGGTGGGCTCTGCTGAAAGTCGTCAGACCGCTGTCGTCGTCGCCGGTCGGCGGGACTCAGGCGGTGATCAGGGTGCCGATCTTGTCGCCACCCACCGCGCGGATGATGGTGTCGTCACCCTGCGCGCCAAAGACCAGCATCGGCAGGCCGTTCTCCATGCAGAGGCTGAACGCCGCCGCGTCGGCCACCCGCAGGTTGCGGCGCAGCGCCTCGGAGAAGGTGATCGAGTCGAGCTTGCTGGCGGTGGGGTCGATCCGCGGGTCGGCCGTGTAGACGCCGTCCACGCCGTTCTTGCTCATCAGCACCACGTCGGCCCGGATCTCCAGCGCCCGCTGGGCGGCCACCGTGTCCGTGGAGAAGTACGGCATTCCGGCACCGGCGCCGAAGATGACCACGCGGCCCTTCTCCAGGTGCCGGATGGCCCGCAGCGGGATGTACGGCTCGGCGACCTGGGCCATCGTGATGGCGCTCTGCACCCGGGTCTCGATGCCCTCCTTCTCCAGGAAGTCCTGGAGCGCGAGGCAGTTCATCACCGTGCCGAGCATGCCCATGTAGTCGGCGCGGGCCCGGTCCATCCCACGCTTCTGCAGCTCCGCGCCGCGGAAGAAGTTGCCTCCGCCGACCACCACGGAGACCTGCACGCCGCGGCGGACCACTGTGGCGATCTGCCGGGCGATGGCCTGGACGACGTCCGGGTCGACGCCGATCGCGCCGCCACCGAAGACCTCACCGGAGAGCTTCAGCACCACCCGGCGGGCACGTCCCGGCGGCGGTGCCGTCGGATCGTCCAGCTCCAGCGTCCGGTCACTCACAACCTGCGTCATCCGCCCCGCCCTTCCCCACGCGCACGCCCCGTGCGGCGCGTACCGCGAACCTGCCGCTGCCGACCCTATGTGACGAGGAGGCCGCGGTGCCTGTCACGTACACCGGCGGCCTCCTCGTTGATGTCTCCTGCCCACGGGCGCCAGCGGCGCCCGGTGGCGGCTCAGGCCTGGCCGACCTCGAACCGCACGAAGCGGGTGACCTCGATGCCGGCCTCGGCCAGCAGCTGCTTCACCGACTTCTTGTTGTCAGAGACGGACGACTGCTCGATCAGGACGAAGTCCTTGAAGAAGGAGTTGACCCGACCCTCGATGATCTTCGGCAGAGCCGCCTCGGGCTTGTTCTCCTCGCGGGCGGTCTGCTCGGCGATGCGCCGCTCGGACTCGACGACCTCAGCCGGAACCTCGTCCCGGGTGAGGTACTTCGGCCGCATCGCGGCGATCTGCATGGCCACACCACGGGCGTCGGCGTCGCCGGCCTCGTCGGTCTTGCCGGTGTACGACACCAGCACGCCAACGGCCGGCGGCAGGTCCTGGGCCTTGCGGTGCAGGTAGACGGCGGTGGTGCCCTCGACCCGAGCGAACCGGTTGAGCACCAGCTTCTCGCCGATCTTGGCGGACTGCTCCTGGATCAGGTCCGCGATGACCTTGCCGTCGAGCTCGGAGGCGAGCAGCTCCTCGGCGGAGTTCACGCCGGCGCGCTCACCGTGCTCGACCAGCTGCTGGCCCAGCGCGATGAACGACTCGGTCTTGGCGACGAAGTCGGTCTCGCAGTTGAGCTCGAGCAGCGCCTTGCCGGAGTGGGCGACCAGGCCGTTCGCGGCCGTACGGCCGGCCCGCTTGCCGACATCCTTGGCGCCCTTGACGCGCAGGATCTCGACGGCCTTGTCGAAGTCGCCCTCGGCCTCGGTCAGCGCCTTCTTGCTGTCCATCATGCCGGCGCCGGTGAGGTCGCGGAGCTTCTTGACGTCCGCGGCGGTGATTTGGGACATGGCTCTCTCTTCGGTGTTGAGACGGCGTGTGGATGGTCAGAGGTGCCGGTTACCCGGATCCGGGCGGATCGTGCCCGGAGTACCGTCGCTGCCCGCCGTTCGCAAAAACGGACGGCGGGGCAGCGACGGTGCGATCACTCCGCGGTGGCGGCCGCCGGCTGCTCGGTGGCGGCCTGCGCCGGCTGCTCCGGGGTGGCGGGCTGCTCGGCGGCAGCGGCGGGCTGCTCGGCCGTGGCGGCCGGAGCGGCCGACTCGTCGGCCTTCTTCGGCTCGAGCAGCTCGCGCTCCCACTCGGTCAGCGGCTCGTCGCTCGCGACACCCTCGGGCTTCTCGTCGTTGCCCCGGCGACGGCCGGAACGCGCGATCAGACCATCCGCGACGGCGGCGGCGACGACCTTGGTCAGCAGCTCCGCCGAGCGGATCGCGTCGTCGTTACCCGGGATCGGGAAGTCGACCTCGTCCGGGTCACAGTTGGTGTCCAGCACCGCGATCACCGGGATGCCCAGCTTGCGGGCCTCGTCGACGGCGATGTGCTCCTTCTTGGTGTCGACGATCCAGACCGCGGCGGGAAGCTTCTGCATGTCCCGCAGGCCACCGAGGGTGCGGGTCAGCTTGATCTTCTCGCGGGAGAGCTGCAGCGTCTCCTTCTTGGTGTAACCGGCGGCGGTGCCGCTGAGGTCACCCAGGCCCTCCAGCTCCTTCATCCGCTGGAGCCGCTTGTAAACGGTCTGGAAGTTGGTCAGCATGCCACCGAGCCAGCGGTGGTTGACGTACGGCTGGCCGACCCGGGTCGCCTGCTCGGCAATCGCCTCCTGGGCCTGCTTCTTGGTGCCGACGAACAGGATGCTGCCACCCTCGGCGACGGTCCCACGCACGAACTCGTACGCCTTCTCGATGTACTCGAGGGTCTGGCGCAGGTCGATGATGTAGATGCCGTTGCGCTCGGTCATGATGAAGCGCTTCATCTTCGGGTTCCAGCGCCGGGTCTGGTGCCCGAAGTGGACACCGCTCTCCAGCAGCTGACGCATGGTCACGACGGCCATGGTTGGGGTACTCCTCAAGGTCCCTGGTTGTCACGCCCGGCCGGTGGCCGGGCGTCCTGGCGCCTGGTCGCCGACCCATGGTGGACCCGATCAAGATCGGGACCAGGGAGGCCGTCGCTCCACGACGATTCGTGAAGAGGGCGCGCGAGGTCGACCGCACGAGGCGGTCGCCAGTTGGCCAGTGTACGCCCCTCACCCGTTCAGCCGCCCCGGGGTGCGCGTGGCGTGCTGCTCCGCCGGCTCTTGTCCGAACCGCCAGCCTGACCCGGCCGCTGGCGGCGGGTCAGGCTGGCGGCGGGCCGGGTCAGCCGGCGGCGAGCGCGGCGGCCACGAAGAGCACCAGGCCGACGGTCAGGTAGGCCGTCGGTGGGCGCAACCAGCCCCGGCCGTTGTCGGCGAGCGCCAGACCCCCGGTTCGTAGCCCGTACAGCCCGGTCGCGAAGATCGGCAGCCCGGCGACCAGGGCGATACCCGCCACCACGTTCCCGGCGTCCACCGGGTCGCCGGTCACGCCCGCCAGCAGCACCCGCGACGCGGGAACCTCGAAGACCAACACCAGCAGAGCGAAAAGTACGGCCAGCACCGGTCGACGGGTCCGATAGACGCCGTCGGCGGCCGGCGGATACACCGGCGGCTCACCTGCGGGCAGGTCGGGTCGCGGGCCGATCCCGGGCATCGGGCCGGTCGGCATCTCCAGCGGGTGCGGCGTGTCGCCGCCGCTCCGGGTCGGCTCGATGATCGGGTACCCACCGAGCGGAGCGGGACGCGCCTGGTCGGAGAGCACACCGGCCGGCGCTGTCGACGTGCTGTCGCGGGACGTCTCCGGCGCCGCGCTGGTCACCGGAGATCCCGCAGTGGTCGTCTCCCGGGCGGCCCGGCGTCCGGGCAGCTCACCGGAGGTCTCCGAGGGGTCCCGGTCCGCCCGCCGCGATCGGGTGGCCCGGTAACCGTCCGTCTCCGGCCGCGCGGCACCCAGCGGGTCGATCGCGCCGAAACGCCCCGAGTCAGCCTCGCTCGCCCCGAACCGACCGGTCTGATCGTCCAGGGCGCCGAAGCGACCCGAGTCCGACTCGGGCGAACCGAAGCGACCCGCGTCCACCGCGCTCAGGCGACCCGAGTCCGACTCGGGCGAACCGAAGCGGCCCACGTCGACGGCGCCGAAGCGTCCCGAGTCCGGCTCGCGGCGGCGGCCGACTCCGGTGTCCTCGACGGAGCGGCCGTCTTCCGCACCACGCTGCTCGGGAATCTCACCGTCCCCGTACCGCGGTTCGCCCGCGCCGCGCCACTCCGACTCGCCGTAACCGCGACCCCGCTCGTCGGGGTACCAGCGCGACTCCTGATCTTCCGGAAAACTCCGTCGTCCGTCCACGTCAGGCACCGTATGCGACCGGCCACTCCCGCGCCATTTCAGCCCGGTCGGCCACGCGCCACCGGTCCCCGAGAGCGCGGGGCACGAGTCGCGCCGAGGTGGCGCCGGTGCCGGCCCCTGCACCGTGATCAAGTGATGGAAAGTAGGTCAGCGGCGGTCCTGACACCTACTTCTCATCACCTGATCATGGTGGCCCGTCGGTGGAGCGCAGCCGGCCGCGCTACCAGCCTCGGTCGGAGGCCCAACGCCGCTAGCACACCGGGGGCATGATCGTCCGACTGTCCACAGCACCCCCGTCGTCCACAGCTGGGCCCCCGCCGGGTCGCGGCGATCACCCTCCGGCGGGCACCGTGCCGGCCATGACGAAGCGGAACCAGGCGGTTGGCGCGTACGGCGAGCAATGTGCGGCCCGGCACCTGACCGAGGCGGGGCTGCGCCCGATCGCCCGAAACTGGCGCTGCCCGGCCGGGGAGATCGACATCATCGCGTGGGACGGGCCCGTGCTCGCCTTCTGCGAGGTGAAGACCCGCCGGGGTGAGGCCTTCGGCACCCCGGCCGAGGCGGTCGTACCGGCCAAGGCCCGCCGGCTGCGAGGGCTCGCCGCGCGGTGGCTGAGCGAGACCGGTACGACCGCCGAGGAGGTGCGCTTCGACGTGCTGTCGGTGCGGCTGCCCGACGCCGGTCCGGCGCAGGTCGACCACCTCAAGGGCGCGTTCTGACATGCGTACCCGGAGGATCGGTGACGCGCCGTGAGCTACGCGAAGGTGCTCTGCGTGGGGCTGGTCGGGGTGACCGGCCACCTCGTCGAAGTGGAGGCCGACCTGGCCGCCGGCCTGCCGGCGGTGGTGATCTCCGGCCTGCCGGACACCGCCCTGCACGAGGCCCGCGACCGGGTTCGCGCCGCCGTGGTCAACTCCGGCCAGCGCTGGCCCAACCGGCGGATCACCCTCAACCTGCTGCCAGCCACGCTGCCGAAGTTCGGGTCGGCCTTCGATCTGGCGATCGCCGCAGCGCTGCTGGGCGGCTCGGGTGAGTTGCCGCTGCTCCCGCTGGAGGGGGTGGTGGTCCTCGGCGAGCTGGGGCTCGACGGGACGGTCCGGCCGGTGCGCGGCGTACTCCCGATGGTCGCCGCCGCAGCCCAGGCCGGCGTCGCACGGGTGATCGTCCCGGTCGGCAACGCCGCCGAGGCCGCCGTCATCCCCGGGGTACGGGTGCGAGCCGTGGACAACCTGCACCGGCTCGTCGCCTTCGTTCGGGACGGGACCCCGCTGATCGAACCACCGGCGGACATCCCGGAGCCGCTGGCCGGTGGGCCGGATCTCGCCGACGTCGCCGGGCAGCAGCTGGGTCGCCGCGCCCTGGAGGTCGCCGCGGCTGGCGGGCACCACGTGGCACTGCTCGGCCCACCGGGCGCCGGCAAGACGATGCTCGCCGAACGGCTGCCGTCGATCCTGCCGGAGCTGGACGACGACGCGGCGCTTGAGGTCACCGCGCTGCACTCGGTCGCCGGGCTGCTGCCGCCGGGTGGTCGGCTGCTGCGTCGCCCGCCGTTCCAGGCGCCGCACCACACCGCGACCGTGCCGTCGCTGGTCGGGGGCGGCTCAGGGCTGGCCCGACCCGGCGCGGTGTCGCTGGCGCATCGCGGGGTGCTCTTCCTGGATGAGGCTCCCGAATTCAGCAAGGGTGCGCTGGAGGCGCTGCGCCAGCCGCTGGAGCACGGCCGCATCCAGCTGAGCCGCAGCGGGGGCGGCACCGTGTACCCGGCCCGCACCCAGTTGGTGCTGGCGGCCAATCCGTGTCCGTGCGCGAAACCGGCCGGCGACGCGCACTGCGAGTGTTCGCCGCTGGTTCGCCGCCGCTACCTGGGAAGGCTCTCCGGGCCGCTGCTCGACCGGATCGACGTCCAGGTGCGGCTGATGCCGGTGCGGGCGGCCGAGCTGATGGCGACCGACGGCGATGTCGAGACCTCGGCAACGGTCGCCGCCCGGGTGGCGGCGGCCCGGCAGGCGGCGGCCGCCCGCTGGGCCGGCCTCGGCCGACGGCTCAACGCCGAGGTGGAAGGGCCGCACCTGCGCCGACCGCCGTGGCGACTGCCGGCCGGGGTCACAGTGGAGTTGCGGGGCCGGCTCGACTCCGGCTCGCTGTCGGCGCGCGGCTTCGACCGGGTGATCCGGATGGCCTGGACCATCGCTGATCTGGACGGTCGCGACCGACCTGACCAGGACGACGTCCGGGAAGCGCTTCAACTACGGACGGGGGAGGCGACATGAGCGCCGAGGAGGAACGAAGGCTGGCCCGGGTCGCCCTGACCTGGTTGGCGGAGCCGGGCACGCGCGCGGTGCATCACCTGGTCGAACGGCACGGCCCGGTGGAAACCCTGGATCTGCTGCTCGACGGCGGCAGCCCGAACGGCTGGCTGCACACCACTGTCGCCGCACGCTCGGCGGCCGGCGACGCGCGAGCGGTGGCCGCGGAGGCCCTGGACCGGGCGGACCGACTGGGTGCCCGGCTGGTCACGCCGGACGACGAGGAGTGGCCGGCCCAGGTCGCCAGCCTGGCCACGTTGCGACTGCCGGACGTCAGCCGCCGGGTGGACGGTGAGACCGCCCCACCGCTCTGCTTCTGGGTACGCGGGAGCTGGCCGCTCGGCGAGGCGCTGGATCGTTCGGTGGCCGTGGTGGGGGCGCGGGCGGCCACCGGCTATGGGCAGCACGTCGCGACCGAGCTCGGGTACGGGTTGGCCGAGCGGGACTGGACGGTCGTGTCCGGTGGGGCGTTCGGCATCGACGCCGCCGCCCACCGGGGCGCCCTCACCGCTGGCGGTCTGACCGTCGCGGTGCTCGCCTGCGGGCTGGACCGCCCGTACCCGATGGGCAACGCCGCGCTCTTCGACCGGATCGCCGAGACGGGGCTGCTGGTCAGCGAGTGGCCGCCCGGTGCCGAGCCGCTGCGGCCCCGGTTCCTGATCCGCAACCGGGTGATCGCCGCAGGCACCCGGGGCACCGTCGTGGTGGAGGCGTCGGCGCGCAGTGGCGCGACGCAGACCGCGCGGCGAGCCGTCCACGCCAATCGGGTGGCCATGGTGGTGCCGGGGCCGGTGACCTCGGCGATGTCCGTCGGGGCCCACGAGTTCCTGCGCGAGTTCCCCGACAAGGCCCGGCTGGTCACCGGGGTGGCGCACGTACTGGAGGAGGTGGGTCGGATCGGCGCGGACCTGGCCCCGCCTGCGCGTGGACCGCAGCGGGCCACCGACGCGCTGGACGACGACACGCGGTCGCTGCTGGAGGCGCTGCCCCGCCGAGGCGCGATGGGCGTGGACCGGCTCTCCGCCCGCGCCGGCGTCGACCTACGGACCGCGTTGCGCAAGCTGTCGCTGCTGGAGGAGCTGACCATGGTGGTGCGTCGCGACGACGGCTACGCCCTCGCCCCGCCCGCCAAGCAGAAGCGTGCGGCGGCGGAGACGCCCGGTCGACCTGTCGCCTGAGCGGATTTGTCACCGCCGCCCGGCCAGGATGCCCGTAGCCGCTCGCGGTCGGGAGCCCGGCCATCCGAAACTGCCGGTACCGTGCCCGGTCATGGGTGCAATCAAGCCGTGGCACATCAGCGTGGTCTGCTGTCTCGTCGTGACCGCCGTGCTCGTTGTCGGCCTGGTCGTGTTCCTGAGCAAGAGGAACAACCGCCGGTAGTCGGGGGTGGACACCGGCACCGTCGTGTCCGGTGGCCGAGGCGGACCGGCCGTAGGCTGGTGCCGTGTCAGCCGTCAGTGAGGGTGCCGGGGCCGAGGAACCGGCCGGTACGTCGGCGCGGCCACGATGAGCCGACCGGACCGGGGCACCCGGGCCATGCACCAGGCACTCCCGCCAGCGTTGCGCGACGCTGTCGACGACTTCGCCGAGCACCTGTCCCGGGTCCGCAACCGGTCGGCGCACACCGTCCGCGCGTACGTCACCGATCTGGTCTCGCTGCTCGACCACGCCGTCCGGATGGGCTGCGTCGACCTCGCCGAGCTGGACCTGTCGGTGCTGCGCAGTTGGCTGGCGAAGCAGCGCACCACCGGTGCGGCCCGCACGTCGTTGGCCCGGCGGGCCGCGTCGGCGCGGGCGTTCAGCGCGTGGGCACACCGAGCCGGTCTGCTCCCCGCCGACGTGGGCGCCGCACTGGCCAGCCCTCGCGCGCACCGGGAGCTGCCCAGCGTGCTGCGCGCCGACCAGGCCGCCGCTCTGGTCGAGGCACCGTCCCGGCAGGCGCCGCCCACCAACCCGGCGCGCACGGATCCCACGCTCACCAACCAGGCAGGCGCCGACGCAGAGCGGACGGACGCGGCGGCCGGGCCGGCGTCGGGTGCAACGGACGGGGCCGAGGCGGTGCCGCTACGGGACCGGGTGCTGCTGGAGCTGCTCTACGCCACCGGCGTACGGGTCAGCGAGGCGTGTGGGTTGGACGTCGGGGATGTCGACCACGGCCGGCGGGTGATCCGGGTGTTCGGCAAGGGCGGGCGGGAGCGCTCGGTGCCGTACGGGGTGCCCGCCCAGCGGGCGTTGGACGACTGGCTGCGCCGGGGCCGCCCGGTGATGGTGGGCGCCCGCTCCGGCGACGCGCTGCTGCTGGGTGCCCGGGGTGGTCGGCTCAACCCGACGACCGCACGTCAGATCGTCGGTGCGTACGCCGAGACCGTCGGGCTGCCCCGGACCAGCCCGCACGATCTGCGCCATTCCGCGGCCACCCACCTCCTGGAGGGAGGCGCCGACCTGCGCGCCGTGCAGGAGTTGCTCGGCCACTCGTCGCTGGCGAGTACGCAGATCTACACCCACGTCTCGGTCGAGCGGCTGCGTGCCGCGTACCGGCAGGCGCACCCGCGCGCCTGATGAAGGACCGCGAGGCGCACCCGCGGGCCTGATCAAGGGCCGGAGGGCGCGAGCGTGGCGGTTACGATCATCAAGTGAGCGTCCCGAATCCTCCTGAGCCGATCCCGGGCGCCCGCCTGCTCTTCTCCCTGGACCCGGCGGTCAGCCACCTCAACCACGGCTCGTTCGGCGCGGTGCCGATCGGCGTGCAGCGCGCCCAGCAGCGGCTGCGCGACGAGATGGAGGCGAACCCGCTGCGCTTCTTCACCCAGGGGCTGGTCGACCGGATCGCGCACACCCGCCGGCACCTCGCCGGGTTCCTGGGCGCCGACCCGGACGGCAGCGCCCTGGTGGGCAACACCACCACCGGCGTCGCCGTGGTGCTCCAGTCGGTGGGCCTTCAGGCCGGCGACGAGGTGCTGAGCACCGACCACGGGTACGGGGCGGTGAGCCTGGCCATCCAGCGCGAGTGCCGCCGCACCGGAGCGGTCAGCCGGGTCCTGCCGATCCCCCTGGCCGCCACCGACGAGCAGATCGTGCAGAGCGTCCGCGCCGGCCTGCGCCCCGGGCGGACCCGGCTGCTCGTCGTCGACCAGCTCACCTCGGCCACCGCCAAGCTCTTTCCGACCGCCGCCATCGTCGGCGTGGCCCACGAGCACGGCGTGCCGGTCCTGGTGGACGCCGCGCACGCCCCGGGCATGCTGCCCACCCCGGTGGCCGGCATCGGCGCGGACTTCTGGGTGGGCAACCTGCACAAATGGGCGTACGCCCCGCGCGGGACCGCCCTGCTGGCGGTGGCACCGCAGTGGCGGGACCGGATCGAGCCGTTGGTGGTGTCCTGGGAGCAGGAGTCGGGTTTCCCGGCCCGGCTCGAGTGGCAGGCGACGCTCGACTACACGCCCTGGCTGGCCGCCCCGGCGGGCCTGTTCACGATGCGCAGTCTCGGCGTCGACCGGGTGCGGGCGCACAACGCGGCGCTCGCCGCGTACGGCCAGCGGGTGGTGGGGGACGCCCTGGGGGTGGCTCCCGCCGATCTGCCCGACCCCGGCGGACCGGGGGTGGCGTTGCGCCTCATCCCGCTGCCGGCCGGCACGGGCACCACTATCGACGCGGCGCGGGCGTTGCAGGCGCGGATCGGTGAGCGGCTCGCCGCCGAGGTGGCGGTGATGAGTTGGAGCGGCCGGGGGTGGCTGCGGCTCACCGGCCAGGTCTACAACGCCGCCGACGAGTACGAACGGCTGGCCGCACGGCTGCCGGCACTGCTCGCCCAGCGCTGACCGGCCGCGTGGGAGCGGACGTCGGGACCGGACCGGCCGCGAGCGGACACCGAGACCGGAGCGACCGGGAGTAGGCGCACCGGGCCGAGGCCGAGCAGGGCCAGCGGGTCGAGATACTCATCGCCCCGACGTAGGCCCCAGTGCAGGCACGCCTCGGCCGGGCAACCCGGATGCCCGGGCAGCAGTTCGCCCAGCGGCGCGCCGGCGGTGACCGGCTGACCGGGGCGCACGGCGGGTTGGACCGGTTCGTGGGTGGTCCGCAGCCCGTCGGCGTGCCCCACGGTGACCACCGGTCGACCGGCCACCAGGCCGGCGAAGAGCACTGTGCCCGGCCCGGCGCTGCGGATCACCGCTCCGGCCGGGGCGGCCAGGTCGACGCCGCGATGGCCGGGCAGCCACGGTCGCGGCGGCCTGTCGAACCGGCGCACCGGACGGGGTGGCCCGTCGACTGGCCAGCGGAACCGCCCGGCGGGCGGCGGGTCGGCGACCGGCACGGCCAAGGCCGCGCCCGGCACGGTCGGGTCGGCGACCGGCTCCCCCAGGGCCGCGACCGGCACGGTCGGGGTCGGGGGTTGGCCGGGCACCGCCGCTAGCAGCACCGCCAGCCCGCAGAGCTGGACGGTCAGTGCGAGGGGGAGCGCGGCGCAGAGCAACACCGTGCGGCGGATTGAACGGACGGATGGCTGTCGCATGACGGCAGCCTCCGGCCGACGTGGGGTTCTCCGCCGGCCCGGCCGACGGGGCTGTGGACAACCGGAGGTGCTGTGGACGACCACCCGACGCCCTCGATGATCTGCTATGCCCCCGGGACGGCGGGACGCTGTCCACGGCCCGCCGCGCGAGCACTGGCCGTACCTTCGGTGCCGTTTTCGGGCCGCCACCGAGGGCCTAGGCTGGGCCGCGTACGGCGGGTGCCGCCGTCTGTACCGGGGAGGCCGCATGACCACTCTCGATGACCGGACGTCGTCCCCCACCGGGCCCACGGTGGCCGAGGTGAGCGGCCCGTCCCGGCTCGCGGAGCCGGAGGAGACGATCAGCGCCGAGGAGTTGCAGCTCGCGGCCCGCAACCACGGCATCCCGTTGGAGGCGCTGCGCTACGACGTCACCCCGGCCGGGCTGCACTACCTGCTGATCCACTACGACATCCCGGAGCTCGACCCGGCGGCGCACACGTTGACCATCGGCGGCGCGGTGGACCGTCCGTTGACGGTCACCCTCGCCGACCTGCGCGAACGGCCCCGCGTCACCCGGCAGGTGACACTGGAGTGCGCCGGCAACGGGCGGGCCCTGCTGCACCCCCGGCCGGTCAGCCAGCCCTGGCTTGTCGAGGCGGTCGGCAACGCGGAGTGGACCGGCACTCCCCTCGCTCCGCTGCTGCGGGAGGCGGGCGTCGACCCGGACGCGGTGGACGTGGTCTTCACCGGGGCCGATCACGGTGTGGAACGTGGGATCGAGCAGGACTACCAGCGGGCGCTTCCGGTCGCAGACGCGCTGCGCGAGGAGGTGCTGCTGGCGTACGAGATGAACGGCGCTCCCCTGCTGCCGCAGCACGGTGCGCCGCTGCGGCTGATCGTGCCGGGCTGGTACGGCATGGCGCACGTGAAGTGGGTCCACTCGATCGAGCTGCGGACCGAGCCGTTCGAGGGGTACCAGAACGCGGTGGCCTACCGGGTACGCCGCGACGCCGCCGACCCGGGTGTGCCGGTCACCCGCATCGAGCCGCGGGCGCTGGTCCGCCCGCCCGGCTTCCCGGACTTCATGTCCCGCCGTCGGGTGCTGCGACCCGGCCCGTGCACGCTGGATGGTCGGGCCTGGTCGGGGCACGCCCCGGTGGTCGCTGTGGAGGTGACCACCGACGGCGGGCAGAGCTGGGCGCCGGCCGAGCTGGACCCGGCGAACGCGGGGGACTTCGCCTGGCGGCGCTGGCGGCACGAGTGGGTGGCTACCCCCGGCTGCCGGTACGTGCTCGGCGCGCGGGCGACCGACGCGTCCGGGCGGACCCAGCCGGTCGAGCAACAGTGGAACCGTGGTGGCTTCGCCAACAACATGGTGCAGCGGGTCGAGGTCGTGGTGCCGGCCGAGTGATCGGCGGCGGGGGTCACGCCACGGATGGGGGACCCGTGGCACGGCCCGGCGGCTCGGGTGCGCTCAGCCGCCGAAGCCGGAGTCGGCGGGCAGTGAGATGTCGGGCTTCTCCAGCTCCTCGACGTTGACGTCCTTGAAGGTCATCACCCGGACGTTCTTCACGAAGCGGGCGGGACGGTACATGTCCCACACCCAGGCGTCGTGCATCTCGACCTCGAAGTAGACCTCGCCGTCGGAGTTACGCACGTGCAGGTCGACCTGGTTGGCCAGGTAGAACCGACGCTCCGTCTCCACCACGTAGGAGAATTGGCGGACAATGTCGCGGTACTCCCGGTAGAGCTGCAGCTCCATCTCGGTCTCGTACTTCTCGAGATCTTCCGCGCTCATCGCACTCCGCCTTCCATGGCCACATCTTCCCCCACCGGCGTCGGAGGCCGAGGCTGCTCGCCCAACGCCACGCCGACGGTACCCCCTGACGCCCACGAGCGCTCCATCGGCTCATCCGAGCCGTGGCCGCCGGGCCGTCGGGCGCGCGGCGGCCGGCCGTCGCGGCCGGAGACCGCTGCGACATTGACGTACGAGAACCGGTGCTCCCGGCACGGCCCGTGCTCCCGCAGCGCCGCCGAGTGCTCCGGGGTGATGTAGCCCTTGTGCTCGGCGAAGCCGTACGCCGGGAACACCCCGTCCAACTCCACCATGAGCCGGTCCCGGGTGACCTTGGCCAGCACACTGGCCGCCGCCACACACGCGGCCACCCGGTCGCCCTTCCACACCGCCAGCCCGGGCACACCCAGGCCGTCCACGCCGAACCCGTCGGTCAGCACGTACTCCGGGCGGGTGGTGAGCGAGGCGAGCGCCCGGCGCATCGCGGCCAGGTTGCACACGTGCAGACCCCGGGCGTCGACCTCCTCGGCCGGGATGACCACCACGGCGTACGCGAGCGCCCGGTCCACGACCTCCGCGTACACCCGTTCCCGGCTGGCCGGGGTGAGCAGCTTCGAGTCGGCCAGCCCCTCGATCTCGCCGCGTCGCCCCTCGGGCAGCACCGCCGCGGCGGCGACCAGCGGACCGGCACACGCCCCCCGGCCCGCCTCGTCGGCGCCGGCGACGTGCCGGAAGCCACGCCGCTGCAACGCCCGCTCCAGGGCGTACAGGCCGGCCTCGCGGCGCACCACGGTGCGCGGCGGGGTCAGCACGACGCCTCGCCCTGGCCGGCGGCGGTCGACTGCCCCAGCCGGGTCAGCAGGGCGGGCAGTTCGGGCGGGTAGAACCGGTCACCGCTGGCCGCCAACTCGTCCGGAACCCACCAGCGGTGGTCGGCGATGCTGCGTCGCTCGATGTCGTTGAAGCCCGTGGTGTCCACCCGCCAGGAGTCCACCCGGAAGAGGAAGAAATCCTGCTCCTGGCGGTACCAGATGCCGTCGAAGGAGAACTCGGTCGCGTCGGACCAGACCGGCTCGCCCAACTGGGCCGGGTCGAGCCGCAGGCCGGTCTCCTCGGCCAACTCCCGGGCCGCGCCCGCCGCCGGGGACTCCGACGGATCGAGCCCACCGCCGGGGGTGAACCAGTATCGGTGCCCGGGTCGGGCCGGGTCGAAGCCCTCGAACAGCAGGACCCGGCCGGCCGCGTCGACGAGCAGCACGCGGGCCGCGCGTCGAGGGGTGTAGACGGTCACCGCACCAGCCTGCCAGACCGAGGACGGATCGCCCACGCCCCGTCGGCCTACGGTTTGGGAATGCCGTCGAACCCGTCGGGCACCGTCAGCCAGGTGGCCCGGTTGACCGGCCAGAAGACTGTGAACGCCCGCCCGACCACGTCGTCCTCGGGGATGGTGGCCTCGGTGATGTTCTGCTGGGACTGCTGCCAGTGCTCCAGTGAGTCGCCGGAGGCCGACCGGTGGTCGCCCATCACCCACAGCCGGCCCTCCGGCACGGTGATGTCGAACTCCTGGTCGGCGGCCTTGTCACGAATCCCGTCCATGGAGAAGATGTACGGCTCGTCCAGCGACTTGCCGTTGATCATCAGCCGTTCCTCGGGGTCGCAGCAGACCACGTGGTCGCCGGGGATGCCGATCACCCGCTTGATGAAGTCCTCACCGTCGGGGTTACCGCTCCACGCGGTCGGAGCCTTGAACACGATCACCTCGCCGCGGTGCGGTGACCGGAAGTCGTAGACCAGCTTGTTGACCAGCACCCGGTCATCGATCTTGAGAGTGTTCTCCATGGACGGGGAGGGGATGAAGAAGGTCTGCAGCACGAAGGCGCGGACCAGCACCGCGACCAGGATCGCCACACCCAGCAGGATCGGCAGCTCCTTCCAGAAGGAGCTGCGCGGCTTGTCGGTCTGCTCGTCAATCACGCCAAGGAGCCTACGTTGCCCGGCTGGACGGCACCGTCCGGAACGCGCGGGAACCGCCTAGTGCGACTGCCAACGGAAGCATCAGCAGCACACCGCCCTGCGGAGTCGGTCGCGCCGGAGTCGCACCGGGGGACGCCGTGGCTGGCCCGGAGACGTCCTCGAACGTCGACGGCACCGACAGCGCGCTCCACCGCGACGACGGCCAGACCACCATGAAGGCCCGGCCGACCACGTTGTCGATCGGCACCGGCCCCTGGCAACGCGCGTCCTGGGAGACCTCGCGGTGGTCACCCATCACGAAGAGCTGACCGGGTGGCACGACGATCTCGTCGAAGCGCCGGGAGCGACACTCCGCCGGGTTGGGTGGCAGGTCCAGGGGTGAGTCCCGCAGGACGTACGACTCGTTGAGCGGCGTGCCGTTGACTGTCACCCGGCCCTGACTGTCGCAGCACTCGACCCGGTCACCGGGGAGACCGATCACCCGCTTGATGAAGTCCTTCTCGCCGGGGCGGCTCACCCCGACCAGGTCGCCGACGGTGCGGGCGAGCCGGCCGCCGACGCCGGGCTTCGGCTGCTCGTCGACCTGCGGCGCCCAGCGGTCGGTGCCCCGGAAGACCACCACCTCGCCGCGCAGCGGGTCACGAACGTCGTAGACGACCTTGTTGACCAGCACCCGGTCACCGACGAGGAGGGTGTCCTCCATCGAGCCGGACGGAATGAAGAAGGCCTGGAGCAGGAAGGTACGGATCAGCACCGCGAGGCAGAACGCGACCACCAGCAGCAGCGGCAACTCCTGCCAGAGAGGCATCTGCCGGCGGGTGCGGCGAGCCCGTCGGCGCCACGGATCGACGGTGCCGTCCTCGTCAAGCGTCTGCACCACGCCACTCCCCGGTCCGCAGAAAACACCACCGCCCGGGAGCCTCGTCGAGGCTCCACGGGCGGTAGTGGACAACTACCCGCCACCTGGGCGGGACCGCTGCCTCGCTGCGCCCGTATCGACCAGGGTAGTGCGCTCTGGTCGGTACGGCATACGCGCAGCTCGGGCGGCGTGGCGAGCGGGAAGTCAGCTGGGCTGCTTCTCCCGCTTCTCCTTGATCTTGGCCTTCTTGCCGCGCAGCTCGCGCAGGTAGTAGAGCTTGGCGCGACGCACGTCACCGCGGGTCACGATCTCGATCCGGTCGATGCCCGGGCCGTTGAGCGGGTAGGTCCGCTCGACGCCGACACCGAAGCTGACCTTGCGGACCGAGAAGGTCTCGCGCAGACCGTCACCCTGGCGGCGGATCACGACGCCCTGGAAGATCTGGACACGGGACCGGTTGCCCTCGACGACGCGGGCGTGCACCTTGACGGTGTCACCGGCCCGGAAGTCGGGAAGGTCGGTCCGCTTCGACTGGGCGTCAAGGGCGTCCAGGATGTTCATCGCTGCGTCCTCGTAAGGCTCACGGCGCACCGTCACTCGGTGCGCGGGTGGGTGATTCTGATTCCCGGGTGGTGATCGGCGGACCGACCCCGGTCGGGGATCCTCGCAGCCGACCGCGGGCGCGGACGGATGCGGCAACCCCCCTACTTTGCCACATCCCCCGGTGGAGGTTGAAATCCGGCCTGGTCCAGGGCCGCGATGTCCCGTTTGTCGAGCCGGTCGGCGGGCAACGCGGCCAGCAGGTCCGGCCGGCGGGCGGCAGTGCGCAGCAGACCCTCCTCGCGCCGCCAGCGGGCGATCTTGCCGTGGTCACCGGAGCGGAGCACCTCCGGCACGTCGTGCCCTCGCCAACTCGGCGGCTTCGTGTAGATCGGCGCCTCCAGCAGCCCGTGCGCGTGCGACTCCTCGTCCAACGAGCCCGCGTTGCCCAGCACCCCCGGCAGCAGCCGGGTGACCGCCTCCAGCATCACCAGGACCGCGACCTCGCCGCCGAAGAGCACGTAGTCACCGAGCGACACCTCGGTGACCGGCATCCGGGTGGCGGCGTGCGCCAGGACCCGCTGGTCGATCCCCTCGTAACGGCCGCAGGCGAAGAGCAGATGCGACTCGGCCGCGAGCTCGTACGCCATGGCCTGGGTGAAGGGGGCACCGGCCGGCGACGGCACCAGCAGCCGTGGCGGCGGGGCGTCGAGCGGCGCGAGG
This sequence comes from Micromonospora sp. NPDC047187, assembly GCF_040643355.1. NCBI lineage: Bacteria > Bacillati > Actinomycetota > Actinomycetes > Micromonosporales > Micromonosporaceae > Micromonospora > Micromonospora sp. NPDC047187. Next base: position 242,291 of record NZ_JBEYUF010000006.1, read on the forward strand.
GCGTCCAGTGCCTCCCCCCACGGCTCGGGGCGCATCACCATTCCCGGCCCGCCACCGTAGGGGGTGTCGTCGACGGTGCGGTGCACGTCGTGGGTCCAGGTCCGCAGGTCGTGCACGGCGAGTTGGAGTACGCCGTTGGCCCGCGCCCGTCCGATCAGCGACAGGTCCAGCGGGGCGAAGTACTCCGGAAAGATCGACACGACGTCGACGCGCATGCGGGCTGGTCCTAAAGGTCGAGCAGTCCGGCTGGCGGGTCGACGATCACACGTCCGCCGGCCAGGTCGACCTCCGGAACGATCGCCCGGACGAACGGGATCAACGCGGTACGCCCCTCGGGGCGTCGCAGCACCAGCAGGTCGGACGAGGGCGCGTGGTCGATGCGGGCGACCTCGCCCAGGCGTTCGCCGGCCGGGGTCACCACGGCCAACCCGACCAGCTGGTGGTCGTGGAACTCCTCCGGGTCGTCCGGTGGGGTCACGTCGGCGCTGTCCACCACGAGCAGCGTTCCGCGTAGCGCCTCGGCGGTGTTGCGGTCCGGGATGCCCTCGAACGCGATCAGCACCCGACCCTGGTGGAAGCGGGATTCCTCGATGGTCAGCTCGGCGGGAACCCGGAACGGCACCCCGGGCTCATCGCTGGCTGTCGGGGGCGTCGCCCCCGGCTCGGTGCGCAGCACACCGCTGCTGCGCGGGGACGCAGTCGGGGGCGTCGCCCCCGGCTCGGTGCGCAGCACCGTGCCGGGGGCGAACCGTGCCTCGGGCTCGTCGGTCCGCACTTCCACGGTGACCTCACCGCGGACACCGTGCGGCTTGCCGATCCTGCCGACGACGAGCTGCATCAGTACGAGTCGACGATGTCGACGCGAACCCCGCGGCCGCCGATGGAGCCGATCACCTGGCGCAGCGCCTTGGCGGTCCGGCCGGACCGCCCGATCACAGTGCCGAGGTCCTCGGGGTGCACGCGGACTTCGAGCCGCTTGCCCCGACGGGAATCGACAAGCCTCACCCGGACGTCGTCCGGGTGGTCGACGATGCCCTTGACCAGGTGCTCCAACGCCGGACGCAGTGGCATGTCAGGCCTGCTCACCGGCGTCGGCAGCGGCCGGGGCCTCGGCCGGAGCCTCGGTCTTCGGCGCCTCGGCGGCCGGAGCCTCAGCCGGAGCCTCGGTCTTCGGAGCCTCGGTCTTCGGAGCCTCGGCAGCCTTGGCGGCCTTCTTGGCCGGCTTGGCCGGGGTCTCCGGGGCGAGCCCGGCGGCGGCCTTCGCCTCAGCCTCGTACGCCGCCTTGCGGTCGGCCCGCTCGGGGGCGACCAGGAGCGGCGGCGGGGCCGGCAGGCCCTTGTACTTCTGCCAGTCACCGGTCAGCTCCAGCAGCCGCTGCACCGCCTCGCTCGGCTGAGCGCCGACGGACAGCCAGTACTGGACCCGCTCCGACTTGACCTCGATGATCGAGGGGTCTTCCTTGGGCTGGTAAACCCCGACGAACTCGATCGCCCGACCGTCGCGCTTGGTGCGCGAGTCGGCGATGACGATGCGGTACTGCGGGTTGCGGATCTTGCCCATCCGCAGGAGCCGGATCTTTACGGCCACAGTTGTTTCGCTCCTGTTGCGATCTCACCGGCCCAGGCGGGCGGTGTGCATGGGTGAGCGCCGACCGGACCCGTGGGGTTGGGCCGGAGACTACTCGGTGGACTGGCGACGTGCCCGGGTTAGAGGGCGCCGGACGCGCGCCGGATACCAGCGACCTATTCTGCCAGATCCGCTGCCGATCTCCCGCACCGGACCCGTACACCGCGTTGTCGGTGACCGGGGATACCGCTCAGCGCACCGGTGGACGATCCCATCCAGGCGGCAATTTGTTCGGTATGCCCCACTCTGGTGGGGGTGTGAAGTCACACCAGGTGCCATCGAAGGGGAACTCGCCGGCCTCGGCGAGCGCGATCGCCCGCTCCCCCTCGGCGCGGACCGCCTTCTCGTCGGTCACCCAGTAGTCGGCGCCGAAGGCGAGCCGCTCGACGAACTCGCCCTCGTCCTTCCACTCCCAGCTGCGGTCCGGCCACACCACCACGTCCAGGTCCTGGTCCACCACGTCGACGCCGGCCGCCAGGCCGTCGTCCCAGCGGACACCGGCCTCCTCGAGGTTGACGTACCAGTGGGCGAACCGGCCCTGGGCGTCCCGGAACCACCAGACGGAGTACGCCGCCCCCGTGGGCAGGAACTTCAACAGCGGCGGGCCGTCCCAGCGACCCTCCGCCAACCGGTACGTCGACGAGATCCACTCGGCGAACGGCATCGCCCGCATCCCCAGCCCGGCCTCGGTCACCTCGTGGGCCACCGGCGAGTCCCGGGCGATCCAGACCAACAACCCTCGATCGTCGTCGCTGACCACGCGGGCCGGCCGGACCCACCCGATCCGGCCGTGCCGCACGTTCCGATGCATGATCAGCCGACCCGGCTCGAACCGGTCGACGGGGTTGCCCGGCCGCACCTCAGTAGGCGCGGGCGAGGATGGCGACCAGATCCGGCTCGTCCTCCGAGTCCGGTACCGAGCCGTCGGCGCGCAGCAGGCAGCGCACCGTGACGCCCTGACCGTTCGCCTCCGCCTCGCCGGCCACGCCGACCGCCGACCACGGCACCCGCGCCCAGCCGGTCGCGGCGGCCTCGATCGCCTCGGCCAGGGTGGCCACCTCCACGGTGCGCGACTCGCGGTTGGCCAGCGCCTGGTCGTGCAGCACCTGCTGGTCGGTCTCGAGGGCGGCCAGCACCGCGGTGACCACGTCCGCCACCGGCGTCGGGGTCTTGGAGCCGTCGGTCCGACGCACCACCGTCGCGTTGCCCACGGCCAGGTCACGGGGGCCGACCTCGACGCGTACCGGATAGCCACGCAGCTCGGCGTCGACGGCCCGGCGGCCGAACGGGGTGTCGGTCCGGTCGTCGAGCGCGACCCGGACACCGGCGTCGCGCAGGCCGTCGCGCAGCTTGGCCGCCGCCTCGCCGACGCCGTCGCCGTCCTTCACGATCATGACGTACGCCTGGATCGGCGCGAGCCTCGGCGGCACGCGCAGGCCGTTGTCGTCGCCGTGCGCCATGATCAGGCCGCCGAGCATCCGGGTGGACGTGCCCCAGGAGGTGGTCCAGGCGTGCTCCCGGCCGCCCTCCTTGGAGGAGTAGCTGATGTCGAACGCCTTGGCGAAGTTCTGGCCCAGCTCGTGGCTGGTGCCCAGCTGCAACGCCTTGCCGTCGCCCATCATGCCTTCGCAGGTGTACGTGGCCGTCGCGCCGGCGAAGCGCTCGCGCGTCGTCTTCAGGCCGACCACGACCGGAATGCCGATCACGTTGACCATCAGGTCCTCGTACGCCTCGTGCAGGATCCGCCGCGCGTACGCCCGGGCGTCCTCACGGGTGGCGTGCGCGGTGTGCCCCTCCTGCCAGAGGAACTCGCTGGTACGCAGGAAGATCCGCGGACGGAGCTCCCACCGGACCACGTTCGCCCACTGGTTGAGCAGCAGCGGCAGGTCCCGGTACGAGTCGATCCACTTGGCCATGAACTCGCCGATGACCGTCTCGCTCGTCGGGCGCACCACCACCGGCTCGGCCAGGGGCTTGCCACCACCGTGAGTGACGACCGCCAACTCCGGCGAGAAGCCCTCGACGTGCTGCGCCTCGCGCTTGAGGTAGCTCTCGGGGATGAACAGCGGGAAGTACGCGTTCTCCGCACCCGCCGCCTTGATCCGAACGTCCATCTCAGCCTGCATACGCTCCCAGATCGCGTAGGCGGCCGGTCGGATGACCATGGTGCCGCGAACCGGGCCGTTGTCGGCCAGCTTCGCCTTGGCGATCAGGTCCTGGTACCAGCGGGGGAAATCCTCCGCACGGGGAGTGAGCACGCGTGCCATGACCGCACATCCTATGCGCCGCCCGTCAGGGCGGTGCGCTCGGGCGCGGCATCGTTGGCGTCCGCCGTCAAGACCTTCCTCGATCGGCACGCCGGAGCGGCTCCCACCCCCGACCCCGAACCCCCGATCTGGCGCACCCGGCCGCGAACCGGGTGCGCTGGGTGACCCGACACCGCCAGCCGACCAGCCCGATCGTCGACCGGTCCGGCCGACACGCCAGCCCTACACTTCGACCACCATGATTGAGCAGAGGGGCCCCACCCCGGTACGGGCCGGCATCGTCGACGCCGCCCGCGCGCTGACAGTCGCGACCGGATGGGACGGCGTCCGGATGGGTGCCGTCGCGAACGCCGCCGGGGTGAGCCGACAGACCGTCTACAACGAGTTCGGCAGCAAGGCAGGGCTGGCCGAGGCGCTCGCCCGCGCCGAGGTGGACCGGTTCGTCGGCGCCGTCCGGGCCGCTCTGCTCGCCCACGGCACCGACGTACGGGCCGGCGCGTACGCGGCCATCGCGCACACCCTCACCACGGCTGCGGAGAATCCGCTGATCAAGGCGATCCTGACCAGCGCCCGGGGCGGCTCGGACGAACTGCTGCCGTACCTCACCACCCGGGCCGAGGTGGTGCTCACCGAGGCGTCCGGCGCTCTGATCGACTGGGCCGGCGACCACCTGCCGGGAGCGAATCACGCCGCGCTGACCTTCGCCGCCGACACCATCGTCCGCCTGGTGGTCAGCCACATCGTGCTCCCCCGTGAACCGATCCAGCAGACCGCCACGGCCCTCGCCGACCTCGCCGTACGCCTCTTCAGCGCCGCCGCCCGCCCAGCCCCCTGACGCCGCGCACCCGCCCACCCGCCGACGCCGCGCACGGCCCGGAACAGCCCGGCGCGGCGGTGCGGCGCGGTGCGGCGCGGCCGGGGCGACGCTCTCGGGGTTAGCGGACGACGCGGCCGCGGAGGATCGTGCGGGACGGGGCACGGACGACGCGCAGGTCACTACGGGGGTCTTCGGGGTAGACGGTCAGGTCGGCGAGGCCGCCTTCGACCAGGCCGGTGAAGCCGAGCCACGCGCGGGCGCCCCAGGAGGCGGCGGCGAGGACGTCGATGGGCGCCATTCCGGCCCGTTCGTGCAGCAGCAGCATCTCCTCGGCGGCCAGCCCGTGATCGATGCCGCCACCGGCGTCGGTGCCCACGTAGATGGGCACCCCAGCCTCGTACGCGGCACGCACCACCTCGGGGAAGCCGTCGCGCAGCGCGAGCATGTGGTCGGCGTACCCGGGGAACTTGCCCCGCGCCTGCTCGGCGATGCCCCCGAAGGTGGCGATGTTGATCATTGTGGGGACCAGGGCGGTGCCCTGGCGGGCCATCTCGTCGATCAGGTCGAGGCTGAGCCCGGTGCCGTGCTCCACCGAGTCCACCCCGGCGCGCACCATGATCTCGACGGCCGACTCGGAGAAGGTGTGCACCGCGGCGCGTACCCCGGCGTCGTGCGCCGCCCGCACGGCGGCGGTCAGGGTGTCCGCGTCCCAGGCCGGCGCCAGGTCACCGACGCCCCGGTCGATCCAGTCGCCGACCAGCTTGACCCAGCCGTTGCCGGCCCGCGCCTGCGCGGCCACATTGGCGGCCACCTCGGTCGCGTCGACCTCCACGCCAATGTCGCGCAGGTAGCGCTTCGGCGGGGCGACATGCTGGCCCGCGCGGGCCAGTCGCGGCAGGCCCGGCTCGTCGTCGAGTTCGGGGTACGGGTACGGCGAGCCGGCGTCCCGGATCGCCAGCACCCCGGCGTCCCGGTCGACGTGGGCCAACGCGCGGGCCTGGTCGAGCGAGGTGATCGGGGCGCCACCTCGGGCGATGCCGATGTGGCAGTGCGCGTCGACAAGCCCCGGCAGCACGAAACCGCCGTCGACGACGGTCTCCGCACCGGGCACCGGGGTGAAGGTCACCCGGTCGCCGACCAGCCAGAGATCCCGCACCTCGTCGTCGGGGAGCAGCACGCCGCGCACATGTTGAGCCATGCGCACAGTCCTACCCGATCACTCCCCGTCGGGGGCGAGCAGGTGGTCCTCGACGAGCACAGAGGTCAGCGAGGGCGGTTGTCGCCACCCTTGCCGAGCTTGTTGAAGTCGATCTTCGGGAGCTTGAAGCCGGGCGGCAGACCCTGGCCGCCAGCAAGGTCGTTCGGGTCCATTCCCGGCGGGAGCTGCGGCATGCCACCCGGGAAACCGCCCGGGAGCCCGGCACCGGCGCCGGTACGCGGACGACCGCCGCCCTTGGTGCCCTTGCGCTTGTTCTTCGGCGACTTGGTCGCCTTACGGCGGCCACCGCCGGGCAGGCCCATCATGCCGCCCATCTGCTTCATCATCTTCTGCGCGTCGGCGAAGCGGTTCAGCAGCTGGTTGACGTCCATCACGGTGACCCCGGAGCCGTTGGCGATGCGCGCCCGGCGGGAACCGTTGATGATCTTCGGGTTGGTCCGCTCGCCCGGGGTCATCGACCGGATGATCGCGGTGACCCGGTCGAAGTGACTGTCGTCCAGGTCGGCGAGCTGGTCCTTCATCTGCCCCATGCCGGGCATCATGGCCAGCACGTTGGCGATCGGGCCCATCCGCCGCACCGCGATGAGCTGGTCGAGGAAGTCGTCCAGGGTGAACTGCTCACCGCCCATCAGCTTGGCGGTCATCTTCTCCTTCTGATCGGAGTCGAAGGCCTGCTCGGCCTGCTCGATCAGAGTGAGGACGTCGCCCATGCCGAGGATCCGGCTGGCCATCCGGTCGGGGTGGAAGACGTCGAAGTCCTCCAGCTTCTCACCGGTGCTGGCGAACAGGATCGGCTGCCCGGTGACCTCGCGGACCGACAGCGCGGCACCACCACGGGCGTCGCCGTCGAGCTTGGAGAGCACCACACCGGTGATGCCGACGCCGTCGCGGAACGCCTCGGCGGTGCGGACGGCGTCCTGACCGACCATCGCGTCGATGACGAAGATGACCTCGTCCGGCGAGACGGCGTCGCGGATGTCGGCGGCCTGCTGCATCATCTCGGCGTCGATGCCGAGCCGGCCGGCGGTGTCGACGATGACGATGTCGCGTGCGGCGCGCTTCGCGTGCTCGATCGACGCGCGGGCCACCTGCACCGGGTCACCGGTGCCGTTGCCGGGCTCCGGGGCGTACACCTCGACGCCGGCCCGGCCACCGAGCACCTGGAGCTGCCCGACGGCGTTGGGGCGCTGGAGGTCGGCGGCGACGAGCAGCGGCTGGTGCCCCTGCCCCTTGAGCCAGCGGGCCAGCTTGCCGGCGAGGGTCGTCTTACCGGAACCCTGCAGGCCGGCCAACATGATCACCGTCGGCGGCTGCTTGGCGAACTGGAGCCGTCGCCCCTCGCCGCCGAGCACCTTGATCAGCTCTTCGTTGACGATCTTGATGATCTGCTGGGCCGGGTTCAGCGCCTGGGAGACCTCGGAGCTGCGGGCCCGCTCCTTGACGGCCGCGATGAACCCCTTGACCACCGGCAGCGCGACGTCCGCCTCCAGCAGCGCGAGGCGGATCTCGCGCGCGGTGGCGTCGATGTCGGCGTCGGTGAGCCGCCCCTTGCCGCGGAGCTTGGTGAAGATCCCGGACAGGCGGTCACTCAAGGTGTCAAACACGCGAACATCCCGTTTGTCAGTGTTCCGGCGGGCACAACGCGGCCGGCACTGCGGAGTCCGGCCACCGCTAGGGTAACCGCCCGACCGTAGGGCCGCTGTCGCCCGGCCTGGGCCTCACCCCGACACCAACCCCGACTGGTACGCGAACACGACGAGCTGGGCCCGGTCCCGGGCTCCCAGCTTGCCCATCGCCCGGCTGACGTGGGTCCGCGCGGTCGCCGGGCTGACCACCAACTGTGCGGCGATCTCCTCGTTGTTCAGGCCCTCACCGACCAGACCGACGACCTGACGCTCCCGATCGGTCAGCGCCTCCAGCCGAGGATGCGGACGAAGCACCCGGGACGGCCGAATGGCGAACTCCCGCACCACCCGACGGGTCACCGACGGCGACAGCAGCGCCTCCCCCTCGGCGACGAGCCGGATCGCGCGCAGCAGCTCAGCCGGCCTGGTGTCCTTGGTGAGGAAACCGCTCGCACCGTGCCGCAGCGCGTCGAAGACGTACTCGTCCAGCTCGAAGGTGGTGAGCACCACCACCCGCGTGCCGGTCAGATCGGGGTCGGCGACGATACGGCGGGTCGCCTCGATGCCGTCGATGCCGGGCATCCGGATGTCCATCAGCACCACGTCCGGCCGTTCCCGGCGGGCCAACTCGACCGCCCGCAGCCCGTCGGACGCCTCGCCGGCCAACGCCAGGTCGTCCTCGCTCTCCACCAGCGCGCGCAGCCCGAGCCGGACCAGGTCCTGGTCGTCGGCGATCAGCACCCGGATCACGTCGTCGGCTCCACGGGCAGCCCGGCGTACACCCGGAACCCGCCCCCGGCGCGCGGCCCGGTGGTCAACCGCCCGCCCAGCGCCGCGACCCGCTCGCGCATCCCGGCCAGACCGTGGCCACCCTGGGCGTCGGCCGGAGCCGTCCCGGCGCGGCCGGCACCCGCCCCCCGGTCGGTGACCTCGACGGTCACCTCGTCGACGCGGTAGTCCACTGTCACCTCCGCGCTCGCCACCCCCGCGTGACGCAGCACGTTTGTCAACGCCTCCTGCACCACCCGGTACGCGGCCAGGTCGACAGCGGCCGGCACCTCCCGGGGGTCGCCGACCACGCGCACCTCGACGGCGAGCCCCGCCCCGGCGAGCCGGTCGCGCAGCGCGGGGAGCCGGGCCAGGCCGGGTACCGGTTCGCGCTCGGCACCCCGCCGCACCGCGCCCAGGGTGACCCGCAGCTCGTCCAGCGCCTCGCGGCTGGTCCGGCTGATCGCGGTCAGCGCCATCTCCGCCTGTTCCGGCCGCTTCGGCAGCAGGTGCAGGGCGATCTCCGCCTGCATGCTGATCGCGGCCAACCCGTGCCCCACCACGTCGTGCACCTCCTGCGCGATGCGCAGCCGCTCCTCGTCGGCCTGCCGTCGCGCCTGCTCAACTCGGCCGCGGGCCTCTTCGGCACGGGTACGCGCGGTCGCCTCACGGCTCACCCGCACCACCACCCCCACCGCGAACGGTACGACCACCCAGGCCGACGCGGGCAGCACTCCCGTCCAACCCGGCGCCGGCCCCCGCCCGAAGAAGACGTGCGCCAACAACAGAGCGAACGCGCCACCGGTGGCGAGCGCCGCCGGTCGCACCGGCAGCCGCACGGCCACGGTGTAGACCGCGACCAGGAACGTGACCAGAATCGGCCCGTACGGGTAGCCGATCAGCAGGTACGTCGAGGTGGCCACGGTGACCACGGCGAGGGCGGCGACCGGAGCACGCCGCCGGACCAGCAGGGCGAGCGCGGCGACGGCGATCAGCACCCGACTGGCGGCGTCCACCGGCCTCGACCCCGGCTGGTTGTCCCCGGCCAGACCGGTGGCGAGCAACCCGAACCCGAGCAGCACCAGGGCGAGCGCGGCATCGCTCACCGTCTGCCGCCCCTGCCCGCCGAGTCGCATGGTCGTCATTCTGCCCGCGCCGAGCCGGACCGTCGTGCGCTCGCGAGCGGCGTCACCACTACGTCCTCGTACGTACCCGCCGCGGCCAGTTCACCGCTCAGCACCACTCCTGCCTGCCACGCTCCGGGACGGTCAGCGTGAGGTCAGCGTCCTGCCCTGTGGCCACCGACGTCAGCGAGCCGATCAGTCAGACGTCAGAGGGGCACCATCGACGAGCAGGTCCGACGTCAGCGCTGCCCGCAACACTGTGGACGTTGATTACGGCCTCGAGCAAAGGAGAGGAGGTGACACCAATGGCCAACAATTCGGGCACCCCGTCCACGAACACCGCGCGGGTGCTGACCCAGGCGCTGCAGAGCTGGCCGAAGGCGTTTCGCGCCTCGATGCTCATCACCGTCATCATGTTTGACTGGTTCCTTCTCTCCCGGATCTTCGGGTAGCCGAGGAGCCAACTGACCAGTGGGCGCCGGCTTGGCCAGTCGGCGCCCACTCTATTGTTCTGGCACCGTTGACGATCGCCTCCCGATCACTCTCGCCGGGACGCCGGCCACCACTGTGAACGGTTCGACATCCCGGGTCACGACGGCCCCCGCACCGACGACCGCGCCAGCGCCAATATTCACCCCCGCCAAGACACAGCAGTGCGCACCCAGCCACACGTCGTCGCCGATCGAGATCGGAGCCAGATCATGGCCCTGATTTCGGATCCGAACGTCAGGCCTCGCGTACCGGTGGTTACCACTATTAATCACGCAGTAGGGACCGATCAGCACGGCGCTGCCAATAGTGACCGTAGTGGGCGCGGTGATGAACACACCTCGATTAATGAAGACATTGTGACCCACCAACACGTTCGCCGGATAATAGATTGTGACGTCCGGAAACACGCACAGGTCCCCTTGGCAGGCCCCGAGTGTCTTGGCATAGAACCACGATCGCATCTGCAGGTCCGATCCGACCGACGACGTCCTGGCTAGTTTCGCCTGGATGATCTGCCACGTGTGCGATCCGGCCTGCATCCGGCGCGTCAGGACACGCAGGCAGAGGAACCGGATTCGATTGACGAGCTCATGAAGGACGTAGAACGGCTGACCCCCACGCCCCCACGCCGCCTCGAAGAGCAGAATTTCCTTTCGCATTACGGCCGCGCACGCCGCCCTTGAAGCACCCAGCTCACCGCGTCGCCCCTGCCCCACGAGGGCTGACAATGTCTACAACCGTGGGAACTAGGAACTCGACGTCGGCAGCGTAGATCTCGTGCAGGGGAATCTGGCCGATCAGGTGAAGCGCGGTCCGTATCCAGCCATTGTGACAAACCACGGCGGGGACCTCGGGCTCGCCCCGCGAACCTGCATCGGCAAGGAATCCCTCGATGCGAGCCGAGAAGGCCTCCAGGCTCTCACCCCCGGGCGGTGTGAAACCGGGATCAAGGTGACCACTCGCGAGGAAAGCCTGCGGGAATCGGCTCCGGACCTCACCCTTTGGCATCCCTTGCCACTCACCTAGGTGGCGCTCCGACAGTCGCACATCGGGGACCGGTATCAGCTGCGGAAATAGCATCTCGGCCGTCGCACTGGCCCGGGACAGAGGCGAGCAGTAACACACCGTAAAATTGAACGAATCCCAGTCCTCGGCACTGGCCGCAGCGAGCTGTAGCCCTTCCGGCGATGCGGGTACGTCCAGACTGCCCATGTAGACCTGTTTATGGTTACTGATCGTGGGGGCGTGCCTCAAGAATACGAGTTGCCGTGACTCAGCCACCTCAGACCACCTTCGCCTTGGCGCCATCAAGTGCTCTACCCAGCCATCTGGAAGCCTCGCCAACCACCGCCGCCGCACGAGTGATAGCGCGAGTCTGCATGGCGAAACCGTGCATTTGATCCTCCAAATGCCAGTGATCCACACTGACGCCCGACGTGGCAAGGCGCGCACCGTAGGCGGCGCCTTCGTCTCGCAAGGGGTCAAATTCAGCAGTCAGCAGCAAGGTTCTCGGCAGGCCGGCCAAGTTTCCGCGGAGCGGGCACAGGTACACGTCGTCGCGGGACCACTCGGCCGGCAGGTAGTTCCGCCAGGACCAGTCCATGAAATCGTGATTGAGCGAGTAGCCGGTGCCACGCTCGATGTACGAGGGAGGTAGCGGGTCGGGATAATCCGTCACCGGATACATCAGCAACTGGCAGGCGATCGCAGGTCCACGACGATCCCGCGACAACATCGCGAGCACCGTCGCAATTGTGCCACCCGAACTGTCCCCCGCGACTGCCAACGCTCCTACATCCACACCTAGCTCATCAGAATTGGAAACGACCCAGAGTAATGCCGCGTAGGCGTCCTCAACCGGCGCCGGGTACTTGTGCTCCGGCGAGCGACGGTGGTCTACGGAGATGACGACGGCTCCGGCGCCCCTGCTGAGGAGGGAACAGAGCCGATCGTGGGTGTCCAAGTCGTTGACCGTCCACCCGCCACCGTGAAAGAACAGCACCACCGGAATGTCATCGCGGTCGTCGGGGCGGTAGACGCGAACCGGCAGACCACCCAGAGGGCCTGGGATCACCAGATCGACTATCTGTTTGATCGGCTCCGGCTCACCATTGATGAAGGCGGACCGCATCCTTTCCCTCGCCTCCTGCGGGGGTAGCGTGTAGACGGGAGGTAGACCGCTCGATGCGGCGGCAGCAACCAGGGCTTGGGCCTGCGGATCCAGTTCGGCCATCACATGTCTCCTGTTCGGTGGTGCGAGAACACTTGCTCCAACTTCGCGATGACCCTGCCCGGACAATCGCGCAGAACATTGCGTAGCGTCAGGTCTTCGTTGAACTGCCGGATGGACAAAAATGGCTGACCCGCAAGAGAGGCCGAGAGGGGGTACCGACGACCGGCTATCTCAAGGTGGGCCCTACCTCGCTGAATTGACAGTGGCGCGGTGGCTTCCACGCCGAGACCATGCGGGGTCAGCATCCGTGCCCCATGCTGCGTAGCGACCTCATTGTCGCCCCCGCTCGATGCCTCAATGAGGTAAATTGGCTCGGATGGACGCGTCAGCAGGAGATAGATGGGCTGGATCGCTGGCAACCACTGACAACCGATCGCCACGCTGTTGGAGTCGGGCATGCCGTAGTGAAGGACGGAAAGTATCTCTTCGCCGAGCCCTGCTCCGCCGACGACAAGCTCCGCACACATGCGCTGTCGCTGCCGCTGGTAGCTTTCGAGCATGTTGACGATTCGCCCGAAGTTCTCGGCTGATTTGCCAGAGATGTATCGCAGGTATCGCCCGTCCTTCGCCTGAAAAGTACGGATGTTGTCCGAGTACCAGTTTCCCGGCGCAGGGTACAGCCCGTTGTACTGTTTCTTGAACTCGGCTGCGGAAGCATGCAGAACAAGGTATCTGCCGCGCGGCAGCGCACCATCCTCTCGCACCTCCGCCAGGATGACGAAATGGTTTCCCGTGTCAAAGTTCCAACTAAAACTTGAATCACGTTCAACAATTGCCTTGGCACGTTCGACGGCGTTGGCGAAGCTTTGCCGGTCAGCGAACTCCGCATTCGTGCGAAACATGCTCACGCCACACAGGTTGACGGTGGTGTCGACCGGCACGAACGGAACCGAGGACTCCCAGCGGTAGAGCGCGCCAGTCAGAAAGCCCCCGTGAATACGTCGCACATTATGGGGCACACCCAGATCGGGCATCGTCACGATTTCCGCATCGCACGAACGGCCCGAGGCCTCACTCGATGCCCAGCCCAGCAACTCCTCGGTCCGCTTCAGTTCGGGCAGCAACTGCAGCTGGGTGCTGTCCAGAGGGCCGAGCGACCTCATGCGTCCACCTCCGCGCGAAGAGTGATGGCGCGTCGCCCAAGTCCGAGGCGCTCATAAAGGTCGGCGGCCAGGGAAAACTCGGCCGTGGCCGTCGCAGTGTCCCCCAGGAGGCGCGCGCACTGTCCACAGAGTCGGTGAAGGTCAGCCTCGTACCGCCGGTCCGAAACTTTCTCCACCGTCCACCTCAGCCGGTCCAGGCTCGCTCTGACGCTATCGAGGTCATTCTTCGTTGCGGCATCATTCAGACGCAGCTCGGCTATCTGCAGATCTATCAGGATCTCTGCCCGCTGATAGGACTTCTCCCGGGCGTGCTCCCTGGCCCATTCGAACAACTCCATCGCCTCGTCGTACCGGTGCGAGCCCTGCCGGGCCAGACAGACCGCCAGCCAACGCACGTTCGCATTGTGATTTTCCGGCCCAAGGACGTCCGACTCCTGCAAGTTCGCCCGCCAGCCGCTTTCCGCCTCTTGCAACCGCCCCTCTGCGAGCAGGTACAGCGAGTACGCGTGCCGATATTCGGCCAACACCCTCACGTCGAACCGTTCGGCCTGAGCGAGCAGTTCCTGCAACCGAGGCATCGCCTGCTCAACGGCAGCGGCATTCTCCTGCTTGGACGCGATGTTGAGTTGGTACACCAGAGCGTCAAACTCTGCCTCCGCGTCATTCGCGTGACGGGCCGCCTCCGCCCGAAGCAGATGCACGTTCGGACTACTCGACCAGAACCCCCGAACGTAGTAGTAATAGCGAACGTTCCTGGCAATGGCGATCACACTGTCGAAGCGACCGTGGTGCATCGCCCAGGCAAGTGCATATTCGATGTTCAGGCGCATTCCGGGGGTATCTAGCAGAGCCAGCCGCTCGATCTCGCCCGGGCAGAATCCAATCCGCTCCGTGAAGCGCTCGCACCAGTCGAGCCAGGCGACGCGGACCTGCTGAAACATACCCTCGGGATCGGACCGGCTGGCCGCCAGCGGCTCAACCCGATACCACGAACCGCTGCGGCCCGGATAGGTGAGGCGTGACAGGAAATAGAGGTCACACAACTCCTCAAGCGCGTCCTCGAAATTGGGCGGCCTAGCACATATCTCATCGATGGTGTCCGCATCGACTCCGTACGGGAAACAGGTTGCGGTGGCGAGTACCAGCCGAGCGGACTCGGACATGGAGGACCAACTGCCGCGAAGCAGATCTTGCAGGACGACGTCAACGCGTCGCCGCTCCCCCACGTGGTCGACGTCGTCAAGACCCGAGATCTGCTCGACCAAACTCTGCACGCTGCGTCCACGGCGCTTCACCTGCCCCAGCGCCCACTCGATCAGGCGGGGATTGCTGTTCGCCGCCGACACGAGCGTGTCTCGCGCTCCAGCATCCTCAGCCATGTCCGTCAAACCGAGTCGGCGCACCGCTTCTGTGTAGAACGTTGCTGCTTCGACGGCAGTGAGGCCGCGCACCTCAATGTCTTCGCAATAGGATCCGAGATTCTTTGGCCGAGCGATCGTCGTTATGATCACTTTGCTCGGCTCCGGGACGGTTCGCAGCCAGCTGGCGAGATCCTGGTCCTCGATCGTTTCATAGTTGTCGATGACGACGAGCGTCCGGATGTTCCGCAGCATCCGAGTCACCTCGAAAACCTTGAGCTGCGGCTCGAGGCCCGCGATTCCACGATGGTCGGTGACGTACGCGATGAGATCCAGCACTCTGCCCAGAGTCGTGGTGCCCGGCCGTTCCCGGTCAGAGACCCAGACCACCGCGACGAACGTCGACTCCTGGGCGAACCGTTGTGCTGCCGCGAATTCACGAGCGAGTGACGACTTTCCGGTGCCGCCGATCCCGATCAACGCGATGATCGGCAGTCGTTGCGCGGTGGCTTCCGCGATCTGCTTCCACAGTCCGTGCCGCATGATGAAGTGCGAGTAGGTCGCGGGAGGCAAGTTGTCAGTGAAGGCGACGCTATCCGGCCGGAGGGAGTTGTACGCCGCGGCGTCGAGCGTGTTCGGTCCGGCCACCTCCTCAGGCTCAGCCACCACCTCCAGCTCAGCGCTGAGAGCTGACCTCGCCTGCCGAGGAATTTCCCCCGTCGTCGGCTTGCCCGCGAGGCGACGCCGCTCCACGCGCTGGGGAGACCTCAACCACTCGTTGTTGAGGACGAGGCGATGGAGCTCCTGGAGATGCGCCGAAGGCTCTATGCCCTCATTACGGAGCATTTCGATCGCGCCACGGCATGCCTCGCCGGCGGTTCGTGCACCCTGTTGGTGGTACAGCGCCTCAATCCTCACCTCCAAGGCCTCCTCCCAGAAGGGATCCTCGGCGAGCAACTGCTCGGCATGACCGAGCAGCTCACCAAAGCGGTCGGTGTCCAGAAGCGCCCGCAGGTGCTTCAGCTGGACCCCCCTCCTCGTGTGCTCGAACGCGTCGACGTACGGCCTCAGGTCCTCGGACTCATACAGCTCTTTCGGGAACTTGGCGCGCCACAGTCGAAGGGCTGCGGCGTACTCCTCGGCAGCCTCTTCAACCTGGCCCTCGTTGACCCACATGTCGCCCTGCTTGTCGCGCGCGTTGAACTGCGCAAGATCTGTCGGCGCATCGAGCCGGTACCTCGCCCCCTGCGTAACAATTCCCTGGCCCGGACTCAGCTCCACCTTCTTACGGATCGTTCGGACCGTCGACTCAACGACGTTGACATCAGTAAGGCGCTCCCCCCAGGCCAATGCGAGAAGGAGCCCCTTCTCCAAAGGACGAGGCGCGGCCAACGCAAGGGCCGCCGTCACGGCTGCGGCCTTGCCGGTCAGGTGGACCACCTTGTCCGAGCTGACGTGTACCTCCACGGGACCGAGCACCGAGAAGAGCACCTCGGGTTGGATCCGGCCCTCCCCAGGTCTTGCGACCCCTGGCTGCCCTGCCGCTGATGGCTCGGTGCTTGCCGATGTTCTTAACGCCCCACGCTGAGCTTCTGCTGACATCTGGCTGACGTGCCCTTCGGGAAGGCGCCTCAGAGGAGACGACGGCTAGATTCTTGAGGGTCGGCTCCGCCGTTGAAACAGAGACACGCGTCGAGCGCACCAGCATGGTGCGTGATTCGACACAGGTCTATTACTCAGATTGCCGGTGGACGACTCGTTCAACTCTTCGTTCGTGCTGACTACCAGCCAGGCGACCTGGCCAGCGCCGATGGCGCCTACGTGCACCGGCAGAGGCTCGCTGAGGCACCCCGCCGGGCACTTCGCCCAGCCAGGACAGACAGTCACCGGGACATACCTCGTGTTGACGGCCGAGTTTGCGTTGATGCTCCTATAGACGACTGATCAGCATCGGCTTCAGTCGGATTGCGGACGTTCGCTTGGCAGCCGCGCACCGGTGGCTGCTCGCGGCCTGGAACCGATTGGCTGCGGCTGAAGCGGGGTTGACGCCTGCGGCACTGGGAGATGCGGAGCATGAGGCGAGATCAGACGGCGGCCAGGACCGCAGCCTCCAGTCGGGCTCGGGTCGCGTCGTCCGGCCAACCGCCCACCAGATAGAAGGCGTCGACCACGTCGGCGCCGAGGGTGGAGATGCGGGCCGCGCGAACCAGGGCGCCGGCCTCGTCGAGCGCGCAGGCGACCCGGTAGAGCAGCCCGGCGGCGTCGGCGGCGCGCAGTTCCAGCAGTACGGCGTCGGTGGCCGCCTCGCGGTGCCAGACCACTCGTGGAGCCGCGCCACCGCCACGGCTGGCGAGCGCACGGCCGCGCAGCCGTTGGGTGACCGACACGTCGCCGGCGACCGCCCGGCGCAGGTCGGCGCGGAGCGGGACCGGGTCCGGCGGGAGGCCGTAGCGAGGCTGCACCCGGCACTCGACCAGGGCCCGGCCGTCGACGGCGGAGGCGTCCGCGGAGATCACCTCCAGCCGGTGCAGCGCCAGGCAGCCGGCCACCGTGGCGAGCAGACCCCGCCGGTCGGCCGCCGCGACCGACACCCGGTCGCCGGTCAGGTGGACGACCGGCAGTGGACCGGCCAGCAGCTCCGGGTCCGGTGCGGGTGGCTCGGGGAGTACGCCGGTGTCCAGCGCGGTGCGAACCCGGGCCACCAGCTCGGCGACGAGCCGGCCCTTCCAGTCCGACCAGGCCGCCGGCCCGGTTGCCGCCGCGTCGGCGCGGACCAACGCGTGCAGCACGTCGAGGGTGCCGGTATCGCCGACCGCCTCGGCCACCGAGGCGATGGTGACCGGGTCGCTCAGGTCCCGGCGGGTGGCCACGTCGGGCAGCAGCAGGTGCAACCGGACCAGCTTGCCGATCAGCTCGACCTCTGCGGTGGGCAGGCCGACCCTGGTGGCCACCGCCTGGGCAACCGGCACACCGACGGTGCTGTGGTCACCGGGGAGGCCCTTGCCGATGTCGTGCAGGAGAGCGCCGAGGAGCAGCAGGTCGGGGCGCTCCACCTCGCGGGCGTGCCGGCTGGCCTCGTGCGCGGTCTGCACGAGGTGCCGGTCGAGGGTGAAGCGGTGCACCGGGTTGTGCTGGGGCAGGCTGCGCAGCCGGGTCCACTCGGGCAGCCAGCCGTCGACGAGCCCGTACCGGTCGCAGGTCTCCCAGGCCGGCACCAGGCCGGCACCGGCGCCGAGCAGGGTGATCAGCGCGGCCCGGGCCTCGGCCGGCCAGGGGGCCGGAAGGGGCGGGCAGTACGCCGCCAGCCACTCGCAGGTGGCCCGCGCGATGGGGATTCGGGTCGTGGCCGACGCGGCGGCCACCCGCAGCGAGAGGCTCGGGTCGGGGCGTGCCCCGATCGCCGTGCGGGCGAGCACCAACTCGCCGTCGTGTTCGACGACGTCGCGGGCGACCGGGCGGCGGGCCGGGCGGCCGTTGCCGCCGCGGGAGCGGCCGGAGCGCAGCCGGTCGGCGGCCCGGAAGGCGTCGTCCAGGGCGTGGCTGACCGTGCGGGCGTCACCGGCGACCCGACGCAGCAACGCGTCGCCGTCTTCCAGATTGAGCAGGGTGGCCACTCCGTCGCGCTCCTGGGCGACCAGCCGGTCGACCCGTCGGCCGACCTGCTGGTGCAGCGCGTCGCGGGTGTCCAACAGGCGCAGGTGGGCGGCGCGTACGGCAGGGCGCAGCGCGTCGGTGATGCCGGCGGCGGCGATCGCCCCCAGCAGCCCCACGTCACGCAGACCACCGGCGGCCTCCTTGAGGTCACCCTCCAGCAGGAACGCCAGCTCGCCGTGAGCCTGCCAACGGGCTTCGGTGACCTCCCGCAGGCCGGGCAGGTGCCGGACGGCGGTACGCCGCCAGTGATCGGCGGCGGTGCGGATCAGCCCGTCGGCCAGCGCCTGGTCCCCCACGACCAGCCGGGCGTCGAGCAGCCCGAGGGCGACCTTGACGTCGTCCTGGGCCACCGAGAGCGCCTCGGCGACGGTGCGTACCGAATGGTCGAGCCGCAGGCCCGCGTCCCAGATCGGGTACCAGACCGAGGCGGCCAACTCGTCAGTGCCGGGCACCCCGGCGTGCAGCAGCACCAGGTCGAGGTCGCTGTACGGAGCACACTGCCGCCGACCCAAGCCCCCGACGGCCAGCAGCGCCACCCCGTCCCGCGCAGGCAGCAACCCCCGCAAGAACGAGTCGTACGCGGCAGCCCGCCCCCGCCGGGCCGCTTCCCCGATCCCCCCGGGAACGCCGACGACCTCGTTGATCAAGAGGTTCGCGTCGCCGTCGTCGGCGGGTCCTGACGCGTTCTTCTTGATCAACGAGGTCATGTCAGTCGAGGTCGAGGTCAGAGTGCGTCGAGGCCGCGTTCGCCGGTACGTACCCGGACGACCTCTTCGACACCGGTGACCCAGACCTTGCCGTCACCGATCTTGCCCGTGCGGGCCGCTCCGACGATGGCGTCCACCACCTTGTCGACGTCGATCTCGTCGGTGAGCACCTCGACCCTGATCTTGGGCAGGAACTCGACCGTGTACTCGGCACCCCGGTAGACCTCGGTGTGCCCCTTCTGCCGCCCGTACCCCTGAACCTCGCTGACGGTCAGCCCGGCCACCCCGAGGGCGTGCAGGGCCTCCTTCACCGCGTCCAGCTGGTACGGCTTGATGACTGCGGTCACCAGCTTCATGTCCAACCCCTCCATCCCAGGAACGTTAACCGGCGACCTTTTCGCTGACCGGCTCGGCGGGCTCCGCCTCCGGCTTGGCACCACTCGTCGCGCCGCCACCGGGGGTGCCGATGCCGGCCATCGCGAACGCGCTGCCCGTGCCGCCGCCGGCCGGGGACAGGTCGTAGCTGCTCTCGGCGTGCTCGGCGATGTCGATGCCCTCGACCTCCGCCTCGCCAGTGACGCGGAAGCCGATCGTCTTCTCGATGACGAAGGCGAGCACCCAGGCGATGCCGAACGACCAGGCGGTGACGATCAGGCCGGCGAGGGCCTGCCGCCCGAGCTGGGTCGCGCCGCCGCCGTAGAAGAGGCCGTCGGAGGCGCCCACCACGTCGGTGATCGCGGCGTTGACCGAGTTGGTGGCGAAGAGGCCGAGCCAGAGCGACCCGATCCAACCACCGACGAAGTGCACGCCGACCACGTCGAGCGAGTCGTCGTAGCCGAGCTTGTACTTGAGGCTGACGGCGAGCGCACACACCGCGCCGGCGACGATGCCGAGCAGGACGGACGCCCACGGTGCGATGAAGCCACAGGCCGGGGTGATGGCGACCAGGCCGGCGATGGCACCGGACGAGGCACCGACCATCGTCGGCTTCCGGGTCTTGACCCACTCGACAGCGATCCAGCCGAGCACCGCCGCCGCCGTGGCGAGCTGGGTGTTGATGAAGGCGAGGCCGGCGACCGAGTCGACGGTCAGCTCGGAGCCGGCGTTGAACCCGAACCAGCCGAACCACAGCAGTCCGGCACCGAGCGCGACAAGCGGGATGTTGTGCGGCTTCATGCCCTCACGCGGCCAACCGAGCCGCTTACCGAGGACCAGGACCACGGCCAGGGCCGCCGCACCGGCGTTGATGTGCACCGCGGTGCCACCGGCGAAGTCCAGTGCGTGGATGTCGCCGCCGATGATGCCGCCGCCCCACACCCAGTGGGCGACCGGGAAGTAGACCAGGGTGGCCCAGCCGAAGGCGAACAGCAGCCAGCCGGCGAACTTGGCCCGGTCGGCGATGGCACCGCTGATCAGCGCGACGGTGATCACCGCGAAGACCATCTGGAAGGCCATGAACACGTAGAGCGGGACGCCGATGCCGCTGGGGTTCTCCGCCGTGGCACCCCACAGGTCGGTTTCGGCGAGGAAGGTCTTGGTGCCGAGGTACGCGCCCGGGTCGCCCCAGAAGCCGTTCACGTCGGTCCCGAAGGCGACGCTGAATCCGTAGAACCACCACAGAATAGAGATGAGCCCGATAGCCGAGAAGCTCATCATCATCATGTTGAGTACGCCCTTGGCCCGGTTGAGGCCGCCGTAGAACAGCGCCAGTCCGGGGGTCATGAGCAGCACGAGCGCGGTCGAAACCAGCAGCCACGTGGTATTGGCGCCGTCGATCGTCGGTGCTTCAGGCACGCTGGCCTCCTAAAGGTGAAGTCCTCCTTCGCGGCTTTCCGGGGCAGCGTCGCCCGTAGGCCGGTTGCGCGGAAGCTTCGCGGCCGGCTGTTTCACTTTGGGTCCCGTGCGGGTTTCCGTTTCGTGACGGGTTGTTTCGGACGTGTCACGAACTCCGCACAGTCATCAGCATGGACGACTGTGGATCGGCCGGACGGCGATCGTCGATGGCTGACCGGTCAACGCCATCGACCGGTGCGCTTGACGGGCCCGGCCGAGCATCGCCCGACCGGCGCTCAGCGGAGGGCGTTCTCCAGGGTGTGCCGCTCGTAGTCGAGCAGCCGCAGATCGCGCATCGGTCGACGCAGATGGCCCTTGTGCACGATCCGGACGAACGCCGGCTCGCCGGCGGCGGCCATCCGCCGGATCCCCTCGACGTGGTCCACGATCCGTTTGCGGATGGTCCGGATCAGCCGGTGCCGGTCCCGGGGGATCAGCCCGTACGCGTCGGCGAAGAGCCGGAGGCGGCGGGGCCGGTCCGGGTGCTTCCAGCCCAGCGTGATCGAGTCCCGGTCCGCGAAGATCGGCACCCAGGTCCAGGCCGCGTACGCCACGTCGTAGATCCGTGCTCCGGGTGAGGCGAGGTCGAAGTCGATCAGCCCGAGGGTGCCGTCCGGACGCCAGATCACGTTGTGCGGCGCGGCGTCGTGGTGGCAGATCACCTCGGTGTCCGGTGGTGGGGGCCCGAACGAGCGCCAGACCGCCGCCTGCGGAGGAGTGAAGCCGTACTGCGCGTCGTGGAACATGCGCAGCATGGTGGCGACGGTGACCAGGGCCTCGTCGGTCACCCAGTGCGGGGCGAGCGGATATTCTCCGCACTCCCCCTCCAGGTACGACAGCACCTCACGGTTACGCTCGTCCATCCCGAGCGCCCGCGGAGCGCCGGTGAACCCCACGTACTCCAGGTGGCGCAGCAGCGCGTGCACGGACGGGGTCCACGGCCCGGCGTTGCGCCGAACCGTGTCACCCACGCGGACAACGGTGCTCACGTTGCCGCCGTGCAGCGGGATCTCCTGCGAGGTCACGTACGGCCTCCCGAGGCGCTGCGAAGGATGGCCGGGGTCGCGCCAGCCCGCGTACGCGCGATCGTCAGTGGTCACCCGAGACTACGCGTCCCGGCCGGTGGCCTCGGTCCCCAGCAACGCGTCGACGAACTGCGCCGGGTCGAACGGGGCCAGGTCGTCCTTGCCTTCGCCGAGGCCGACCAGCTTCACGGGGATGCCGAGCTTGCGCTGCACGGCGATCACGATGCCGCCCTTGGCGGTGCCGTCGAGCTTGGTCAGCACCACCCCTGTCACGTTGACCACCTCGGTGAAGACCCGGGCCTGCTCCAGGCCGTTCTGCCCGGTGGTGGCGTCCAGGATGAGCAGTGTCTCGTCGATCGGGCCCTGCTTCTCCACCACGCGCTTGACCTTGCCCAGCTCGTCCATCAGGCCGACCTTGTTCTGCAGGCGGCCGGCGGTGTCGATGAGAACTGTGTCCACGCCGGTGTCGATGCCGCGCTTGACGGCGTCGAACGCGACGCTGGCCGGGTCGGCGGCCTCGGGCCCCCGCACGGTCTCCGCTCCGACGCGCGAACCCCAGGTCTCCAGTTGGTCGGCCGCGGCGGCCCGGAAGGTGTCCGCCGCGCCGAGCAGCACGCTGCGACCGTCGGCCACCAGCACCCGGGCGATCTTGCCGCAGGTGGTGGTCTTGCCGGCGCCGTTGACGCCGACGACCAGGACGACCGCCGGCACGCCGTCCTTGGGGGCGGTCCGCAAGGAGCGGTCCAGGCTCGGGTCGAGCGCGTTGACCAGCTCGGCGGCGAGCAGTGCCCGCAGCTCGGATGCCGAGCGGGTGCCGAGCACCCGGGTGCGCTCGCGGAGCCGGTCGACGATGTCGCGGGTGGCGTCGACGCCGACGTCGGCGGTGATCAGGCTGTCCTCGATCTCCTCCCAGACGTCCTCGTCGAGGTGGTCACGGGCGAGCAGGCCGAGCAGGCTCTTGCCGAACACGTTCTGTGAGCGGGACAGCCGCGAGCGGAGCCGGACCAGCCGCCCGGCGGTCGGCTCGGGGACCTCGACCTGCGGTTCGAGCACCGGCGGCGGCTCGACCAGGACGCCGGTGGACAGATCGGACTCCGGTGCCTCGACCGGCGGGCCGGCGAGATCCTCCTCAGCCCTGGTGTCGACCTCGGTGCGTGGCAGCGGGGGCTCAGGCCGCCGCCGCAATCGCGGCACGACCAGCCCGACCGTGCCGGCGATCAGCACACCGAGCAGGACCAGAGCGAGGACGAGATATTCGGCCATGCCGGAATCCTGTCAGATGGCGGCGGCGGCGTCCCAGCCACCGCACCCCGAGCCGTGCCCGGAGTCTCAGCCGCCGCGCCCGGCCGGTGCCGGGGACCGGCGGTAGGCTCGGCCGCATGCCCGCCGCACACCTCCTCATCGGCCCACTTCTGCGGCGAGTGGTGGACACCCGGGCGACGATCTGGGTGGAGACGGCGGCACCCGCCGTGGTCACCGTCCGCACCGGCAGCGGCGCCACCGGCACCGCGCCCACCTTCTCGGCGTACGACCACCACTACGCCCTCGTGGTGGTGGAGGGTCTTGCCCCGGACAGCGAGACCACCTACGAGGTGCTGGTCGACGACGAGATCGTCTGGCCGGTGCCGAGCAGCGGGTTCCCGCCGAGCGTGATCCGCACCCGGGCCGCCGACGATCGGGACCAGCCGGTCAATCTGATCTTCGGCTCGTGTCGCGAGACCACCCAGCACGCCACCACCCGCAAGCTGCCACCTGACGCGTTGGACGCGTACGCCCGGCGGTTGATGGCCGACCCGGAGTCGAACCCGCTGCCCGACCTGCTGGTGCTGCTCGGTGACCAGGTCTACGCCGACGTCACCTCGCCGACCGTGCGCCGGCTGCTGCGGCGACGGCGGCGGCGACCGAAGGGCGCTCCGGCCGATCAGGTGGTGAGCTTCGACGAGTACACCAAGCTCTACCTGGAGTCCTGGCGTGATCCGGAGATCCGCTGGCTGCTCTCCACGGTGCCCAGCGTGATGATCTTCGACGATCACGAGATCATCGACGACTGGAACACCTCGGCGGCGTGGCGGGCCGAGGTGCGCGAGCAGCCGTGGTGGCAGGAGCGGATCGGCAGCGGGCTCGCCTCCTACTGGGTCTACCAGCACCTGGGCAACCTCTCCCCCGACGAGATCGTCGCCGATCCGGTCTTCGCGAAGGTCGCCGCCGCCGAGGACGCCACCAGCGTGCTGCGCGAGTTCGGCCACCGGGTCGACCAGGAGTCCGACCTGGCGCACGACACCGAGCGCTGGCGCGCGGTGCAGTATCAGTGGAGCTACGTACTGGACCTGGGCCGGACCCGGCTGGTCATGCTGGACAACCGGTGCAGCCGGGTGCTCGAGCCCAACAGCCGGGCGATGCTGCCGCCCGGCGAGTGGGCCTGGTTCCTGGACCAGGCGCACGGGGTCTACGACCACCTGGTGGTGGGCGCCTCGCTGCCCTGGCTGCTGCCGCAGGGCATCCACCACATCGAGGCGTGGAACGAGAAACTGGCGGACTCACGCCGACCGTGGGTGGCGCGTGGGGCGGAGAAGCTGCGCCGCGCCCTGGACCTGGAGCACTGGGCGGCGTTCCGGCGGTCCTTCGAGGCGCTCGCGGAGACGTTCGCCCGCATCGGCACCGGCACGCCGCGACAGTCCGGCGCGCGGATCGGGGCCGGCCCGGCGTACGCCCCACCGGCGTCGATCAGCGTGCTCTCCGGTGACGTGCACCACTCGTACGTGGCGCGGGCCCGGTTCGCGGATCCGGCGGTGGTCACTCCGGTGCACCAGCTCACCTGTTCGCCGATCCACAACCAGGTCCCGGCGGGCATCCGTCCGTTGATGCGGCTGGGCTGGTCGCCCGGTCCGGCCGGGGCCACCCGGGCGCTGGCCCGTTCGGCGGGCGTACGCCGGCCGGGGGTGCGCTGGCGCAAGCTGGCCGGCCCGTACTTCGGCAACGCCGTCGCCACCCTTACCCATCACGGGCGCGGGGCCGACGTGGTCATCGAGGGCACCACCAAGGACGGGCATCTACGCCCGGTGATGCGGCGTCGACTCTCCGGCGACGGCGAGCCGGCCGCGCCGTAGTCTCTACGCCGTGGACGAGCACCTGCCGGAGCCGATCCGGGCGGTTGAGCACGAGTTGACCGCTCTGCTGCGCCGCGGCCGGGCGGTCTCCTGGGAGATCGCCCGGGAGGTGCACCCGAACCTGGAGCCGAACACCTACGGGTTGCTGCTCTGGTTGCGGCGTAGCGGGTCGATCCGGTTGACCGAGTTGGCGGCGCGGCTGGGCGTGGGCAAGGGAACGCTGAGCCGGCAGATCAACGCCCTGGAAGTCCTCGGCCTGGTGCACCGCGACCCTGATCCGAGTGACCGGCGGGCCGCGCAGATCAGCCTCACCGACGAGGGGCAGCGCCGGTTCGACGTGGCCCGCGCGGCCCGGCTGGGCGAGTTCCTGCGCGCTCTGGACGGCTGGCCGGAGCGGGACGTCGAGGAGTTCGCCCGGCTGCTCGGCCGGTTCAACGACTCCTGGCAGTAGCTCCCAACGCGGGGGAATAGGGCACCGGTCCGACAAGTTGTTGCTTCAGGCAACCAAGGCATACGGTTGCCTCAGGCAACTCACAGGCGGCCCGTGCGTACCAGCCCCGCCGTTCCACATCGACTCCGCTCGGAGGCAACACACGATGAGCCAGGCGACAGTGCCTCCCCAGGCGACCGCCGTGACCATGACCCACCGGCAGATCCTGGAAGCACTCTCCGGCCTACTGCTGGGCCTGTTCGTCGCGATCCTGTCCTCCACCGTCATCTCCAACGCGCTGCCGCGGATCATCACCGAACTGCACGGCGGCCAGTCCGCGTACACCTGGGTGGTGACCTCGGCCCTGCTCGCGACCACAGCGACCACCCCCATCTGGGGCAAGATGGCCGACCTGACCAGTAAGAAGACACTGGTCCAGCTCGCCCTGGGGATCTACGTGCTGGGCTCGGTGCTGGCCGGCCTCGCCCAGGGCACCGGTGAGCTGATCGCCTGCCGGGTGCTCCAGGGCGTCGGCGCCGGCGGTCTCACCGCGCTGGCCCAGGTGATCATGGCCACGATGATCGCGCCCCGCGAGCGCGGCCGCTACAGCGGCTACCTCGGGGCCGTGATGGCCGTCGGCACCATCGGTGGCCCGCTGATCGGCGGCGTGATCGTGGACACCTCCTGGCTCGGCTGGCGCTGGTGCTTCTACGTCGGCGTGCCGTTCGCCATCCTCGCGCTGATCGTGCTCCAGAAGACCCTGCACCTGCCGGTGGTCAAGCGGAAGGCCGAGATCGACTGGTGGGGCGCCACCCTGATCACCGCGGCCGTCTCGGTGCTGCTGATCTGGGTCTCGCTCGCCGGCGACCAGTTCGCCTGGGCCTCCTGGCAGACCGCCGTCATGGTCGTCGGCGCGCTGGTCCTCGGCGCGTTGGCGATCCGGGTCGAGACCCGGGCCGCCGAGCCGATGATCCCGCCACGGCTGTTCCGCAACCGCACCATCACCCTCGCCGTCGTCGCCAGCATCGCGGTCGGTGTGGGCATGTTCGGCGCGTCGATCTTCCTGGGCCAGTACTTCCAGATCAGCCGCGGGCAGAGCCCCACCATGTCCGGCCTGATGACCCTGCCGATGATCCTCGGCCTGCTGGTCGCCTCCACCGTCATCGGGCGGGTCATCAGCAAGACCGGCCGCTGGAAGCGGTACCTGGTGATCGGGTCGGCGTTGCTCACCGTCGGCTTCGCGCTGATGGGCACCCTGCGCGCCGACACCAGCTTCACACTGCTCAGCGTCTACATGCTGCTGATCGGCGTCGGCCTGGGCATGACCATGCAGAACCTGGTCCTCGCCGTGCAGAACACCGTCGGCCCGCACGAACTCGGCGCGGCCAGCTCGGTGGTGGCGTTCTTCCGCAGCCTGGGTGGCGCGATCGGCGTCTCCGCCCTCGGCGCGGTGCTCGCCCACAAGGTCAAGGACTACACCGCCGACGGCCTGGCCCAACTCGGCATCCCCGCCTCCAGCTCGGGCAGCGGCGGTGCCCTGCCCGACGTGCACACCCTGCCCGGCCCGCTGCGGGCGGTGGTGGAGAGCGCGTACGGCCACGGTGCCGGTGACATCTTCCTGGCTGCCGCCCCGTTCGCGCTGATCGCGCTGATCGCGGTGGCCTTCATCAAGGAGGTGCCGCTGCGCCAGCACAACGGCGACCCGGTTTCCGACCAGGTCGAGCGGGAATCGACAGTCGCCGCCGGCGCTGGCGCACCCGTGATCCGTACCGGCGAGCAGAGGTGAGGTAGAGCCATGGGCGTGGGAGCACCGGACCGTGAGGAGTACGGGCCCCGGACCCGACCGCTGCCCTTCGAGCGCGGGACGGACGGCCCTCGGGTGATCATGGTGGGCATCGACGGCACCCGGACCTCCGAGCGGGCCGGCTCCTACGCCGCCGGCCTGGCCCGTCGGCAGGGCGCCGCGCTGGTGGTGGTCTTCGTCAGCTCGCCGAGCGGGCTGACCGCCCTGGTGCCCGGCATGGACGCCGGCGCGGTCCAGCGCACCCACGACGAGTTGGCCGACGAGCTGCGCCGGGAGTGCCGGCGTGGGGCCGAGCAGTGGGGCATTCCGGTGACCCTGCTGGTGCGGCGCGGCGACGCGTACGGCGAGCTGTGCGCGGCGGCCGACGAGTTCCAGGCCGACATGGTGGTCGTCGGCGCCTCCGAGCAGGCCGGACACCGGCTGGTCGGCTCGGTCGCCACCCGGCTGGTCCGCGCCGGCCGCTGGCCGGTAGTCGTGGTGCCCTGATAACCCGTCGCGGCATGTCCGAGGTGCCGGGCAGGATGCGCGGCATGACCTGGATCGCGCCGGAGATCACCCGGACCCCCGAACCGTACGTCGGCGACGAGCGCACCATGCTCGACGGCTGGCTCGACTACCACCGACAGACGCTGCTACTCAAGTGCGCCGGCCTGACCGAGGAGCAGTTGCGGACGCCGAGCGTGGAACCGTCCGGGCTGACCCTGCTCGGCCTGGTCCGGCACCTGGCCGAGGTGGAGGCCTGGTGGTTCCGGGAGAACTTCGCCGGCGAGCCTGTCGACTACCCGTACTTCACCCCGGACAACCCGGACGCCGACCACGACGTCAGCGCCGCCGACGCCGCTGCCGACTTCGCCATCTTCCACCGCGAGGTGGCGCTGGCCCGCGAGGCCGCCGCCGGCCACTCGCTCGACCAGACGTTCACCGAGGTCGGCGCGAAGAAGCGCACCTTCAACCTGCGCTGGGTGTACGTGCACATGATCGAGGAGTACGCCCGGCACAACGGCCACGCCGACCTGATCCGGGAACGCATCGACGGCGTCACCGGCGAGTGACGAACGCTCAATAGTCCAGGGCCGCCCGCAGGTAACGCAGGTCGGCGTGGCCGCCCCACCGGTGCGCCGACAGCCCGGCGGCCCGGGCACCCCGCACGGCCCAGTCCTCGTCGTCGACGCAGAGGACCCGGGCCGGCGGGGTGGCCAGGGCCACGCAGGCGGCCTTGAAGTATTCCGGAGCCGGCTTGTGCACGCCGATGACCGAGGAGTTGACCACCACGTCCAGCTCGCCGACCAGGCCGAGCGCGGCCAGGTCGGCGTCGAGCAGGTCGGTGGCGTTGGTGCCCAGCCCGACCCGGACGCCCGCCGCACGGACCTCCCGAACGAACGCCAGCACCTCCTGGTCGACCTCTCCCCGGTAGCTCTGCCACTGCTCCACAGCGGCGCGGGCCCGTTCCGGGCTGCCCACCGACTCGGCGAGGGCGTCCGCCACGCTGTTCATCCACTCGGCGTGGTTGACCTGGCCGGTGAGCACCGGCTGGAGCCGCCCCCACTGCATGGCGATCTCACCGAGCACGCCCTCGGAGAGGCCGTACTCCCGCTCGACAACGGCAGCCACCGCCGGGTCCCACCGGCGCAGTACGCCGTCGAAGTCCAGCAGGAGCGCCGTCGCGCGTTCCCGAGCCACTACCCGTTCTCCTCGCCGCGGCCGTGCCGCTGGTCGTCCTCGTCGGCCCGGTTGAGCCGTTGGCTGATCACCTGAGTGACCCCACTGCGCATGGTCACGCCGTAGAGCGCGTCGGCGATCTCCATCGTCCGCTTCTGGTGCGTGATGACGATCAGCTGACTCTTCTCGCGCAACTGTGCCAGCAACGTGATCAGCCGGCCCAGGTTGACGTCGTCCAGGGCCGCCTCCACCTCGTCCATGATGTAGAACGGGCTGGGCCGGGCGCGGAAGATCGCCACCAACATGGCCACCGCGGTCAGCGACCGCTCGCCACCGGAGAGCAGTGACAGCCGCTTGATCTTCTTGCCCGGCGGGCGGGCCTCCACCTCGACGCCGGTGGTGAGCAGGTCGTCCGGTTCGGTGAGGATCAGCCGTCCCTCGCCACCGGGGAAGAGGACTGTGAACACCTGCTCGAACTCCCGGGCGGTGTCCTCGAAGGCGCTGGCGAAGACCTCCAGGATCCGCTCGTCCACGTCCTTGACCACTGTGAGCAGGTCCCGACGGGTGGCCTTGAGGTCCTCCAACTGCTCGGAGAGGAACTTGAAACGCTCCTCCAGCGCGGCGAACTCCTCCAGCGCGAGTGGGTTGACCTTGCCGAGCAGGGCGAGTTCGCGTTCCGCCTTGGCGGCCCGCTTCTCCTGCACCGGCCGCTCGTAGCGCACCGGTTCGGGCACCGGCAGACCGTCACGTTCGGCCGCCGCGACGTCCACCTGGGTCGGCGGAACGGGCTGAGTCGGACCGTACTCGGCGACCAGCGTCTCCACGTCCAGCCCGAAGTCCTCGGCGGCCTTCGCCTCCAACTGCTCGATGCGCAGCCGCTGCTCCGCGCGGGCCACCTCGTCGCGGTGCACCTGGCTGGTCAGCCGCTCCAACTCCGCGCCGAGCCGCTTGGCGGCACCGCGTACCTCCTGAAGCTCCGCCTCCCGTGCGGCGCGCTCGAGGGCGACCGCGTCACGGTGCTCCGCTGCCGTCGCGATCGAGGTGGTCAGCCGGGTCAGCGCCTCCCGGGCGCCACCGGCGACGGACCGGGCGATGCCCGCGCCCCGGGCGCGGGCGGCCCGGCGGGCCGCCGCGCGTTCCCGGGCGGCCCGCTCCGCGGCGGCCTGCCGCGCGAGCGAGTCGGCCCGGCCGGCGATCGAGGAGACCCGCTCCTCGGCGGTACGCACGGCGAGCCGGACCTCCATCTCGTTCTGCCGGGCCTGCGGCACCATGGCCGCCAGCTGATCCCGCTCCTCGGTCGAGGGCTCGGCGTCGACCGGGGTCTCCTCGGCCAGCCGTAGCCGCTCCTCCAGCTCGGCGAGCGCCGTGAGGTCCCGTTGCCGGGCGGCCTCGGCGCGGGAGCGGGAGTCGCCGAGCCGGTCGGTCTCGGCCTTCGCGGAACGGGCCGCCGCGCCCAGCTCGGCCAGCCGGCGAGCGGCGGCGTTGCGGTGGCTCTCCGCCTCGCGCTTCTCGGCGGCGGCGTGCTGCACGGCCTCCTTGGCTGCCGCCACCTCGGCGCGCGCCTCGACCAACTGATCACGCAGCTCCAGGCCAGCGCGTTCGGCGGTGACCCGGTTGGCGCGGGCCTCCTCGACGGCTGCCTGCACCTCGATGTAGCTGGGGGCCTTGGCCGACCCGCCCGCCGCCGCGTACGCCCCGACCACGTCACCGTCCGGGGTGACCGCCCGCAGCTCGGGGTTGCTGGCGACCAGCTCGGCGGCGGCGGCGAGATCGTCGACGAGCGCCACGTCCCGCAGGGCCCGGTGCACCGCCGGACGCAGCTCGGCGCTGCACTCCACCAGGTCGGGCGCCCACCGGGCGTCGTCCGGCAGCTTCGGGCGCAGCGCGTCGGCGGAGCCGGTCATACCGGGACCGGCCGGACTGCCGACCAGCAGGCCGGCCCGGCCGGCGTCGGAGATCTTCAACAGCCGCATCGCCTCGACGGCCTCGTCCACCCCGCTGACGGCGACCGCGTCGGCGAGCCCGCCGAGCGCGGCGGCCAGCGCGGCCTCGTGACCGGGCGCGACGGTGAGCAACCCGGCGAGGCTGCCGAGCAGACCGGGCACGTCCCCGGCGCGGGCGAGCAGCGCCCCGGCGCCGTCCTTGCGCCGCAGCCCCAGGGCGAGAGCCTCCTCGCGGGCCTTCCAGGTGGCCGCGTCCTTCTCCGCCGCCCGCTCGGCGTCGGACAGCGATCGGACGGTGGCCTGGGCCCGTTCCTGCACGGCGACCGCCTCGGCGTGCCGGGCGTCCAGGTCCGCGTTGTCCCGGTCGGCCTCGGTGGACTGGGCGGCGACCGCGTCCAGGTCGGCCTGCGCCTGCTCGGCGCGGCCCAGCGCGTCGGCGTGCGCGATGGCGAGGCGTTCGATCTCCTCGCCGGCGCTGGTGGTCCGGGCCCGGGCGGAGTTGACCTGGCCGGTGAGCCGGGCCATCCCCTCGCGCCGGTCGGCGATGGCCTTGGCCGCGGCGACCAGCTCACGCTCGGCGGCGGCCAACTGCCGCTCCAACTCCTGGCGGTGCTCGACCGCCTCGGCGAGTCGGATCTGGTCGTCGGTGAGCGCGCCGCGTAGCTCCTCCTCCTGCTCGCGGACGCGTTCCGCCTCGGCCTCCAGCTGGTCCGGGTCGCGGCCGGGCCGCTCGTCGTCGCCGGTGGCGCTGAGGTGCCGCAGCCGTTCCCGGGCCAACTGCTCGATCGAGCGGAAGCGTTCCTGGAGGGCGGAGAGCTTGTACCAGGTGTCCTGGGCGGCGGCGAGCAGCGGCGCGTCCTCCGCGAGGGCGGCCTCCAACTCGCCGAGCCGGCCCTGCACCTCGGCGTGCTCACCCTCGATCTGCTCGCGCCGCTCGCGCAGCGCGGTCTCGTCGGCGATCTCCCGGTCGAGGGTGGTCCGCAGGGTGGCGAGGTCGTCGGCGAGCAGCCGAAGCCGGGCGTCGCGCAGGTTGGCCTGGATGGCGGCGGCGCGCCGGGCCACCTCGGCCTGCCGGCCCAACGGCTTGAGCTGACGACGCAGTTCGGCCGTCAGGTCGGTCAGGCGATTGAGATTCACCTGCATCGCGTCGAGCTTGCGCAGCGCCTTTTCCTTGCGCTTGCGGTGCTTGAGGACGCCGGCCGCCTCCTCGATGAACGCCCGGCGGTCCTCCGGCTTGGCGTGCAGCATGCCGTCGAGGCGGCCCTGCCCCACGATGATGTGCATCTCCCGGCCAATGCCGGAGTCGGAGAGCAGCTCCTGGATGTCGAGCAACCGGCACGAGTTGCCGTTGATCTCGTACTCGCTCTCGCCGGAGCGGAACATCCGGCGGGTGATGGAGACCTCGGTGTACTCGATCGGCAGCGCGCCGTCGGTGTTGTCGATGGTGAGGGTGACCTCGGCGCGACCCAGCGGCGCCCGGCCGGCGGTGCCGGCGAAGATGACGTCCTCCATCTTGCCGCCGCGGAGGGCCTTGGCGCCCTGCTCGCCGAGGACCCAGGCGATGGCGTCGACGACGTTGGACTTGCCCGAGCCGTTCGGGCCCACCACACAGGTGATCCCGGGCTCCAGCTTCAACGTCGTCGCGGAGGCGAAGGACTTGAAACCCTTCACCGTCAGGCTCTTGAGATACACCTACTCGATCCTCGTCCGGTGGCCGCCGTACCGTCGCCGGCTGTGGGGACCTGGGTGAACTCGCAGACTAACCCGCCGGTCGGAGCGGCCCGGCACGCGACCCGCCCCGCGTCGCGTCGACAGTGGGCGTGCTGTTGTCCGGGAGACCGCGAGAAAGACAAGCGCCTTTCATGATCGGCTTATCCGCCGACGCGCTTTTCGGTAACTGTGCGGCGTGCTTCCCGCACGATCTGCCGCAAGATCATGAATCGTCGGCGCCGAAAAGACCCCCGGACAGTGTTACGCGCCGGCACAGAGGTGTCGGCGCGCATTTTTGCGATGGTGCGATTCAGTTTTTACGACCTGAAGATCAGGTCAGCGCCGGCTCGGCCAGACGGAGCAGATCGTCCGCCTCCGCCGCAGCCGCCGCGAGCCGATCATTGTCGGCACGCAGACGCGTGATCTCGAACTCCAGTGCCTGAACCCTGGCACGCAGTCGGGTGACCTCGTCGAGCAGACGCCGGTCGGGCGCTGCACCTACGTGGCCGTAGAGGGCCTTCGCCATGCTGACTCCTTGATATGCGCTGCCGGAAAGGCCGGCCAACGCGCGCCCATTTGTACGCGGCTGTCATTCCAGGCTGTATCTGGGCATGACCGGGCGCGACTGGCGACACCTATATATTGAGCCGCAAACCCCTCCTTCGTCAAGTTCTCGCAGGCCGTAGATCATCTCTACGTCGACCTGTCCACTTGTCGGGGGGCTGCCGCAAGGCACGGACACTCTCTGTCCGGACGCCTTTACTGTACGCCCGGATTCACGGAAGTCCGCACCCTGGCGTCCGACTTCCCCTTAACTCTTTCTTAGCCACGTTGCCGCAGGTCGTAGGCGCGCCGTAGCGTCACCCCGGCCCGCAACCGACCCCTGGAGGCATAGGCGTGTACGGCTGGACCGATCCGATGGACCCGAACGGCGCCCCCCGGCGCGCCGAGGGACCGACCGACGAGCCGGCCTGGCTGCACGACCGCCCGGAGCCCCGCTCGGCCTACCTCTTCGGCGACGAGCCCGGTCAGCCGGGCGACGAGTGGCACCGGGAGCAGCCCACCGGCGGCGGCCGGCAGTCCGACCCCTTGACGCCCGCCGACGCCCACACCGCCGCCTGGCCGGCCCCGCAGCCGGAAGACCAGACCGGCGGCTGGGACGACAACCGCCCGGCCCAGGACGCCACCGGCGGCTGGCATACCGAGACGGCCGGCGGCTGGCACACCGACACCGACCCGGAGACCACCGACGAGTGGCGCGGCACCGCCGAGACCGGGCGGCCCGGCGAGGGACGGCACCGCTCCCCACGCCGCTGGCGCCGGCCGCTGATGATCGGGGGCGCCGCCGCGGCCGCCACCCTCGTGGTGAGCTTCGGCGTCGGCGCGCTCACCCTGCCCGGCGGTGACGACGGGGCCGCGCAGCCGACAGCCGTCGACGACACCTTCGCCACGTCGGCCGCGCCGACCGGAGAGCCGGCGCTGGACACCCTCGCCGCACCCTCCCCGTCAACGATCCCCACCCCGGCGTCTCCGAGCCCGTCGCCGAGCAAGGTCGTCAAGCCCACCCCGGCGGCGTCGCGGAGCACCGCCGCGTCGCGCCGCAGCGTCGAGCGCAGCAGCGCGCCGAGCAACACCGGCGGCTCCACCGGTTCCAACGGCTCCAGCGGCTCCGTCAGCGCCCAGGCCCGCGAGGTGGTGGACCTGGTCAACGCCGAGCGGGCCAAGGCCGGTTGCAAGGCGCTGAGCATCGACGACAAGCTGATGACGGCCGCCCAGCGGCACAGCCAGGACCAGGCCGACAACCAGGATATGTCGCACACCGGCAGCGACGGCAGCAACGCCGGCGCCCGGCTGGACCGGGTCGGCTACGCCTGGCGCACGTACGGCGAGAACGTGGCCTGGAACCAGAAGACCCCGGCCGCGGTGATGGACGCGTGGATGAACAGCTCGGGCCACCGGGCCAACATCCTGAACTGCGCGTTCACCGAGATCGGCGTCGGCATCGCCAGCAGCAACGGGCCGTACTGGACGCAGGTCTTCGCCGCGCCGCGCTGACCGCGCGTCGTTCCCGCCCCCGCGCTCGTTGACCCGGTGAGGTACGTCGGGCCGGAGCGTGGGGGCCGCGTACCGGTGCGGGCGGCGACCGGCCGCCCGGGACCCGGGAGCTGCCGATGCGGATCCGGCCGCGGCGACGCGTCGCCGTACGCCCACTGCGCCGCCTCCTGTCCGCCTGCGTCGCTCTCGTGCTCCTGGTGCCGGCGTACGGGTGCCGGCCCGCACTGACCCCGCCCGGCGCGCCCACCGCGTGGCCGGCGACGCAGGCCCGGCACTGGCAGTGGCAGTGGCAGCTCAGCGGCCCGCTCGACCCGGCGGTGGACGCCCACGTCTTCCTCCTCGACCCGGTGGCCACCACCGCCGCACAGACCGCCGACCTGCGCTCCCGGGACCGCCGGTTGATCTGCCAGGTGAACGTGGGATCGGTCCGCTCCGACGACCCGGACGCCAGCCGGTTTCCGGACGTCGTCCGGGGCGCCGGCGGGCGTCGACCCGACAGCCGGTGGCTGGACGTCCGGAGTTGGGACGCGCTCCGGCCGGTGCTGGCCGACCGGTTCCGGCTCTGCCGGGGCAAGGGCTTCGGCGCGGTGGCACTCTTCGACGCCGACGGGTACACGGCACGCACCGGCTTTCCGCTCGACTTCGACGACCAACTGCTGTTCAACCGCCGGCTCGCCGAGCTGGCCCGCTCGCTGAGCCTCTCCCCCGGGCTGGTCAACGACGTGCCGCAACTCGCCGCGCTGGCCCCGGACTTCGACTTCGCGGTCAACGAGGAGTGCGTCCGGCTGGCCCAGTGCGCCAAACTGCTGCCGTTCAGCGACGTCGGCAAGCCGGTCTTCCACGTCGAGTACACCGGCTCGACCGACGACTTCTGTGTCACCACCGTCGGCTACGGCTTCGCGTCGATCCGCAAGAACCGCATGCTGGACGCCTCCCGGGAACCCTGCCCCCTCCCCTGACCCCGTCCCCGCGATCTTGCACTTTCGGTTCCCGATTTGCCGGGTTGACCCCGCTACGTCGCGACAGAAAGTGCAAGACCGGCAGGCAGGAGGGCGGAGGGCAGGGCAGACGGGGCGGGGGCGGAGGGGGTTCGGGTGGTTAGGGGACCGGGACCAGCTCTGGGGCGGGGGCTGGCGGGTCGGTGGGCGCGGGCGTTGGGCGGGGACGCAGGAAGCGCGGGGCCCACCAGTTGGCGTCGCCGAGCATCGTCATCAACGCCGGCAGCACCACTCCCCGGATGATGGTGGCGTCCAGCAGGATCGCCGCCGCCAGACCGATGCCGAGTTGCTTCATGTCGATCGTGCTCAGCGTGGCGAAGATCGAAAAGACCCCGACCATCACGATCGCCGCGCTGGTCACCACCCCGGCCGACGAGGTGATCCCGTACGACACGGCGTCGCGGTTGGACAGGCCGGACCGGATGCCCTCGCGGATCCGACTGACCACGAAGACGTGGTAGTCCATCGAGAGGCCGAAGAGCACCACGAACAGGAACAGCGGCAGCCAGGACACGATCGCACCCATCGACGTGAAGCCGAGCAGTCCCTGCGCCCACTCGCCCTGGAAGATCAGCACCAGCAGGCCGTACGCGGCACCGGCGGAGAGCAGGTTCAGCGCGATCGAACTGGCCGCGATCACCACCGACCGGAAGGTGAACGTCATGACGAGGAAGGTCAGCACCAGCACGAAGCCCATGACCAGCGGTAACTTGTCCCGGACGTGCTGGGCGTAGTCCTCGCTGTCGGCCACGCCCCCGCCCACCGCGTACTCGATGCCGGGAATGCCCCGCAGCTCGGCCGGGACCAGGTCCCCGCGCAGCTTTTCCAACGACTGCACCGACCGGTCGTCCCGACTGGCGTACGGGGTGGGGACGTCCAGCACCGAGACCCGCCGGTCGGCCGACACCTCGATTTTCGGGCCGTCCGCCTCGGCCGGGGCGAACAGCGGATCGCCGGCCGCCCGGGTGGACAGGCCGGTGAGGGCGGCGCGTACCCGGTCGGCCTGGTCGGCGGGCGCCCGGACAGCCACCACGTGATTGGTCCCGGCGCTCGGGAACGCGGCGGTGAGCCGGTCGTACGCCTGCATCGCCGGAGTCGTGCGGGGCAGGTCCTCCATGCCGGGGAACTTCAGCTTCATGCCGAGCGCCGGCGCGGCCAGCGCGAGCAGCAGCCCGACCGAGATGACAAGCGTCGCCACCGGCGCGCGCAGCGCGGGCCGGAGCACCGCCGGCCACAGCCGGGGCGCACGGGGCTCGCCGTGCCGGCCGGTACGCGGTGCGGTCAGTCGCCAGAGCAGCGGCACCCGGGGCCGGTCCACCCAACGGCCGAGCCGGGCCAGCAGGGCGGGCAGGACGGTCAGTGAACCGGTCACCGCGACGGCCACCACGAGGATCGAGCCGATGGCGAGGGACGAGAAGACCACGTCGCCGGCGAGCAGCAGCCCGGCCATCGAGATGATCACCGCGACGCCGGAGACCACCACGGCGTGCCCGGAGGTCTCCGCGGCGATCTCCACCGCGTCCAGACCGGACCGACCCTTGGCGCGTTCCTCCCGCTCCCGACGGATGTAGAAGAGCGAGTAGTCGACGCCGACCGCCATGCCGATCAGCAGGATCACCGGCGCCGTCGTGTCGGTGGCCGGCACCAGGTGCGAGGCGAGAGTGGACAGACCCATCGCGGCGGCCACCGAGGAGAGTGCCAGCAGCACCGGCACGCTCGCCGCGATCAGCGCGCCGAACGCGATGATCAGGATCGCCAGGGTGACCGGCAGACTGAGCAGCTCGGCGCGCTTGAAGTCCTTACCCAGGGTGTCGTCGAGGGCCTGGCCGATCGACGGTCCGCCGACCTGCTCGACGCGCAGCCCGGGATGCGCGGCCTGCACCGTGGCGGTGGCGTCGCGCAACGGCTGCACCCGCTCCGAGGCCGTCTCCGGGTCACCCGACATGGTGATCGGCAGCAGCAGCGCCGAGCCGTCCCGCGCGGTGACCGGCTGGCCGACCCCGGCCACCCCGGCGACCGTACGCAGCCGGGCCGCCGCATCGTCGGCCGCCGACTTCGCCGCCGCCGGGTCCAACGCGCCACCCCGGGAGGTGATGAGGACGTTGTCCACGGCCGGGTCGTCGAAGTCACCGGCGTCCACGATGAGGCTGGCCCGCCCCGCCTCGCCGATCGCCTGGTCACCGCTGGTGGCCTCGTTGAGCCCGGCGGCGCTGCCGCCCACGAAGCACACCGCCACGAACACGGCCCACAGTGCGATCGCCCGCCACGGGTGCTCGGCGCTCCACCGCGCCAGCCGCACCGTCACCGGTCTTCTCCCCATCTCGGGTCCCCCTGTCACGTCAACCCCCTGTCAACGGTGCTGACGCTAGGTGCGTGACGAGGCGGTCACATCGGGGATCGACCTGGGCCCACCCTGGAACCAGCAGACCGGGCGCGGGGGTGCGTTCGCCGGGGTCGAACCCCGATCCGGACGTACACCGGGGTCCACCCCGGAGTGACCCGCCGCGACCCGCCGGCGTTGCCCCCGAGCTGGCTCCGGGTCATCCCCGAAGGGAACCCCGGGGGCGTGGCTGACAGTGCGGGCAGCTGTACGAGGACCGGTTCATGAACGCCTCACGGCGGATCGGCGCGCCACACCGCCGGCACGGCTCGCCCTCGCGGCCGTACGCGTTGAGCGCACGGTCGAAGTAGCCGCTCTCGCCGTTGACGTTCACGTAGAGGGCGTCGAAGCTGGTGCCGCCCTCGCTGATGGCCTCGGCGAGCACGTCGCGGACGTGGCCGAGCAGGCGCTGCGCGGCCGGGCCGGTCAGCGCGTCGGTGGGTCGGCCGCCGTGCAGCTTGGCGCGCCAGAGCGCCTCGTCGGCGTAGATGTTGCCCACTCCGGAGATCAGGGTCTGGTCGAGCAGTGCCCGCTTCACCTCGGTGTGCCGGCGGCGCAGCGCCGCGACGAACGCCTCGTCGGAGAAATCCGGGTCCATCGGGTCGCGGGCGATGTGCGCGATCTCGTCGGGCAACTCGGCGCCGCCCTCGCTCACCGAGAGCCCGCCGAACGTGCGCTGGTCGACGAAGCGCAGCTCCGGGCCGTCGTCGCTGAACCGGAACCGGACCCGAAGGTGGGTCTCGTCCGTCGTCCCGGGTGGCTGGAGCAGCAGCTGACCCGACATGCCGAGGTGCCCGACGATCGCGTCACCGCTGTCCAGTGGCAGCCACAGGTACTTGCCGCGACGGCGGGCGTCCAGCACCGTCCGGCCAGCGAGCACGTCGGCGAAGTGCACGTCGCCGGGAGCGTGCCGGCGGACCGCACGCGGATGACGAACCTCGACCGAGGCGATCCGACGGCCGACGACCCACTGGGCCACGCCCTGCCGGACGGTCTCCACCTCGGGCAGCTCAGGCACGCGGCCGACCCGTCTCGTGACCGTCGGCGCCCCCGGCCGGCAGCGCCTGCGCCAGGTGGTCGGCCTGCTCGGCCTGAGCCGCCCGCTCGGCGCGCTCCAGCGGCCCGAACGGCTCGTCCCGGTCGGCCGAGTCGTCCCGACCGATCGGTTGGTCCTGACGATCGTCGCCGGCCCGACCACCCTGGCCCTCGTCGCCGGCCCGACCATCCTTGCCGTCGTCGCCGTTCTGACCGTTCTGCTCGGCGAGCGTCCGCCAGGCTGCCTCGGCGGCCCGCTGCTCGGCCTCCTTCTTACTGCGCCCCTCGGCGCCGCCGTACCGGATGCCGGCCACCACCACCCAGGCGGTGAACGTCTTGAGATGATCCGGGCCGGTGCCCTCGATCCGGTACTCCGGGACGCCGAGACCGAGCGCCGCCGTCAACTCCTGGAGGCTGGTCTTCCAGTCCAGGGCGGCCCCGCGACCAGCCGACTCGGCCATCAGCGGGTCGAAGAGCCGGTGGATGACGATCCCCGTGGTGTCCAGGCCGTACTGGAGGTAGATCGCGCCGAGGAGCGCCTCCAGCGTGTCGGCGAGGATGCTCGCCTTGTCCCGGCCACCGGTCGTCTCCTCACCCTTGCCGAGCAGCAGGTACGCGCCCAGCCCGTCCGGGCCCAGACCGCGGGCCACGTCGGCGAGCGCCCGCATGTTGACCACGCTGGCCCGCAGCTTGGCCAACTGCCCCTCAGGCAGATCAGGGTGGTTGTGGAAGAGCGCCGTGGTGATCACCACGCCGAGCACCGAGTCGCCGAGGAACTCCAGCCGCTCGTTGGTCGGCAGCCCGCCGTTCTCATACGCGTACGACCGGTGGGTCAACGCGCGCTGGAGCAGCTCGGGTTCCAGGCTCACTCCGAAGGCGGCTTCCAGGTGACCGACGGACGCCCGCCGCCGCTTGTCGTTGCTCATGTGCGTACCTCGGTGTCGGTGGAGCGGTCGGTGCGACCCGTCGCGGCGTCGCGGTCGAGCAACGCGGAGACCAGATCGGTGGCGCGCCGCCGCCACAGGTGGGCGGCGAGAGCTATGCCGGAGGCGACGTCGTCGGCGCGGGCGGACCCGTGACAGACGACCACCGTCCCCGCGACGCCCAGCAGGGCCGCCGCGCGGGGCGCGCCGCCCTGGGCAGGTGGGCCGCCGGCCATCGCGTACGCGCCCTCAATGGCCTTGAGCAGCACGTTACCGGTGAAGCCGTCGGTGACCACCACATCGGCGCGCGTGCCGAGGGCCACGTCGTACCCCTCGACCAGGCCGACGTAGCGCGCCCCGCCGGGCAGCGGTTCGACGGCGAGCAGGGGGTCGGTGGCGCGGCGGACCCGGTCGCCCTTGCCGGCCTCGGTGCCGACCGAGAGCAGCCCGACGCGGGGTGCGGCGATCGAGTGGGCCACCGCCGCGTACGCGGCGCCGAGCACGGCGTGACGGGCGAGGGTGGCCGGGCGGGGTTCCAGGGAGCCGCCGACGTCGAGCAACACGACGGGCCCCGCCACGGCGGGCAGGGTGGCGGCCAGCGCGGGTTGGCGGATCTCCGGCGAGCGGCCGAGGCCGAGCACGGCAGCGGTGACTGTGGCACCGGTGGCGCCGGCGGAGACCAGGGCGTCGGCCGTCCCGTCCCGGACGGCGGTGACCGCGGCCCGGACGGTGCTCTCGGAGCGGGCGGCGCTGGGATGGTCGGCCATGCCGACGACATCACGAACGGGCCGCACCGTGATCCGGGCGCGTTGCGCCGGATCGAGGGCAGCAATCAGCTCGTCGGCGACCTCGGTCGGACCGACGAGAAGCAGGTGCAGGTCAGGGTCGGCGCGCATGGCCCGCAGAGCGCCGTCAACCACGACGGCGGGAGCGTCGTCCCCGCCGAGGAGGTCAACGGCGATCCGCGCGGCGCCCGGCTCCACCGGAACGCCGGCCGGATCGGTCCGGCCGGCGTCGGAGGGAGCCGGAGCACCGGGCGAATGCCAGGATGCGCGCGCCGCCCGACCTGGGGTCGGGGGCGTCACTCGGCGTCCAGGTCAGACCTCGAGAACCTGGCGGCCGTTGTAGGTGCCGCAGACGGAGCAGGCAGCGTGCGGCAGCTTCGGGGACTTGCACTGCGGGCACGCAACGGTCGCGACCACTGTCGCCTTCCAGTTCGCCCGGCGAGACCGGGTGTTGCTGCGCGACATCTTGCGCTTCGGGACGGCCACGGTTCTTACTCCTCTGTAACGGTCAGTTGCGACAGGCCCGCCCAACGCGGGTCGATCTGCTGGTGACTGTGGTCGGCCGGCAGATCGTCCCAGTGCGCCCCGCATTCGGGGCACAGTCCTGGGCAGTCCTCCCGGCAGAGCGGGTTGGTCGGCAGCGTGAGCACCAACGCGTCCCGCAGCGCCGGCTCCAGGTCGATCAGATCGCCCTGCATCCGGCCCACCTCGTCCTCGTCGGTCGTGGCGTCCGTGGTGCTGTCCTCGTACGCGTACAGCTCCTGGATCGTCACGCCCATCGAGTCGTTGATCTCGCGCAGGCAACGGCCGCACTCGCCCCGGACGGGACCGGTGATGGTCCCGGAGACGAGCACGCCCTCGGACACCGACTGCAACCTCAGATCGAGGTCGAGGTCCGCGCCCTCCGGCACGCCGATCAACTCCACACCGAGGTCCGCCGGTGCCGGCACGACCCGCTGGACCTCACGCAACGCGCCAGGGCGACGCGGCAGGTCCCTCGTGTCGAGGACCAGCGGCGACCTGGGGTTGAGTGTCGATGGCGAGTGCTTGGGCATAGTTAGACTCCGGCCGGTGAGAGGCCGACAAAAAAGGTTACCTGGGCGACCGCCGGACCGTCGAACCGGGGGCGACGCCCGCCTGAGAAGTCGGCTGGTGAGGTGCCGCTCAGAAGGGTAGCGGGCGTTCCGCCTCATCCCCAGCGAAGGTGCCGATCTCCCGCAGCGCGTGCATCTTGTCCCGGCCGCGCTCTATCGAGGCCAGTGCCCTGGTGAGGAACTGCTCGAAGTTGGCCAGCGCGGTGTCGACGTAGTCGTCGACCTCCTCACGCAGGCGCTGCGCCTCGGCGCGGGCCTCGCCGATGATCCGGGCGCCCTCGTGCTCGGCCGACACGGTGATCTCGTTCACCGAGACCAGGCGGGCGTGTTCTGCCTCACCCTCGCTGATGATCCGGTCCGCCTCGCGCTTGCCGGCTTCCATGATCTTGTCGCGCTCCTCCAGGAGCGCGGCGGCG
Source organism: Micromonospora sp. NPDC047187 (assembly GCF_040643355.1). Taxonomy (NCBI): domain Bacteria; kingdom Bacillati; phylum Actinomycetota; class Actinomycetes; order Micromonosporales; family Micromonosporaceae; genus Micromonospora; species Micromonospora sp. NPDC047187. The sequence continues at coordinate 284,482 of NZ_JBEYUF010000006.1, forward strand.
CGACGCAGGTCGGCGGGGAGATCGGCACGCATCTCATCGAGGGCAGCGATCATCTCACCCCGGTCGACCATGCAGTTGTTGCGCGACATCGGGACGGAGCGGGCCTGCTCCAGGATGGCGATCAGTTCGTCGATGCGATCGAGCGGGTCCACCGGCTACCTCACTCCTGTCGTTCGTCGGCCGACCTCCATGATGCGGGCTACGGCCGTTCCCCGCGCCACCAATCATGTCGTGCCGGCCCCACCGCCGCCCCACTCACCCCAACCCGGCGAGTCGCGACATAGTTACCCCCGGCTCCCACCGCCCCGATCTTGCACTTTCGGTCGCGTCAAACCACGGCGAAAGGGGCGACGCGGGCGCCGTAAGTGCAAGATCGCGAGGGTGAGGGGGAGCCAGGGTCGGCTTAGCGGCGGGGGCCCAGGCGGGCCTGGAGGGCTTCGCGGACCGGGTCGGGGACGTGGGCGGAGATGTCGCCACCCCACTTGGCGACGTCCTTGACCAGGCTCGACGAGAGGAACGAGTAGAGCGGGTTGGTCGGCATGAACAGCGTCTCGACGCCGGCCAGACCGATGTTCATCTGGGCCATCTGCAGCTCGTAGTCGAAGTCGCTGACCGCCCGCAGGCCCTTGATCAGCACACTGGCCTGCTGGGCCCGGCAGAAGTCCACCAGCAGCCCTCGGAACGACTCGACCCGCACGTTGCCGTACGACGAGGTCACCTCGCGGAGCATCTCGATGCGCTCCTCGACGGTGAACAGGCCACTCTTCGACTGATTCACCAGCACACCGACGATCACCTCATCGAAGAGCCGACTGGCCCGCCCGATGATGTCGAGGTGTCCGTTGGTGACCGGGTCGAACGAACCGGGGCACACCGCACGTCTCATGATCGGCGACCGTACCAAAGGGTGGTCTCGCCGTAACGGCGACTGCGCTCGGCGGTGATCCCCTCCACCCAGTCGAACTCCCTGGTGCGGCGGGACCGCTCCACCACCACCAACGCGTCGGGCGCCAGCCAGCCGCCGTCGACCAGCGCGGCCAACAGCGCGGTGATCTCCTCGTCCGGCAGCGCGTACGGCGGGTCGGCGAAGACCACGTCGTACGGCTCGCCGTCCGGTCCGGCGGCCAGCACCGTCGCCACCTTGCCGGTGACCAGACGGGCCGCCGGACCGGCACGGAGGGCCGCCACGTTCTCCCGGATCACCCGGGCCGCCCGCGGGTCGGACTCGACCAGTAACACGTGCCGGGCACCTCGGGAGAGCGCCTCCAGGCCGACCGCGCCGGAGCCGGCGTACAGGTCGGCGAAGCGGGCGCCGTCGAGATCGACCTCGGCCTGGACGGCACTGAACAGCGCCTCCCGGACCCGGTCCGAGGTGGGTCGGGTGCCGGCGCCGGGCGGCGCGGCGATCCGCCGGCCACCGAGCGTCCCGGCCACGATCCGGGTCACCGTTTCCTCCTGCTCATGCCCGCGACGCTACGCGATGCGGCGCGGAGCCGGTCAGCACGGCGCGGAGCCGGGAGTTGCCGGCGGACGACGACGCGGAGCACCTGAGCAGCCCCGACGGCGCGGTATCCACCGTGGAGCCACGGCGGCGGAACCGTCCCCAGTGACCGGACCGACACATTCGGTCCATCAAAGATCACGAATCGACTACATTGCCGAATGGCAATGATCTGAACTCCCCTCATTAACCACCCATCAGTACAGTCTCCCCCTGTCCCCGCTTTCGCCGCGGGAACACCACCGCGTCGCGCGACGCCCCGGTGAGCAATTGACCCCCCGGTCACGATGTCTCCCGGCCTCCCGCCACGCGATCCGTACCCCCTCACCAGGAGCAGGCGTGAACCCTCCCAAGTCTCCGTTCCGGCGCGTCGCGGCCATCGCCGCGGGCGCGTTGATCGGCATCGCCGGCGTCGGCGTCCTCGCGAGCCCCGCGAGTGCCCACCACCCCGAGCCCTCCGGCACCTACTGCCTGACCTCCGACGGCCAGGTCAAGGTGACCTGGACGGTCGGCAACAGCGAGAACATCGACGCGAAGATCACCAAGCTCGAGTCGACCGTCCCGGGCGACTTCACCGGCGGCCTGGCGCAGGACGCCACTCTCCCGGCGAAGGGCAAGGGTTTCCTCACCGGCACCCAGGCCCACCGCTTCGACCAGAAGCGGCCGACGATCGAGCTGACCGTCGAGGCGCGGTGGGTGCGCTCCGACCGGATCGTGACCGAGGAGCGGACCGTGGCCGCCGAGCCGAAGGGCACCTGCGCGGCAGAGCCCACGCCCTCGCCGAGCAGCCCGACGCCGACCGCCACTCCGTCGGTGACCCCCACCCCGACCCCCACTGTCGTCTCTCCGTCGCCGAGCCAGCCCCCGACCCAGAGCCCGACCCCGACCGCCACCCCGGCTCCGGCGGAGCCGGTCGGCTCGGTCGAGTCGACCTGCGACAAGCTCACCTTCGCGATCGAGAACCCCGCCGACGGTGAGACCGTCACGCTCACCCTGACCCCGAACAAGGGCGAGGTGAAGACGCTGGTCGTGAAGCCGGGCGAGACCGGTTCCGTCTCCTTCGACGCGTTCGAGGGTCTGGTCGTCACGCCGGCCGCCGAGGGCCTCGACGACACCGCGCCGATCGCCTGGGAGCAGCCGGCCGAGTGCGCCCCGGGTCAGGGTGGCGGTAAGGACGAGCCGGCTCTGCCGCTGACCGGTGCTGCCACCGGCGGCATCATCGCCGGCGCCGTGGTGCTGCTGGCCGCCGGTGCCGCCCTGTTCGTGGTGGCCCGTCGTCGTCGGGTTCGCTTCACCGCCTGAACCAACCCGCTCTGACAGTTGAGGGCGCGTCGACCACCCGGTCGGCGCGCCCTCAGCCATGTAGTGGCCTGTGTGGTCAGCCCTTCTCCAGGTACTCCGCGCGGTCCTCGTCCACCAGTGCGGCCACCGAGGCGGCCAGTGCCGGGCTGCGGGCCAGCTCCGGGTCGTCCTCGATCAGGGTGATCGCCTCGGCGCGGGCGTCACGGATCAGGTCGGCGTCGCGTCGCAGGGACAGCAACCGCAGGTGCGAACGGTGCCCGGACTGGGTGGCACCCAGCACGTCGCCCTCACGGCGTTGCTCCAGATCCAGTTCGGCGAGCTTGAAACCGTCGCTGGTGGACGCCACAGCATCCAACCGTTCCCGCGCCGACGAACCCTCGGCCGCCTCGCTGACCAGCAGGCACAGCCCGGCGGCAGCACCCCGACCGACCCGGCCCCGCAGCTGGTGAAGTTGGGAGACACCGAACCGTTCGGCGTCCAGCACGATCATCACGGTGGCGTTAGGCACGTCCACGCCGACCTCGATCACCGTCGTCGCCACCAGCACGTCCAGGTCACCGGCCGCGAAGGAACGCATCACCGCGTCCTTCTCGTCGGCCGGCAGGCGACCGTGCAGCACCCCGATCCGCAGGCCGTGCAGCGGGCCCTCGGCCAGCAACGGAGCCACCTCGGTCACCGCCAGCGGTGGCCGCCGCCCGTTGTCGTCCTCGGGTGGCGGTTCCTCGTCGCTGGTCGGCCCGTCACCTATTCGCGGACACACCACGTACGCCTGGTGGCCGGCGGTCACCTCCTCGCGCAGCCGACGCCAGGCCCGGTCCAGATAGGCCGGCTTCTCGGCGGCCGGCACCACGTGCGAGGCGATCGGCGACCGCCCCCGGGGCAGCTGGGAGAGCGTGGAGACCTCCAGGTCCCCGTAGACGGTCATCGCCACGGTGCGCGGGATCGGGGTGGCCGTCATCACCAGCACGTGCGGCGGCTGGTCGGCCTTGGCCCGCAGGGCGTCGCGCTGCTCCACGCCGAAGCGGTGCTGCTCGTCGACAACCACCAGGCCGAGGTCGGCGAAGTCGACCCCCTCGTACAGCAGGGCGTGGGTGCCGAGCACGATGCCGGCGGCACCGCTAGCCACCTCGCCGAGCGCCCGGCGGCGGGCCGCCGCGCCCAACGAGCCGGTGACCAGCTCGACCCGGGTGGCGTGTTCGGCGGAGCCCAGCTCACCGGCCCGCCCGAGCGGCCCGAGCAGGTCGAGCATGCCGCGGTGGTGCTGGGCGGCCAGCACTTCGGTGGGCGCCAGCAGCGCGGCCTGCCCGCCCGCATCGACCACCTGAAGCATCGCCCGCAGCGCCACCACCGTCTTGCCCGAGCCCACCTCGCCCTGCAACAGCCGGTGCATGGGGTGCGGAGTGGCCAGGTCCGCCGCGATCTCCACACCCACCTCACGCTGACCGGCCGTCAGCTCGTACGGGAGTCGGGCGTCGAAGGCCTCCAACAGCCCACCCGGGCGCGCCGGGCGGGGCCGGGCCGGCCAGTCGGCCGCCCGGTGCTTGCGCTGCACAAGGGTCACCTGGACGGCGAAGGCCTCGTCCCACTTGAGGCGCCGCCGCGCCTGGTGCAGCGCCTCCTTGCTGGACGGCCGGTGGATCTCGGTCAGCGCGGCGCCCAGCCCGACCAGCTTGCGGCTGGCCCGCACTGCGCTCGGCAGTGGATCGTCCGGCGGGGTGAACGTGTCCAGTACGACGCGCACGCAGCGCGCGATCACCCAGGTCGGCACGGCCGCGGCGGCCGGGTAGACCGGGATCAGCGCCCCGGCGAACTCCTCGATGTCGTCGCTGACCGCCGCCTCGCCGTCGCCACCCTCGCCGAGCAGGACGTACTCCGGGCCGCTGAGCTGCCGTTTTCCCCGAAACTCGGTGACCTTGCCGGCGAACAGACCCCACCGGCCCGGGCGCAACTCGCGCTCGCGCCACGCCTGGTTGCCGAAGAAGGTCAACGTCAGCACCCCGCCGGAGCCGTCGCCGACGGTCACCTCCAGCAGGTTGCCCCGCCGCTGACGCATCGGGCGCACCGCGGTGCGCTGCACCTGGGCCAGCACTGTGACCTGCTCACCGACGTCCAGTGAGCGGATGTCGGTGTGCTCACCACGCTCGTCGTAGCGACGCGGAAAGTGGTAGACCAGGTCACCCGCGGTGTGCAGGTCGAGGTGCGAGGCCAGCGCCTTGGCTGTCTTGTCCCCGACCAGCTTCTTCAGCGGAGTGTCCACAGTGGCTGGTTCGCTCATTCGATCCCTACCAGGAGCGGATAAAACGGCTGGCCGCCCGGGTACGCGTGCACCTCGACGAACGGCCAGCGTCGCGCGACGTGCGCGCGGACGGCGTCGGTGAGCCCGGCCGGAGCGTCCACCCCGGCCAGCAGGGTGACCATCTCGCCGCCACCACCGAGCATCCGGTCGACCACTGCGGCGCAGGTGTCCGTGAGGTCGGTGCCGATCAGGTGCACCTCCCCCTCCACCAGCGCCAGCACGTCACCGGGGCGGCACGGGCCGGCCACTGTCAGCGCCTCCCGGCTGGCATGGCAGACCTCGGCGTACCGGCAGGCGCCAGCCGCCTCGGCCATCGCGATGACGTCGTCCTCGAAACGGCGGTCACCGTCGCGGACCGCGAGGGCTGCGAGGGCCTGCACCGGCGATCGGGTCGGCACCACGCTCACCTTGATGCCGTGCCGATGGGCCTCGCGGGCGGCCGCGCTCGCCACCGCCTCGGTGTTGGCGTCGTTGGGCAGCACCACCACCCGGGCCGCACCGGTGCTGCGGACGGCATCCAGCAGCTCGCCCGTGGACGGGTTGCCCGGCACGACGGTGGCGCCCTCCGCGGCGAACAGGTCGGCGATGCCGCCGCCGGTGGCCACCACCACCGCGGCCCGGCCGGCCACCACCGGGCCGGAGGGCGACTCCGAGTGGTCGGCGAAACGGGTCACCGAGATGCGGTACGGGCGGCCGGCGGCGACACCTGCCTCGACCGCCGCGCCCACGTCGTTGACGTGCACATGCACGTTCCAGGTGCCTTCCGGTTCACGCCCGTCGCCGACGACGACCAGCGAATCTCCCAGGGCGTCGAGCGCCCGCCGCAACCCGGCGACGGCCTCGGCTCGGGCGTCGAGCAGGAACTGCACCTCGTACGCGTACTCATCCGAACCGGTCTCGCGGGCGACGGTGGCCGCCGGGCGGGCGGAGCGCGGCGTCGGCGCGGGCCGGACCGTGCGCTCCCCGGTCAGCACCTCGACCAGGGCGTCGAGCAGCACGCAGAGCCCTCGGCCACCGGCGTCGACCACGCCCGCGCGGGCCAGCGCCGGCAGCTGTTCCGGGGTGCGGGCGAGCGCCTCGGCCGCCGCCCGGGCCGCGACGCCGGCCACCGTCGGCAGGTCGTCGCTGTCCGCGCCCTCGGCCGCGGCGGCGGCCGCCGCGACCACTGTGAGCACTGTGCCCTCGACTGGCCGGGAGACCGCTGTGTACGCGGCGGCGGTGCCGGAGCGCAGCGCGGCGGCCAGCTCCCGGCCACGCACCGTCGGCACCCCGGCGACCTGGTCGGCGAAACCACGCAGGATCTGCGAGAGGATCACCCCGGAGTTGCCCCGCGCGCCGAGCAGCGCGCCCTGGGCCATCAGCCGCAGCGCGTGCCCGTGCGCCGTCGGCCCGCTGTCGGGGAGAGTGTCCAGATCCATGGCGAGGGCCTGCTGCGCCGAGGTGAGGGTGAGCACCAGGTTGGTGCCGGTGTCGCCGTCGGGCACCGGATAGACGTTGAGCTGGTCGATCTCGCCCTGGTGACGCTTCAGTGCGGCCAGCCCGCTCGCGCACCAGCGGCGGACCGCGGCGGCGTCGAGGGTGTCCAGCACGGGCAGAAGCCTACTGGCGCGCACCGACACCCGTCGGACTCGTCCGGCGTGTCCTCGCCGGCCCGGGCCGGCGCTGGTCGCGGCGGGAACGAGCGCCTCCGGTACCCTTGCCGCCGGGCCGGCCCGCCGTTGGGCGGACGGGCCCACGACCAGGTGTGAGCCGGGGCACGGGCGAGCGCCGGACCAGGCCGGTTGGCCGGGTCGGCGAGTCATCGGGTAACCTGACCAGGTTGCCCGGGCAGCACCTGCCGGCGACCTCATGAACGTATCAATCCCAGGAGTATCCCGTGGCTAGCGTGTGCGACGTCTGTGGCAAGGGACCGGGCTTCGGCCACAACGTGTCCCACTCGCACCGGCGGACCAACCGCCGCTGGAACCCGAACATCCAGTCGGTGCGTACCCCGGCCGGTGGCGGCAACACCAAGAAGTTGAAGGTCTGCACCTCGTGCATCAAGGCCGGCAAGGTCACCCGCGCCTGACGCGGTAGCACCCACCTTTTCGTTCGGCTCAGCCGGCGGACCCCGAGGGTCCGCCGGCTTAGTCGTGTCCGCGGGCGACGCCGCACGCCGGCCCGTCAACGTCTGGCGCGCAGGCCCGGCCGGGCCCACCGTGACCTGGCACACCGGCCGGTCGGGCCCGGCAAGGGCTGATCCACAGGTCAGAGGGTGCGGCCGAAGGAGACGCAGCCCTCCGCGTCCTTGTAGAAGCCGAAGTTCGGGATCCGCTCGTACCCGGCGGAGCCGTACATGGCGATCGCCTCGGGCTGCTTGTCGCCGCATTCCAGGACCACTCGCTTGCGGCAGTGCTCGCGGGCGGAGCGCTCGACGGCCGCCAGCACCGCGCGGGCGACCCCCCGCCCCCGTGCCGCCGGGGCCGTGTACATCCGCTTCAGCTCCGCGGTGTCCGCCCCGTGGCTGCGCCAGCCACCGCAGCCGACCGGCTCGCCGGCCAGGTAGGCCACCAGGAACGCGCCGTCGGGCGGCTCGAACTCGGCCGCGTCCACCGGGGTGTCGTCGCCGGTGCCGCCGTAGCGGGCACCGAGGTCGGCCAGTGCGGCGCGGATCAGGTGCTGCGCCACCGGTGCGTCGAACCGCACCGCCCGGATCTCGATCTCACTCACGGTATCCAGGATACGGCCGCGCGCGGGCCTCACCGGAAGTGGTCCCAGCCGGCCGGGCCGTCGTGGGCGACGCCGTCGACAGTCACGCCGGCACCGTCGGTGACCAGACCGATCGGCCGCCAGCCCGGTGGCAGCACCACCGCCGGGGGGAAGGTCGCGGCCAACGCGTGGTCGTCGCCACCGGCGAGGATCCAGGTGTACGGGTCGACGCCGAGTGCCTGCGCCGCGTCGGCCATCTGCCGGGGCACCTCGAACCCGTCGCGGCGTACGTCGATCGCCACCCCGCTGGCCGCCGAGACGTGCCCGAGGTCGGCGAGGAGCCCGTCCGACACGTCGATCATCGAGGTGGCGCCGAGTTGGGCGGCCTGCGGGCCGGCCTGGTAGGGCACCTGCGGCCGCCGGTACGCCTCGACCAACAGCCGAGGGGTACGGAAGCCCCGGGTCAGCACGGTCAGCCCGGCTGCCGCGAACCCGGTACGCCCGGCCAGAGCGAGCACGTCCCCCGGTCGGGCGCCCGAGCGCAACACGGGCGGACGGCCCGCCAGGTCGCCCAGCGCGGTGACCGCGACGGTCAGGGTGGGACTGGCCGACATGTCCCCGCCGACCACACTCGCGCCGACAGTCGCCGCCTCCGCCGAGAGCCCGTCGGCCAACTCCTCCGCCCAGGCGGTGTCCAGGTCCGCCGGCATGCAGAGAGCGACCAGCAGGGCGGTCGGCGTGGCACCCATCGCCGCGATGTCCGCCAGGTTGGCGGCTGCCGCCCGGTGCCCGACGTCGCGGGCCGAGGACCAGTCCCGGCGGAAGTGCCGCCCGTCGACCAGCACGTCGGTGGAGGCCGCCACCCGGCCGTCCGGCGCGGCCACCACCGCCGCGTCGTCGCCCGGCCCGAGCAGGGTCGTCGGCCCGTACGACAGCCGGGCGGTGATCTTCCCGATCAGCCCGAACTCCCCGATCCCGGACACGCCGACGCCACCGCTGGCGTTCCGCCCGTGCTGCCCGGCTCCGCCGTGCTCGCTCACCGCTGCTCCTTGACCACCGATAGGGATCGGACCTGGTCCGTAAGGTACTTTCACCCTTCGGGCCGCTCCCGGGCGGCGACGGACGGAGGTCGAGTCGTGGTACAGGCGTACATCCTCATCCAGACCGAGGTCGGCCGCGCACGTGACGTGGCGGGTCTCATCGCGGACATCCCCGGCGTGGTACGCGTCGACGCCGTCACCGGGCCGTACGACGTGGTCGTCCTCACCGAGGCGAACACCGTCGACGAGCTCGGCAAACTCATCGTCAGCAAGGTGCAGATGGTGCCCGGCATCACCCGCACCCTCACGTGTTCGGTGGTGCGGCTGTAAGTGGACGAGATGACGACCTCCTCCTCGGCTCTGGACGACGACGGGGCACGCGACGCGGCCGACGGGACGTCCGAGCCGGCTGACGGTAACCGCGAGTCGACCGATCCGGCCGCCGCCGCGCCGGCCGGCCGCGATCGGACCATGCGTGGCGCCGCCCTGCTGGCCACGTTGATCGCGCTGCCGATCACGCTGCTGGTGGCCGTGCTGGCCTTCAGCAAGCTCAGCCCGGACACGCCGGCCGCCGCGCCGACGCCCTCCGCGACCACCGCCCGGGTGCAGTCCACCACCCCGGTGGAGATGGCCGCCCCGGCGCTGGCCGCCCGGCCGGCCACGGTCTGCCGGGCCCTGCTCTCCCAGCTTCCGGCGAGCATCCGCGACCTGGCCCAGCGGCCGGTCACCGCCGGCCCGGAGCAGAACGCCGCCTACGGCGACCCCGCGATAACCGTTGCCTGCGGGGGCACCGAGCCGGCCTTTCCCAGCACCGACGAGGTCTGGACGGTCAACCGGGTCTGCTGGCACCTGGCCGAGCAGGCCGACGCGGCGGTCCTCTCGACTGTCGACCGGGAGACGCTGATCACCGTGCGCGTCCCGCGCTCGTACGAGCAGCCGTTGCAGTGGTTGCCGACGATCTCCAGCACGATCGTGGCGAGCGTGCCCTCCGGCGGCGCGATCCCGTCCGGCTGCCAGCGCTGAACCCGAACCGACTCCGCCCGCGCCGGCTGACCGACGCGGGCGGGGTTCGGACGGTTCAGTGCAGGCCGACGCCGCGCCGCTGGGCGGTACGGATCAGCCGGTTGACCAGCTTCGGGTATTCCAGGCCGGAGGCCGCCCACATCCGCGGGAACATCGACGTCGGGGTGAAGCCGGGCATCGTGTTGATCTCGTTGAGGTAGACGTCCAGTTCGGGAGTGACGAAGAAGTCGGCCCGGGCCAGACCGGCGCAGTCCAGCGCGGTGAACGCGCGGACCGCGTACTCCTGCACCTGGCGGGTCACCTTCTCCGGCAGGTTGGCGGGGATGTCGTACTCGCAGGAGTCGTCGAGGTACTTCGCCTCGAAGTCGTAGAAGTCGTGGTCGGCGACGACCCGCACCTCGGCCAACACGGACGCCTCGGGGGTGCCGCCGGCCTCGCCCTCCAGCACACCGCACTCGATCTCGCGGCCGACGATCGCGGCCTCGACGATGACCTTCGGGTCGAACTGCCGGGCGGCGGCGACCGCCGCGTCCAGCTCGGCCCAGTCGGTGACCTTGCTGACGCCGAACGACGACCCGGCCCGGGACGGCTTGACGAAGACCGGCAGGCCGAGCCGCTCCTTGTCCTGCTCGCTGAGCGTCATGCCGTTGCGCAGCACGGCGTACGTGCCGACCGGGATGCCCTCGACGGCACAGAGCTTCTTGGTGAACTCCTTGTCCATGGCGGCCGCGGAGGCGAACACGTTCGCCCCGACGTACGGGATGCCGGCCATCTCCAGCATTCCCTGGATGGTGCCGTCCTCGCCGTAGGTGCCGTGCAGCACCGGGAAGACCACGTCCACGTCGGCCAGCGCCCGGGGGCCCTCGGTCGGGTCGAGCACCATCAGTCCGTTGCCGGTGGGGTCGGCGCGCAGCACGATGTCGTCACCCGAGTCCGCGGTGATCTCCGGCAGCTGACGGGCGTTGATCGCGAGCTGGGCGGGGTCTCCGTTGGTCAGCACCCACTGGCCGGCCCGGGTGATGCCCACCGGCACCACCTCGAACTCGTCCGGGTCGAGTGCGCCGAACACGCTGCCGGCGCTGACGCAGGAGATGCCGTGCTCCGGGCTGCGGCCGCCGAAGACGATCGCCACGCGGGTCTTGCCTGGGGTGGTCACTCCGGTCACCTCTTCGTACGCGACTGCGGCTGGTCGTGCTCGCCGGTGGCGCTCACCCGGTTGACCTTACTGTGCGTGGCCGAGGGGCGCGGCGATACCCGGCGAGCCGCGGCACGACACGGCAATCGGTCAGGAGAGGATATACGGTGCGTGATCGGACGGTGGCGGCGTCGCGGCCCGCTGACCTGGGGCGGCTCAGTCCCGGGAGTGCCGGCGGCCGACCGCGATGACCTTCACCCGCTGCCGGCCGGCCCGCACCATGCCCAGCGCCATGAACGCTCCGGCGATGCGGTCGGCGGCCTCCCGGCTGCTGGCGCCGACGACCTGCCGGCGCCGTTCCGGCGCGACCCGCTCGTTGCGGTTGACGCCCTCGACGGGACGCACGTCGGTGAGCACCACGAGGAAACGGGTCATCGCACTCCGCCCGAAGGTACGGCGGAGGGCTCCGGGCGGGTTCGCACGTCGTCTCCTTCCGGCAGGCCGGGTGGAGGGGCGGCACGCGACGATCGGGTACGGGGGAGAAACCCGATCGCCGCGCGCCCCATCCCCTCCGGTCGCTCACCACCACCGTCGCCACGACAACCGGCGGTGAGGACGCGATAACAGATTGACACGTGTATAGGCGTGAATGCAACTCCCATCGACGTTCTCTCATGCAGACGTTCCCGCAAATGTATGCGACCATCGATGCATGGCTCCGAAGACCGCCCGCGCCCGCCGGCTCGGCATCGCCCTGCGCCACCACCGGGAAGCCGCCGGGCTGACGCTGGAGACCGCGGCGGATGAAATCAACAGCACCCGCAGCACCCTGTCCCGCTACGAGAACGCCCAGACCCTGATCAGCCCGGCCACCGTGCGCGCCCTGCTCACGTCGTACGGGGTGAGTGCCGAGGAGGTGGCCGCGGCGGTGCAGCTCGCCAAGGACGCCCGCAAGCCCGGCTGGTGGGTGTCGTACTCCTACCTGCTGGATCCGCGCACCATCGACTTCATCGCGCTGGAGGCCGAGGCGACAGCCATCGCCAACTTCGAGCCCTCGGTGGTGCCCGGCCTGTTGCAGACCGCGGACTACATCCGTGGCGTGATGCGCGGCGGGCCGCACACCCTCGGCGACGACCTGGTGGAGCAGCGGGTCAAGATCCGGCTCGACCGACAACAGCGGCTCACCGCCGACCAGCCGCCCATCCTCGACGCGATCATCGACGAGGGCGCCCTGCTCCGGCCGGTCGGTGACCAGTCGGTGATGAACGGGCAACTACGGCACCTGGTCAAGATGGCCGAGCTGCCGAACATCAGCGTCCAGGTGATCCCGCTCTCCGCCGGCTACCACCGGGGCACCCGGGGTTCCCTGCACATCCTCGAGTTCGCCGACCCGGAGGACCCGATCATCGCGTCGGTGGAGACCGTCGCGGGTCAGATGATCCTCGACCGCGCCGGCGAGACGCGTACCTGCACCAAGATCATGGAGCATCTCCGAAGCGTGGCGCTCAGCCCGGCGGACAGCCGCGAGATGCTCCTGTCAGTCCTGAAGGGACGGTAGGACCGATGACCCCGATGATCACAGCGGCCTTGGCCACGGCGCGGTGGCGCAAGAGCAGCCGCAGCGGCGACGAAGGCGCCTGCGTGGAGGTGGCCGCGATCCCGCGGCTCGTTGCCGTACGCGACTCCAAGGACCCGGCCGGCCCGGCCCTGCTGTTCCCAACGGCGGCCTGGGCCGCCTTCGCCCAGGCGCCACCCCAGCGCTGACCAGAGGTGCCGAGCCGGTGCGGGCCGAGGCCCGCGCCGGCTCAGGCAACCAGCGGACGGGGCTCCGGAACGGCGCGTAGCGCCTCCAGCGCGGCGATCGCGACGCCTCGGGCACCGGCCATGTCCCGATCCGGCACCAGGGCGAAGGTGGCGACCGCCGCCTGCTCCTCGCGGAGCACTGTGTGCTCGCGGACCGTCGCCAGGAACCAGTCGCGGAACTCCGGTGCCGCCTCCACCACTCCGCCGCCGACGAAGTACGCGTGCGGGTCGGTGAAGTTCGCGGCGACGGTGAACAGCCGCCCCAGCGCCATCGCCTGCTGGGTGAAGAGACCCCGCGCGAGGGCGTCCCCGCGCTCGCCGTACCCCCGGACCAGCTTGGCCGCCCGGGCCACCGACTCGGCCGCGAGCGGGTGGTCGGGGTACCGGGTCAGCCAGTACGGCAGCAGATTGCGTTCGATGCCGGTCAGCGAGGCGACGCTCTCGACATCTCCGGTGAAGCCGCAGGCGCAGGTGGGCTCCGGCTGACCCGGGCCGAGCAGCCCGCTCAGCGGGATGTGCACGTGGCCCAACTCCCCCGCCATCCCGGCCGCGCCGGCGATCACCCGACCGCTCTCGACCACGCCGCCGCCGAGGCCGGTGCCGACGATCAGGGACACCGAGGAGCGGTTCATCGCGTCGGCGCCGAAGTAGACATGGTGGGCGTAGAGCGCGGCAGCGTTGCCGTCGTTGTGATAGATCACCGGCAGCCCGAGCCGTCGCTCCAGCGCCCCTCGCACGTCGAAGCCGCGCCAGGCCGGCTGGGAAAAGTTGGTGGAGCCCCGCGACGAGATGACGCCGTCGGCGCTGGCCGGGCCGGGAGTGTCCAGCCCGACCGCCTGGACCAGGTCGCGCGGCACGCCGGTATGCGCCAGGGCACCGTCCAGCGCCAGGGCCAACGCCTCGATCGCCGCCTCCGGCCCGGCCCGCACCTCGCTGGGGATCTCCAACAGCCCGTCCACCAGGAAGCGGCCGTCCACCGTCAGCACTGTGGCGTTGTTGCTGGTGCCGCCGTTGTCCAGCCCGACGACCACCGGCACCCCTGCGCTGCCCACCGAAACCGCCTCCCGCCGTCATGAGTGTGAGCCGAGGCTAGTGCCAACCCCCCTCCCCCGCCATGCCCGGGCGACCCTCGCCCTCCCCGCGATCTTGCACTTGCTGTCCCGACACAAGGTGCATCCCACTCATCCGGACAACCGAAACTGCAAGATCGCGCGGGTGGGGCGGGGTGGGGGTGGGGGTGGGTCAGGGGCGGCGGGCGATGACCGCTGTGGCGTCCAGGTCCTCGTCGTGGCGCACCGTGGGTACCAGGCCGGCCGCGCTGAGCGCTTTGCAGAGCGTGTCGACCTGGGTGGTGCCGGCTTCGACCACCAGGTGGCCGCCGGGGGTCAGCCACCCGGCGGCGTCGGCACCGACCCGGCGCAACACGGAGAGCCCGTCCGGGCCGCCGTCGAGCGCCACCGGGGCCTCGTGCAGCCGCGCCTCCGGCGGCATCAGCGCGACCGCGTCGGTCGGCACGTACGGGGCGTTGGCGACCACCAGGTCCAGTCGACCCCACCACTGCCGGGGCAGCGGCGCGAAGAGGTCGCCCTCGTACACCTCGGCGTCCAACCCGACGACGTTGCGACGCGCACACGCCACGGCCGCCGGATCGATGTCGGCGGCGGCCAGCCAGCGCGGCGCGAGCCGGTGCGCCAGCGCGACGGTGGTGGCCCCGGAGCCGCAGCACAGGTCGACCACGGCCGGCGCCGCGCCGGTCAGTTCGGCCGCCACCTCGACCAGCAGAGCGGTCCGGGCCCGGGGCACGAAGACGCCCCCGTCGACGGCTATCCGCAGGCCGCAGAACTCCGCCCACCCGAGCAGGTACTCCAACGGTTCGCCGGCCACCCGACGGTCGGTCAGGTCGGCCAACGCCGCAGGGCTGCGCGCGGCGGCCACCAGCAGCTCGGCCTCGTCCTCGGCGTAGACGCAACCGGCGGCCCGCAACCGACCCACCAGGGCGGCCTGGTCGGTGGGGAAAGGAAGCGCCATGGGAGACGTCAGACCGGTCCCGCCACATCCAACGCGGCGGCGATGTCGGCCACCAGGTCGGCGGTGTCCTCCGCGCCGCAGGAGAGCCGGACGAAGCCTGGAGCGGTGTCGTCGCCCCACTGCGCCCGCCGGTCCGCCGTGGTGTGCAGGCCACCGAAGGAGGTCGCCGCCGCCACCAGCTTGGCGGCCTCGACGAATCGGCCCACCCGGTCGGCGTCGCCCAGGTCGAACGAGAGCACCCCCGGTATCCGGCGCATCTGCGCCGAGGCCACCGGGTACGCCGGGTCGTCCGGCCGCCCCGGCCACCGCAGGCCGGTCACGTCCGACCGGCCGGCGAGCAGGTCGACGACAGCCGCGGCGTTCGCGCTCTGCCGCGCCAGCCGCAGGTCGAGAGTGGCCAGTGACCGGTGGGCCAGCCAGGCGTCGAACGCGCCCGGAACCGCCCCGGTGGTGGTACGCCAGGTCGTCACCGCGTCGATCAGCTCGGTGGACCGGCTGGCCAGGTAGCCCAGCAGCAGGTCGGAGTGGCCGGTGAGCGCCTTCGTGCCGGAGGCGACCACCAGGTCGGCACCGAGATCCAACGGACGCTGTCCGAGCGGGGTGGCGGTGGTGTTGTCCACAGCGAGCAGCGCGCCGGCGGCGTGCGCCCGCTCGGCCAGGGCCGCCACGTCGACCACGTCGAGGCCCGGGTTGGCGGGCGTCTCCACCAGCACCAGCCGGACGCCCTCGAACGACGGGTACGGCCCGGCGGTCGGCGCGAACAGCACCCGGACGCCGATCGCCTCCAGCACACCGGTGGCGAACGCCCGGACCGGGAAGTATCCGTCGGTGGGGAGCACCACTGTGTCCCCCGGCCGCAGCAGGGTGAGCAGCAGGCCGGTGATGGCCGCCTGACCGGTCGCGAAGACGCGGCAGTCACCGCCCTCCAGCTCGCCCACCGCCGCCTCCAGCAGCCGGCGGGTCGGGTTGTCGGGGCGACCGTAGCCGTTCGGCGA
Source organism: Micromonospora sp. NPDC047187 (assembly GCF_040643355.1). Taxonomy (NCBI): domain Bacteria; kingdom Bacillati; phylum Actinomycetota; class Actinomycetes; order Micromonosporales; family Micromonosporaceae; genus Micromonospora; species Micromonospora sp. NPDC047187. The sequence goes on from NZ_JBEYUF010000006.1 coordinate 300,293, forward strand.
CGTGCCCTGACCCTCGAACGGGTCGAGGTGGTACGGCGCGGCGAAGACCGGGCCGGGTAGGAACGGGTCCCCCGGTGCCGGCTCGGGCAGGCCGGCACGTACGCAGCGGGTGCCGTCCCCCCACTCGCTCATCGGGTTCCTCACTCGTACGACTCGGGTTTGGCGGTGCGGCTCATCAGGGTCTCCACGGCGAGGCGCGGGTCCATCCCCTCGTGGCAGATCCGCTCGACGTGCTCGGTGATCGGCATCTCCACGCCGTGCGCCCGGGCCAGGTCGCGGATCGCCAGGCAGCTCTTCACGCCCTCGGCGGTCTGCCGGGTGGCGGTCTGCGCCTGCTCCAGGGTCTCGCCCCGGCCCAGATGCTCGCCGAAGGTGCGGTTGCGGGCCAGCGGGGACGAGCAGGACGCGACCAGGTCGCCCATGCCGGCGAGGCCGGCGAAGGTGATCGGGTCCGCGCCGAGCGCCACGCCCAGTCGGGCCGTCTCGGCCAGCCCACGGGTCATCAGCATGGCCCGGGTGTTGTCGCCGAAACCCATCGCGGTGGCGATGCCGTACGACAGGGCGATCACGTTCTTGACCGCCCCGCCCAGCTCACAACCGATCACGTCGTCGTTGGTGTAGGGGCGCAGGTACGGCGTCCGGATCGACGACTGGACGAGCGTGGCGCGGGCGCTGTTCGTCCCGGCGACCACTGTCGCGGCGGGCTGCTCGGCGGCGATCTCCGGGGCCAGGTTCGGGCCGGACACGACGACCACCCGGTCGGCGGCGACCCCGGCGGTCTCCACGATGACCTCGCTCATCCGCTTGGTGGTGCCCAGTTCGATGCCCTTCATCAGCGACACCAGGGTGGAGTCCGGGTGCAGGTGCCCGGCCCATTCGGCGAGGTTGCCGCGCAGGGTCTGCGACGGCACCGCCAACACCACCACCTCGGCGCCGGTGATCGCCTCGGCGGCGTCGGCGGTGGCGGTGACGCGGGCCGGGAGCAGCAGGTCCGGCAGGTACTCCGGATTGCGGCGTTCGGTCCGGATGCTCTCGGCGACCGGCGCCCGGCGGGCCCACACCGTCACGTCCCGCCCCGCGTCCGCGAGGATCTTGGCGAACGCGGTGCCCCAGGAACCGGCACCGAGCACCGCGACGTGACCGCTCATGCCGCGTCGTCCCGCTGCTCGCGGCCGACGGAGGACCGGGCCGGTCGCTCCCACAGTGGCGGCGGGGTACCGCCACGGATCTCGGCGAGCATGTCCCGCAGCCGCAACATGATGGTGTCCGTCATCTCCTCGAGGGTGGCCCGGGTCGGCTCGGCGTCCGCCCACCGGCTCAGGTCGATCGGCTCCCCGGCGGCAACGGTCACCGGAATCCGGGGTCGCAGGCTGACACGGGTCGTCCGCGGGTCGAAGATCCGTTCCGGCCCCCACATCACCACCGGTACGACCGGGGCGCCGGTGGCCAGGGCCAGCCGGGCCGCACCGGTCTTGGCCTTCATCGGCCAGAGCTCCGGCTGTCGCGTGGTGGTGCCCTCAGGGTAGATCACGACCGCGCCGCCCTCGTCGAGCGCGGCGACCAGTGCGTCCAGTGAGCGGACGGCGTCCACGCTGCCCCGCTCGACCGGGATCTGTCGGCACCGGTGCAGGATCCAGCCGACCACCGGCACCCGGAACACGCTGGCCTTGCCCAGGTACTGCGGCCAACGCCCGGAGTCGTAGATGAAGTGCGCCGACACCAGCGGGTCGGCGTGGGAGATGTGGTTCGCCACGATGATCATGCCGCCGTCGCCGTGGAGATGCTCCTGACCACGCCAGGTACGCCGGGTCCAGACGGTCATCACCGGCTTCACCAGCCACACGGCGAACCGTTGCCAGAACCCCAGCCTCCGCCGTGCCACTGTGCCTCCTCTTCGCGCCCCAACCCCGCCGCGACATCCCGCCCGCGACGCCCGCAGCGGAAATCATGCCTGCTCGCCCCCGGTACGGCCAGCGAGGGGCCCGCCGTCCGGCTGGCAGGATTGCGGACGTGACTCAGCCGAGGTGGGCCGTGGTGGTGCCGGTTAAGCGGCTGGCCGTGGGCAAGAGCCGGCTGCGGGGCGCGCTGCCCGGCGTACCGCACGAGGAGTTGGCGCTGGCCCTGGCGGCCGACACGCTCCGCGCGGTGCTGGCCTGCCCGGCGGTCGCCGAGGCCCTGGTGGTGACCGACGACGCCCGGGTGGCGGCGGCGGCGCGGGCCGCCGGCGCGCGGGTGCTGCCGGACGAGCCGGACGCCGGCCTGAACGCCGCGTTCCGGCACGGGGCGGCCACTGCCGCCGGCGAATGGGTGGCCGGGATCACCGCGGATGTGCCGGCGCTGCGTCCGGCCGAGTTGGCCGGCGCGCTGCTCGCGGCGCAGAACGGTCGACAGGGGGTACGCCGGTTCCTGCCGGACGCGCCCGGCGGGGGCACTGTGCTGCTCACCGCCGGGCCGGGTGTACCGCTGGATCCGCGTTTCGGGGTGGGCTCGGCGGTCGCGCACGCGGCGAGTGGTGCGCTGCCGCTCGACGGCGACTGGCCCAGCCTGCGCCGGGACGTGGACACCGCCGCGGACCTGGCCGCCGCCGCCCGGCTCGGGCTCGGGCCGCGCACTGCCGCACTGGTGGCCGCCGGTCGGCCCGCCCGCGCCGCAGGCTGAGCCGCCCGGTGGGCTGAGCTGGTGCCACGGGGCCAACCGCCGGGTGTACGGTGCCAGCATGCAAGGCACGGTGGCCAGCTACGACGCGGCGACGCGCAGCGGTGTCCTGCTGCTCGACGACGGCACCGAGATGCGTTTCCCCGCCCGGGCCTTCGACGCCTCCGGGCTGCGGCTTCTCCGGCTCGGGCAGCGGGTTCGCATCGACACCGATCCCGACGGCGAGGTTGTCCGAGTGACATTGCCGACGATGATCTGACCCGGCGAGCCCAAGTTCATTTTGCGTTTACCGTAATCGGGTGATTATGAGCGGGTGAGCACCCCTCGCGAGCAACCGGCCCACCCGCCCGCCACCGACCTCCGCAATGGCTCCCGTACGCGCGGCACCGATGGGCGCTTCCGCCCGTCCCGCGCCGAACGTGCCAGTGCCGCCCGCGCTGACACGCTCGCCGACGACCCCGGTGCCGCCTCCTCCGGGCTGGACGAGGTCATCGACCCCGCCCCGAACATCGAAGCGGACGGCCCGGCCGCCGGTGACGTCCACCCGGTCCTGCCCAACGACCTGCCGACCGGTGCCGCACCGGGGGACGACGACGAGCCCCCGGCGGCCCCGCCGCTGCCGGAGGACCGGTTCCTCAACCGGGAGCTGTCCTGGCTCGACTTCAACGCCCGGGTGCTCACCCTGGCCGAGGACCAGCGCACCCCGCTGCTGGAGCGAGCCAAGTTCCTGGCCATCTTCGCCAGCAATCTCGACGAGTTCTACATGGTGCGCATCGCCGGGCTGAAGCGGCGGCTCTCCGCCGGCCTGCCGGTGCGCGGCGGAGACCGGCTGCCCCTGCGTACGCAGTTGGAGCTGATCGCCGAGCGGACCGCAGCGCTGGGCGCCCGGCACGCCGCCTGCTTCGTCGACGACGTGCTGCCCAGGCTGGCCGACGAGGGCATCCGCATCCTGCGCTGGGGCGAGCTGGGCGACGGCGAGCGGGAGCGGCTGCGCACCTACTTCCGGGAGCACATCTTTCCGGTGCTGACCCCGCTCGCGGTGGACCCGGCGCACCCGTTCCCGTACATCTCGGGGCGGTCGCTGAACCTGGCGGTCGCGGTTCGTGACCCGGACGGCGGCTCGGAGCTGTTCGCCCGGGTGAAGGTGCCCAACAACGTCCCCCGCTTCGTCCGGGTGGACCGGGACCAGCCGGGCGTCCGGATGTTGCCGGTGGAGGACCTGATCTCGGTGCACCTGGGGCAGCTGTTCAGCGGCATGCAGGTGGTCGAGTGCCACCTGTTCCGGGTCACCCGCAACGCCGAGGTGGAGGTCGACGAGGACCGCGACGAGGACCTGCTCCAAGCCCTGGAACGGGAGCTGGCCCGTCGGCGGTTCGGTCCCCCGGTCCGCCTGGAGGTCGCCGCGTCCATCTCCGACCACATGTTGGAGCTGCTCGTCCGCGAGCTGGACATGGACGACCAGGACGTACTGCGGGTGCCCGGCCTGCTGGACCTGTCCGCGCTGTGGCAGGTCTACGGCGAGGCGGACCGGCCGGACCTGAAGGACCCGCCGTTCGTGCCGGCCACCCATCCCCGGCTCGCCGAGGGCGAGGTGCCGCGCAGCGTCTTCTCCACCCTGCGCGACGGGGACATCCTGGTGCACCACCCGTACCACTCGTTCGCCACCAGCGTGCAGCGCTTCATCGAGCAGGCCGCCGCCGACCCGAACGTGCTGGCCATCAAGCAGACCCTCTACCGGACCAGCGGCGACTCCCCGATCGTCGACGCGCTCGTCGACGCGGCCGCCGCCGGCAAGCAGGTGGTGGTGCTGGTGGAGGTGAAGGCCCGCTTCGACGAGGTGGCAAACATCGGCTGGGCCCGCACCCTGGAACGCGCCGGCTGCCACGTGGTGTACGGCCTGGTCGGCTTGAAGACGCACTGCAAGACCGCACTGGTGGTCCGGCAGGAGGGCAACCAGATCCGTCGCTACTGCCACATCGGCACCGGCAACTACCACCCGAAGACGGCCCGACTGTACGAGGACTTCGGCATGCTCACCGCCGACCCGGAGATCGGCGCCGACCTCACCGACCTGTTCAACGTGCTCACCGGGTACAGCCGGCAGACCGCGTACCGGCGGTTGCTGGTGGCCCCGCAGGGCATCCGCAGCGGCCTCATCGAGCGGATCGAGCGGGAGATCTCGCACGTCCGCCTGGGCATGCCCGGCCTGGTCCAGTTCAAGGTCAACTCCCTGGTCGACGAGGGGGTGACCGACGCGCTGTACCGCGCGTCCCAGGCCGGCGTCCACGTCGACCTGCTCATCCGGGGCATGTGCACGCTGCGCCCCGGGGTGCCGGGATTGTCGGAGAACATCCGGGTCCGCTCGATCCTCGGCCGGTTCCTGGAACACTCCCGGGTCTTCCGGTTCGGCAACAACGGTGAGGCCGAGTTCTGGATGGGCTCGGCCGACCTCATGCACCGCAACCTGGACCGGCGGGTGGAGGCGCTGGTGCGGGTGAGCGACCCGATCGCCCGCGCCGAGTTGGACCATGTGCTCACCGCCGCGATGAGCCCCGAAGTGGACGCGTTCGAACTGGCCGGCGACGGGACCTGGACCCGGCGTACCGGCGGTGACGACGCCCCCCGAGCCCATCTGCAGGAACTGCTGCTGCGCCGCGTCGGTGGCACGGCCAGTTGACCGCGCACCGCATAGGCTGAGCTGATGGTCGAGGAGGAGCAGAAGTACGAGGTGGACGACGCCTACGTGCTGCCGGACCTGGCCGGCACGGCCCCGGCCGGTGGTCGGGTCCGGGCACTGCCACCGGTGACGCTGGTCGCCCGCTACCTCGACACTGTCGACCTGCGGCTGGCCCGGGCCGGTGCCTCGCTGCGCCACCGCCGGGGCGACGAGCTGCCGTGGACGGTGAAGCTGCCGACCGGGACGCCGGGCGTCCGGCACGAGATCTCCCGTCCCGGGCCGAAGGGGCAGCCGCCTGCGGAGCTGGTGGAGTTGGTCACCGTCCTGCACCGGGGGGCGCCGCTGGCTCCGGTGACGGTGGTGCGGACGGTGCGGCACGCGTACGAGGTGTGCGACCGGGCCGGGACTGTCCTGGCCGAGGTGGTGGACGACCGGGTGACAGTGCTCGACGACGCCGGCGCCACCACCGACACGTTCCGCGAGGTGGAGGTGGAGCTGAGGGCCGGCGACCGGAAGCTGCTCGACCTGGTCGGCGGGGTGCTGCGCGAGGCTGGTGCCCAGGGCGGGTCGTTCACGCCGAAGCACGTACGGGCGCTGGGCGCGACGGCGCAGGCCGATCCTGATCTGGTCGCGCCGGCCGGGCTGACCGCCGAGCCGAGCGCCGGTGACGTGGTGACCGAGGCGCTACGCAAGGAGATCCGCCGGCTGTTGGCGCACGACCCGCTGGTCCGGCTGCGGGCCCCGGCCGCCGGTGGTGACACCGCCGTGCACCAGATGCGGGTGGCCTGTCGACGCCTGCGCAGTGATCTGCGCACCTTCAAACCGTTGCTGCGGAAGACCTGGTCCCGCCCGCTGCGCAGCGAGTTGCGCTGGCTGGCCGACGTGCTCGGCGCGGCCCGCGACGCCGAGGTGCTTCGCGCGCGGCTGCGCCGTACCGCCGACGCCGATCCGCTGAGCCCGCTCGACAGTGGCGCTGTAAACCGGCTCGACGAGGTGCTCGCCGAACGGCAGGGGCGGGCGCTCACCGCGATCGACGAGATGCTGGGCTCCGCGCGCTACCTGGCCCTGGTGGACTCCCTGGTGCTGGCCGCCGGCGCGCCCCGGTTCACCCGCCGGGCGGCAGCGCCCGCCGCGCAGGCGCTACCCGCGCTGGTGGCCCGCCCCTGGCAGCGGTTGACCGGGCCGGGCGGCGTCGGCGGGCTCGACCCGCAGTCGCCGGACGACCGCTGGCACGCCGTCCGCAAGGAGGCCAAGCAGGCCCGGTACGCGGCAAACGCTGTGGCACCGACGGTCGGCAGGGGCGCACGGCGGCTGGCCCGCGCGCTCGCCCGGGTGCAGGACGTGCTCGGCGAGCACCAGGACGCGGCGGTGGCGGCGGACACCTGGTTGGAGATCGCCGCCGAGCGACCGGACGACCACGAGCTGGCGGTCACCGCCGGACGGCTGGCCGAGCGGGAACGCCAGTCGGTACGCCGGATGCGGGGACTGCTGCCGGCTGCCTGGCACCGGGCCACCCGGCGACGGCGCACCAGTTGGCTGCCGTGACGGGCATCCGGGCGGCCGGCGGGGTGGCCTGGCGGCCGACCGACGACGGCGTCCACGTCTGCGTGGTGCACCGTCCCCGCTACGGCGACTGGACGCTGCCGAAGGGCAAGCTGGAACCGGGCGAGCGCGCGCTGGCCGCGGCGGTCCGTGAGGTGGCCGAGGAGGCCGACGTGCGGGGCGTGCCGCAGGTGCGGCTGCCGTCGGTGCGGTACCGCAGCGAGGGGCAACCCAAGCTGGTCGACTACTGGTCGATGCTCGCGGTGGCCAGCGGCGGTTTCCAACCGGACACCGAGGTGGACGACATTCGCTGGCTCGCTGTGGACGACGCGATCCGGTTGGTCAGCTACCCGCACGACGCCGAGGTGCTGGCGGCGTTCGCCGCGCTGCCGTCGGTCACGGCGACGGTCGCGCTGGTCCGGCACGCGCACGCCGGTAAGCGGGCCACCTGGTCCGGCCCGGACGTCGGGCGGCCGCTGGACGCCGAGGGGTGGGCCCAGGCGAGCACGCTGGCCGAGCTGATCGCCCTGATCCGGCCGGCCCGACTGGTGTCGGCGTCGCCGCGACGGTGCGTGCAGACACTCGACCCGACCGCCGCGTTGCTCGACCTGCCGATCGAGGTCTGCGGCGACCTGGACGAGCCACAACCCGGCCAGCAGAGCGACGAGCAGGTCCTGGCCACCGCCGCCCGACTGCTGGAGCTGGCCGGCACCGGTGGCCAGTCGGCGGTGTGCGGCCAGGGCAAGGTCCTGCCGGGCGCCCTGGAGCGCCTGACCGGCCGCACCGATGAGGACTTCACCACCCCGAAGGGCGGCGGCTGGCTGCTCGCCTTCGCCGCCGACCGGCTGCTCGCCGCCGATCGCCTGTAGGGCCCACGTTCGACGGGCGCGGCCTGGTCAGCGGGGCGGCAGTGTCACTGTCACCGCGACCGGCAGGTGGTCGCTGGCGGTGCTGCGCGGCGCGACCGGATCAGTCGGGGTCAGGCCGGGCGAGACGAAGATGTGGTCGATCTGCTGGCGCGGATCGTCCGCCGGGCTGGTCGCCAGCGGTCGGGCGGCGGCCAGCGCGTCGACCAGGCCGGCCCTGGTGAACTCCGCGAACGCCTCGTCACCCGGCTCGGTGTTCAGGTCACCCGCCACCACCAACGGCCGACCGGCCGCGTACCGGGTGGCGAAGTCGGCGACCGCGCGGGCCTGGACCACCGGACCCTTGCCGGGCGGCGGTTGCAGGTGGGTGCTCACCACTGCGGTACGGACACCGTCACCGAGGTCCAGCGTGACGGCGAGGGCCTGCGCTCCGGTGGGTGCGCCGACGGCGGCCAGCGGCAGGGTTCGCGGATCGCGTACCGGCCAACGGCTGAGCACCGCGTCACCCCAGACCGGGTCGGCGGCCGGCCCGAAGACGTACGGCATGGCGAGCCGGTCGGCCAACAGGTCCAGGGTGTCGTGCCCGCCGTTGAGCAACCACGCCCGGTCCACCTCGCTGAGCAGCACCACGTCGGGCCGTTGCCGGTCGACGACCTGGGCGAGGCCGGTCAGGTCGAAGCGGCCGTCCAGCCCGAACCCCATCCGGATGTTGTACGCCACCACCGTCAACCGTTCCGGTGGGCCGTCCCGGTTGCTGGCCACCGGCACCTCGTCGGCGAGCACCGGGGCCAGCAGGGCCAGCGCGGTGACCGCGGCGGCGGCCCGGAGCGGCGGAAACGGCCCGGGAAGCCGGTGGACGACGGGGCGGGCGGTGAACGCCACGGCGGCGATCAGCACGGCCACCACCACCGGCACCGCCGCGTTGGGGTAGCCGAGGTCGTAGGCCGAGTAGTAGCCGACCGCTCCCAGCGCGAAGACGAGCATCCCGGCGGCGACCGCGTGCCCCCGCCGGGAGGCGCTGGTGCTGGCGGTGTCGCTGGTTGGCTGGCTGGCGTCGTCGGTCAGCGCGAGGCAGGCGCCGAGGCCGACCGCGGCGAGGAGGATGGCCGGCACGAGCAGGTCGCCCCGGTCGAGGGCGAACAGCACGGCGCCGCCGAGCAGCGCCACCGGACCGTACGCCCGGCCCCACCCAACCGGTGGCCGGGTCAACGCGGCGCACAGGAACCCGGCGACCGCCACCGGCACCGGCGCCAGGCCGAACAGCGGCGAACGAGCCACCCCGTCCCCGGCGACCAGGTACGACATACCGGTCCGGGCCAGCGCCGGGGAGAGCGCCACCATTCCGGCCAGCAGCAGCGCCGGACCGGCCAGCAGCCAGGCTCGGCCACCACCAGGGCCGGCAGCGGCGTCAGCGGGGCCGACAGGGGCGTCAGCGGGGCCAGCGAGGGCGTCACCTGCACCACCGCGCCGGCCGGATCGCGCCGTGCCGACCAGGAACACCGCCACCGCGACGGCGCTGAGCAGCCAGGCCACCCAGTCACCCCGCCAGACCAGGTCGACGGTGTCCAGCACCGCGTGCACTGCCGCGTTGACAGCGAACCCCAACGCCAGCCCCGGGACCGGGCGGTCGGTGACGGTGGCGACGCCGACCAGCCAGACCAGCCCGGCGAGCAACCCGGCGGTGGCCAACCAGAGCTGCGTACGCCCGCCGGGAGCGGCGGTGAGCGCGAGCCGGGCGACGGCGAGCGCGACAGCGGCGACGACAGTGACCGGGCGGGCTCCGACTCGGCGGACCACGGCGGGTGCGCCCATCGCGAGCACGAACCAGCCGAGGGCGAACGCCCCCATCAGCTCGGCCGGGGTGGACGCCGCCTGACCGAAGATGGTGATGATGCCGGGCAGCCAGACCCGCAGCACGTCGATGAGGAGGACCACGCCCAGCACGAGCGTGCCGGTGGTGAGCTGGCGGTAGCGCACCGGCGCCCCATTTCCCGTCGACGGGCCGGCCCAGGGGTGGCCGGCACGGCGATTCTGCGCGAGCGAACCAACAGGGTCAACGGGTCGCCGTACGCCGAAAATCCGTCCCGGTACGCCGAAAGGGCGCCCACCCACTGGTGGACGCCCTTGCGGTACGGGTCGGTCAGCGCTTGCTGGCCGCCTTCTTGGCCGGAGCCTTCTTCGCCGGCGCCTTCTTGGCCGCCGTGCTCTTGCTCGCCGCCGCGGTGGTCTTCTTCGCCGCGGTCGACCGGGTCGCGGCGGTGGTCTTCTTCGCCGCGGTGGTCTTCTTGCTGGCGGCCGTCTTGGTCGCCGTGGTGGTCTTGCTCGCCTTGGCCGGGGCGGTCTTCTTGCTGGCGGCCGTCTTGGTCGCCGTGGCGGTCTTGCTCGCCTTGGCCGGGGCGGTCTTCTTGCTGGCCGCCTTCGCCGTGGTCGCCTTGGTGCCCGCCGCCTTGGCGGTGGCCGCCTTGGTGCCGGTCGCCTTCGTGCCCGCCGCCTTGGCCGTGGCGGTGCTGGTGGCGGTCTTCTTCGTCGCCACCGTGGCCTTCGGCACCTTGCCGCTGGCCACCATCTCCTTGAACCCGGCGCCGGGGCGGAAGGTCGGGACTGACGTCTTCTTGACCTTCACCGCCTCGCCGGTACGCGGGTTGCGCGCTGTTCGCGCGCCACGCACACGCTTTTCGAATGCTCCGAATCCGGTGATCGCCACCTTCTCGCCCTTGGTGACCGCCGCCTGGACCTCGGTGAGGACCGCGTCGAGCGCGGCCGTCGCCATCTTCCGGTCCCCCAGGCGAACGGCGAGCGCCTCGATGAGCTCGGCCTTGTTCACGACTTCCTCCCGATTGTGCAACTGACTCGTCGCGAGCCATTCTGCGCGCACGGTATGCCCTGTGCTGCCGGGACACAAACATTCGGTAGAAAAAAGCCCTTGTGTCGTAACGGATTCACCCCCACCGGATGGACCGATGGGGGTGAAATCCGCTGCGCGGGCGGCCTAACGGCTATGCAACCGAGGGCAGGAACGGCAGTCTGCGCGCCTCGTAGGAGTCGATGTCGCCGGCGTGGCGGAGGGTGAGTCCAATGTCGTCGAGGCCTTCCAGGAGCCGCCAACGGCTGAAGTCGTCCAGCGGGAACGACCAGCTCGCGTCCCCCGCCCTGAGCTGGCGGGCGGTCAGGTCGACGGTCACCGCAGTGGTGGGATCCGCCTCGACCAGGTCCCACAACTCTTCGACGGCTTTCAATTCCAACTCGACCGGCAACAGACCTTCCTTGAGGGCGTTGCCGCGGAAGATGTCACCGAAGCGCGGGGCCACCACGGCACGGAAGCCCCAGTCCCGTAGCGCCCAGACGGCGTGCTCCCGGGAGGAGCCGGTGCCGAACTCCGGGCCGGCGATGAGGATCGACGCCCCAGAATAGTTTTCATCGTTGAGTACGAATGCCGGATCTTCCCGCCAGGCGCTGAACAGCCCGTCGGCGAAGCCCGTCCGCGTCACCCGCTTGAGGTACACGGCGGGGATGATCTGATCGGTGTCCACGTTGGACCGGCGCAGCGGCACGGCGGTGCCGGTGTGGGTGGTGAACTTGTCCATCTCGTCGGTCCCTTCTACAGGTCGGCGGGGGCGGCCAGCCGGCCGACCACTGCGGTGGCGGCGGCCACCGGCGGGGAGACCAGGTGGGTACGCCCGCCCCGGCCCTGACGGCCCTCGAAGTTGCGGTTCGAGGTGGAGGCGGAGCGCTCGCCCGGCTTCAGCGTGTCGGGGTTCATTCCCAGACACATGGAGCAGCCGGCGAACCGCCACTCGGCCCCGGCGTCGGCGAAGACCTTGTCCAGCCCCTCGGCCTCGGCGGCCTCGCGCACGGCGGCGGAGCCGGGCACCACGAGCATGCGGACGCCGTCGGCGACCCGGTGGCCACGCAGCACGTCGGCGGCGGCCCGTAGGTCCTCCAGGCGGCCGTTGGTGCAGGACCCCACGAAGACCACGTCGATGGGCAGCTCCCGTAGCGGGGTGCCGGGGCGCAGGTCCATGTACTCCAGGGCCCGGCGGGCGGCGGTGCGCTCCGAGTCGGTGGTGAACTCCTCAGGGTCCGGCACCGGGGCGCTCAGCGGCGCCCCCTGCCCGGGGTTGGTGCCCCAGGTGACGAACGGGGTGATCTGGCTGGCGTCCAGGGTCACCTCGGCGTCGAAGCGCGCGCCCTCGTCGGTGGGCAGCGTCCGCCACCACGCCACCGCCGCGTCCCAGTCCGCGCCCTGCGGCGCGTTCGGTCGACCCTTGAGGTACGCGAAGGTGGTCTCGTCCGGCGCGATCATGCCGGCCTTGGCGCCCCACTCGATGGACATGTTGGCGATGGTCATCCGCCCCTCCATGGAGAGGGCGCGGATCGCCTCGCCGCGGTACTCGACGATGTGCCCGCGACCCCCACCCGTGCCGACCTGCGTGATCAGCGCGAGCACCAGGTCCTTGGCGGTCACGCCGGGCGCGAGCCGGCCGGTGACGTTCACGGCCATCGTCTTCGGCCGGCTCTGCGGCAGCGTCTGGGTGGCCAGCACGTGCTCCACCTCGCTGGTGCCGATGCCGAAGGCGAGCGCGCCGAAGGCGCCGTGGGTGGCGGTGTGCGAGTCGCCACAGACGATCGTCAGGCCCGGCTGGGTGAGACCGAGCTGCGGGCCGATCACGTGCACGATGCCCTGGTTGTCGTCGCCGAGCGGGTGCAGCCGCACGCCGAACTCGGCGCAGTTGCGGCGCAACGTCTCGATCTGCGTACGCGACGTGGGGTCCGCGATGGTGAGCAGGTCACCACGGCGGAGGCGGAACGCCGGGTCGGCGTACCCGGTCGGGGTGTTGTGGTCCTCGGTCGCGAGGGTCAGGTCGGTACGACGCACCCGGCGCCCGGCGAGCCGCAGCCCGTCGAAGGCCTGCGGGCTGGTCACCTCGTGCAGCAGGTGCAGGTCGATGAAGAGCAGGTCCGGCTCACCAGCGGCGGACCGTACGACGTGCGCGTCCCAGACCTTCTCGGCCAGGGTCCTCGGCTCAGGAGTGACTCCCACCATCTGGACATCCTAAATTCTGGGAGGTAAGTTTCGGCTTGTGGGACACAGTATGAGCGGTGTCGGCGTTCTCGACAAGGCGGTGGTCATCCTGGCCGCCTGCGTGGACGGCGCCAGCCTGGCCGAACTCGTCGAACGCACCAAGCTGCCCCGGGCCACAGCACATCGCCTGGCCCAGGCCCTGGAGATCCACCGAATGCTGGTGCGTGACACCCAGGGCAGATGGCGGCCCGGCCCTCGTCTGGGCGAGTTGGCCAACGCCGCGCCGGACGTTCTCCTGACCGCCGCCGAGCCGCTGCTGGCCGCGCTGCGCGACGCCACCGGAGAGAGCGCACAGCTCTATCTGCGCCGCGCCGACGAGCGGATCTGCGTGGCGGCGGCGGAACGCGCCAGCGGTCTACGGGACACCGTTCCGGTCGGCTCGGTACTGCCGATGACCGCCGGCTCCGCAGCCCAGATCCTGCTCGCCTGGGAGCCGCCGGAGGCGGTGATGCCGCTGCTGCCGCGCAGCAAGTTCACCGGCCGCACCCTCGCCGAGGTACGCCGACGCGGGTGGGCGCAGAGCGTCGCCGAGCGGGAGGCCGGTGTGGCGAGCGTCTCCGCCCCGATCCGCGACCGCACCGGCCGGGTCATCGCCTCGGTCAGCATCTCCGGCCCGATCGAGCGCCTGGGCCGCCGCCCCGGCGAACGCCACGCCATGGCCGTAGTAAGAGCCGGCCAACGCCTATCCGGCCTCTAACCCCCACCCCTGCCCAACCCCTGCCCCTCCCCCGTCCTCCCACCCTGCCCGCGCCGCGCCCTCCCGCCCCAACCCGACCGCTCCCGGTGATCAAGAGCTTTGCGTCACCGCCTGCCGCGTGTCGTGACGCAAAGCTCTTGATCACCAAGGCGAGGGGTGGGTGGGGACGAGAAAGGCTCATCTCGCGTCGCGAGATGAGCCTTTGGTTGTAGCCCCGACCGGATTCGAACCGGCGCTACCGCCTTGAGAGGGCGGCGTCCTGGGCCGCTAGACGACGGGGCCAGAACTTTTCCGTTCACCACCCTCGCGGGCGGTGCGAATGTAGTCTAGCGGCACCGCACCCGGGCACGAGCGCGGGGTGCGCTCTCACCCGAGGGCCCGGCGGCGGACACGAAACAGCCCGCCTCACGAGGTGAGACGGGCTGTGCACGCTGTAGCCCCGACCGGATTCGAACCGGCGCTACCGCCTTGAGAGGGCGGCGTCCTGGGCCGCTAGACGACGGGGCCAGAACAACTTTTGCTCCCCCACCTTACCGGTGGAGGAGCTGCACTCTACCGAAGACCACCCTCCGCCCCCGAAGGGGCGGAGTCGAACTCCGTCAGAATCCAGCGTCTGGAAATTCTCGCGAATTCCAGCAGCGCTGGGGTACCAGGACTCGAACCTAGACTAACTGAACCAGAATCAGTCGGGCTGCCAATTACCCCATACCCCATTGGCCCCTTGCGGCGCCGGGAGTGAACTTTACCCTCCCGGTGCCGGCAGGCCAAATCCGATCCCCCCGAACCACCCGTGAGCTGCGGAAACAGGGGCATCAGACGGATCAGGCGACGGGCACCACCGGGTTGGTGAGCTCGCCGATGCCGTCGATCCGCACGGTGACCGTATCCCCCTCGACAAGCGGGCTAACCCCGGCTGGAGTGCCGGTGAGAACGACGTCGCCGGGCAGCAGAGTCATCACGTGCGAGATGTACGACACCAGGCCCGGCACGTCGAAGACCATGTCCTTCGTCCGGCCGAGTTGGCGTACCTCCATCTCCTCCGGGTTGCGACCCACCTCACACCGGATCTCCAGGTCGGAGACGTCCAGCCCGGTGGTGATCCACGGGCCGATCGGGCAGAACGAGTCGAAGCCCTTGGCCCGGGTCCACTGCCCGTCCGAACGCTGCAGGTCCCGAGCGGTGACGTCGTTGGCGCAGGTGTAGCCGAAGATGGCGCGTTCGGCGGCGGCGCGGTCGGCGCGGCGCGCACCCGGCGCCCCGATCACGACCGCCAGCTCCGCCTCGTGCTCGACCTGCTTGGAGAAGATCGGCAGTCGGATGGCGTCCCGGGGGCCGATCACCGAGGTGGACGGCTTGAGGAAGAGCAGCGGCTCCTTGGGCACCTCGTTGCCGAGTTCGGCGGCGTGGTCGGCGTAGTTGCGGCCGACGCAGACGACCTTGCTGGGCAGGATCGGCGAGAGCAGCCGGACGTCGGAGAGGGCCCAGCGGGCCCCACTGAAGGAGAGATTGCCGAACGGGTGGCCCTCGATCTCGGCGATGGTCAGGCCCTGCGGCCCGGCCTCCGCTTCGCCTTCGACGGCACCGAACGACATTCCCTTGGCATGGGCGAAACGAGCGATACGCACCCGGCCAATCTAGCGCCGCCGACGCCCCAACCGGCCAGGACCGGCACTCGGGTGTGCTCAACCCGTCAGCGCGCGGCACCCTATCGGAGCTGGAGGTGACCCGGGCGGACTTCTCGACTTCGTACCCGCACGGAGGTGGCTCGCCCCTAGCGTCGGCTCCGGAGGTTCGTTCGTATGCCTGCATCGACACGACACCACAGAGCCCTAGCAGTGTTCGTGCACTGCCTCGGCATCCTCGCCGCCGTGCCGGCCCTGCCGACGGCGGCTCCGGAGGCGGCGGCCACGCCACGACCACCGGCCGCCACGCCACAACCAACGGCGGCCACGCCACGACCACCGGCCGCCACGCCGCAACCAACGGCCGCCACGCCAGCACCACCGGCCGCCACAGCAGCACCAGCGGGAACCCGGCCGCCGGTGGCGATGGTCGCGCGGGTGACCGAGCCCACCCCGCCCTCGGCGCCACCGGCGATGGCACCATCGGCCCGGGCGCCGGCGTCGGCGCCCCCGCAACAGGTCACTGTGGCGGTCGCGACGGAGAGCAGCCCGGCACCGAGGTACCGGATCCAGGTGCGCAACGTGAGCAACTCGCCGCTGGAGACCACAGTGCGTCAGGAACTGCCGCCCGGCTCGTCGACGACCGCGATCAGCGGTGGTGGCCGGTCCACCCCGGCCGGCGGATCGGCCACCGAGGTGACCTGGCGGTTGCGGCTGCCCGCGCACAGCACCACCACCCTGGGCACCGCGCTCGCGGCGACCGCGCCGGGCCGGCCACTGACCGCGCCGACCTGCGCGTTCACCAGTGACGGCAGCCGGCCGTACGACTGCGCCACTGCCACCTGGCAGGCGGCAGCGGCACCGGCGGCCGAGGTGGGCGAGGCGCCGCCGTGGCGCCGCTACCCGGTGCTGCTCGCCGGCTTGGCGGTCCTGCTGCTGATCAGCGCCGCCCTGGTGTGGGTGTGGCGACGTCGGCGCGGGCGTCGGGTGACGGCCGCCGCGCTGTCCACCGGCGGCGGCGCCGAGGGTGACCGCGGGACGGTCTACCCGCGCCCGGCAGCGCCGAGTCCGGTACGGCGTCGGCGTACCCCGCCGGTCTGGATGTTGGTGGGCGCCGCCGTCGTGGTGCTGGCCGGTGTGGTCGGCACCGCGGGTTGGACGGCGACCCGGCAGGTCGCCGCGATCGACACGCAGAAGCAGCCCACCAGCGGCGCGTGGGTGGGCACCGGGGTCAACGGGTCGCTGGGCGTGCCGTTGCGCGAGTCGGCGTTCGAGTTCACCGTGTACCGGATGACCTGCGGCGCGCCCGGCACCGCCGGGAAGGCCGACGGCGGCGGTGCCGCACCGGCCAACGGGCGACGCTGCGAGGCCACCGTCGGTGTGCGCAACGTCACCGGCGACCACCAGCCCTGGCACAGCGAGCTGCAACGGGCGTACCTGCCCGGCGGGCGCTGGGTGAGCACCGACGAGTCGGCCACCCGGACGGCGAACCTGGGTCGGGACGTCTTCGCCGACCCGATGGCGGCGG
This sequence comes from Micromonospora sp. NPDC047187, assembly GCF_040643355.1. Taxonomy (NCBI): domain Bacteria; kingdom Bacillati; phylum Actinomycetota; class Actinomycetes; order Micromonosporales; family Micromonosporaceae; genus Micromonospora; species Micromonospora sp. NPDC047187. Next base: position 316,963 of record NZ_JBEYUF010000006.1, read on the forward strand.
GCACCCGGATGGTGCTCCCGCTGGTCTTCACCGTGGACGGGCGGGATCCGCCCCAGCAGCTGGAGCTGCGCAGCGGGGTGTTCTCCGCCGGGGTCCGGGTGCAGATGCCCTGATCGGTGTGCGGGCGGCGGTCGTACCCTGGGTGCGTGACCGCCGCCCTCGCCCCCGCCGTGCTCGACGCGACGCAGTGGCAGGCCCGCCGACGGGCCCACGAGGAGCGGGTGGACGTCTGGCTGACCCCGCACCTGGCCCGGCGACGGCGCGGTGAGCGGCATCCGGTGGCCGACTTCCTGTTCACCTACTACTCGCACCGCCCGGCCCAGCTGCGGCGCTGGCATCCGGGGCCCGGGGTCGAGCTGCGGGACGCCGATCCGGCCGAGTTCGGCCGCGACTACCGCGCCGGCACCGCCGGGGTCACCCTCGACACCGCTGGGGTACGCGCCCGGCGCGGCGACTCGATCGCCTGGATCCGCTCCCTGCTCGAGGCGACGCGTGGACGTGCGCCGCACTTCGGCTGCTTCGGGATGCACGAGTGGGCGATGGTCTACCGGCAGACCCGGGAGGAGCTGCGGCACAACGCCTGGCCGCTGCGGCTCAGCGCGGAACGCACCGCCGGGATCGTCGAGGAGCGGGGCGTGCGGTGCAGCCACTTCGACGCGTTCCGGTTCTTCACCCCGCCGGCCCGCCCGTTGAACCTGCTCACCCCGACCCGGGAGACGCAGCACGCGCACGAGCAGCCGGGCTGCCTGCACGCCAACATGGATCTGTACAAGTGGGCGTACAAGTTGTCGCCGTTGGTCTCCTCGGAACTGGTGGCCGACGCGTTCGACCTGGCCCGGGACATCCGCACGCTGGACATGCGGGCCAGCCCGTACGACCTGGCGGCATTGGGCTACCCGCCGGTGCGCGTGGAGACTCCGGACGGCCGGGCGGAGTACGCGGCGGCCCAGCGCGGGTTCGCCGAGCGGGCCGCCGTGCTGCGCGACCGGCTGCTCGCCGCCGTCCCGGACTAGTCGTCCCGGACTAGGCGTAGTCCCGGCCTGGTCGTAGTCCCGGCCTGGTCGTCGTCCCGGCCTGGTCGTCGTCCCGGCCTAGTCGCCGTCCCGGCCTAGTCGTCGTCGGCGCGGCGGTCCCGCTTGCGCTGGGACTGGCGTTTCTTCTCGGCCAGCCGGCGTTCCTTGGCCCCACGGGACGGGCGGGTCGCTCGGCGGGTCGGCGGTGGGGGCGCGGCGGCCTCCCGCAGCAGGGCGGTCATCCGGGCCCGGGCCGCCTCCCGGTTGGCCAGCTGGGCCCGGTGCTCGCTGGCGGCGATCGTCAGCACCCCGTCGACCAGGCGGTTGGCCAGCCGGGCCAGCGCCCGCGGCCGCAGCCACTCGGGCACGGCCGGCGAGTTGGCCACGTCGTAGCTCAGCTCGACCCGGGAGTCCGCGGTGTTCACACCCTGCCCGCCCGGCCCCGACGAGCGGGAGAAGCGCTCCCGTAGCTCCCCGGCGGGGACGACCCACCGGTCGGTCACCCGCAGTCCGTCGTCCACGCCCCGAGGCTAACCCGCGACGACCCGCCGGGGGTCATCGGTGCGGAGGCTCACTCTGCGTCGGGGACTGGCTGGGTGCCGGCCCGGCGGTCTCCTCGTCGGAGCCGACGGCCGCGTACGCCACCGCGCCGAAGAGAAGCACCCCGATCACCGCGGCCTTCACGACGACGCCGCGGATCAGCGACCAGGCGCCCCGGCGGGCGCCTGGCACCGATTTCTTGACGGTCTGGTAATCGTTCCACCCGCGTCGTGCCCGGGCGTACGCCGACCCCACTGCACATCCGATGACCAGGCCCACCAGCAGGAGGACCGTGAGAAGAGGACGCTCCACCTCCGCCAGTATCCATACCGAGCGTAATATTTCCATGATCCGATGCCGTCCGGCCGGATATCTGACAGTGGTGGCCCCAGTCAGGGCGTTCGGGCAGCTCAGCCGCCCTTGCCGATGATCGTGTCGGCGGTCTGCTGCACCTGGTCGATCGGGATGGCGAACCCGATGCCGATCGAGCCGTTTCCGTCGATGGTGGCGATGGCGGTGTTCACCCCGACCACCTCCCCGCGCGCGTTGACCAGTGGCCCACCGGAGTTGCCGGGGTTGATGGACGCGTCGGTCTGCACCGCGGTGTGCCGGTTGTTGCCGAGCCGCACCTGCCGGTCGAGCGCGCTGACGATGCCCGCGGTGACCGTTCCGGCCAGACCGAGCGGCGACCCCACAGCGAGCACCGGCTCACCGACCCGGGTCGCGCCGGGCTTGGCCAGGGGCAGCGGGGTGAGACCGGCCGATGCCGGCACCTTCAGCACCGCCAGGTCGCTGCGCGGCTCCCGTCCGACCACCTCGGCGGCGAACCGGCGGCCGTCGGGCAGCTCCACTGTCACCGGCCCGCCACCCCCCTTGGCCAGGATGTGGTCGTTGGTGATCAGGTGCTGCTGGTCGTCCACCGCGAAGCCGGAACCGGTCGCGGACCCGCCGGTCGCGGATCCGCCGGTCGTGCCGCCGGCCAGCACCGACACCACCCCGGGTACGGTCCGCTCGGCCGCGGTGACCAGCTCGGCCGGCACCGGGGCGGCGGACGCCGCTGCCGGGCCCCCAGCCCCGTCCCGGCTGGCCACCACGCCGCCGGCGAGAGCACCGGAGACGGCCGAGACCGCCACCACTGCCAACACGGCGAGCAGCCGCCCAGGCCGTCGCCCTCCCGGGTCCCGCTCGGGCGTGTCCCACCACCCGCGCCCGTCCGGGTCGAGTTCCGGTGAGATGAACCAGGGACCGCGCGGTTCGCCCAGTCCGGTCTGCACTGCCATGCGTACTCCTCACTGTCGACGTCGGTTGTGCGCGGCGGTCAGGGCAGCCGGGAGAACCAGCGCATCGACCCGGCGGCGGCACCCATCGCGAACACCAGTCCGAGGCCGATGAACCGGGCCGAGATGTCCTGCCGCTCGGTGCGGTAGCCGACCGAACTGCCGATGTCGTCGTAGACGGCTCGCAGCTCGTCGGTGGTGCTGGCCTCGTGGAACATGCCGCCGGTCTCCTCGGCGACCGCCTTGAGGGTTTGTCCGTCCACCGGCACCTGGATGGGTCGTCCACCTCGGTCGACGAACCCGGACGGGGTGCCGAACGAGATCGAGTGCACCGGCACCTCCGCCTTCACCGCTTCCGCGGCCGCCTCCATGGGGTCCATCCCGGAGGTGTTGGCGCCGTCGGAGAGCAGGATGACCCGGGCGGGTGGGGTCTCCTTCGCGGCCTCGCTGTCCAGGCTCTTGACCGCGCCGAGTGAGGTGTTGATGGCCTCGCCGATCGCGGTGCCCTGGACACCGGTGATGCCCTCGGCGAGCCGGTCGATCCCCTCGTCGAGCGCGTCCCGGTCGATGCCCGGGGGCACCAGCACGGCGGCGCTGCCGGCGAACGCGACGAGACCCACGTTGAACTCGTCGGGCAGGCCCTCGACGAAGCGCCGGGCGGCCTCCTTCGCCGCGGCCAACCGGTCCGGTTCGACGTCGGTGGCGAGCATCGACGTGGAGACGTCCACCGCCACCATCACAGTGGCCCGTTCCCGGGGCACCCGGACCTCGGCGCTCGGTCGGGCGAAGCCGACCACGAGCAGCGCCAGCATGGCCAGGAAGAGCCCGGCCGGTACGTGTCGACGCCAGGCGGGCCGCTCCGGCGCCACCCGGTCCAGCAGCCGCAGGTTGGTGAAGCGGACCGCGTACCGGCTGCGTCGGCGTTGCAGCACCAGGTACGCGACGACCAGGGCGAGCACGCCGAGCAGCAGCCAGAGCCGCAACGGCGACTGCCAGATCACGCGGCACCTCCCCGGGGGCGGCCGACCGGCGCGGCGGCCAGCCGACGCTGGGCGTGCACGTGCCGGACGATGTCCGCGCTCCAGTCGCCGTCGGTGCGCAGCGGCAGGTGGGTGGCCCCGCTGCGGCGCAGCGCCTGGTGGACCTGTTCGCGCTGGGCCGTGGCGGCCTCGGCGTACCGCTCGCGCAGCCCACTGTCCGATGTGCACACCTCGCGGTGCCGACCGGTCTCCGGGTCGACGAGCGTGATCAGGCCGACGTCCGGTAGTTCCAGCTCACGCGGGTCGGTCACCTCGATCGCCAGCACCTGGTGCCGGACGGCCAGCCGGCGCATGGTCCGCTCCCAGGGCGCTGTCTGGCCGGGGTCGTCGGGCAGGCCGTCGAGGAAGTCGGAGACCACCACGACCAGCCCACGCCGGTTGGCGATGCGGTGCAGAGCGTCGAGGCCGTCGGCCAGGTCGGGCGGTGGGGTTTCCGGCCCACGCCCCGGCCGGTCGGTGGGCGCGGTGGCCCGGGGGGCGGCGAGCAGCGCGCGGAGCAGGGAGAGCAGATGGGTACGCCCGCTGCGGGCCGGGAAGCGGCGTACCCCGTCGGCGCGCAGTACCTGGGCGCCGAGGCGGTTGCCGACGCCCGCGGTCAGGAAGCCGACCGCCGCGACGGCGGCCACCGCCAGTTCCCGTTTGTCCAGCTCGGCGGTGCCGAACTCCATGCTGGCGCTGCCGTCGACGAGCAGCCAGGTGGTCAGTTCCCGGTCGGCGTCGACCTGCCGGACGTGCGGCACTGCGGTCCGGGCGGTCACCGCCCAGTCCATCCGCCGGACCTCGTCCTCGCCCGGCCGGTATTCGCGACTGCCGGACGGTTCGCTGCCGGGACCGGGCAGCAGACCACGGTACTGGCCGTGCAGCAGGCCGTTCAGTCGGCGCGTGACGGTCAGCTCCAGGCGGCGCAGGCGCTGGTCCGGGGCCAGCTCGGCCAGGCCGGGGTCGGCGGGCGCGACGGCGGCGCGTCTCATGCCGCCGCCAGATCCGGTGTCTGCTGCGGGTGCCCGGTGGCCAGCCGGGGCGGCGGCACCGCCTCGACGAGCCGTCGCACCACGCTCTCGGCCGACACCCCGTCGGCCACCGCGTCGAAGGAGAGCACCAGCCGGTGGGCGAGGACGTCGACGGCAAGCTCGCGGACGTCCTCGGGCAGCACGTACTCCCGTCCCCGCAGCAGGGCCTGTGCCCGGGCGGCGGCGACCAGGCCCAGGGTGGCCCGGGGGCTGGCCCCGTACGCCAACAGCGGGGCGATCTCCGGCAGCCCGAACCGGCCCGGGTCGCGGGTGGCGAGGATCAGCCGCACCACGTACTCGGCCAACGCGTGGTGGACGAAGACCCGCTCGGCGTGGATCTGGAGGTCCCGCAGCCGTTGCGCGTCGAGCACCGGACGCGGGGTGGGCCGGTCGGTGCTCATCCGGTAGAGGATGGCCAGCTCGTCGGCGTCGCTGGGGTAGTCGACCACCACCTTCATCAGGAACCGGTCACGCTGTGCCTCCGGGAGCTGGTAGACCCCCTCGGACTCGATCGGGTTCTGGGTGGCCAGCACCAGGAACGGCTCCGGCACCGGCCAGCTGCGCCCGCCGATCGAGACCTGCCGTTCGGCCATCGCCTCCAGCAGCGCCGACTGGACCTTGGCCGGGGCCCGGTTGATCTCGTCGGCCAGCACCAGGTTGGCCATGATCGGGCCCAGCTCGATGTCGAAGGTCTCCTTGGACGCCCGGTAGATCCGGGTGCCGACGATGTCGGAGGGCACCAGGTCCGGGGTGAACTGGATCCGGGAGAAGGTGCCGCCGACCACTGTCGCGAGGGTCTGCGCGGCCAGTGTCTTGGCCACGCCGGGTACCCCCTCCAGGAGGCAGTGTCCGTTGGCGACCAGGGCGGTGAGCAGGCGTTCGACGAGGCGATCCTGCCCGACGATCACGCGTTTGACCTCGAAGAGGGTCTGTTCCAGCTCGATGCCGGTCGGCTCCGGATCGACCGGGCTGGGCATGCTGGCCAGGGTGTCCGAGATGTCCGTCACGGTGCTTGCTTCCCTGGCACACGCTCGGCAAACGTGGGATTGTGCGGCAGGGACCGGCCCGGAGTGGCCGGAATGGGGATGAGCCGCGCGGAAGGGTGACGACCGTCGCGAGCCTGCCGAGGAGCGCCCAACCGGCAGGTGACCGACCATGCGGTGCCCGACCGGGTACGAACCGGTCGAGGACGGCCAGTTGGACCGCCGACCTCGCGGCGCCCCCGTCGCCTCCGGCGCGCCGGGCGGACAGAGACCCGGCGCCCCGCCCCGCGCGCCGGGGGGGCGGGGGGGGTGGGGGGCGGGGGGGTTAAGGAGGCGCGCGGCGAGCTGTAGATTGTGTGAGGTCGGGAGGTGATGTAGG